>NZ_JAMPLJ010000030.1:0-15241 GCF_039962505.1 Leptolyngbya sp. DQ-M1
TTTTATGGATGCACACATGACCATGCTACGAGGTTCACTAGCTGAAGCACAAATTCTAGATGACTTACTGCAACAGTTGAGAATGCACTAGCAGTGCTGCTTTCGGCGTTGCTGAGTAGAAGAATGATTTAGGCGGTTGCAGCCCTCACCCTAGCCCTCTCCCACGAGGAGAGGGAACAAGAACCTTAGTTTCTTCTCCCCGTGAGGAAGGGTTAAGGAGGGCAAGTTCATGCTTTTACGGATTAGAAGGAGCAGCGTCTGCGGGTGTAGGCTCTGGTGAAGGTTCAACAGGAGCGGGTGCAGGCTCGACCGGCGCGGGTGTAGGCTCTGGTGAAGGTTCAACAGGGGTAGGTTCTGCTGGGGGTTCAACAGGAGCAGGTTCGACCGGCGCGGGTGCAGGCTCTGGTGGAGGTTCAACAGGAGCAGGTGCAGGCTCCACAGGTGTAGGTGCAGCCGATGGAGATGCCGCAGGGGCTTCGGGTGCAGGAGCCGTTGTTGGACTGGGTTGAACAGGTTCCGTAGCGGATGCAGGCGGACGCTCTTGCTCGGCTTGACGCTGTATCCGTTCCCGCTCCAAACGTTCTTGTTCCGCAATCTGGGCTTCTCGTTCCGCACGTTGGGCAGCTTCTTGCCGGCGACGCTCGTCATTCTGACGCTGAAAGCTTGATCCCTCTTGTTCAGAAGTCACGCGAATACGTTGTCCTTGGAAACCTGATTCAGACGCTTCAAATCGTCGCCGTCTCAGGGCTTCTTCAGCTTTGCGATCGATCTCCGGGTTGCCGCTCGATCTCCGCAATCGAAGATTTGTCACATTGCCATCTTTGTCTACATCATACTCAAAGCGAGCCGTCCCTTCTGCCCCCAAGTATTCATCAAGATTACAGTTCTCTTTACATCGAGGTCGCTTTCTCCGACTTTGAGCAGGTCGATCGCCCTCTTCTCTGGGGGGTGCTTGTCGAATCGCAACAGGTTGCGGTGATGGGTTGGATTGTGGTTTACCTTGCTGTCCGGCTCCGGCTCCATTTCCAGTTCCATTGCCGTTGCCGTTACCAATTCCATTTCCACTGCCTTGATTGCCGATGCCATTTCCAGTTCCATTTCCCGCTCCATTTCCAGTTCCGTTTCCAGTTCCAGTGCTGGTTCCGCTTGTCGAACTACTGTTTGTTTGATTTGCGTTTGATTGAGCTGTAGCGTTTTGACCTTCTGGTTTTGTGCCAGATTGCGCCAATGGACTGGGAGAAGCCGTTGGGGTAGGAGAGGATGTTGGAGAAGCGCTAGGACTAGGAGAAGCGCTAGGACTAGGAGAAGCACTAGGACTGGGATCAGGGGTTGGGCTGGGATCAGGGGTTGGGCTAGGAGAAGGGGTTGGGCTAGGAGTTGGAAAGGGACGATCGTTTTCAACGACTTCGGGTTCTTCAACCGGAGTTGGCTCAACGATAGGTTCAGGGACAGGTTCAAGAATCGCCTGGGCAACCTCTACAGAGTTGGGGGGAGGAGCGCTTGGTTCTGGATTGAGCAGTGCAAACTGCTCAGAGCCACCACCGCTTCCTCCTGCATCTTGAGCCGTAGACTCAGCATTGTCGGGTTCTTCCTCTGCTTGATCCCCAGCAATAATTTCAATTTCGTCCTCCGCGATCGCAACCTCTGCCCCAGGCTTCCAAATCAATGCAAGCAAGGGGATCAAAAGAAGATGCGCGACGATCGCGCCAGTGAAGCTGAGGGGCAAAAACCGCTTCAGTCGTGTTGCTTCTTTCTGACGTTGTTCTGCAACTTCTGGAGCAAAATTCATAATCTATTGACAGCTAATTGCATCAGGGGATTCCATTCACTCAGGCTAATACTCGAGATGGCATCTGTCAATTGCTAATTTTCATAGTTTGGGAAGAAGCTCGATGCTGAAAATATTGAGTATAAACCTAACGTTTTAGCACTTTTTAGTGTGTAGCTTTAAGTTCAGCTCTTGAAAAGCACTTGACAATCATTTTCATTAGCTTTACGCTGACATCTGATATGAGTTTGGGTTTCTGTTTCTTCAGTCGGAAACCTCGGTACGATCGATTGCTAAAAATTTTCGTGAACTTGGGTTGGAGTTGTAGTGATGAGTGATGTGATTAACCTTTTGAAAGCAGGTGGAGTAGTGATGATTCCACTGCTGCTATTTTCTGTAACCGCGATCGGGTTGATCATTGAGCGATCGCGCTACTGGGGTCGCATCATCAAACGTCAGCCCAAGATGATGCAGCGCACATTGATGTTGTATCAGGAAAACGATGTGGCAGGCGCGATCGATACTCTGAAGAAAAACATTGATCTCCCTGCGGGTCGCATTTTGCTATCTGCTTTGTCGCTCGATCGTCCTACGCCTGAACAGTTTCGATTGGCAATGCAGGCGGAGGCACAGGCTGAAACTCCTGGTATGAAACGATTTACGAATCTGTTCGACATGATTGTTGGATTGTCGCCTTTGTTTGGATTGTTGGGAACGGTGACTGGATTGATCGTATCATTTGCGTCTTTGAATCTTGGAAATGTCGGAGGCAGTCAAACTGCTGGTGTTACAGGCGGGATCAGTGAAGCGCTTGTTTCGACTGCTTCAGGATTAGTCGTTGCAATTTTTAACTTTTTTGCAGTCGGTATCTTTCGAGGTTTTTTCACTCGCCAAACCGCTTTGATTCAAGAATATGCAAATCGTTTCGAGCTAATCTATAGCCGTCGTTACGAAGACGGTCGGATTTCACAACATTACTAATTATTTGCGCTCAAATCACTATGCTGTTTTCTGAAGATAACGACGTTCCAGCACAGATTAACATTGTTCCAATGATTGATGTTGTGTTTGCGTTACTAACATTTTTCATTATTTCTACATTGTTTCTGACTCGTTCTGAAGGTTTGCCTGTAAACTTGCCTCGTGCAGCAACTTCTAAAAGTCAGCAACAGACGAGAATTGCGGTGAGTGTTAAGCCTAGCGGAGAAATAGCACTGAACAAGCGATCGGTTCAGTTGTCTGAACTGCAAACAGGGGTTAGAACACTCATGCAAGCCAATCGGCAAGCAGTTGTTGTAATCAATGCCGACGAGAAGGTAGAACATGGTCAGATTGTTTCGGTGATGGATGAAATTCGCAAGATTGAAGGAGTCAAGATGGCGATCGCTACGAAGAAGAAATAGAAAAATTCACCACAATTTTGAATCAATCTTTTATGTCTTTACCCGCAGCGCTCGCAACTCGAAATCTCACCCTTGCTTACGATGGGACAGTTATTGTTAAGGATCTGACTCTAGCAATTCCCACAGGCAAAATTACCGCCTTGGTGGGTGCAAACGGATGCGGGAAATCTACGCTTCTACGAGGGCTAGCAAGACTATTAAAGCCTGTGAATGGAGCAGTTTATTTAGATAGCAAATCGATCTTCGGGCGATCGACCAAAGAAGTTGCTCAACAATTAGGACTGTTACCTCAAAATCCGATCGCGCCTGAAGGACTGACGGTTAAAGATTTAGTAGCTCAAGGACGCTATCCTTACCAAAACTGGCTGCAACAATGGTCTATTCAGGACGAAAAGATTGTGCAACAGGCACTAGAAACAACAGATCTCGTGGGGTTTAGCGATCGCGCTCTAGACACACTTTCGGGTGGGCAGCGACAACGCGCTTGGATTGCGATGGCACTCGCGCAAGATACGGATATTTTATTACTGGATGAACCTACTACCTTTCTGGATCTTGCTCATCAAATTGAAGTGTTAGATTTGCTATACAACCTGAATCAGCAGCAAGGAAGAACGATCGTCATGGTGCTGCATGATCTGAATCAAGCTTGTCGGTATGCAGATTATCTAGTTGCAGTCAAAGAAGGGAGAATCTTTGCAGCAGGCGATCCTAAGACTGTGATGACCGAGGAACTCGCTCAAGCTGTGTTCAATCTAGAGTGTCGGATTTTTGCAGATCCAATTTCAGGAACGCCACTGTGCATTCCTATCAGTCAGAAAGCAAAGGCGCGATCGTAGTTAGGCTTTTTCTCTGAGATGCAATCGATCAAGTCTTAGTTGATGTTGTACGTTAAAGAGCGTTCGGAATCCAAGTAAGACAATTCCAATCGTCGCGAGTCCAGTTCCGGCTGCGATCGCAAAAATCAACACAATCTGATAGCGTACTGCATCAGTTGGATTTGCGCCTGCAATAATCTGCCCGGTCATCATTCCGGGTAAGCTTACGGTTCCCATCACCATCATTTGATTGATTGTAGGAATCATCCCGGTTCTTAATGCTTCTTGAATTGTTTGCTGTGCAGCCTCCCATCGAGTCGCACCTAACGCTAACAAAGCTTCAATTTGATCTCGTCGAATAATCAAATCTTCAGTGAAGCGATCGAGTGCAAGGGATGCCCCGGTTAGTGCATTGCCCAGAATCATACCTAATATTGGGATCACATACTGTGGGTTATACCAAGGCTCAACTCTAATGATCCCAACTACAATCACGCCAATCATCAAGGCTGAGGAGGCAAAGATTGAGATGAAGCAATTCCAAAAGATTCCCCGATAGCGACGTTTAGTTCTTGCGATCGCAGATTGTCCCGCCAGAATCGTCATCATTAAAGTTACAGCTAATACGAGCCAGGGCGACTGTAGAGTAAAAATCCACTTGAGAACGTAGCCAATCAGCAAAAGTTGAACCGTCATCCGAACTGCCCCAATCCACAACTGCTTCTCTAGTCGCAGTTGTAGCGCGATTGACAAAACAACATTAATCACAATGAGTAAGGCTGCGATCGCGAGCTGTCCATTATTAATCGGAACATAAGAAGTCGTCATTAGCAGCTCAGGTAAGCAGTTCTCGTTGCAGTTAGGTTTATGCTTGAAGTTCTCTTAACCAAGCTTCTAAGTCAGCCACGGATGAGAAGTCAAGTAAAGCTTCACTGAGGTCTTCAAGCAACGGCAACGATAAGGCTGCAATCTGCGATCGTAGTTCTTCAGAAAAGTCCTGCCCAAACCGCCGAGTTAGCTGTCGAGTAATCAGGGCGATCGCCTCTTGCCCGCGCACCTCTTCCCGTCCTTCTTCCCGTCCTTCTTCCTTAGCTTCCCGAATTGCTCTTGGCTCTTTGGTTAAATCTAATCCCAACATAGCTCTAATCTCCGATCGACTTAAGTTCGTAAATTTATACACTAGAATTGAGGTCACAATATCTATTATGTCTCGTCTTTCTGTTGCCGTGAAGTCCTCCATCTCTGCCCGTGCAATCAGACCTCTCGCTACTTCTGGCGCTTCATCTTCCTTCAAGATTGTTAATACGAGTGCGCTCACAGTCACAGGTAAGGATCTCACATCGCCCAATTCATTCAAAAACACTCGATACACCTGATCCCCGTTTAACAGAGAACGATGCGGATACAGCTTACTTTGCTCTGTTGCGCGAGTCGGATAGATAATCACTGCTTGCCAATCTGAGAACTGAGCGCTATTCCTGTAGAAGTACAATGCCGATTCGCTAAACAACCGTTCGTACAGTTCATCGTCTTTCTGCATTTGCACCTCACAGAAATAGACGGTTCCAGGCCCTCCGGTTTCAGGCAGCAAAAACACACCGTCAATCTCAAACTTTGGCTCCTTAACGGCGACTGATTCAAATCGATAATCAGCCGCATTGTTGGGCTTATTCCCAATCAGATCAAAGAGCAAGTCGGGAGAACGTTGAAAGAGCTTGTAAAACAGCGGATCGCGTCGCATTACATTGTGCGAAAAACAATAAGGTCAAGTGTACTGTAAATATCCCCCTGCTACAAACGATCGAGCCTCAATCTGCGATCGGTCATTCGGCTTAGTTGCTCTGGATCATGGCTTGTCCAGAAATACGATCGCATTGGGTCTTCCTGTTGCCAAAATTGTACAAGCTGCTCGAATTGTTGCTCAGTCTGTGCATCGAGGGAAGCGGTCGGTTCATCAAATAACAACACAGTCGGAGAACACAGCAAGGCACGCAGAAAAGCTGCAATCTGAGATTCTCCGCCTGAAAGGGCATGAATGGGGCGGTTGAGAAAATCTGCGGATCGTCCTAAGCTCGATAGATACTTCAGGATGCGATCGCGCTCAAGAGGATAAGGTTTCAGTGATTGGTGCACTGACATTTTATAGATTGCTTGTAAGTTCTGTTCGACTGTTCCTTCTAGTAGTGCGGGGCGTTGATGTAGGTAAAGAACTTGAGTGCGATAGCGAGGAATAAACCAATCGGACAAGTTCTTACCTTGAAATAAAACACTTCCGGCTTGAATTGGATCAAGGGCTGCGATCGCTCTTAGTAACAATGTCTTTCCGGTTCCGGCAGCACCCGCGATCGCGCACCTTTCTCCTGGATGCAACTCGAAATTAAGATGCTTCCAAATCCACTTCTCTTCAACTTGTCGCCCTAAATTTTGAAGAACTAACAAACGAGCTTCTATCGACACGCCAGCTTTAACTATACAAAACATCGCGTCCAAAAATGAACGGAAGTAGAACTATTCTTGATCGTCCATAGAGTATAGCCCTCTCTAAATGCGATCGCGCTTTACAACCCAGTCCATGATCTCACTTAGCTCGAATGATACTTTTGATCAGCCGTTGCCTTTTACACATAACCCAGTACAATTAGGACTTATTTGCATTAAGAGTCCCTCTTGCAATGACTTCTGCCTCATCTAAAGCCTTCAAACAACCGCTACTATCTTTATTAGGACTTGGTTTGGGTGCGATCGTCCTGCTAATTGTTCTAATTTACAGTGTCACGCTTGGCGCGAGAGATATTCCACTGCGAACGATTCTGGAATCCTTCACGACTTTCGATTACTCGTTTGATCATCTAGTGATTCAAACGATCAGATTGCCGCGATCGCTCATCGCAATGTCAGTGGGTGCGGCTCTTGCTGTTTCTGGTGCATTAATGCAGGGCTTAACCCGCAATCCACTAGCAGAAACTGGAATCTTAGGAATTGAAGCTGGCGGCGCTCTAGCAGTTGTGATCACATTGTTTATTTTTGGGAGTTCGTCGCTGACGATTTACGCAGGGGTGGCATTTTTGGGAGCCGCGATCGCTGCCGTACTTGTCTACTTGCTCGGTGCTCTCGGACGCGGTGGTGCAACTCCCTTGAATCTTACTGTTGCGGGTGCAGCAATGACCGCATTGATTTCTTCGATCACGACTGCGGTTCTGATTGTGAGTCAACGGACGCTTGAAGAGATTCGCTTCTGGTTAGCGGGATCACTAGCAGGACGGGATTTTGAACTATTTCTGCAAGTGCTCCCGTTTCTAGGCACAGGATTAGTTCTAGCATTTCTATTAGGTAGACAGATCACGACGATTAGCTTAGGGGAAGACATTGCGACGAGCTTAGGTCAGCAAACCATTTGGGTAAAGCTATTAGCGGCGACGAGTGTGGTTCTCTTGGCAGGAAGTTCAGTTGCGATCGCAGGCCCCATCGGCTTTGTCGGCTTAGTGGTTCCTCATATGGTGCGCTTCTTCATCAAAACAGACTATCGTTGGATCTTGCCGTATTCCGCGATCGCAGGCGCAATTTTATTGTTACTCTCAGACATTGCAGCGCGAGTTGTGTTGAAACCCCAAGAACTACCAGTGGGTGTGATGACTGCAATCGTGGGTGCACCGTTCTTTGTCTATCTTGCAAAAGTGAAGGTGAAAAAATGAGCGATTGGCGTTCTCCGGTGCTATCGTTTCGCCTCGATCAACGAGTGCCCGCGATTGCAGCTCTGCTCTTAGCACTTGGCTTGGCGGCGATTGTTCTTAATGTGGGACGAGGGGAATACCCGATCGCAGTTCTAGATATTGTCAAAACCTTGTTTGGCATCAATACAGGCAATCCAGATCATGCATTTGTGATTCACACCCTACGGTTGCCCCGAACATTAGTTGCTTTCATGGTTGGGGTTGCTCTTGCTATCTCCGGTGCAATCTTTCAAGGGCTAACGCGCAATCCACTGGCTGACCCAAGCATTATTGGCATCAATACTGGAGCAAGTTTAGCTGCTGTCTCTGTAATTGTTTTGTTTCCAAGTGCGCCAGTCTATGCCCTGCCGTTTTCTGCATTTACGGGTGCAGCACTGATGGCAGCCTTAATCTACGGATTAGCCTGGAATCGGGGAAGTTCTCCAATTTTACTGATTTTGATGGGAATTGGACTATCTGCGATCGCAAGCGCATTCACGAGTTTACTGATTACTTTTGGCTCAATCCATGATGTGAGTCAAGCTTTAGTCTGGTTAGCAGGGAGCGTTTACGGTCGTACCTGGGAACAAGCGATCGCGCTACTTCCGTGGCTCGTTATCTTTGTCCCGATCGCGTTTGGCTTGGCAAGACATCTGAATGTATTGAACTTAGGAGAAGACATTGCGAAAGGGCTAGGGAGCCGGGTGGAATGGCATCGAGGATTACTGGTGATTGTTGCGGTTGCTTTGGCGGGAGCAGCAGTGGCGACAGCAGGATCGATCGGATTTGTTGGGCTAATTGCTCCTCATTTAGGACGACAGATTGTTGGGAGTCGACATGAAGGGCTACTGCCGATTTCTGCCTTAATAGGGGGCGTGATTGTTGTTTTGGCTGATTTTGTCGGTAGAGCTGCGTTTGCTCCGATTGAGCTTCCTTGTGGAGTCGTGACGGCTGCGATCGGTGCTCCTTTCTTTCTCTACCTTTTGATTCGCAAACGTCAAGGATCGTGAGAATAGGACATTACTGCTACTGGATTGCGGTATCTCAATTTATGTCGATCGCACAGCGACTTTTCGTTCCATTGCTTGCAATCTCGCTCCAACACACCGCCAAAATTTCTGAATTTCTTGACTCGTTGCTTGGGCTTGACAGTGATGAAAGAAGTGCGATCCGATCGGTGCTGTCCAAATCATGTCTCCTGGTTTAAACTCATCGATCCACTCGTACAGATTTGGGAGTGAGATTAACGGATCAGTCTTACTTCCGCAGATCATTAATGGAACTGATACTCCTCCTCTTGGTAACGTTGAGAGTTTAAACAATGAGTGGATTGAGGGTGATTCATCTAAGTCCCTTGCGAACAGTGTCACCATGTGTTTCAGTGGATACGGAAGGTGATTACCAAATAGGCTCCGAACTGATTGAGCTAAGATCTGCGTTTGACTATAAGGCAGCATTTGACGTTGAATGTAGTAGTAAGCTTGCCAAGTAGTTGCAGGCTGTGCTCCGACTGCTAGTAAGGTTAACGATCGTACTTTTTCTGGATGCCGACGGGCATAAGTCAGCCCAATCACTCCGCCCATTCCATGACCTGCGAGATGAATCGAACGATCGAAGGTCTGCAAATATTCATGTAAAAGCTCAACTGCTCGATCGAGGCAGCTTGCTTCATCCTGCGTTTGTTGATATTCCCAGAGTCCAATCCGGACTTGCTGGGATAGCTCTTGCAGCAAAGCACGATCGAAGATTTTTAAGCTCGGACTCGAACTGAGCCACAACACATCAAGCTGAATCGCTTCTGCGATCGTTTGAGTATTGCCGGTCTGAGTCCCCCGAAATAAACCAATTCTGGACATTCTTACTGTTTCTCCAGTCAATACAATCGTTCTCGATTTGATCTTCTCTTTTTGAGACTTATAGTCAATAAGATTAAGAAGAATCGTACCACACTTAATAGAAGTAGTTATAGAAATAGTTTCTATTAAGTTTCATTAGTTGCATTGCTCATTCGTAGGCTTGACTCTAAAACCCATATCTTGTGGATTTTACAGAATTATTCTATTTTCTTAGTAACATTTCTTAATTAAAGCTATTGATATTAACTATCAATAGCTTGATAAAATAATTTCATCATTTACTGAGACTCATAATCAATAAGTTTCAAACGCTCACGGGATGTGTGTACGGTTGAACGAGATCACTTGCTTTGAGCGTTGGGATGACGATCGACAATGTGACAAACAAGCAATGTGACAAACAAGCCAATCAAAACGATGATGCCTTCCGCAGAATCTTGCCAATCTGCTCTAGCTTGTGGGACAAAGAATCGCTTTCAACAACGGCGGGAGTTTGCATTTGAACCTCCTTAAAATGTCTGAACTTTTCACCCAGTAATTCAGAGAATTTTGACCAACGACCCTCTATAGAATCATTTGTTTGAGCCGCGATCGCCTAATCCTCGTATCGAGCAACTTCAGCATGATTGAGGGTTGCCACTAGAGAAACGCTGTCAATGATGTTTCCAACCTTGCTTGGAAACAAGAATTGCTCAAAAAATTGTGCCCAGAAATTGTGCCCAGCTACAGCCTCGTGTTCGCCGAAGTTACCTACTCCGATAGATGCACTGACTAATCAAGCGTCTCACTGTAGGGGCAGTCTTACTTTACGCTCTATGACTCGCCCTGATCTTCCTCCTCCACTGAAGCAATCTGCACAGCAAACCCTGCATCATCCTGGATTTGAAAAGCTTGCTCGGCTTGGCTACACTGCTAAAGGAATTGTTTATTTTGTTGTGGGATTGTTAGCAGCACAAGCTGCGATTGGTGCGGGAGGACGAACCACCGACACGAGTGGGGCATTGCAAGAGATCGTGGTGCAGCCGTTTGGCAAGCTGCTTCTAAGTCTCGTTGCGATCGGCATTGTCGGTTATGTATTGTGGCGGTTTGCCCAAGCAATCTTTGATCCAGAACACGAGGGCAGTTCCCATTCTGCAAAACGGATTGTTAAACGAATTGGATATTTGTTTAGCGCGATCGCCTATTCAGGACTGGCGCTGACTGCTCTTAATCTGATTCTAGGAACAGGCGGAGCAGACGGAAAAGCATCCCAAGATTGGACAGAACTTGTGCTGGCTCAACCGTTAGGACAATGGCTAGTTGGCTTGGCAGGTACGATCGTAGTGGGAGTCGGCTTATCGCACTTTTATCAGGCGTATACGGCAAAATTTCAGCGTCATTTTAAGCTAGATCAGATGCGGTTATCGGAGCGCAAATGGGCAAAGCGAGTCGGACAATTTGGCACTGCCGCACGGGGCGTAGTTTTTTGTGTGATTGGACTGTTTGTGATCATTGCGGCTTGGCAGTCTGATGCAACTGAGGTTAGAGGACTAGGGGAAGCATTAGCCGTCCTAGCCCAGCAGCCTTATGGGACTTGGATTTTAGGAATTGTGGCCTTGGGTTTGATTGCTTATAGCATTTACTCTCTAATCGAAGCTCGATATCGACGACTCATACAGGATTAGTAGAAAAGGTCGCACCCAAGCTGAGCTTGGATACTCTGTGTGAAGTGATGCAGCAACCTTTAAGGACACAGCAAGCGAGCCAACTGCTTGCTGTGTCTAGAGTACCGGTCGATTTTAGTACGAGGCGATCGCTTAATTGTCACTCCGGTACTTCCCGTTTGATGAAATGGCACATTAAACTGAAGGTACTTACCTCATCCTTTTAAGAAAAGTTGATGCCAAAAACTGCTGATGTTTCATCAAATATTATTGTTGCGGGCTTTCACGCGCTGTCTGATCCCTTGCGCGTTCAAGTGTTGGATCTCTTGCGCGATCGTGAACTGTGTGTTTGCGATCTGTGCGAGGCGTTAGACGTAAGCCAATCGAAACTCTCCTTTCATCTCAAGACTCTGAAAGAGGCACAACTGGTTCAGGCACGGCAAGAGGGACGCTGGATTTACTACAGCCTGAATCTGACACAATTTATCGTGCTAGAGCAGTATCTCGCGGAATTCCGCCGCTTTAGCCCGGTTCTTCCCGTGCGGAAATGTCGGGATGAGGAATAGTCCATCAATTCCTTCATATAATGTCGAATGTTTTGCAGAACACTTGAAACCATCAAGATTTTTTGAAATGATGAGTGCATTCCTCATTCAACCAATGGTGGATGCACTATGACCCTTCAAACATCCATTCCCTTTAAACGCCTGCTAGGCACTTGCGTCGTATTGACCCTTGGGATTTCAGGTTGCACCTCGAATCCAACCGCTAACTCTAACCCATTCCAAGCCACGACTGCACCTCAAGATATTACCAATCCAGCGATTCCTTCCTATCCGGGCATTAAGATTGATGGATCGAGTACCGTGTTTCCGATCTCCCGATTGATAGTGAAAGAGTACCGTCAAGCAAAGGGTGACAAAGCAGGTCAGATTGAGATTCAGTTTTCTGGCACAGGGGGCGGCTTTAAAAAATTCTGCGCGGGTCAAACCGATATTAATAATGCCTCTCGCCCGATTCTGAAAGCAGAAATGCAGGCTTGTGGAAAAGCAGGAGTCCGATTCTATGAACTACCGATCGCGTTTGATGCGCTCACGATCGCAGTTAATCCTCAGAACACGTGGGCAAAAGACATCACGGCCGAACAGACTATACCGCGAGTGAAGATGACAACGAGTTAGTTGTGGGTGTGAGCAAAGATCCAGATGCACTCGGCTACTTTGGGCTTTCCTACTATGAAGCGAAGCAAAATGAACTAAAAGCCTTGGCAATAGATGACAGAAAAGGTAGAGGGGCAATTTTACCGTCCCGCGAAGCGGTTGAAAAAGTGCAGTATCGCCCGTTCTCTCGCCCTTTGTTCATCTACGTCAATATCACCGCAGCCCAACAGAAGCCAGAACTCCAAGCTTTTGTTGAGTACTATCTCAAGAATGCTAAGAATCTAGTCACACAAGTCGGCTACATTCCCTTACCGGATGAGGGATATCGATTGACCAACCTCCATTTCTATCAGGGTAAGGTTGGGACAGTGTTTGAGGGATTGCCTCAGCCTGACTTAACGATCGCTGAACTGTTACGGAAGCAAGCCGTGTTCTAAAGTCTGCCTTAATCGAGCGCTGGTGTAGTTTCTCAAAAACGTATCAATTTTTTTTAGAGGATTATCTAGAAAATTGCTGTATTTCAGCACCCGTTTGATCTATAGTGAGATTCATATCAAATTAATTTGATATGAATCTGCAATTTCTCAAAATAAAGCCATGACTATACGGGTTGGAATCAATGGGTTCGGGCGGATTGGACGACTAGATTTTCGCGCCGCTTGGGGGTGGTCAGAATTCGAGTTTGTTCACATCAATGAAGTGAAAGGTGGTGCAGAAACGGCAGCTCATCTGCTGAAATTCGACTCGGTACATGGGCGTTGGACACCGGACGTGGAAGCTGGAGACGATCGCATTCTGATCGATGGCAAACCCGTCACGTTCAGCGAATCTGCTAAACCTGGCGATGTGCCCTGGGAAGATTACGGCGTTGACATTGTTCTAGAATGCTCTGGCAAGTTTCGCACCCCGGAAACGCTCGATCCCTATTTCAAGCGTGGTGTGAAAAAGGTGATTGTGGCGGCTCCAGTCAAACAAGGCGCACTCAACATTGTTATGGGCATCAATGATCATCTGTATCAGCCCAACGAACATCACCTGCTGACGGCGGCTTCTTGTACTACAAACTGTCTAGCTCCCGTTGTGAAAGTGATCCATGAAGGGTTAGGCATCAAGCATGGCATCATTACGACGATTCACGACAATACGAACACTCAAACGATCGTCGATGCCCCTCACAAAGATTTGCGTCGAGCAAGAGCAACCAGCCTATCGCTCATCCCGACGACAACAGGGTCAGCAACGGCGATCGGGCTTATCTACCCTGAACTTAATGGCAAGCTCAATGGTTTAGCCGTTCGAGTGCCATTACTCAATGCGTCGCTGACCGATTGTGTGTTTGAAGTGGAAAGACCTACCACGATCGCAGAAGTGAATCAACTCCTAAAAGAAGCCTCGGAAGGCGCGTTAAAAGGCATTTTGGGATACGAAGAACGTCCACTCGTATCGATCGATTACAAAGACGATCCCCGCTCCTCGATCATTGATGCTCTCTCGACAATGGTTGTCGATCAAACACAGGTGAAAATCCTGGCGTGGTACGACAACGAATGGGGCTACTCGAACCGCATGGTTGAACTCGCTCGAAAAGTTGCACTGAGTCTGAACTAACCTTATGTCCTCTACAACCGCATCTAATGCCAATCTCAAAAACTATATTCTCGTAACGCTTGCTTACTGGGGCTTTACGATTACCGATGGTGCGCTCAGACTGTTAGTGCTGCTCTATTTTTATGAAATTGGTTACTCGTCTTTACAAGTTGCATTCCTATTCTTGTTTTACGAAGTGTTTGGCGTGGTCACGAATTTCTTTGGGGGTTGGATTGGCTCTCGGCTAGGTCTAAAAGCGACGCTTTACACTGGGATTGGACTGCAAATCTTCGCGCTGATGATGTTGTCGTTTCTCGATCGCAGTTGGGCACAGTGGTTTGCGATCTCTTACGTCATGATGTCTCAGGCATTTTCCGGAATTGCGAAAGATTTGACTAAGCTCAGTTCCAAAAGTGCAATTCGGTTAGTCGTCCCCCAAGATGCCCAATCCTCGCTCTTCAAATGGGTTGCAATTCTCACCGGATCGAAAAATGCGCTCAAAGGGGCAGGGTTTTTCTTAGGAGCCGCATTACTGGCTTCGATCGGCTTTGTGCATTCCCTATGGCTAATGGCAGGTGGACTGTTTGTGTTGATGTTCACCGGATTGTTGCTGCCGAGTGGCATGGGCAAAATTAAGGGCAAGGTGAAGTTCACGCAGCTATTTTCCAAGAGTCGCGAAATCAACGTTCTGTCAGCTGCACGATTCTTTCTGTTTGGCTCTCGTGATGTTTGGTTTGTGGTGGGCTTACCTGTGTTTCTGCGCGGGCCGCTGGGGTGGTCGTTCTACCAGGTTGGCGGATTCATGGCAATGTGGGTGATTGGCTATGGCATCATTCAATCCTCTGCACCGACCTTGATCAAACGATTTGGATCAGGTCGCCCGCCCTCGACCAGCACGATTCGGTTTTGGACATTGGCCTTAACGATCGTGCCTGTATTGATTGCGATCGCGCTAGCGGCTGGAGTGAATCCAAACTATGCGATCGTCGGTGGATTGATGATTTTTGGTGTCGTTTTTGCCTTCAATTCAGCCGTTCATTCTTACTTGGTTCTGGCGTATACCGATGATGACAAAGTAGCCCTGAACGTTGGCTTTTACTACATGGCAAACTCTGGAGGGCGATTAGCAGGAACCGTTTTATCAGGGCTAATCTATCAAAGCTTTGGGCTGATCGGTTGCCTGTGGACTTCGGCAGTGTTTGTTCTAGCTGCCGCCTTAATTTCTCTCAAATTACCCACGCCCCAGCCAAGTAAAGCGATTGCCTGGAAAGCGAAAGACGGAGATTAACGCAATGT
>NZ_JAMPLJ010000031.1:0-12810 GCF_039962505.1 Leptolyngbya sp. DQ-M1
AGTTCTACTGCGGTTTCTCGGATTTCGATGCGGGTCACACCTGCCATTGTCATTTTTCTCCACACGGTAGAACTCAGTCTCTCATTTGTCGCTTCCTTTTTTCAATTTGGTATAAGATGAGCCTCAGTTAGGTCAGCTCCGCGTAGATCGGCACCCACTAACTCAGCTCCAATTAGCTTTGCCCCAACCAGCTTTGCCTCTGTCAAGCAGGCTTGAACAAGCTTGACATGGCTAAAATCTCGTTGTCCTGTTGCATAGAGCTCTACAATTTCTTGAGCATTCATATCTTCCGTCCTGGCTTAACCATTAGTGAGAGTTGGCTCCAATTTCCATTCCTGCCTTAGAAGCCCTAAATACATCGTTTTCTGAACTAGCATAAGCCGATACTGCACAATCAGAAATGCTTGAGCTTGCTCACGGGGCATCTGATGAACTTGATCGGTGAAATCTCTGAGACTGAATTCTTGCTCTAGCGTGAGTTCGATCGATGAATTCATACTGACCTCTGATAACCCTAGTTAAGATAAAAACTGTGAGCCAACTGACTAGGCAACGTGAAGTCGTAGTTCTAGAGTGATTGAATGGATAGAAAACTCTCACCTGGTTACGTGAAGACAAAGGTGAGAGCTGAAAGTAATTCAGCTACTATGACTGAATCTCTGGATGTTTACTCCTCAACATTTGCTTACGCAGGGATAAGTACCGTATCGATGATGTGAATGACACCATTGTCTGCCGCCACATCGGGGGCTGTTACCTGAGAGTCATTGATCTTAACTCCGTTCGAGGCATCAATTTTTACGTCTGAACCTTGAACTGTTTTCGCTGACTTCAGCTTAGTCACATCAGCCGCCATGACTTTACCAGAAACGACATGATACGTGAGGATTTTCTTGAGTTGCGGAATGTCTTTTAGCAATCCATCTACAGTGCCTTCTGGTAATTTGGCAAACGCCTCATCTGTGGGTGCAAACACTGTGAATGGACCTGCACCTTTGAGAGTTTCGACTAGACCCGCAGCTTTGAGAGCAGCAGCTAGAGTATTGAAAGAACCAGTTTTGACAGCAGTATCAACGATATCAGCCATGAATTCCACCTTTTACTTGTTAATTGCTAACGCTGATTACGCCAACAACTCAAGTCTGTCAGCCTGGTGTTTGAGTTCGTGTTTGAATTGTTGCTTCAGCCATCTTTTACGACTTACGACTTAGTGCGTAATGGATGAGTCTCTCTAACGATAGAGCTAATCTATCGATTCAATCAAATAATCCTTCTACTGTTTTACGAAATGCAATCAGAGCATGAGTTGATTGATATTGCTTCAGATCTTCTAGTAATTGGTCAGAAACTTCTGAGGTGACGATCGTTTTGAGTTCAGTGTTGGTGTTGTACCCTGCGATGTCTCCCATTCTTTTACCATGACTTCCGCCACCATGATCGTATAGCCAGACACTCCTAGTTTTGAGAGCAGACGGATTAGCCTCTCCTGCAAAACAGCTTCGCTGATGATTGTGACCAAAACACCTTGAGCTAAAGAAGCAGACATATTATTTTTCTTCAATGTTTTAACTGAGCCAGCTGACTTCGGAAATTCTTGACCCTTGTGTAAGGTTCCAAACCTCATTCACAAAATCATCTAACTTCACGGGCTTGAGTAAATACGCTTCAGCCTTGAATCCTGGTTGGTGAGTAAATTCTGCGATCGGACAAGTTGAAGTAATTAAGACTGAGGTGGTGCTGCCACTCTTGAGCGCAAGATATTTAGCGCGTCGAATAAGTGGATAAACACTTTCACCTGGAAACCTCATCTCGCAAATCAAAATTCTAGGGAGTGACTTGTTGAGTAATGCTAATCCGCCTTCGACTGAACCTGTTGTTGCGACTCGTGCACCATAGCTTTCAAGCAAAAAAGCATAAAAATCTCTATTGTCTCGATCGTTATCCACAATCAGAATCGGGACATTTTTGAGAATTTCAGGGTTCAGAAGTTTGTTCGAGTTCAACATAGTAACAGTCTCGCAATAGAAGTCTCGTAAAAACACAACATCGCTTTCAAGACATTTCTAAATGGGTGATGCTTGACTTTTCAGTTGAATTGATGGATTACGAAACAAATCGTTACCTAAACCTCTACCAAAGGGCGGATGAAAGCCTAAATTACAATAGTCCAGCAATCAAGTAGTCAAAATAAGCACCGACTTCCCTTGCTTCTTCTGATGACATGAGGGAAGTCGTCATTGCTTTCATCGCACGAACACTCTCAGCAACGCCCTCAAGCGGTGTACCGAGGGAATTGTACATCTGGCGTACTCCAATCAATCCAATGTCTTCAAGCGGAGTCGCTTCTCCAGCCGCGACGCTGTAAGTGATTAAGCGCAGGTAGTAATCCATATCTCGCAGGCAGGTTGCGGTCATTTCCTTACCATAAGCGTTGCCACCGGGAGAGACTAAATTGGGACGACGCTGAAACAATTGACTCGCGGCTTGTTTAATAATGCGATCGCGGCTTTCGGTTAAGGTTTTGACCAATCGCAATCGACGATCGCTGCTCATCATAAAGCCTTTGATCTGCTCCATTTCTCCCGGCGTAAGATAGCGGCACTCTGCATCGGCATTCACGATTAATTTCTGAATCACACTCATGGTTAAATTCCTTTTCTTTTACCCCCACCTTGACACAGTGATGTTTGATTTCATGTATGTATTGTTTGATTTCGGTACAATTTATTCCCCTTGCCATTCTCGATCTTCTAACTCTTTCTGAGGTAAAAGCAACGTTGCCTCAATCTCTTGTCGAATTGCAGTTGTGACTTCACAGTTGCTATTCAAGCAATCAATCAAAAGTTGGTTGGCATCGTAGTACCGTTGTAGGACTTGCTGTTGCTCAGGGCTAAACTGCCAGGGATGCTGAATGTTGCGATAATGCGCGATCGTACTGCGTAACTGTGCTATCCAAGCCGGATAGTTTGTCTGCCACCAGTCCTGAAGCCGTTCTCGGTTTTGGCTTGGAGCAGGTAACTGATCTCTTAACTGTTGCAGAGATTTGTAGAATCCAGCATCCAGAACCATCACTAGAATATTGTTGAGCGCTTCGCTACACGCATTGATGTAGGCAAAATCCTGGCTCTGGTCGGTGGCAAACTCCAGCAGCAAGTTCTCTAATGCCGCATCTAAAAATATTCCCTGATCTAGAGTGCTGGCTAAGGCAAACTGTTCTGACGTATGTGGAGCTTGGGCAAGCGCAAGGTAAAATGCGCGAGTGGTTGCAACTTTCGGTTCGATTGGAATAGTTTGAGATTTTTGGCTGACCCACACTAGAAAATCTTGCAGATAGGGATCTTGAGCCACTAGCGCATCAATTTGTTGTTTCATCAACTGCACAAGTGAATCTGCACTTCGCAACATCGCAGCCGTTAACAAGAACACTTCGCGCCAGTGAGGATCGGTAATGTGACTCACCAATCCTCCTAATGCTTGCTCTAATGCTCGTAGATTATGACTCGCGACAATTTTTCGAGCCGTGAAGTATTCTTGAAACGCCAAGTAGGAGAATGAAAAAATGCCTCGTGCCCGTTCAATTAAGAGTCCGTGCTGTGCCTCGATCGCTTTTAGTATCGCTTCGCTTTCAAGTTGCAGTTCTTCAGGTTCTAACGACGCATCCGGTAAGTTTCGTAGATAGTCTCCGATGTATTGTTCAATGATACGTTGTTCAAAAAAATATTGTCCTTGTTCAAAAGTGACGGCAGCTAATTGACTCAGTAATCTGAGCTTCTGAGGTAATAAAAAACCTCGGTAAGCATCATCGCGTTCGACTCCTCTGGCTTCATCCCACTTCCCCAGCAGCAGATCGAGTCCTTGTTTGTAAAAGTCAGTCCGCTTTGTTGGAAATTTTTCTTGACCATGAAACACCCAGCAGGCAAGGTGCAGAAACAAAGGGGTCACAACCAGTTGGCGAAACTGCCAGTTCTCCGGTAAGTCTAGTTTCTGCATAAACTCAACAGACTGATTTTGCTGCGGTTCCTTCGGAGTTGCGCTCTGCGCTAATCGCGGCATTGTTCTGCTGAATACGGCGAACCACTTTTGTGCGAATGTTGTAATTTGCGCTTGGGTGAACGGTGCAATCTCAACATCGGTGAAGCCTCGAAGTTGCAGCCTTTGAACTGCTGTACGACAGGAGACCACAAATTGATTACGATGATACTTGTCTGAGAATTGGCGAATTTCTCGGAGAACTGATGCACTATCCTGATTCAGCAGTTCATCGATACCATCCATTAACAGTAAAACTCGACCCGATTGCAGCAATGTTTCAATCACTGCGGAGTCTGAAATGCCAGAAGGAACAAAGCAAGCGCAAATATAATTAAAAAGGCTAAAATTGCCGCTGTTTCTCGATTCTTCTGCAAACTCTCTCGTCACCATAAAGAGCGGTACTCGATCGGTAGCAAATTCTCCCCGACTGCATTGAATCGCTAGATGTTGCAGAAAAGTGGTTTTGCCAACTCCCGGTTTTCCCAAAACTCTCAGCTTTGAATAGGTTTCGACTGCCTGCATTCCTGGAATTTGCTTTTGCTCGACAGCTCCTAAGCCCACGCGATCGAACTCAGTCAGTTCTAAGTTCTGGAGTTCAGCGATCTCGAACCATTGTTGGCTTGCAATTTCTTCTAAAATATTGACATCCACATAGATGTCATCAATGCTAACGGGACGATTGATATCAAGTAACTGCAAGATGCCGCACTGATTTTGAATCGTGTCTTGATGCTGCGATCGCACTTCCTGTACCAGACTATCCACATCTACAGGGGCTGCTTTTGTTCGTCCGCCCGGTGCTGGAAAATCTACAGGGGGATCAAGCGCAATCTCGCGCCAATCCAAATCTAAAATCGAACAAACTTCCAGGAAGATCTGGCGATCGACAGGTTGCCCGGTGAAAAAGCGCCAGATGGGTTGACGGGTCTTTAAGTTCACTTCTCCCGCCAAGTTTTCCTGCGTCCAGCCTTTGATTGCAAATGCACGTTTAGCCTGTTGAATGCCAGTTGGCGATGCCTGAAGTGAACGTTTGACCATAAAGCAAAAGAGTTTTATTAAAACTCAAAGCGTACCCTCCTAGAAACATTAGATGTTTGATTTCGTTACTATCTCGTTCGATCGGCTGAATTCTTTAAACAATCTTGAGCTGCCCCTGCTCATCTAAATCAACTTTTGCAGAATCACCAGGCTTGACTCGACCAGAGAGAATTGCCTCAGCCAAACTATCTTCGAGGAGACGAGTGATGGCTCGTCGCAACGGACGTGCGCCTTGCTCTGGATGATAGCCTGCTTCGACGAGGCGATCTTTAACGCGATCGCTGACTTCCAGTTTGATGCCCTGTTCTAATAAACGGTCTGAGAATTCATTCAGTAAAAGATTCGCAATTTGTTTGATTTCGTCATGTGTCAATTGTCGGAACACAATGATGTCATCTAACCGATTCAAAAATTCTGGACGAAAACACTGCTTCAGTTCTTCATTGACTAGCGTTACAGTGCGTTGATAAGAGGCTTCTAGAACATTCGTCGATAGTTCAAAGCCGAGTCCACTACCTCCTTTCTGAATCACCTTAGAGCCAACATTCGAGGTCATCACGAGCAAAGTATTCTTAAAATTCACGACCCGCCCTTTTGCATCGGTGAGGCGACCATCTTCTAGAATTTGCAACAGTAAATTAAACACATCAGGATGCGCTTTTTCGATTTCGTCAAATAAGACAACCGTGTAAGGCTTGCGTCGAACGGCTTCGGTTAACTGCCCGCCTTCGCTATAGCCGACATATCCCGGTGGAGAACCAATCAGCTTAGAAACGGTATGGCGCTCCATAAATTCAGACATATCGAGCCGAATCATTGCTGATTCAGAGCCAAAAAAGCAGGCGGCTAATGCTTTGACTAATTCGGTTTTGCCAACTCCTGTGGGACCTGAGAAAATAAACGAGGCGATCGGGCGATTCGGATTGCTCAACCCCACTCTTGCCCGTCGAGTCGCGCGTGCGATCGCATTTACCGCTTCCTCTTGTCCAATCAGTCGTTGATGTAAAACTGCTTCCATCTGCATCAACTGTTCTGACTCTGCTTCGGTGACTTTGTTCACCGGAACACCCGTCCAAGCTGAGACGATCTCAGCAATATCGACCTCATTCACCACAATTGAGGAGCCAAACGCTGGAGTCTCAGTCTGAACTTCTGCTTGCAATGTCAGTTCGCTTGATCGCACTTCACCAGCGCGTCTAAAGTCCTGTTGTGCGATCGCGCTGGCTTTAGTAAGCAAAATCTGTTTGAATCTTGCACTCAAGCTTTTATCGAGTGTGAACTGTTTGCCATGAAGAATTCGAGCGCGAGATCCCGCTTCATCAATCAAATCGATCGCTTTATCTGGAAGCAATCGATCAGGAATGTATCGATCGGCAAGTTTCGCCGCCGCTTCTAGCGCCAAATCCGAAATTTCTAATCGATGGTGCTGCTCGTAGCGACTGCGTAACCCCTGTAGGATCAAAATTGTCTCTTCAACACTGGGTTCATCAATCATCACAGGTTGAAATCGCCGCTCAAGTGCCGCATCTTGCTCAAAATACTGACGATATTCATCGAGTGTCGTCGCTCCGATACAGCGGAGTTCGCCTCGCGCCAGAGCAGGTTTCAGAATATTCGCAGCATCAAGCGACCCTTGAGTAGAACCTGACCCTAGCAGGGTGTGAACTTCATCGATTACTAAAATGATGTTTCCTGATGCGCGAACTTCCTTCATGATGGTTTTGAGGCGTTCCTCAAATTCACCTCGATACTTCGTTCCCGCTAGCAATGTCCCGATATTCAATGTTAGAACTTGCTGATCCTGGAGCGATTCGGGCACATCTCGATCGACAATGCGCTGCGCCAGTCCCTCTGCTAAAGCAGTCTTTCCGACACCCGGTTCGCCAATCAAAATCGGATTGTTCTTCGTACGGCGACCCAGAATCTGAATCATCCGTTCTACTTCCTGAGTCCGACCGATCACCGGATCAAGCTTTCCCAACGCCGCTAGTTCAGTCAAGTTCGCGCCGAACTCATTCAAAATCGGCGTAGTCTTGCGACCGGAACTGTTACCTTGTAGAATTGGCTTCGCTTCAGAGATGGCTTGCAGCACATTAATCCGAACCTCAGTCCGCTCCACACCTAACCGTTCTAAAATCTGAGTGGCTAGTCCTGCATCATCTTGCACGATCGCAAGCAACAAGTGTTCTGGCTCTACTCGACCATACCCTAGTCGCTCTGCCTCCTGTAAGGACTGTTCTAAGACACGCCGACTGCGGGGAGTAAAAGGTATCTCAGCACGCGACAATCCAGTCCCTCGACCAATCACTGCCTGCACCTGCTCTTGTGCTTCCTCCAAAGTGACATCTAGATCAGCCAACACTTGTGCAGCAATGCTCGGTCGAGTCGCAATTAAACCGAGTAAAAGCTGCTCTGTGCCAACATAGTTATGTTCAAGACGACGGGCTTCACCTTGCGCCGCATTCACAACTTTGATAGTTCTCTCTGTAAATTTATCAAACACAGGATTAAGTCTCTTGGGTAATGCAGGTTACTAAGAATGCGCGTTTCTAGACCGTCAGTTTTTGAACCTGTGGTGCTTTAAGACGATTTGAGAGTGTACGAGGATTAGTTCCGGTGGGTAAGATTGCCCCTCTGAGATGGGTTTGGCTCAAATTGGCTTCACCTAAGTTGGTGTCGCTTAAATTAGCCCCCGTGAGGTTTGCTCTAGTAAACTTCGTTTCGGTTAACGTCGCCCCAGTTAGAATTGCACCTGTAAGATTGGCGTAACTTAAGTTAGCCTGAGTCAGGTTTGCCTTAGTTAAATTCGCCCCACTGAGATTGATACCTGCAAGATTTACATTTCTGAAATTGACCGCAATTAGGTTCAGATTTCGGAAATCCCGTTGTCCCACTGCATACCGACTCAGAATTTCTTTGGTATTCATTTGTTCTCCAGGATAAGTAAAAACTGACGATCGCAAAATCGCAAAATAGGATCAGCGATCGCGAAAGGTAGACGTTATAGATTTGTCTGTAAGACTTTAGGAATGGTGCTAAATTCTTGCTGAACCCAAATTAGCGTCGGGAATATCCACCGGAAGAACCTTTCTCTTCACGCGGTTTCGCTTTATTGACGGTCAAATCGCGCCCCATCCACTCTGCTCCATTAAGCGCTTCGATCGCAGCTTCCTCTTCTGCCTCAGTCGCCATTTCAACAAACGCAAAGCCTCGAACCCGCCCAGTCTCCCGATCAGTCGGTAATTGAACTCGCTTGACCGTTCCATGCTCAGCAAAGATTTCGCTGAGATTGTCTTGCATCACTTCGTAAGAAAGATTGCCAACATAGATCGACATAAAAAAGCTCCAGAATCACAACAATGTAGAGAGATTTAGGTTCGGAGCAACACTTACAGAAAAATAAGAAATTACAACAATCAAAAATATCGCTTCAGCCTTCAGCCTAACACAGCTTTAAAGAGTTCAACGATCACGCGGGGCAACAGAGAAACCAGGACTTTATCGGTCTAGTGAGATCGCGACTTCAAGCACAACATTCAGAAATGCCTCTAAAGGTACAGAGCCAATCGGAACACTAGCTGTACTGTGAGAGATAGAAGTTCATTAAGAAGTGTAACAATGCAATCGAACAAAGCGACTAACTTACCTCCTGTTGCCACCGAATACAATGGTGTCGATCGCAATGCTTTTCTTTTCGGCTTCAATCCCCAAGCGGAACTCTGGAATGGACGTTTGGCGATGATTGGATTTGCTGCTTATCTATTGTGGGACTTAGCAGGCTTTAGTGTTCTGCGAAACGTTTTGTATTTGATCAAGTAAACTCGGCATTGTCAAATTAACGGAGCTTTGTTGCATGAATCCAAAAAGAGCAGGAATAGCCCTTGCGATCGCCAACTCTAAGCATTAGTTTGATAGCTATCAGACTTGGCAATCCGGATCATGCAATAGGGTTGGAGTAGTAACCGTAAGTTCTCTCTAGGCAATATAAGCACTCACCACTGTAGACAGACATCAACAGCAAAATGTCTACCTAAAGTGAAAGTGTATTCAATGGAATTTTCATGACTTCCAACATCGTTGACGCTAACCCTAAGAACACTCAGCCGTTTGAGTTTAATTGGGTAAGCGTTTGTTTTTTTGCAGTCGTTCATGCGCTAGCGTTATTAGCTCCCTGGTTTTTCTCCTGGTCGGCACTGGGAGTTGCGATCTTCCTGCACTGGTTATTTGGCAGTATCGGCATTTGTCTGGGGTATCATCGACTACTGACGCATCGCAGTTTGCAGGTGCCAAAGGGATTGGAATATGCGATCGCAACTGTGGGTGCTTTGGCATTACAAGGGGGTCCAATCTTTTGGGTGGCAGGGCATCGTCGGCACCACACCTACACAGAAGACATTGACAAAGACCCCTATTCGGCAAAACGAGGGTTTTGGTGGAGCCACATGGGTTGGTTGCTTTACAACCGCCCAGAGTTTTTTGAATACGAATCAAATCGCAAATTTGCACCTGATTTAGCGAAAGATGCCTTCTACCGCTGGCTCGATCGCTATTATCTACTCCTGCAAATTCCCCTTGGCGTTGTGCTGTACCTGCTTGGCGGTTGGTCATTTGTAATCTATGGACTATTTCTCCGAGCCGTTCTGCTTTGGCATAGTACCTGGTTAATTAACTCTGCTAGTCACATGACAGGCTATCGCAGTCATGAGTCAGAGGACAATTCTCGGAATTTGTGGTGGGCAGCGATCCTGACTTATGGCGAAGGTTGGCACAACAATCACCATGCCTATCCCAATGTGGCAAAAGCAGGCTGGAAATGGTGGGAAATTGATATGACCTGGTGGGTGATTGTAAGCCTGAGGCAAGTAGGGTTAGCGCGAAGAGTTATTTTACCGCCTACTAACAACCTGTCAGCAAGGATCTAACTGATCTGCGGATCAATGACGGGAGCAGAATTAGGACAGAACCACGTCACATTGAATGCCTATGATGCAACAATTGTGTTGCACTCGTTTGTGTTGGCTCACGACTTACTCATATCATCATTAGAAGGACGGCGATCGAGTCTGTCTTTGGTTGACTTGTAACTTGAGCTACAAAATTCTAACGTTGACAGAAAAGCATTGTGACCTTCACTTATGGCAATCAAAGAAAAACCGACACCGCCTCGTTCTCGCTTAATTTCAAACATCTTGCTTGCCGTATCGGGAGTATTCCTGCTCGTCAACTTGTTTTTGCCTAACTTGTTTGGTGCTCAAGTTCCGGGAGTTCCCTACAGCTTGTTCATTCATCAAGTGCAAGAAGGAGAAGTTAGCCAAGTTTCAGTCGGTCAGAATCAAATTCGGTATCAACTGAAAACTGAGGATGGTACGCCGGGACAAGTGTTTTCAACGACTCCGATCTTTGATTTAGAGCTACCCAAACTTTTAGAAGCAAAAGGGGTTGAGTTTGCCGCAACACCGCCGCCAAGAAATGGCTGGTTTACGAGTCTGCTCGGCTGGGTGATTCCGCCGCTGATCTTTGTGGCAATTTGGCAATTCTTTTTAGCACGAGGCGCGAATGGTCCACAAGGCGCATTGTCGATCGGCAAAAGTAAAGCCAAAGTGTATGTCGAAGGGGAATCTGAAAAGATCACGTTTGCGGATGTTGCCGGGGTAGAAGAAGCGAAAACTGAGTTAGTTGAGATTGTGGATTTTCTCAAAACTCCGGCACGTTATACCGCGATCGGCGCAAAAATTCCGAAAGGCGTATTGCTCGTGGGTCCGCCTGGAACTGGAAAAACGCTGTTAGCCAAAGCTGTCGCTGGCGAAGCGGGGGTTCCATTCTTCAGTATTTCGGGGTCTGAGTTTGTGGAACTGTTTGTCGGGGTGGGTTCTTCCCGAGTCCGCGATTTATTTGACCAGGCAAAGAAGCAAGCGCCTTGTATTGTGTTTATTGATGAACTTGACGCGATCGGCAGATCTCGCAGCAGCAGCGGTATGTATGGCGGGAATGATGAACGCGAACAAACGCTGAATCAATTGCTGACCGAAATGGATGGATTCGCAGCCACGGATGCGACTGTGATTGTCCTTGCGGCAACGAATCGCCCCGAAGTTTTAGATCAAGCCCTGTTACGTCCCGGTCGATTCGATCGACAAGTCTTAGTTGATCGACCTGATCTTGCGGGTCGGGATGCGATTCTCAGAATTCATGCTCAGCAGGTCAAACTGGGTCCAGATGTCGATTTAAGAGCGATCGCAACTCGTACACCCGGTTTTGCCGGAGCCGATCTTGCTAATCTGGTCAACGAAGCAGCACTTTTGGCGGCTCGAAATCAGCGTCTAACGGTGGCTCAAGAGGATTTTGCCGAAGCGATCGAGCGTGTAGTAGCGGGACTCGAAAAGAAAAGCCGTGTGCTGAACGAAACCGAGAAGAAGATTGTGGCATATCACGAAGTCGGTCATGCCTTGGTGGGAGCCTTAACAACTGGAAATGGTCGCGTTGAGAAAATCTCGATCGTGCCGCGGGGTATGGCAGCCTTAGGCTACACATTACAACTGCCAACAGAAGATCGCTTCTTGCTGAATGAAGCCGAACTCCGGGGGCAAATTGCAACCTTGCTGGGTGGACGATCGGCAGAAGAAGTGATCTTTGGCAGCATCACAACAGGCGCTTCTAACGATTTGCAGCGAGCTACTGACTTAGCTGAACGCATGGTGACAACTTACGGCATGAGTAAGGTATTGGGGCCACTCGCCTATCAGCAAGGACAGCAGGCAATGTTCTTAGGGGATGGCTCTAATCCTCGGCGGATGGTGAGCGAGGATACTGCAAAAGCGATCGATATCGAAGTCAAAGAAATTGTCGAAACGGCTCACGAAAGTGCCCTCGCGATTTTGCGGCAGAACCGGGAACTGCTCGAAACGATCGCGACTCAACTGCTCGAAACCGAAGTGATTGAGGGCGAGACCTTGCAGGGTTTGTTGAGCAAAGTGCAGTCTCCTAGCCAAGTTAGCGACTCGCACAAAGTTGCGGTCTAGAATCGACAAGTTTTAGAAAGCAAGTCCCTTTCCAATCTTGGGAGGGGATTTGCTGTTTTGACGTTAGAGAGATCGTCCAACTAACTCCGCGATCGTCCTAATCAATTGAGTCCAATTAACGGGTTTCGCTAAGTGCTTTTGAAATCCCGACTCGATCGCTCTTTGTCGCTCCTGATCACTGACGTAAGCTGTGATCGCGGCGGCTGGAATTTGTCCTCCAGCTTCTAATGCTCTCACCTGCCGAATCAAAGAAAATCCATCCTCATCAGGCATTCCAATATCTGCTAAAAGGACATCAAATCGCTCAGGAGATGCCCTCAAAGCCGCGATCGCTTCTCTAGCCGAGCCAACCCCAACCACTTCTGCCCCAACCTCTTCCAATCGGTACTTAAATAGGTTGCGACTATCCTCATCGTCATCCACCGCCAAAATTTGTAAGCCTGCCAAAGAAGGGACCTCCTGACTATCGACTTCTAAAAGGGCTGCTGCTGTGGACTCTAGGTCACTCGACGGTGTGATTTCTAGGAGTTGAGATCGTAGAGGCAATCTCACGGTCATCGTGGTTCCTTGCCCTTCTCCAGGACTTTCTGCCTGCACCGTACCGCCAAGGGTATCATCAACTTAACCGCTTATGTTCAAAATTAAGCACAATAATGCCTGAACATTCGGCGCTGCTCAATATTACGCAGCAACTTTCAAGCAAGCAATTTCTCGCCAATCT
>NZ_JAMPLJ010000032.1:0-12140 GCF_039962505.1 Leptolyngbya sp. DQ-M1
GAGGGTAGCCTCTTGTCAAAATAGCTAGCTGCCAGGGTATTAATTAGAAGAGCCGAATGCATTTACAGAAGTGAGTGTGTTCGGCTTTTCACTTTCTTCACTGCATGAGGCTTGCAGCAGAAAGTTTAGGTCTTGAAGTGCTTATCGTGATTCTCCAACGCATTAAACAATAAACATGAGTCTCCAACGAAGGCGCAGCAGTGGGAAAGGTGAAAGCGCAAGAATTGAAGTAGTCTAAGTAGTCAGGCGATCGCTTGACAGCCAAAATTGTTAGAGTACGGGTGCAACTTCGCTTACCGTGAATCTGGTTCTGGATGAGAAAAGTGAATCCTCAGCCAGCGAAGTTGGAAAGAAGAGAGGAGCAATCCAGTTTGTCACTCCCGATTTAACTTGAACTTTCAGTTCTTCAATAACTCAGAGTGGTTGAGTTATTGAAGTAGTTTTTGTGCAGTTTCCTGCTCACTCCGCAGAAGTTCAAGCACTACGAAAATGGCTCAATTCCAAGCTATAAAAGGGATTGAGCCATTATAAGTTCGGTTGAATTACGGCATTGGGATGAACGAGAGAATGCGGGTTTGAATGTCGTTGTAGTATGCTTGTCAGTCCAAAAACAGTCCAAAGTTGTAACAAGACTGTATTACAGTGCGGTAACAAAGCTTTGTTTGGATTACTCAGATTCGCAGTTTTAAAGTTTTGAATTGGCGAAAATATACAAATTCATAAATATAAAAATGCAGATTGACGGAAATCTGAAGAAATGTTACTTGTGTGCTATCTATCAATTGTGAGGAACTAATCTTGCTGATAACCGTTGCCTCTACTAAGGGTGGCGTGGGAAAGACAACTAGCGCAATTCATATCGCCTGCTGCTTATCGCAAGATAACAGCACACTGTTAATCGACGGTGATCCAAACAAGTCATCACTGAAGTGGGCAAGTCGAGGATCGCTACCCTTCAAAGTCGTTGATTTAATGCAATCCCCACGCCATACCAAGAACTACGAGCATGTTGTCTTTGACACTGCAGCACGACCAGGGAAAGAGGATTTAGAAGCTCTCGTTGAAGGTTGTGACTTGCTCATCATTCCGTGCAGTCCTGACATTCTTGCAATTGAGGCAACGTTGGAGACAGTAGATTTGCTCGAATCTTTGGATTGCGATCGTAATCGTTATCGAATTTTATTGACGATCGTGCCCCCAACGCGCAAAACGGGTGAACAATCACGAGAAGCACTGTCTGAATACCCAATCTTTCGCAAATCAATCCGCGAGTATGCTGCTTATGAGAAAGCAGCCTTAGCAGGTGTTCCCGTGTATGAAAGCCGCGATCCAAAAGCAAGAATTGCATGGAGTGACTATAGCGCTATCGGAAAGGAGATTTTGGGATGAGCAAAGAGAACTTATTTGCTAAAGCGATCGCTAATCGTAAAAAAACAGAGACCATAGAGCCATCTGACCCTATTGAAATCACAGAATCGTTGCCAATAGCAGATCGGACTGATGTACCAACTGAGCGGATTTCATCTCATTCATCTCAACCGTCCGTACCGATAGAGCCGTCTTCTCGGAAAAGAGGTAGAGGAAGACCTGCAACTGGGAAACGGTCGAATAATGACTGGATTGGAAGAACTTATTACATTCAGCGCGATACTGATTTGGATGTCGAAGACGAATTGCTAAAGCTGAAGCGGCAAGGAATTGAAGTAGATAAATCAGAATTGGTAGATTTGCTGCTTTCTGCCTGGGTGAAATGGCGACAAGGTGAAAATATGGAAATTCATGTTTCTGAAATTACGCCAAGGCGAAAATTCTAAAATTCAAACTGTAATCGCTGGGCTAAAGGACAAAAAAAGGATATGTCCTTGGTTCGCTTTGTATCATCGATCGACAATCCCGAGTGTTATCCGCGTTCCAGAAGATAGCACTGGAGGCACTGGCTCGGCAGGTGATCGCCCGTAATCGCCCAAATTGAGGTGCAGCGAGTGTCAGCAAGTCTGGCTTGAAGCCCTCGACCAGATCAAGCGGATGGAAGGATTAATTCCCATAGCAATCGCTGACTAAACCCGGAAATGGATAATCCTGCTAGGGGTTCAGTAGCTGCTTCTGACTTTGAAGATAAACACCTAATTTTGTAGCACGCTCTTAATCTGGGTCATCCTGCCAAAATCGGTTTCTTCGCTGTGCCTCCTCTTGACGGCGTTGTTCTTGAACTTGAGACAACTTGCGCTTAATGAGAGCAATCCACTCTTTTGGGCTCTTCTCCCGATGTTGAGCAGGACTTGCTGCCGTATTCCCAGCATTACACCCTGACCCAGCTTCTTCCTGCTCTTGCAAGGAGCTAGAGTCCTCTCCAGGCAAGGTATTACACCCGTTTTCCCCCAATAAGCTTGTGGGGTTGGTTGAGCAGGATGCTCCCCATAAGCAATCCTGCTCAACACCACTTTGAAGATCGTCGCTTTGATTATTCTCTAAGTAACGGGGATGCCATAAGTCCCGGTGACGATACAGAGTAGCACCGCTGATCCCATAAGCCACGAGGGCATCAAATCGTTCTGTGATGCCCTTCGGTAACGTTGTTTTTTTCCGTAAGTCGCTCATGGCTTGTTCGATTCGTTCTCTTGCACTCATTTGTTGTTGGTGGTTCCAACTCGGCTCTGAGTCATTGGGGATGTCCGGATCGGGATCTTTGGGAATTTTGCTCTTACCGTAATGAAAGTAGCGGCTCTGCTCAACCGATCGCACCCACTCTTTCGCTCTTGCTTCAATCTCATGCTGATGGCGGCACCAGTCCTCGTAGCCCGGAAGCGATCGCGCGATCGCAACGATGTCTTGAACCAGGGCATCTCCTTCAAGCGGTGCAGCGGCATACAGGACATGACCAAAGATGTAGGAGCGCATCGTGATGCGTCCGAGCAAGCGATTCGTCTGCCCGTGTCCAGTCCAGCCTTGTTCAATTTCAGCATTCAAGTCATTGAGAAACTGGTTGGCTTTGCCGGTAACTCGAAACTGTTGGCGACGGGCAACTTTTATCAGGCGATCGATCGCCTTTTTATCGACCCAGTTTTGGGCTTGAGCGAATCGCCAGTGCTGGACGAAGGTTCGCTGGTCGCCCCAAATGGGTTGGAGGTCATTGTTGAGCAGGTAAGACCCGGCTTGCAGGGGGAGGCGGTGCCCGTTGTAGAGGCTGTGTTCGCCGTTGGCAGCGTAAGGTTTGCAGTTGGGAAAGACCTCGAGTTGCCCAGGTGCCAATTTGAAGCCTGCATTTTCTAACACCGTTGACACTGCCAACGCGATCTCCCAGGTTTTCTGAGGATGCTCGAAGGGGAAATACAGATGCAGTCCACCGCTGTAGCTGGAGGTGAGGGCGATCGCGCTTACCCAGCCATATCGCTCCAGGCACTCGCAGATACGATGCCAAGCCAGGGGATCTCGGCTGGGATGATACACGCTGCCTCGGTCAATGTCCAACAGAAAATAGTCGGTCTGTTGCCCAAAACGGACACCGTAAAGATAGCTGCCTTGCTGGATTAGACGATCCGAAAGGGGGTAGCGGCTTTCGGTTTGCCAGCTCGGTGACGCTGTTGGATGAGGATGCTCTGCCCAGAGGTAATCGTACCGATGAGTCCAGAGGGCAAGGAAGGAATCCTGCCAGTCCTGAATCGATTCAAATTGTCGAGAGGGAGCTGTTTTCATGGTAGCTGCCCCCGGATTCCATTAATGCTCAAATTCATAATCAACTTCCTACGCCTGTATTACCGGGATAGGAAGCTATGCAGCTTTAGATAACTTGCTAAAAATCTTGCATCTTTTGGCAAATTGCCTCTAAAATTGGCATAGCTACCTATGCTACCTACTAATTGGCGGCTGAAATTGGCCTATTCAATTGGTGTAGCTATCTAAAATTGCCTCTAAAACTGGCATAGCTAAAATCGCATCTTTGCCATCGCTTGTCACAGCTAGTCATAGCTAGGTCATAGCAAGGCTGAGAAGCAGGCAAATCTGGGTAACCTAACGTCAGCTCGTCCAAAGCATTAGTTAGCGTTGCCGCCCTATCCTCGGACTGAATAAAAACCATTGACCCCTTCTGTTTGCGCGGTGGGGTTTTTGGCTTTTAGGACTCCTGAACCATGATGTTGATCTCTTGCGCGTCAAGATTGGAAACTGGGTCGTTCATCCTTTGTTTTTCTCGTTTCAATAATTGGACTGTAGTGAGTATATTTGATTCGCTTCCAAACTTGAATATGTTTTAAAAATCTCTGACTCAGCAAGTCGATTTTTAGCAGGAATGCTGACTCTATATTTTGCAACACAACTCTTTCTTATTTCTAAGTGAGTTTAGACGAGGTGGAGATCCTCGCCCTTAGGGAAGATATATAGGAGAGCGCAAGTCAGATTTAATAGAGTGTTCCGTTTACGCATACGGTTAACTCTTTTATGAAGCGCGATGCCACAGGTAAGTTTGTTCAAAATTGGGATTCAGAAACCAAACAACGTATTAGCATCTCGCTTACCTGTACCGCCTGGCGATCGCTCGACAAGGAAGCACAAAAACGAGGAATTTCTCGCTCTGAGGTAGTTGAACACTTTGCGCGCAATCTTGAAACGGAGCCTTCTAACGAATCCACAGCACCAGATGCTCCGGTGGCGTTGATTCAAAACCAACTTCTTGAGCAACAGCAGGAAAATGCAGCCCTACAGCGTCAAAAGCAAGAGTTAGAGGCACGGTTAGAACAAGCGCTAAATACGAGTGCCCAAACGACTGAGCGCAAAGTAGCAACCATTCTAGAAAGTATCACCGATGCTTTTGTTGCTTTCGATCGGGACTGGCACTACACCTATGTCAATCAGGCAGCCGCTCAAATCTTGCACAAAACTCCCGAAGAATTGCTGGGTAAACACGTTTGGAACGACGTTTTTCCTGAACTGGTAGGTGGAGTCGCTTATCAAGCGATGCATCAAGCCGTGGCAGAACAAGTTCCGGTGACATGGGAAGAATTTGGAAAATCTGTTCAGTGTTGGCTGGAAGCCAATGCTTATCCTTCTGCCGAAGGGATTGCCGTTTATTTTCGCAATGTGACAGAACGCAAGCAAGCAGAGGCGGAACGAGAACAATTACTTCAAGCGTTGGAAACGGAAAGGGCAAAATTTGAGGCAGTTCTGCACCAGATGCCCGCAGGAGTTTTCATCGCGGATGCCATTTCTGGCAAGTTGGTGCTCGCAAACGAACAAGCCAAACAAATTGTCAAATATGACTTTGAAGAGACTCGCGAGCTAGAGGACTATGTACGCGTTATCCCGTTTGAAGCATTTCGCTCGAATGGGCAGATTTATGCACCGGATGAGTATCCCTTGATGCGATCGCTCAGAACGGGTGAAGTGATTATCCGAGAGGAAATGGAGCTACGCCAGGAAGATGGCAGCTATACCGTTATTTCAGTCAATTCAAGCCCAATCTTAGATAAGCAGGAGCGAATTCTGGCGACGGTCGCGGTGTTTCAAGATATTACGGAGCGCAAGCAGACTGAAACGCTACTGAGACAGCAAACGGAAGCCCTGGAAAATCAGCAGAAATGGTTGGAAGCAGTGCTGGATTTAATGCCAACGCCAACCGTATTTATCGAACCCGAAACCGCACGAGTTACTTTTTCCAATCGGATTGCAAATGAATTGGCAGGGGGTGACTTACCGAAAGACAAATCCCTGGATGAATATACCGACGCTTATTACTGCACCGACGCGAATGGCGATCGCATCCCAACCGAAAGAATGCCCGCCGTTCTAATTGCTCAGGGAGAACGGCTAGAAAACTATGAGATGAACTGGTATACGCCTGGCGGCATTCGCCCAACCCTATGCTGGGGAGAAACCCTGCCAGCCATGCATGGACATCCCGCCATCGGCATTGGGATGTTTCAGGATGTGACTCGCCTCAAACAGATTGAAGAAAACCTGCGGCAGACCGAAGAACGCTTACAGCTTGCGCTTGCATCTGCTGAAATGATTGCTTGGGACACCGATTTCACAACCAATCAAGTGGTCTGTTCTCCAAACGCGCTGGAGATTTTCGGTATGCACGTAGGTACCGCAGAAGCGTTTCGTGCGGTGATTCATCCCGATGATCGACCCCTCGTCTGGCAAGCGCTGGAACAAGCGATTGCGGGGGATCACTCCTTTTCTGAGGAATACCGAGTGATCAGCCCTGACGACACGATACTGTGGCTGAAAAGTCAGGGACGCGTCTATCTCGATGAGGCTGGACAGGCCACGCGAATGCTGGGCGTTTCGGTCAATATTACAGAACGCAAGCAAATCGAAGCTGAACGCGATCGCCTGTTAGAGCGGGAACAGGTGAGCCGTCGATTAGCTGAAAAAGAACGTCAGCGGCTGCGAGACATTCTGATGCAAGTGCCTGCTATGTTTGCCGTGCTGTCGGGTTCTGATCATGTCTTTGAACTTGCAAACTCCAAGTTTCTCACCGTATCCGGACGCTCTGAAGACATTCTTGGCAAGACGGCACGCGAAGTATTTCCCGAAATAGCAGGTCAGGGATATTCTGAGATTTACGATCGGGTCTATCAGACTGGAGAAATTATTCGAGAAGAGGAATGCTTCTCTCGTTGGGACTCAAATAGAGATGGCAATCTCGTTGAAGGCTTTTTCAATCTTGTGTTTCTACCACTCAGAGACATTGACGGTTGTATTGACAGCGTCTTGATTCATGGCATTGAGGTCACTGCCCAAGTCCAAGCTCGTCAGCAAGCAGAAGTCTTACTCCAAGAACTTCAACGCAAAGAGAGACAGCAACAGTTCTTGATCGAATTGAATGATGCCATTCGCGCCCTTCAAGACTCCGACGAAATTATGTGGCGAGTGGTAAGTTCCACTGGGCAACATTTCAATGTCACGCGCTGTACCTACGGTGAAATTGATTCAACCCAGGAATACGTCATCGTTGATCGCGACTACTGCAACGGTGTCATCAGCGTTGTGGGTAGCCACCCCATGAATTCCTTTGGTCTAGACATCATTGCACAACTGAAGCAGGGCAAAACCGTTGTGGTTGAGGATGTCGATCGCGATCCTCGCACGGCTGGATCAGGGGCAGCAGCTTTTGATGCAATCCAGACCAAATCGCTGCTGTGTGTTCCCCTGGTCAAAGCAGGACGATTTGAGGCACTGTTAGTCTTGCATCACGTTGCTCCTCGTCAGTGGACAGCAGAAGAGGTGGCATTGCTGGAGCGCATTGCTGAAAAAACTTGGCTGGCGGTGGAGCGATCGCGAGCAGAAGCGGAATTGCGAGAAAGGGAAGCCCACCTGCAACTTGCGCTTAAAGTGGGACGGATGGGCACCTGGGACTGGGATCTGCAAACAGGAACGCTCCTCTGGTCAGCCGGGTATTTCACCATCCTGGATCTACAGCCGGACGAAGATGAGCCGAGCTACGAACTTTGGAGAAGTCGGGTTCATCCCGATGACTTAGCAGAAACGGAGACAAAGCTGCAACAAGCAACTCAGGAGCGAACCGAGTACCATCACGAATATCGCCTGCGTTGGGCGGATGGCTCGGTTCACTGGGTCGAAGCTAGAGGGCAGTTTTCCTATGATGCTCAAGGGCAGCCGAAGCACTCTATTGGTGTTGTGATTGACATTACAGAGCGCAAGCAAGCAGAAGAAACATTGCATCAAACTCTACAAAAGCTCAATTTCCATGTTGAAAACACACCGATGGCAGTCGTGGAATGGGATCATAACTTTCGAGTCATTCGATGGTCTGCTGGTGCGGAGCGCATTTTGGGTTGGAGGGCTGAAGAAATTCTGGGCAGATCTTTGACTGAGATCCCGTTTGTTTTTGAAGAAGACTTAGAGGCGGTTGCCGATGTCTGTCAGCGGTTGATTTATGGTGAGGAACCGCACATTTTTTCATCTAACCGCAATTACACGAAAGATCGCAATGTTGTGCATTGCGAATGGTATAACTCCAGTCTCAGAGATAAATCGGGGCGAATGACTTCGGTATTATCACTCGTGTTAGATGTCACAGAGCGCAAGCAAGCGGAGCAAGAGCGGGAACACCTGCTAGAACGAGAACGCCTTGCCCGCTCTGAAGCAGAAGCTGCTCAACGCCAGCTTGCCGCCATCTTCAATACCTCTCCGATCGGGTTAGCCCTATTAGATGCCGAACAGCGCTTCGTCGCGATCAATGAAGCATTAGCGGAAATTAACGGGTTACCCTATGAACAACACCTGGGGCAGTCAGTCGCCGAGTTGTTTGGTCAATTTGATTCTGAAATTGTCGAGGTCTTTCATCAGCTTTACACCACCGGTGAACCTTTTATTTCACCGAGCTTCGCTGTTAATGCTCCTGGCCATGACGATCGTCGTCCTGGTTACTACAACGTTTACTATCTCCCCACGGTTAACTCGAATCACCAGGTAGAAAGCGTTTTAGCTTATGTGGTCGATGTCACAGAACGGGTCAAATTAGAGCGTGCCCAACAGTTTCTCTCCAAAGCCAGCGCAGTACTCGCCTCTTCTCTCGACTATCAAACAACCCTAGAGCGCGTTGCTCAGTTGATTGTCCCGGAACTTGCCGATTGGTGTACCGTTCACATCGTTGAGGAGGATAACACCATTGACCAGATCGCCATTGCCCACGTCGACCCTACCAAACTGGAATGGGCGCATCAGTTGCAAGAGAAGTATCCACTAGACCCGAACGCGGCTCGCGGTGCAGCTTTAACCCTGCGAACAGGACTACCTGATTTTGTGCCGGAGATTCCTGATGAATTGCTCGTTCAAGCTGCCCGCGATTCCGAGCATTTAGAGATCCTACGGCAAGTCGGTTTCAGTTCCGTCATGACTGTACCATTGCGAACTCAAGCACGAATTATTGGAGTCATTTCCTTTATTTCGGCTGAATCTGGACGACGCTACACCGCAGTAGATCTGCAATTAGCTGAGGAATTGGCGCATCGTGCCTCGCTAGCGATCGACAATGCCCAGCTTTATGAAATCGCTCAACGAGATCGTGCCAAAGCCGAAGCCGCTAACCGGATCAAAGACGAGTTTCTGGCAGTCCTGTCCCACGAATTGCGAACACCGCTCAATCCCATTCTTGGTTGGACAAGGATGTTACGCACGAAGCCCCTGAACGCGACCAAAACTGACCAAGCGTTAGACACGATCGAACGCAATGCGAAACTGCAAGCGCAATTAATCGAAGACTTGCTCGATGTTTCCCGCATCCTTCAAGGAAAAATGTCCCTAAACATTGCGCCCGTGAATCTAGCCATCACTATTGAAGCGGCTCTAGAAACCGTCCGCCTAGCGGCTGAAGCGAAACAGCTTCAAATTCAAACCACCCTGAATTCCTTCTCAGGAAGCGTCTTGGGTGACACAAACCGTCTCCAACAGGTCGTTTGGAATCTCCTGTCGAATGCCGTGAAGTTCACGCCGTCCAGTGGGCGAGTCGAGGTGTGTTTAGAGCAAGTTGGCACTCATGCTCAAATTCAAGTGAAAGATACAGGAAAGGGTATTCATCCAGAGTTTCTCCCTCACGTATTTGATTACTTCCGCCAGGAAGACGGTGGCACTACCCGACACTTCGGGGGGTTGGGATTGGGGCTGGCGATCGTGCGTCAATTGGTGGAACTGCATGGAGGCAGCGTTTGGGCAGAGAGCCTGGGACCTGATCTAGGCGCAACCTTTGTCGTTCGGCTGCCGTTGAATCAGATGGAGCAGGCACCCGCTTCAGAGACTGAGAATGCAGAAGCTGCGGTAGATTTGACCGGAATTCGCGTCTTGGTGGTGGATGATGAAGCGGACATGCGCGAGTTGGCATCATTCATCCTGACCCAAGCAGGTGCACAAGTGACAACAGCAAGTTCGGCGGCAGAGACACTGTTTCTCCTGAATCAGTCAGTTCCCGACCTCCTGTTATGCGATATTGGCATGCCAGAAATGAACGGTTACTCTCTAATTCAGCAAATTAGAAAATGGTCACCGGACCAAGGAGGTACCCTCAAAGCGATCGCCCTAACTGCTTATGCTGGAGAGGTCAATCAGCAGCAAGCCTTAGCCGCAGGATTTCAAATGCACCTCTCGAAGCCGGTTGAACCGGAGGAATTGGTAAAAGCAGTTTCATCGCTCATTGCAACAAATGCTGTCCGAAGCTAGCATTATGACTTCGTATTCATTCCCAACTGTTTAGGATTGAGTTTAGGGTCGAATTGTATCTGAAGAAGTTACAGTAACCCTCCATCTCACCGTAGCACCGTGCTACTGGAAGAAATGTAGTGGTGCCACATTTGGTCTTCAACAGGAAGTCAGATTCTACAACTAGCATCTTGTAAGTCTGCGAACTGAGATTTGATTTTCTTGACAAAAGTTCTAACCCTCGTGTTATAGTGAGAAAGCGTCAGAAAACGAAAGTTGATGCAATGAACCTAGACAATCACATAGTTTGAAAGCCAGAATTAGTAATTAGCTCTCGTTAATATTTAAGTCTTGAAGTGAATTTTCAAGGCTAAAGCGAAAGAGAAATTTCCGGAACAGAAATAAGTTTCGGAGCCATTCAAACACCAACATGGAGAGTTTGATCCTGGCTCAGGATGAACGCTGGCGGTATGCTTAACACATGCAAGTCGAACGAAAGACTTCGGTCTTTAGTGGCGGACGGGTGAGTAACGCGTGAGAACATGCCTTTAGATTGGGGACAACAGTTGGAAACGACTGCTAATACCGAATGTGCCGAAAGGTGAAAGATTTATTGTCTAAAGATTGGCTCGCGTCAGATTAGGTAGTTGGAGTGGTAACGGCACACCAAGCCTACGATCTGTACTTGGTCTGAGAGGATGACCAGGCACACTGGAACTGAGACACGGTCCAGACTCCTACGGGAGGCAGCAGTGGGGAATTTTCCGCAATGGGCGCAAGCCTGACGGAGCAATACCGCGTGAGGGAGGAAGCCTTTTGGGGTGTAAACCTCTTTTATTAGGGAAGAATTGATGACGGTACCTAATGAATCAGCATCGGCTAACTCCGTGCCAGCAGCCGCGGTAATACGGAGGATGCAAGCGTTATCCGGAATCATTGGGCGTAAAGCGTCCGTAGGTGGCTTTATAAGTCTTTTGTCAAATCGTGCAGCTTAACTGCATACGGGCGGAGGAAACTATAGAGCTAGAGTGCGATAGGGGTTACAGGAATTCCCAGTGTAGCGGTGAAATGCGTAGATATTGGGAAGAACACCAGCGGCGAAAGCGTGTGACTGGGTCTGCACTGACACTGAGGGACGAAAGCTAGGGGAGCGAAAGGGATTAGATACCCCTGTAGTCCTAGCCGTAAACGATGACAACTAGGTGTGGTTCGTATCGACCCGAGCCGTGCCGTAGCCAACGCGTTAAGTTGTCCGCCTGGGGAGTACGCACGCAAGTGTGAAACTCAAAGGAATTGACGGGGGCCCGCACAAGCGGTGGAGTATGTGGTTTAATTCGATGCAACGCGAAGAACCTTACCAAGGCTTGACATCCTCGGAACCCTCTTGAAAGGGAGGGGTGCCTTCGGGAACCGAGAGACAGGTGGTGCATGGCTGTCGTCAGCTCGTGTCGTGAGATGTTGGGTTAAGTCCCGCAACGAGCGCAACCCACGTTTTTAGTTGCCAGCATTTAGTTGGGCACTCTAGAGAGACTGCCGGTGACAAACCGGAGGAAGGTGTGGATGACGTCAAGTCAGCATGCCCCATACGCCTTGGGCTACACACGTACTACAATGCGTTGGACAAAGAGCCGCCAGCCCGCGAGGGTGAGCCAATCTCATAAACCAACGCTCAGTTCAGATTGCAGGCTGCAACTCGCCTGCATGAAGGCGGAATCGCTAGTAATCGCAGGTCAGCATACTGCGGTGAATACGTTCCCGGGCCTTGTACACACCGCCCGTCACACCATGGGAGTTGGTCACGCCCGAAGTCGTTACTCTAACCGTTCGCGGAGGAGGATGCCGAAGGTGGGGCTGATGACTGGGGTGAAGTCGTAACAAGGTAGCCGTACCGGAAGGTGTGGCTGGATCACCTCCTTAAAGGGAGACCTACCCCTTCTCGTTTGAGCGCTGTCTCAAGCAGAAGTTGGTCATCTCAAGGTCGGTCG
>NZ_JAMPLJ010000033.1:0-7794 GCF_039962505.1 Leptolyngbya sp. DQ-M1
CATCTATGCCTATCTTAAAGATATTTCTGCACCCACCAACCTAATCTTTCGGGCATTGAATCCGCTTCACCGATACTTAGATGATTCCCTAGAAGAGGACGCACCAAAGTCACTAGCTTTTGATGCAGGGCGTTTACTTGGAAATGGTGCTGCAATTCTAACAGGGATTCTTGAATTTCAAGCGGGATCAAGTGCTGCACAAGCAGGTGCAAAGCTGTGCTTTGTTGGTCAAGGCTTCGGTTGCATTGGAGGTGCCCCAGCGATCGCGATCGGCACTGCTGTAGCAGGTTCAGGTTTAATCACAATCAACGCAGGAACTCAAAGCGCAGCCGTCAGCGTCGATCGCTTAATCGAGCATTTGCACGTGCTGTTCTCTAAGGGCGCGTCAGGAACTTCGGGACAGAACTTTCCTAATCCTGACTCTAATCGTCCTACTGGCAAGCCTCCCGAAAATTCTGTCCACGACAAGGCATACACGGAGAGCAGACATCTTGAGAATGGTAGCATTGTTCAGAAGGATCTTAACAGAGGCAAGGAAGCACACATATTCAATGACCCATCTGCTCTTGAAGCTTTAGAAAATAAGGTATGGAGCGAAGGAGTCTATCAAGGACAACGACAAGGAGAACTTTGGCATCGTTGGATGTATCGTTCTGATACTCCTATTGGCAAGCGGATTCAAGAGGGAAGACCTAATGGGGATTTGTATATAGTTGAAATCAAAGGAAGGTATCGCTCTGACGGCAAGTTTGAGTATCACTTAGTTCCCCGTAGCAAACCTGGTGTATCAGATGTAAACTAGCTGTGATTTTTGTAGTAAGAGGTGACAAAAAATGAAGAAATCAGTAACAAAAGAAGAATGGTGGTTAATGGATTGTTCGTTTCCCGATTTACAATGGGCAAGATTGCGAGTCTACGACGATAACTCTGCCGAAGTTTTTTATGGAAGTAGATGCTCTAACCATAAGAATGAAGAGAGTGCCTGCTCAGAGCTTGTTGATGATGAATACGTAAAATTCTCAGACCTCGATCAGGATGACGAGGAGTATTACGGTATTCCATTTTCAAAAATCTATCCACCTAGTGGGACAACGGATGAAGTTCTTAAAGAGCAGATGTACGTTAGTTCCGGTATTTATCTCAATCCCTGAGGACTACTTCCTTAGTAACTGAAGTTGAGATCGCCGTTTACTAAACTTTATCGGAAATAACTGTACAGGAATCAGAACGATGCTTCTAAGTTTCTCGTTGAAGCTAAGCGAATCTTGACTGGCGGTGTTCAAGACGGAAATTGTGCAGTCCACACGCCGTTTCCATCACTTGATCCACATAGTTTTCCTTGCGATTACGAAATTTCTGCATCACAATCTGTGAGCGTTTGATCCCACCAATATGATGCTCAATCGGAACGCGCTGTTTTGAAATCAGCCGATTCAGTTGTTTCTCAGTCTGCGTGAGTTCTTGATTTCGGGGCTTCTTCTTCGGTTGCAGCACAATCACACCGAGGGGTGCAAATCCCTGAAAGCCTGTATCCTGCCACAATCGACTGCCTTGGGGAAACTGGTAGTCCTCTGCGTCGGCAATGGCTTTATCATGCTTTTTGCCCTCATAGGTCTGGCTCAAATACTTCACCTTGCCCTGACGCTCAGCAATCAGATTGTTCTTTACCGCATGAGCCTTCTGCTTGCCGCTATAGTACTTTTTTCGCCCCTCCTTGTCCTTGGGACGATTGATTCTGCGGTCAGTCCCGTCAATGATGAATTCCAGGGCTGGACACTCATTCAGAATCGCCTCTAACTTCCGAGCATCGCGCTCTGGCAACTGTTTCTCATAACCCAACGCTTGGATAAACTTCTTCTTGATGAACAATCTTGGTACGTATAACCCAGTGTCAACATTCCCTCTACCGCTAACAACATTTCTAGTTGATTATGACTTCTCCTACTGGGTTGAGCGAGTCAACCGCTTCAACAATCTTTATGGAGATGATGTCTTCGCAGCGGCAGGAGGAATTGTGTCTATGGAGCGTAATTGGCAGTATACTTCCATTATGCTCAAAAAGTTTTTGCAATATGCACATGATTGTTTAGCAAGAGATTCGCGTTACCCGGTGAGCTTTCGTGTGTTGCTGTAGAGTGGTGATGAGTATATTCTTGTCTGTGTAGTGCTGAACTTTAGCTACTTCCAAACATAGAGCTGATTACAGCTTCTTGAACCATGATGAGTCTATTGGAAAACTTAGTTCGAGCAGTAACGATGATTACTGCTTCAGTAGTAGCAATTTGGATCTCCGCAGAGATAACAATGCGGTTGCTCGTGTTGATCCGAGGTGGAGATCCTCTTGTTCAGAATATCTTCTCTGCAAAGATACCAGGAGTCAATATTCTGTTTATCTTATTATGGACAGCAGCTTTTTCACTCTTATCTTGTACATTTGTATTTGTAATTAAGTGGAACTTTAGTAGGGAAAGTAATTTTCCCTATGTTGCAGGAGCCACTGCTGGGTTTTTCTGCTTTTTCTTCTACCACTTATTACTGCAAGCTCGGTGGTATCTTGAAAGCTAAAATTTGTAAGGATTTATGCTACTAGGTTATTTGCTTTGGATATAGCCATTACCTGCTCACGGATTTCAGCATTACGAGGGCAATCAGCTTTTTCGAGAGATGGCAATACTCATGCCAAATTACCCACTACTCGCCTGATACACAGTTCTTTGGTTTTTGTTAATACTAGACATCATGCAGTCTGAAAGATTTGTACAAAACGCTACTCGACGCACACTTGTTATCACTCTATGCTTGGTTGCCGTCACAGGATTAGCGAATGTTCTATTCTATTTTTTGAGATCTTTACGCGGAAGCAATGTATCGGATATGGGCATTCCGATGTATGAATATTCAAGTCAAGTTTTTTATTTGTGGTTAATCGGTTTTCCCATTTTGTGCTTATCCCTGAATTATGTGATTAAGCAAACAATTAGATCTCATGACAATCTGCCTGATTGGGTAATCGGTTTAATTGGATTTCAACATTGGATTTGGTTTGCTTGGGCGATAGCAGGATAGTGCAGCATCACAATTTAATTTTAGGGTAAACGGAAATGAGCTTGCGTCCTTCAGTTTGCAGCCTAAACCTGAAATCAATTCTCAACCCGCTTTGATTTACCTTACCTCGCTCTTCGCCCCTAAGCCGAACGCCCAGGCACTTGGCCCTCAAGCCCTTGCATAGTTGGAGAAGTGCATCAACTCCAATCTGTCGTCGAATTGAAGAGTGAAAGATCGTCGATCACACTTGCAACGTTGCAGCAGCAAGGCATTATCAGCAGATTGTTCGCATTTGAATATGATCGCTATTGGCATCAAGACACCCTCAAACAACTTGAAGCTGAACAATTAACACACTGCGCTGAGTTTAATCTGTTAACGAGGTCAAGAAGTGAGTTGAGCGACACTCAACTACAGGACACGTACTGGATTGCCGATCGCGCTAGTGTACCCACAGAAACAGCATCTACCCACTAAGGGTCGCGTCTTTATTAAATTCATGGTAGGACTAGTGACCAGATTAAAATAAGTGGGTGTGATGAACTGAGAACATATCGAGTGATCGGTTAAACTTTCTGGAAAAAATGCAACATTGCAACCAATTTCACTGCTCAACAACGTCACGGAAGTACACCAAAAACAATCGCTTTTATACATGAAAAACGATCGATAAACTTCTGTTGCACCCTCAACCCCAGGGCACAGGCGTAGAGTATGGCAATGCTTACACTGCTTTGAAAACGCCATGCTCACAACTCCCGCTTCGCACTCAACGACGATTAACCTTGACTTATTCAACCCGATCGACGTGATTGAAGCCATGATTGATCTCCGCATTCAGCTTGAGCAGATTGAAATTCAAATTGATGCGCTCAAACTCGCATTCTACGGTGCTTATACGACGCTCAATGCCGAAAAGATTGAGCGCGATCGTGCATTAATCATCCGTCGTCTCACACCGGGACAATGGACTTACTCACCAGAGGTGCTAGAACAGGAACTGTTGTTCAAACAGCTAAAGCAGCAATTCCACAAGGCGCATGAACCGACCAGTGGCAGAGAAGTCATCTGGGCTGTCAAATTATTGCTGGCGCTTGCTTAATTGTTTTCGATCGCGTTTCGGTGCGACTGCCTGCAACAGGGAAGCTTCCGATCGTTCTTGTTTCGGCTTTGGCTGACCGAGCATTTGGGCAAAGGGCAGCCCGCATTTTTCACAGCAGTCGTCTTCCCACAACGCTGGAGTCCGAAGTCCTGTATGGCACTCCGGACAAGCAGAAAGAAATTGAACGGAATGTTGATCGCACAACTCCACATTGGCGCGTTGCCACGTCGATCGATGTACTGGCACTTCCGCATAACAAACTGAACAAAGCCGCGTTTGCAGGTGCAGTGGTTCTGACGGTAGCATTTTTGCCAATTGTTCAGGTGCTACATCAGTCAATTTTGATAGGGCAATCATCTGTAATGGCGTGGGGTTACGACGGCGCGAAGGAGAATCCCAAGACTGTACCCATTGAATACGAATCCCTAACTGCTCTGCGATCGCACGGTGACTCAGTTCATTCGCCCGTCGAAACCGCCCCATGAAATGCCCAAAACTTTCATCGGAGTGCGGTTCAACGCGGAAAATCCAACTTCCTGATTGCATTAGTGATACTCGGCAGCCGTTTGGCTGAGTAAATTCACATCGATTTGCGATCGACCTACTTGCAAGGCGCGTCGCGCTGCGGTGCGGAGAATTTCATCGAGCAGCCCTAAGTATCCACGAGTCGAAGCACCCAATATCTTCTGCATCGGCGCACTGGTCAAATTCGAGGGCTGTGGCAGCTTCAATACATACGCTTCCCAAATCGCGGTCGTGTCTTCCAATGTTTGACTGTCCATGCGCTGGAAGCGATGACACGCCATAAAGCGGTTGTACACTTGCTCATCGCGCCGCACCACCGCATCGAGTCGATCGGTGCCGACGAGAACGACCGAAATGCTCAACAAGTCGAAAATGTCGCGCAGTTCCGAAAATGTCTTCGGTCGCAAGCGATGCGCTTCGTCGAGAATGATCATTTCCACTTGGCAAGTTTTGAGTAGTCGATAGACGCGATCGCGCAATTCAGAAATCGTGCCTCTGGTGATGCGATATTGCAGATAGTCCAGTAACCCCACAAACAATTCGCGTGGTCCTGATTCAGTTGGGGCATGGAAATACATCACGGGGATGATCGGCGCATCTCCGTTATTCAATTGTTTCTGGGTATGTTTATGGCGATAAGCATCGCAAGCCACGGTTTTTCCGGTGCGTGAATCGCCAATAACTCGACACGCATGACGACACTGGCGTTTGTCATCGAGCCAAGCATGAAACTGTTGCACGGCTTCAAGTTCCACAATGCTGTGATGCTGCAAACGCTCAATCTGCTGCTGTGTAGGTGAATGGAGCGATCTCTGTGGTGGAATAATGATTTCCGGAAGTTTAGAGTCTTGGGTCACAGTGGGTTTGCCTCTCGTCTGAGTTGCTCGTAGTTTTCGTACACCCGTACATAGGGCACAGGTTTCTTCGGTTTCACAGGTTCAGGATTGGGCGAATTCTCTTGGGTGATTAAAGGTGCGACCAATTCGGATTGTGCCATCATCGTCGCTTCAGATGGACTCGATAGTTTTTCGACCTCGATCTCAGCTTGCGGTTGAGAGATCGGTGAATCGTTTGCGATCGCACGTTTCCGCTGTTTGTGTTGCCGTTGAACTTGGTCGATCACACGATCTCGATCGCGCACCTCGTTTAAGAGCGATCGTTGGCTCACTTCTTGCCCTGCCGCTCGAATTCTTCGGCTCATCGCTTTCGCTTCTGCATACGCTAAGATTTCGGTTTCGAGTCCAGTCGCATGGGCACGGGTGAGAAAGACTTCCTTGGAGTCCTGAAGCTGATAAATCCAAACAGTTGTGATGTCACGCGGGTCATACCTCAGAATCACCGTTTCACCTGCGTAGGCAGCTAAATGTTCGCCTTGGTAGGTCAGATTGGCAAATTGAATGTAGCCATTGCGATACACCGTGCGTTGATCTCGACGCAACAAACAAATATCTAGCTCTCGTTCTCCGAGCAGGGGTAATTGTGCCATCCGTCCCGCTTCCCATCGTCCGATGCGGCTTTGATTGCCCATTCGCGCATCGACCATCTGGTTGTAGTGATCCACGATGTATCGCACCAGTAGACGTTCCAATTGCAGTAGAGTTAAGCAAGCTTCGATTTCGGCACTGGGCGATCGCTCGATGACATTGCTGCTGACGTATCCGGGTAACGTGCTGAAGAATTCCCGATTGAATGTGCCAAACGGTCGCTCCACAATTCCTCCATCTGATGGCTTGCGACGTAGACATAAAACAATGCCGAGTTCTGTTGCCACTTGTTCTAAGTGCTGCGATCGAAAGTCCTTTCCGCCATCCGTATACAAATAATTGGGCAATCCATACGTATCCCACACTTGCTGCAATTCATAAGCGGCTGAGTATTGTTTGGGCAGAATCGCATGACGCAGAGCTAATCCGACAACCTGAGCGCTGGGAGCATCAAAGCCCAAGTTCAGTCCCATGATGCAGCGGGAATAGGTATCGACGACGATCGTCAGCCACGGTCGTCCTAAGACCTCACCCGCTTGATCCACGACTAAAACATCAATTTTGGTGTGGTCGCATTGCCACACTTGGTTGCTCCACTCGATCGCTAATTCGATGCCTTCACGGGTAGTAATCAATAAGCGATCTCCCCGCCAGCCTAACGATCGTTTCGCCTGCTGTTTCTCGATTTGCGGTTTGAGAATACGATAGACCGTAGTGCGGCTAGGATAATCAGCAACTCCTAATTCTTGGGCACGGGCGCGAACCCGCAGCGACACTTGCGCCGGAGTCATACTGCGACTTCCACGATTGCCTTCACGATACGTTTTGAGGACAAAGGCTTGCCAGTTCTCACCGTGTTTGCTGATGCCTTGATCCGAGCGCGATTGCCGCGTTAATCCAGCTATGCCGTGCTGTTGCCACGATCTCACTAATCGCCGCAAGCTGCGAACGCTCAACCCCAGTTTCTTCGCGGCTTGACGCTGCACTTTGGCATACCGCTCAGTGCCCCGCACGGCGATCACTTGTTGAATCACTTCGATTCGCTGTTGCACTTCGATCGTCACAGAGGCAATCTCATTGACGATTTCGCTGTCGTCTTCATCTGCCGCTGCGTCGGGCAACGGCAAGGTCAATTGCTCGATGCTATCTGGTTCCGAACCCATTGAGTTGGAATTTGAAGTCGTGTCCATAGGCAATTCGTTCGCTGGCGCAAATTGTATGTCACAAGCGGTCAAATAGCGTGTGACGTTTCATCTCAATTCCGTTTGCGAAACGTTACTGAGATCAAGAGTTTTGCTCTCGACTGGGTTTATATCTCATCCCGAAAGCGGTCAAATAGCGCAGGATTTTAACCTCAAAATCTGCGGTCAAATAGCGTGGAACTGCAAAAATTATCCATACTACATCGCTCAAACTATTGCTATCTAAGCATTTCAAGCTTTCGCGATCACGGTCAAATAGCGCGGGATTCCACGAGATGTGCAACGAACTGACATTTAAACTCTTGAAACACCCACTGAGTATGCGTTATAGCCCATTAAAATCTCGTCTAATCGTGCTTCCTTATCCTTAAACCGATGATCGAATCACTGCTACATTTTGCTTGCTCATGTCTATTGACATTCTTTAATTAGTTTT
>NZ_JAMPLJ010000034.1:0-7661 GCF_039962505.1 Leptolyngbya sp. DQ-M1
CGCACATTCAGTAAGATCATTTCAGGTAGAAAGTGGTGCCATTTGAACAGGGAGTCAGCAGTCATTTAGAGCGAGGCTAGAGGAAATTAAGCTCCACCACCCTACCATTTTTGTGACACAACCCTTTTTACTGAAGTTCTGTCAAAAGTACCCTCACGGGTACTGCGTAGGTTTAAAGGAGCTTGCCATATTGAAGTTGTTATTTAGTAGGAGGCTTAGAAGATTATGACTTTAATATCAAACCAAAAACTAATGAAATTGTTTGCATTTACAGGTCTTGCTACAGTCCTGCTTTCAACAGAGCTGACGCTAGCGAAAGAAATGCAGGGTTGGAAGGTCGAAGGCAGTGGTACTGGCATCGTGGAGGGGCAGAACTACAGTTTATATAACCTCGATCAGAAAGGCTATTTAGGCTATCAGGACCGTCGAGGCGCAAACCTAGGATGGGACAAGTCACCCAATCAAGGGATGAAGCTGAAGCGCAAGAGCCCTGGCAGTGGTGCAATTAAATGCGGTGAGCTTTTCGCACTTTTCGTTGAAAAGGAATGGATAATCTACGAGAAGCAAACTACAGGCATCAATCTCTCAAGCCGCACTCAACTTGCAGACGATCGCTATCAGTGGAAGTTTACGAACTGTCAGGCAAACGACGTGATTCAACTGAATCAGCCCGTAACCCTGACAAACACAGTTGAGAATGACTCGGTAGTCGGCTGCAAGCGGGTATGGGGTGTGAACCTATGTTGGGCCAATACGGTGTTCTCCTTTAGAGGAAGCAACTACCACAAGGACGTGGTACCTAGACCATAATTGATCAACTATCGATCACTTGACTCTAGATTGCGATCAACAGGAAGTCTCAGCGTTCGCAAGAACGCTGAGACTTCCTGCTTCAAGCTCAAACGTCTGCTAGGATGAACTGCTTCCCTACTTTAGAAAAGCAGCACCTCTTAATTTCTAAGAGCAAGAATAAAGATTCTCGCGACTTTTTAAGCAGGATGAAAAAGCGATTTAAACTGAGAGTAGCGATGAAATGGCACACTCAGAACATTCAGAGAGGTGTATATTATGAAACCTACGACTTGGTATCCTGAAGAAAAGGACGAGAAGATTAATCAGTATCTAAGCCAGACTAACCGCGCACCCTATGCAACTATCTTCGCAGTGTTGATAGGGCTATTCTGTCTTCTTACCTTTGTTGTCTTGGTTAGCAGTTTTTAGATTCTCAACTTCTTCATAGCGTATGGGCGATCTCGTGTTGTTCGTCCTGGTTTAGATCGTTCTCCATTTTTAGACCTGACAGGAGGCTCAGATGGCAACTTCTAATCGGCTTGAAAATCTCAAACAAAAATTTACTTCTGATTCAACTAGTTGGGGCAGCCTACTTGTTCTGGCGCTTGGCATTGCAACGCTTGTACTGCTCATGGTGCTCTTTTCACACGGATGGCTCATGAACATCCCCTTAATCTCTTAACATCAGGAATCTCTGTTATTGCAAGGAAAACGCGGTATTGATGGTCTAGATCGTACGGCGAATCACTGCTAAAAATCCGTGCATCAGATATTCGCAAGCGGTTCTAGCAGTTGTTAGAAGCAAGAGCGATCGCTCATCGTTTGGTGTCAACTATCAGCCAGGTTCAGAAGTTCAAAAGCTGTTGAGACAGCAGGGCTCTCGTTAAATTTGTAAGATTTTAGCTGCACTGCGAAACGGTTTCGACTGATGAAATCTACGCACATGTTCTCATAGGCTCATTGCCTTTGCTCGCTGATACTGCAACTGGTCTACTCCCAATTTTGGGAACTGATTTGGAGATGTACATCAGTCAATATAAAGAGACAGGCTAAGACCTCACTCTAATGCACAAGTGGACTTATCGGAGTAAAGATTCCAAGTGGATTCTATAGGTCATCAGTTTGTTTGGTTGAAGTTGCATCATGGTCTGGGAGCATCTGCTCTACATGGCGCACCCTAGAGAACACATACCCACCCAAACCGACCAGAATCAATCCTAACGAAGTGATGACATACAGGAGCGCGACTCCTGCGCCCCGGCCAGTGCCGACAATGTTACCCAAAATAAAAGTCAACCCATTATTAGACATCATCATAGGCTCAAACACTCGATCGGCAAGTGGTCCGGCAATCAGCATCGCGATCGCGGAAATGATCTGCAAAATTAGCGATCGAGCCGCGAGAACCCGTCCTTGAATATCAGGGTGCACCTTCGTGAGCCAAATGGCTTGTTCGGAACTGGTGATACCGAATTAAACATAGAATGCGACAGATCATACTCAAAGTCCCCCAGAATGGGGGATTTAGGGGGCGAGAATCTGTCGCATCCACAAATCAATCTGGTATGAGCAGCGGAAAATTCAGCGAAGAACAGAATTGAGCGGGCAACCAAACGGACGGCATCCGCGCGAGACCAAACATCGTTTTGCTCAAGCCCGCTCCAATCATTCCTAGCAGCACACCGTGAATATGGCGTTTCGGTCCACCCCAAGCACTTAAAATCAACGCGCTACTCACTCCACCTAAACCCGCCGCAGAGGCGATCGTGCCAAGGATCTGAGCATCATTTCCGGTGCGCGCCAGAATCAGCGGGGCATAAACAGCGCCTCCTAAATCGTGAGCTAACCAAAACAGGGACGACAACGATCGCCCGTAAGCCAGGACGAGCGACAATGTAGCGAAAGCCAAACACAAGTCGATGCCAGATTGTCGCTGCCGTTTCGTGATCGTTTTGGCTGAGTGCCAGTTGAGGAATCTGCACTGGCAAGACTGTCACTAGCGCGATGCCGAAAGCAATGAGATCAATCATCGCAATTCCTGCAAGACCAATCTTGGCGTAGAGTGCACCTGCCAAAGCAGGCGCGATAATAATGGCTCCATAGTGAATTGAAGCGTTGAGACTGCTGGCACGTCCGTACTGGGATTTGGGAACCAATAACGAGATCGAAGCCGAGTGAGCCAGCGTTTGAATTTCGACAAAAATTCCTGCAATCGCGCCCAATAAGTAGATCTGCCAAAGTTGCAACTGGTGGGTGAGAAACAGACACAGAATGGTCAGCGTCGAAAGTGCCGCTACAGCATCTCCAATAATTAATAGCCATTTGCGATTCCAGCGATCGATGATCATACCTGCAAAAAACATGACCAAGATACTGGGCAGAGTAGAAAAGAATCCCACTAATGCTAGGGCGGTTGCTTGTCCCGTCAGTTCCCATGCCCAAATCTGAATGGCAAAACTGGTCATGCGGCTACCAAACGTAGACACAAGCTGACCCAGCCAGATGATAAGAAAAGTACGCATCGTGATGTAATGGCTAGGATTCAGTCTCTGCGGTAGGCAGCAGTGATCGAGCAGGAAGCAGAAGCTCGCTCACTTGCTTCAGAATGAATTTAACCGCGATCGATCCTTCGATACGGCTCCAAAGTTGGTAATCAGCAAAGTGAACTCGTTGAGCTTGACTGGCAGGCAGCGATTGAAGAATAGCAGGGATCACTACTTGCTCTCCAGCGCTATTGCATTTTTTTGTTCGACTAAATGCTGAAACAGGTCATCCAACACCTGATTTGCCGCAATCATTCCCCATCCAGCAATCCAGATGTAGCTATCAACCTCATACACTTTGTTCTGTTTGACAGGCTTCAACCGCGACCACAGCGGATGCTGTTTAAACTGCGTTAGGTTTGACTCATTGTGATCGCCCAGGAGCAAGAATATGACATCCCCATTCATTTGAGGAATCAACTCTAACGACACGCGTTCCCATAATTTGTCTTTATTCTGATCCGGAGGACGGGGCAACCCCACTTCTTGCAAAATCAGTCCGCTGAAAGACTTTTTCATGTAGATGCGAACGTTGTTTTGCCAGAAATTGACGACAGAGATTTGGGGGTTAGGCGAGCGATCGCCCATTGATCGCTTTAAGGTTTGCACTCGTTGTTCGTAGTTCTGCAAAAGCTTTTCTGCTTCTAGCGTTTTTCCTAGCGCTTCTGCTTCTTTTTTCAGCCAGGTTTTCCACAAGCGGTTGTCATCGGTTTGCACAAAAACCGTCGGTGCAATTCGAGAGAGTTTATCGTAGGTCTCTTTACTATCCCAAGTGGTTCCCAAAATCAGATCCGGCTTCAGCAGAAGAATTTTTTCTAAGTTAGGTTGGCTATAAGTTCCGACACTCTCGATGCCTTGGGTTTGATCCGCAAGATAGTCGATAAACTTACCATTACCAAGCGTGGATGCTCCGACGGGTTTGACTCCCAACGCTAAAACATTATCCAGCTTGTTGAGCACAACCACCCGTTTTGGATTGAGTGGAACGCAAGTTTGACCCATGCCGTGTTCTACAGTTCGACAGGGCGTTGAGGCAGTGGGAGCATTAGGCTTATTGCTATTCGCTGAATTGCAGGCTAACAACAGCAAAACGATCAAAGGAACAAGCAGCGATCGTGTGGCTAGACTTAAGCGCCCCGTGATCCCCGAACATTTCTTGTTTAGAAGAATTGGGGGAATTAAGTATTGTTGCTTCTTTAACAGAGAGGCATTTGACCCCGATCGCAGCATTGTTCGCATCTAATTTGATTCCTTCAACCGATGTTCGAGTAGGAAAGCCTGACGAGATTTTGAACCATGTATTGCGACATCTTGTAGGTGTCTGTGCTGCCACAGCTACCCCGCAACTGCAATGCTTGATTCGCATTTTCAATCACATCCGCTTGATACGTTTCTAAGCTGTGCTGCGAAGCAGTTCCCCCTTCGGGATCATCGAGTCTTGCAAACGTTAGTTCAACTCGATTATGGCTTTCGTCCTCGTTGTGATCAATGACTCGACCCGTTACTTGATAGTCAAACCACTCCCACCCGTGTTTCAGCAGCAATTCCCGCTCTACCACTTGCGCTGCCCAAGGAAGAACGCCCCAACCTCGGTAAACTTGGTTGAAGCATTGGATATCGCCACTCCGCGTCAGAATTGCCGTCAGCGTTTCTTGATTGAGCCTGCCGTAGTATCTGCCATCCGGAAACGCGATCGCGGTAGGCGCAAAACGATGTCCGCCGATATGACTCGCTTGCCAAAGTCGCACTTCCGAATTGAGTGCCAAACCAGCAACAGTCGAGATCGCTTGGCGATAAAACGACTGACCATACTTCGCACAGCATTTATCGTAACTGCCATGTGTGCAAACGAGAATGTCCTTAGTTTGGATTTCTACAGGTTCATTGTGCACGTCTCCGTTAGACAAAACTTCTGTTACGAGCGGCGCTACTGCATCAAGGCTAGAAACCTGGAACTCTTGCTTACTATACCCTTCTGAAAGCCCCGCTTGCTGACGAAAAATCAGGACGCTGGTGCGGTGTTCTTGCTTTGATCGATCGCGGTAAATCAGCAACGGTCTAATCGGCCGTTGATCTTGCTTCAGTTCTTGAACCAAAGTTCGCAAATTGGTGGGAACTTGCTTGGAATCAAAAGCATTCGCTGACCAAGGCGGAGGACACTCTATAAGAACGTAGATTTCAGCAGCTACAGCAGAGCCGATTAAATCCTCACCCGCGCCCTGGGACTCCTCGGCACAAAAGAAGCTGTTCATCATGAGAACCCATCCTTAGAATTCGACGGAGAGAGAACCGACTACAGTAAAAGGCGAGCCCGGATACACTAAAGAGCCTTGAGCTTCATAGTATCGAGTGCCGAAGAGATTTTTGAAGTTGATTGCCGCACGGTAATTATTTCGTCGATAAAATATAGTGGCATCGCCCCGCACAAACGAAGGCAGCTCGATCGTATTCGGCAATTCGGCTTCGCGATCGCCCACGAAAAAGATGCCGCCGCCGAACCCTAATCCTTTCAAGCTGCCGCTTTGAATTTCATAGGTTGTCCACAAGCTTGCACTATGTTGGGGCGCGTTGACCAGTCTGCTACCTACAGGCAAACTATTATCTTTGCTGACAAAGGCATCATTATAGGCATAGGAGGCAATCACATTCCAACCCGGAGCGAGTCTTCCGACCACATCTAGCTCGATGCCTCGACTTTTAATTTCACCGGCTGCGATCGAGAAATCAATATCATTGGGATCCGTGGTGGCGACATTGGTCTTCGTAATACTGTAAGCCGCGAGAGTAGCAGAAAGCCTACCGCCTAATAGCTCACTTTTCACCCCAACTTCGTACTGTGTTCCTCGTTCAGGTTCAAGCAACCCTCCACTGCTTGTTACTGCCAGAGCATTTGGCTTAAACGATTGGCTAAAACTGGCGTACAGCGACACGGGCTCGATCGGCTGATATACAATTCCAACGCGAGGCGAGAATGCGGTGTAGTTACGGCTAGAAGTCGTATCGATCAATCGGTCTTCATTCTCGAAATCAATCAGATCGAGGCGACCACCAACAAGCAGTTTGAGATTGGGAAGTAGCGCGATTTGATCCTGTAAATAAATCCCAAGTGTGTCGCTACGTCGATCGTTATCAAATACAGTGTCGAGATCAGTCGGAATCGGAGAACCGTAAACTGGATTGAAGATGTTAATCGGAGTAAACTCGGTACGCCGCAACACAGCATCATAGGTGTTGCGGCTCAATTCAATTCCTGCTAACAACTCATGTCTAACAGAGCCAGTATTGAAGTTGCTAATCAAATCGGTTTGCAGCCCAAAATCTTCGGCTTTCTCTTCAGAAACTGTGTATCTGCGTCGCAAGGTTTCACGATCGGGTTGCAGTCGAAACGTGCGAGCTTGGGCATTAGAACGATCGGCATCAAAGATTTGGGCTGTGAATGCACTTCTTAATCGTAGGTTTGGGCTAAACTGATGCTCTAAAGTCAAGCTGGGCTTGTTCCCTGTCAAGCGATACCTGTCGCTCGGTTCTCCCAAAAATCGACGAATCGGAAGCCTAAAAATCTCTGGTTCGGAAGGAAAGCCGCGATCAAAGGTTCGATCGATCTTGATGTATTCGTACTCCAAAGCCAAGTTTGTGGCATTACCGAGCTTGAACGTCAAGACTGGAGCTGCGACAAAAACTTCATTGTTGACAAAGTCGCGAAAACTACCTGCGTTTTCGTAGGCAAGATTTAAGCGATATAAAACCGATTTATCTGGAGTTAGGGGACCCGAAACATCGATCGACGGACGGTAGAAGTTGTAGCTACCAATCCTTAACTCACCGGAATAATAGGGATTACTCAACGGTTTTTTCGTGACATAGTTCACCACACCGCCTGGCTCAAACTGTCCATACAGAACAGAGGCTGGACCTTTGAGCACTTCGATCCGTTCGATGTTAGCAGGATCAGTAAAAGCGAGAAACCCGTCATCTCTAAACCCGTTTCTTAAGTTACTCGAAGCCTCTAAACCCCGAATTGTGTATCTATCGGTCGAGCCACCATATCCTTGCAGCACAGTCACACCACTGACATTGCGTACTGCGTCCCCAATACGAGTAACCTGCTGATCCTGAATCACCTGCTGAGGTATGACTTGAATTGACTGAGGAATGTCTCGTAGGGGAGTATCTGTTCTGGTTGCCGTCGCAGCACTGGGAGCACGATATCCTGATACCAAATCAAAAAATACCTGCGACAGATAGAGCATCTACGATAAAGCTAAAGCCAGTCACAGAAGCAACGGTTTCGGTGGTTAAGTCAGCAATCAGTCCGTCCACTTTCGT
>NZ_JAMPLJ010000035.1:0-5857 GCF_039962505.1 Leptolyngbya sp. DQ-M1
AGGGGATATTGTATCTCAAGCACAGTTTATCAGCGAACTCTTTGGAGCGAGGGCTTAAAGCAATACGAATGAGACCGATTCGTTTGTTACTTTAAAGTCTTTGCGACACAACCGAAATAGTTCCCTCCATTGAGTAAACGGTGGATTGACGCAGTTATAGACTACCGTTGCTCCCTGGCAGACTTCACGCATCTGAGCTTGATTCGTTGCGTCGGCTTCGAGCAGTTCAATATTGAGGGGAAAATTGGCATGACCGCTGCGATTCACGCCACGAACCCGCTTTCCTTGTGCAACCAGTTCTCGCACGATCGCACTCCCCGTTCCACCACTGGCTCCAATGACGACATGCAATTCGTTTGATTTCATGAGATCTTCCTCCCACTCGGAAATCAATACCGTACTTTGAATTTAGCTAGCTTCCACGTCTTTCCATCCACCCCACGGTCTCTTCCAGCCCTGGGTCTTCTGCCGGTATAGGAGGTGCGTCGCCAAACCCGCCAGTAGAAGACCGAAGATCCAGAACCAGAACCACTGTGTGCCGTAAAGCTGTAGTGCCACAGCCAGGATTACGATCCACTTCGTGATTCTTAAGGGGATTGGCGATCGCGTTTTGGAAAACATGACCGGCAATTCCCGCTTGATCATCTCCCACGTCCTATTCGTGTTTTTCTGAGTTTCCTGGTAAGAGCGCCTGCCGTCGAGCAAGAAGAGACGGCTGAGGTATTCCAGTAATGACTCTGCTGTTACAGGCTGACTTCGGAAGCCGATGTAGCCATCTGGACGAATCAGATAGAGTGACGCTCCGCTAGCGCTATACTTCTTGTGCAGCGTGCCTGACTCATCCTGCAACACCGAACCGTTCCAATCCAGTTTCTGCGGTGTTTTATCAGTACTGACAATGATGTGAGTTTTCACCCTGTTTCCAAGTAACGCTTCTATTTGATGCGCTATTTTCACAAGGTTTGTGCGTTCTGCTTCTGAATAGTTCAGTCCCGCGAACAACAACAGACTGAAGTGCGTCCCGCGAAACTCCTCGAATAGGCTGATTTCCTCGTGAGATGCCGCCCGAATACACGTTCCGTTTGGGGCTCGATCGCCGGCTTGAGGTCCCAGTTGCCAAGTGAGCCAGTTCCTTAGGCTGAACTCCTGACTTCCCCAGTAGGAGCGAGAGAGGGATGATGTGCGGTAATGGATGAAGAGTTGTGATCCCCGTCGAGTTAAATAGCCCTGGACTGAATCTAAGGCCAGGACACGCTCACGCAAGAATTGCATCATGGGATGATTGGAAACCAGGACTTTCGTGTTCGTGTCTGTCTGAGCGAGTACCCGTTTGGCGATGGGTAAGCGCTCTTCTTGATAGGTATTCAGCAGGTGCTCAGGAGACTGACCCGTAATCACAAGTGCCAATTTCCAGGCAAGATTGTAGGCATCCTGAATTCCGGTGTTCATCCCCTGCCCGCCGAAGGGACTGTGAATGTGGGCAGCATCACCAGCCAAGAATACCCGTCCAATTCGATAGTGATCGACCATGCGGCGGTTGATGGTGAAGTTTGACAGCCAGGTTGGATTGCTGAGGGTTGTCTGGGTGTCGCCAGTACGTTCCCGAAAAAGTTGCTGGAATAACTCTAGCGACAAAGATGGTACCGTTTCTTCTTCCACCACAGCGAAGGTACGCCACAGTTGACTATTGGGCAAGGGAATGATGCTAAACATGCCCTCTGCCGGGAACCAGGTATGCGATCGATCGTGCTCTCGCTGCCAATCCAGTTCTACATCTGCCAGGAGAAACTTTTCCTCATAGGTGCTGCCTTCAAATTTAACCCCCAGGGCTTTCCGCACCTGGCTATGGGCGCCATCACAGCCAACGAGCCAGCCCGCCCAAATTTCCTCGGTTTTGCTTCCGTCACCATCGTGGTGATTGATTGTAACGCTCACTTGAGAGCCAGTATCACGGAAGTCCACTAGTTCACAGGCCTGTTCAACGGCCCCCCCCAACTGATGCAGCCGCGTGGTGAGCACTCGTTCGACGTTAACCTGCGGTGTAATCCAAATCTGGGGGTAGGGTGTATCTAGCTTCTGCATCCCTGCCGTGCTGAGCGCCAGGAGCAAGCGATCGCCGTGATAGAAGTTGGCATCAAAGACAGGACCTCCGGTAGATAATACTTGGTTAATGAGGCCCATCGTATCGAACAGTTCCAGGGTGCGCGGCTGGATTCCTAATGCACGGGAGGTTATTGCAGGTGCCGGAGCTTTATCAATGATGCGACAACTTACCCCGCGTCGAAGTAGTTCACAGGCAAGGGTGAGTCCGGTTGGACCAGCACCCACAATTAACACATCCGTTTGACTTTGCAATGCTGTGTTCATAGTAGCCTCTCAATCTGAAGGTGCTTGAGATTTTGAATTCTCTACCAAACTTCGATCCTGAAAGCCGTAACTGGTTAGTAAAGCCAGCTTTGATACTGGGGATGGGTATGCCTCATATCCTCATACAACCACACCATTCGGTCAATAAACCACAACTTACTTAAGTAAACAAGGGCACACCCTAGCAGAGCGAAACAGTTATCCAGTGCAACCAATCCCCAAATCACAAATGCCATACCAACGGTTGAAACCAAATTCAGAACGTTGGGAATCTGCTGATGGTGTGAAGGAACCGGAACCGTATCTCGATTCAACCAGACTCGTTCGCCCAATACCCCTTTAGAGGCCCAATGATTAGTGGATTGAGGTTTCGCAAAGATACGGGGATTGATCCACGTCCAGAGCAGGGCGATCGCGATAGGGGCCAACGACCACCAGCCCAGCCAGGTACGGCTCCAGACTGCCAGAATCAGAATCGGCAGGACAGTGAAGCGAGTCCAAAAACTCCAGGGATTGGCATGACGTGTCCAAGTTTCCTCATCCATGTGAAATGTGTTGGCAATCTTGCGTTCTAAAGTCATTGCTAGTGTCCTCCTCAAAGTCGAAGATTCTCTTCTAACGGTATTGTCAGCTTAACCCGGATGCAGAATAATCGTACTGGTTTAACTGAGTTCGCAACTTCCTGTTCATATATTTCCGTCATCGCTTCCCTAGCGAAATCATCAGTGATTGTGTTTGGCTTTACTACACTTTCCCACTCAGCTAGCGAGACATCGAGAAAATGATGCTGGTCGCCTAGGGCGTGGTGAAGCCACCTCGATGCCGCGTTGGCGCTCGAATCGATTCGAGAATGATGCCAGAAATTCGGACAGCAATTCGCCAATCAACTGCGGCGCAAAAGTTGCTGCGTAGAATTGAGCAAGGCTGAATGTTCAAGGAATAGCATGCTTAATTTTGAACATACACGGTTAACTTGACAATGCCCTCAGATGTTTAGTGAGTCCCAGTTATGAATCAGTCCTACCTGCATGGCAATGCTTTTTGTCTTCGTTTCAGAGGCTTCTAATTTTTGTATCTAGGAACCAGAATTTCGGTTGGATATTTTGCCCCCTTCAACATAAGTTCGGTCACGACTGCGTAAGCTTCACTCCAGGCCTGCTCAGTGTTAGGTGTCCATGCGCTTCCTAGGCAAGAGGAAAGCGTTTTCAATAATGTACTACCTACCACTGGGTAATGTTCCGGCAACACTCCATACTGAATATGACGAGTTCCTAAACCTTCAAGTGCCTTCGTCAAAGCATCGGGGTTGCGGAGACTGGCTACGACTAAAACAAGCGATTTGAAGAGCTTCTTTGCTTGTTCTTCCATATGAGTGTTTGCAAAAAGTGGCTTGATCTCTGGATAGTCTGTAAATAGATTTGTGTAGAAGTGAGTCGTGAAATCAAGTTCCTGTTCTCTAATCTGTGCAAAGCTGGACTCTAACAATTCAACACTTAAAGACATACAGCATTTCCTGTAGTTAACTGTTCATAGTTTGTCAAACTCAGATGAATTAATCTATGAGGTAGCTCATAGAGACAGTGTAGAAATTTCAGCGGATTGAATTCAAATCTTACAAAGACGCTGCTATGCCCTAGGTCTAGCTAACTCCAGGTTCGCTGCAATATTCCTCCTACTGGCTGCAACCCTTCAACCACCACAGCACAACGCTTGCAGACTCAAAGGGGCCGGGTAAGGAAGGGGTATCAGAAGCAGCGAGGCGACATAGATTGTCGATCGCTCTGCCTTTGTCTCTTGGAGATGAAGCAGACGCATTTCAGAACTGAGGTACCTCATATTGACGATCGCAATCGTTTGTCAAAATCGAAGTAGAAGCGAAGAAGATTGAACTTATGCTGCTCAAAACTCAACCCGTTTCCAAACTCGAAAAGCTTGCCAAACTTTACTTAGAGGGAAAGCCCGCTAAAATTTTCCCAGAAATCCAACAAGAACTATGTGACTGGTTAATGCAGCAGTTTCGTCAAACTCCAGTCAATCCTCAGTTCTCCGATTATCTCCGCTATGAAAACGCAGATGAAGTGTTTGCGGATATTGAACAAGGTCATCTTTGGGTTTCGGCAGAGGAAAGCTATGACGTTTCCATCTATCCGAATCCGTTTTATGGCTTTGCGTTTCTTGTCATGCACGACTACGACCATTACATCACTGGCGCCGATTGGAGCTTAGAAGGAGAAATTAAAGCTTACAAAGCGGCTGCCTCACGCGCGCCCAATTTAGAGATTCAGAAAATTCTCTATTCTCAAATTGTGCTTCGAGCTGCTGCTTATATCTATCTCGGACACGCACCCGAACCAAAAAATGTGTTTCCTTAGTGCCGAGCATTATCTCTATGCTTGATACTCACAACACCCCAAACCAAAAATCGAGCAAAAGGGGGCGCTAATTCGACGTGAATTTGACAGAAGTTTTCGACCGCTCAAACCGAAGCAGGAAATTTCGTCGAACTTCTAGGAAACAAATTTGTTTCTTTCGCCCTTCCCATAGGCCCGCCTTTGTTGGAAACTCACGTTCATTCGTCTTGTGATCAAATTTAGTCTGAATAGTTTTTAATCAAATAGGCTAGGTTAAAGTTTGCGTCCTTACGAAAGGCAAACATGAAAGCCACGATCGAGCAGCTCACCCGCGTCTCCATATTTGAGAATCTCCTGCCGGAACAGATTGCTCAACTGCAACCCGATGCAACGATGCAGCAGTATCAAGCGGGCGAAACCATCACGCAGGAAGGTGATCCACTCCCTGCGGCATTGTATGCCCTCGTTGATGGAAGGCTGCGCGTGGTGAAAACAGCGACAACCGGGAAGGAAACGATTCTTCGCACCTTGAATACAGGAGACATTTTTGCGGCTCCAGCCCTATTTGGGAATCAGATTGCACCCGCAACAGTCATTGCAGAAGACTCAGTGCAGGTGCTGACCGTCAAGCGAGAGGCGTTACTCAAGGCAATTCAGGCGAATCCAGAAATTGCACTCCAGATGATGGCAGTGTTCAATCAACGACTGCAACAACTGCACGACATCGTCCATGGATTAGTGTCTGAACGGGCAATCGTTCGTCTTGCTCGATTGATTCAGACGACCGCGATCGAGCAGCATATCGATCTCGATCGGCCTGGAGCCGATGTTGAATTACAGTCTCACTATCACATTGCACGGAGAATTGGCATTACCTACGAAGAATGTGTTCGACTGTTCAAACAGCTTCAGGGAGTGGTGTCTTATCGTCGAGGCGGAAAAATCACGGTAATCGACGGAGCAGCTCTCAATCAGATGGCTCATGGTTCCGCTGACTTATAGTTGACATGCCAGATGCCCTCCTATGCGCCGGGTGTGCATTTAGGAGATTTGGGATCGAGCTTGCCAGAGTACGCGATCGCGGCAATCCGCGAAGCCCTTCCCGCCTTTGAAAAACAGATCGCAGGGTTTGCGATGCC
>NZ_JAMPLJ010000036.1:0-5704 GCF_039962505.1 Leptolyngbya sp. DQ-M1
AACATCATCGAAATCCATCAAATCAGGACAACGACAATTTCTTGCTGGAATGAGTTCACTTGGGCTTTCAGCCCTGAAGGAACCTATGTACTTTCAGTGCATAGTGGTTTAGTTAGACACTAAAATGCTTAAATTGTAATTGATATGATCTATTAGCTTAAAAGATACAGCGTCGTGTTTTATCAATTTGATTTAACATCAGGGGGAGACTCCGCTCGGACTTCCTGTACTTTACCCACTTCAAAGACGAGTCGGAAAGGCTGACTCATTTTGCGTTCTAAAAATTCTTCTAGCAGACGCACTTGTTTTGGCGTGACTGGATTTTGCGACCGCACTTGTAGTCGAACCTCTGGTGGAGTTGTGAGCCAATTGGTTTCACTTTTCAACAAGGTGACTTGCTGAAAAGTCACAGTATCATTGAGTAGCGCTTGCTTCAAATTGGTTTCTAACTGTGCTTGTCGCATTAATTGAGCAAAGCTAATTCCTAGTGGAACCGCCAATAAGGCTGTTAGTGCTAAGGCTGTACATAAAGGTTTGTGAGCGCGACGCAAGGGAGAACAGCCAAGAATCAAGAAGGTTAGCATACAAGCCAGCGTAATACCGAGCAGGTTCGTCAGATAGAGCAACGTTGCACCAAGACTGAGCGAACCATCCAATTTTGAGAGACCCAATCCGATTACACAAATTGGCGGCATCAAGGCGACCGCGATCGCGGTTCCCGCTAATGTTCCTGATATTCTGGGTTGCCATTTCGCGTAAGCGCTGATTGCTCCGGCTGCGATCGCAATTCCCAAGTCAAGCAAAGTGGGTCTTGATCGGGCTAAGATTTCTGACCCAAAGCTGGACAAGTTGACTAATGTTCCTGTCATTATAGAGATTGCGATCGCTGTGATCGTTCCCAATACCACAGATCCAAATCCTTGACGAAAGAGCCGCACATTTCCGGTTAATGCACCGAAGGCTAGAGCGCGAATTGGGAGCATTAATGGAGCCACAATCATTGCACCAATAATTACGGCTACACTATTGGTCAGCAGTCCAAACGTTGCAATCAGGCAAGAGCCAATAATTAAAACAAAGTAAGGACGATCAGGAATCGCTTCGTCTAACAATTCAGTTTGAATTTGTCGAAGGCGCTCAGGAGCGATCGATTGCCGAACCCATCTTTTCTTTGAAGCTTGGCGCAGCCAACTGCGAAACCCAGCTAATAGCATAGCCATCTCCCCTCCACAGGCGTAATCTCAAGTATTAGCATCTTTCTTTCGGAAGTCGTCATCTAGCGCAAGTCTGAGTAGACTCAACAAACAGTCTGAGGAATTAACAATGCGTCAACTGATGATTCAAGTGCCGCAAGGACAGGGGGAAACAGTCCTACAAATCGCAAAGTCTTGTAATGCCGTGAATTTTTCAAAAATTGAAGCTCAAAGTATTGATCTCGCTATTGTTCATGTTTCTAATCGACAAGTTGAAAACTTGCTCGCCAAGCTCGAAGATTTGCCAGAGGTTCATATTACTTGGTTGCCAACGGGTATCATTGCGCTACGTCCCCCTGCTTCTGAAGCTCCGCAACAAGTTAAAAATGTTAAATCTCGTAGCCCGATCGAGATCTTCTTGTCAGGATTGCAGAGTGTTGGATCGTGGCGTAGCTTTCTCGCGTATGCTGCGGTGGCAGGAGTGGTGGTGTGGATTGGACTATACACGAATACAAGCTATCTTCTGGTTGCCGCAATGCTAATCGCACCCTTCGCAGGTCCCGCAATGAATAGCGCGATCGCAACTGCACGCGGAGATCTACAGCTATTGGGTCGCAGTATCCTCCGATATTTTGCAGCATTAACAGTCACAACCGCGATCGCGTTCCTATTGAGCGTGATCCTTCAGCAGCAGATCCCAACATCGCTCATGGTAGATAGCAGTCAGATTTCAGCCGTAGCGGTATTAATCCCTTTAGCAGCAGGAGCGGCGGGAGCGTTGAACTTGGTACAGTCAGAGCGGAGTAGCTTAGTATCCGGAGCGGCAGCCGGAATGTTAGTTGCTGCTTCGCTTGCACCACCAGCAGGAATTGTCGGAATGGCAAGCGCGATTGGACGATGGGATATGACCATCAGTGGATTGTTTTTACTTGCATTGCAGCTATTTGGCATTCATTTATCGGCGACGTTGATCTTTCGAGCTTATGGACTGACTTTTCAGGGAAGCCGATATTCGCGTGGAAAGCGACAAGTTTTTCCGATCGCGCTCAGTGTTTCTCTGATTTCACTCGTTGCAATTTCAACCTGGCAGTTCTGGAATTCCCCCCAGTTTGAACGATCGAGTCGTGCTCAACGAGCGAATGCAGAAGTGCAACAAGCGGTTGAGCAGACTGGATTCGCGCAATTAGTTGAAGCGAACGTGCGCTTTACTCGTGCAGAGACCTCAGGACAAAACTCCCTATTAACTGAGGTCTATGTTCAACGCCAACCTGGAAGCACTCTTTCTAATCAGCAGGTTCGCGATCGCTTAACTCAAACCATTCAAACTCGTTTGCTTAATCAGGGTTTTAATGTTACCCCGCTCGTTAGCGTGACTGTTCTAGAAGCACCCAAAACTCAATAGGCTCACTCCTAGAGACAGAGGACATGTCTCCGTCACTTTTCTAGAATTCGTGTCCAGGTTTTCGTGTGTAAAAACAGTTATGAATTTTGAGCTATCAGCACTGTGGAAACAGCTTGAGTCAATGGTGCGCGATTTCATCGCCTTGCTTCCCAGCTTAATTCTCGCCATCATTGTCTTTTCTATTTTCTTTTTTATTGCAAGAGTGGTTAAGCGAACAGTACGACGGGCAACTGCAAATCGACGACAGGCTCGCAACTTAGGCTTAGTCCTAGGGCGATTAGCTCAAGGAACTATCATTTTGATTGGGTTATTTGTCTCGTTGTCGATCGTCGTTCCAACCTTTAGAGCAGGCGATTTGGTGCAACTACTTGGAATCAGTGGAGTCGCGATCGGTTTTGCATTTCGAGACATCCTCCAGAATTTTTTGTCAGGAATTCTGATTCTTTTAACCGAACCGTTTCGCATCGGGGATCAAATCGTGTTTAAGAACTTTGAGGGAACTGTCGAGAACATTGAAACTCGTGCCACCACAATTAGAACTTACGACAATCGCCGCATTGTGATTCCAAATTCTGAACTGTTTACAAATTCGGTGACAGTGAATACAGCCTTTGACAGTCGCCGCATGGAATACGATGTTGGCATTGGCTACGGTGATGACATTGAACAGGCAAAACAGCTGATTCATGAAGCATTAGAAGAGATAGATGAAGTGCTTCGTGATCCCGCACCGGATGTGTTGGTGATGGAACTTGCAGAAAGTACCGTCAACATTCGAGTGCGCTGGTGGATCAAACCGCCGCGTCGAATTGATGATTTGCGATCGCGAGATCAAGTCCTCACAGCAATCAAGCAGAAGTTAACTGCGAATGGCATTGATTTACCCTTTCCCACCCAGCAAATTCTGTTTCATGATCAAACCGAAGAAACAGACGGCGATCGGACTCGACAGCAAGAAGGATGGCCCGCTGGACAGAAACAAGTCCCTCGCGCTCGCAGCATTAGTGAAGCACTCCAAACATTAGCAGAACGAAGCGTTCAGCAGAACGGTCATCCCTCTCCGAATCATCATGAAAAACACAAAGCTGAGTAAGTATTGGGACACTTTACAATCGAGCTACTGGTTTTTCCCAGGGGTCATCTTGATCGCTGCGATCGCACTTGCATTTACAATGCTTCATCTCGATCGCACAGGAAAATCAGGCACAACCCATCTCTGGTGGCTCTATACAGGCGGACCAGATGGCGCACGAGCTGTGTTATCCGCGATCGCAGGGTCGATGATTACCGTTGCAGGAACAGCCTTTTCGGTTACGATCGTCGCTTTACAACTCGCTGCTTCTAATTTCGGACCGCGCTTGCTGCGAAATTTCATGCAGGATGTCGGCAACCAGGTTGTCTTAGGAACATTCATTGGAACTTTTATCTACTGCTTATTAGTCTTGAGAACGATTCGAGGAGAGAACTATTCGCCGTTTGTTCCTCAGATGGCTGTCACCGTTGGCGTTGCGCTTGCCATTGTTAGCACAGGTGTTTTAATCTATTTCATTCATCACGCTTCAACTATCATTCAAGCTTCGCAAGTGATTGTCAATGTTAGTGATGATCTCGATCGCGCCATTGATCGACTTTACCCGGAGCGAATTGGACAACATTCACAGCGACAGGTGGGAGAAATTCCCAATCAGTTCGAGCAGCAATCCGCGCCCGTCAAAGCATTACAAAAAGGATATCTACAAGCGATCGAGGATGAAGAACTGATGCAACTCGCCCGTCAAGCCGATGTGATGTTGTGCCTCAAAACACGACCCGGAAAGTACGTGATTCCAAGCACTCCCCTAGTTCTGGTCTATCCACACTCTAACCTTTCCCCAAAGCTGGTCAAACAAATTCAAAAAGCTTTCATCTTCGGCAATGAACGGACTGAACAACAAGACATTGCCTTTCCGATCGAGCAACTCGTCGAAATCGCATTGCGAGCGATTTCTCCTGCGGTGAATGATCCCTTTACAGCCATTCGCTGCATTGATCGGCTCGGTGCAGGGTTAAGCCGATTAGCCCAGAGAGATTTTCCTTCTCCTTACCGCTACGACGATAATCATACGCTGCGAATCATTGCTGAACCGACAACCTTTGAGGCTCTTACCGATCGGGCTTTCAACCAGATGACAATATGCTCGATCGGATGCCGCCGTCACAATTCGACTGCTCGAAGCGATCGCGCTGATTGCAACGTATGCAGAAACTTCAACCCAGAGAGGCGTTCTACGTCGTCATGCAGAAATGATTCAGCGCGGTAGCCAAAATGCGCTATCTGAGAAGTGCGATCTCCATGATGTGGAGCAGCGATATCAAGAAGCAATAACAGCCTTAGATTCTGAAGAAGCTAACCTTGATTTCAGGCAACTCTGACATTCATTCCGTAAGGAACCGCAGGTGTGATGTCGGTTGCTGTGTCTGGGGAGTCAAGGCTTCAGTCATAAGAATTCTATCCACGGAGAAACTTGAAAGTGGGCGGAAAGGGAACGTGACTTCATACTAAATCATCGATTTGTATTACACGCCGAGTTGAACAAGTTATACCTTAAGGGGGAGGTATGAAAATCGATACGAGGGACATATTCTATAATGGATTATCTAAGTTACGAATATGCCTCATGTCTTACTGGTTGATGATGAAGCACCGCTGCGTGATAGCCTGAGCTATGCTTTGCAGAAGGAGGGCTATGAAGTCACAACTGCATCAGATGGTGCTGCTGCATTGAAACTATTTCACAAGCAAGTGCCGGATGTCATTTTGCTGGATCTGATGCTACCAGAGATAGGCGGCATGGAGGTGTGTTGGCGCATCCGAGCATTTTCCGATGTTCCCATTGTGATGCTGACCGCAAAAGACCAAGACATCGACAAAGTGTGGGGACTCGAAGCAGGAGCCGATGACTACATCACGAAGCCATTTAACACACGAGAATTGTTGGCACGCATTCGAGCGGTCTGGTTATGTCGCAAAAATGGTAAGGTGTGGAAGCCCAATTTTCTCTGATCCTGCTCAAAATGACGGCGAACTCTCTGTTCAAATGGCATCATTTTCTCCCAGAAATCATCTTGC
>NZ_JAMPLJ010000037.1:0-4492 GCF_039962505.1 Leptolyngbya sp. DQ-M1
CTTGGAAATGAATCGATCGGGCTTCGGGTGTTGAGCAAGAATTTAACTCAGCATCCGAACAAGGCTGGAAAACTTGGTTAAATTGAACGCGATCGAGCTACTTTCGCGCTAGGGTTAGCAGCATGGCTGAACTGGTGAAGGTAGTGAAGTATTTTTGGTAGTCCTAAACAAGTAAGGATAGAATGATAGTCGATGTGGTTTCTGGTGTCGCAGATATGATTTCTTGTCCAAGCTGTGACTCACACATACCGCCAAGAATGGCAGAATCCACAACGGCAAACAGAACTATCGATGTCGGGACTGCGGCAGACAATTTGAAGACCCACAAAACAAAGTGATTGACCAAGGGACTAAAGACTTGATTGACAAACTATTGTTGGAACGGCTTTCCTTAGCCGGCATTGCCAGGGTGACCGGGGTTTCTGAACTTTGGTTGCAACGCTATGTGAATGCAAAAGATGCAACTGTGCCTCGAAGTGTGAGAGTGCGAGCTAAAAAAAGGGGCGCTTAACGGTTCAATGCGACGAGTTGTGGTCATTTGTGGATAACAAAGCGAACAAGCAGTGGGTGTGGTTAGCGCTGGATGCCAAGACACGAGAGATTGTGGGTGTTCACATGGGTGACCGTTCAAAAACCGGAGCGAAAGCGTTATGGCAATCCTTGCCTGCTGTCTATCGACAATGTGCCGTGTGCTATACCGATTTCTGGGAAGCTGATGCGGCAGTGCTACCGAGCAAGCGACATCAAGCGGTTGGGAAAGAGAGTGGTCTAACAAATCGGATTGAGCGGTTCAACTGCACTTTACGACAAAGAGTCGCGAGACTGGTGCGAAAAACGCTGTCGTTCTCTAAGAAGTTGGACAACCACATTGGAGCAATCTGGTACTTCATCCATCACTACAATGCATCCTTACCTGTTTAGGACTACCGATTTAAGAAAGTTGAAGGTTCAGATGGCTAGAAATCGATACGATAATACCTTTCTTGCGTAGATCGCCTAACGCTTTGTATAGATCCCCCTCATCCAACTCCCAGCGATTGCAAAAAGCAATCATATCAATGGGAGGGTTTAACTCGCCTGGATAATCGACCCGCAATGCGAAGAAGACATAGTCACGATCACTAGTGAGGAGCCTTAAATTACGAATTTGTAACAGCTCTTCTCGGTCTAGTAAGTAACTGGTAGCAGCGGCAGGATCTTGTTGAGCCATGAGTTTAGTGGTACATAAGTACGATTAGACTACAAGAAGTCTTTACCTAATAGCAATATGAAAAGAGTAGTTTCGGCAATATTTTTTTGTACAAAGCTAAGTTTGAGCGACTTCACGACGGCGGGTGTCGCCTGCACCAATGCGAATTTATTTGCTAGGGCATGAGTGACATAAGTCAAAGTTGCATATCACGTTTACCAGGGTAATTTTTGACCTAACGCTGTATAAGGTATAAACAAGGTAAAACGCTGCTCTGTAAGAGTTTCAAGCTTTCAAGACGAAATAAGATTCAAATCCACGCCCTCTGAATCGAGGACCATCTCCTATCTCTCTGTTGCCAAGATCTTCCGCAACTGGGTTCACATCAGGAGGAATCTCAGGATCATACATTCGACGAAAATATTGCTCGTCTCCAATCTCGGTCATCAAATTACCGAGGTGAGATTCGTGTTCAGCCGTTGCCAAAATATAGGCAATCTGTCCTTGATCGGTCACACCATTCGCCTTACATTCCAATAAAATCAGGGGGATCGTCCGACGGGCAATAGGTCTGGGGTCAACTAAAACTGCCTCGTTGATAATCCGATAGCGCGTCAGTCTGATGTGGGATGATATCTTGAGAGTGGTTTCAGGTGAGAATTGCTCTATGGACTGTCCGCTCTGTGGTCACATCAAACCTCATAAGCATGGCAAGATGCCCAACGGACATCAACGCTATTTGTGCCCCGCTTGTCGTCAAACCTTCTCAGAGTCATTTGACAGCTTATCGTATCGTCGTCATGTCAGTGCGGAGCAAATTCGCCAAGTGCTACAAGCGCATCGCGAAGGCAGTAGCTTACGCGGCATCAGTCGAACCACGAAACTTGCTTACAATACCGTCGTGAGCATTGTTCGTGCCGCTAGTCAAAAAGCGCAAATGGTTCATAACGCAGAGGTCAAAGCGGTTCAAACCGATGAAGTGAGTGGCGACGAAATGTGGTCATTTGTTTCAAAAAACAGAAGCAATGTTGTGCCCAAGAACTAACAGTTGGAGATTGCTGGATTGCTCTGAGTTTGGCTGATTCAAGTGGTTTGATCCTTGCCGCACGAGTCGGCAAACACACCGATGACCTGATTGAACAGCTTGTGACTAGCACGGAAGGAAAAACAGACTGCAAACGGTTTAACAGCGATGATTGGGGTGGATACGAGCGAATTCTACCGCCTGAAATTCAGCACTACATTGGCAAGGACAGAACGCAGCGGTTAGAGCGGACAAACGGCACTGTCCGGCAGCAAACCGGGCGATGGCATCGACGACAGAGCAAGTTTGGCAAAGTCTGGAACAGACAAAAGTCACGACTAACCGAGTCGTGAGTTACTTCAACTGGATTTGGCAGCACAGTCGATTCAAATCAACCGCCGCACAGCGGGCAGGATTAGCCTCTCGTTCTTGGACTTGGCACGATATCGCAACCTATCCCACATTAATTTGAAGCACCACCGATAATCCTGTCAATATCAAAACCGTCAACCTCACTAGGAACATCAACCGAGCGTCTCGGCAAAATTTCAATCTCATCAAGCGGAACCTTCAGTAGCTCTGCCCAAGTTTTCTGATCAACCGTACCTGTAGTCTGTAAGGCTTCTAACACAAATTGATTTCCGGTTTGTCGTAAGCTTTGGAACCTTTCAACCGATGCTTTTGTATTGGGTCCAAATTTCCCATCAACTTTAGAATTTGATGGAAGTATTCTCCAGTTCTTCAGCCATTGCTGTAGGACTTCTACATGATCCATCAGTTCAGGAATATCAATTCCATCGTTAAGTTGTAGTGGAGGATGTCTGTGTGTTGCCATAAAGCTTCTGAATTTCGATGAAGTTATTGAGCGAGTTGTAGAGTGCTATCAACCTGAACCTGCCTTGAGTCAAAATGATGCCCATTTCCCTCACAAACGGTAGCGGAGGGAATTAGCTCGTAATTAAGATCCAGTCAGCTTACGCCAACTTCCTGGCATTGGTGCAATATTTGGTAATACTCAATTGCAGTATGTAAGCGTGGTTTGAGCAGTGTTCTTAGATGAACCCAAAAGCAGAAAGAAAGCGTAAGTAGGACAAGCGTGATTGCTTCAGTAGTTTCAAGACCAGCTTTGCCTGCCTTGCTGAAACTTAAGTTGAATCAACTCTAGCCCCTTCGTATAGAAATTAACAGTCAGAAAGGGTCAGGAAAAGTCAGAATAAAGTCAGATGAAGTCGTAAATATACCGTGAAAGCGACTCGCCAAGGCGTAGAAGCTTATGTGTGAAACGATTGTCGGTCGGTGATTTATCTTTTTTGAGTTTCAAATTAATGAATGTTGAGGAAGCATTAGCCGAGATCGGGGCAATTTTAGAGCAGGGACACTTAACAAAAGTTCAAGAGATTGTGTTTAGACAAGCGTGGGAAGGGCAGTCTTACGGAGACATCGCTAAAAGTGCTGGCTATGACCCCGGCTACGTTAAAGACACAGGCTCTAAGTTATGGAAGTTACTGTCAGACGCCTTTGGAGAGAAGGTGACGAAGCAGAATTTTCAGGGGGTGCTGCGGCGGGCGGTACAAGCGAGAACACTGGGGGTGAAGCTTGGAGAAGCGGCTACTCTGTTACCAAAATCAATGATCCTGCAAAACTTGCCGATTCGAGACTTTAGTACGTTGATTGGACGCGATCGCGAAATTCAACAATTGCTCGATCTGCTTTCGTTCGATTCTCCCACGCATTGCGTGAGCGTTGAAGGAATCGGTGGCATGGGTAAGACAACGCTGGCATTATCTGTCGCTTACCAATGTTTGCAAACTCGTCAGCAGTCGGAGCAAGGACTGACCTCTGCTTTTGATGCAATTGTCTTCACCTCTGCCAAGCAGCATCGCCTGACATCGCATGGGATTTTGTCGCGTCTCAAGTCCGAACACCGCCTGCGCGACCTATTTCGAGTGATCGCTCGCACCTTTCACCGCCCCGATCTGCTGCTAGCGGATTTTGATGAACAATTAGAGCAAATTCAGGATTTGTTAGGCAGTCAGCACACCTTGCTGATTGTTGATAATTTAGAAACCCTTGAAGATACCGAAGCAATCTTTTCCTTCTTGTATGATTTGCCGCTGCTTGTTAAAGTGGTGATTACCAGTCGGCAGCAAACTCCCTTCACGCCCATTCATTGTCCCAGCACGCTAGTCGAAACTACCCACTTCAGTGGGAGACTTTAGTTGCTACACACCTCCCGATGGCTGAAATAGGCGAACGTGATAGGTTTGAGAGAAAAACTA
>NZ_JAMPLJ010000038.1:0-3089 GCF_039962505.1 Leptolyngbya sp. DQ-M1
TTGACGAGCAAATCTTTGCCACTATCGCCCATCTGAACGAGCAAGTGTTCAAGCTGTTTCAACACGATCGGCAAGGGCTTGGTTCGTCCATTTTCCCAACGGTTGACGCTTTGAAACGAAACGCCTAACCTCACAGCAAACCTGGCTTGCGAGAGTTCTAGGCGTTGTCGCGTTTCTCGCACCAGATCTGCTAGCTCGGTTTGATCGATTGTAGACATAGAGTGCGGAGCATTAAATCGCAACCGCTAATATATCATGTGGTATACTACTCGTCCTCTCCCATAAGGTATAGGGAGTACTAGGAGCCTGTGGTGCTATCTCTCGTGCTCAACGCGATTGCAAATTTACAACGGTTGTTGGTTGAGTAAGCGATGCCGAAAATGCTTCTTTTTGGCAGTTGTACTTAGCTGTACCAATAAAACCAATGCTTTAATTCGCGTGTCAATAGCTGTCCATTCTCGAAGGACTTGAGGTAGATCAGTTCATGCCTCAACTCCGCCATAATAGTTCTGCGGTAACCTCATACGGACAGGAGTTCACTGCCAGCGATGCGCTCTCAGCAGGATTTGACGTGTTTATATCTAAGTTAGACTTATGCGATGCTCTCGTTGAGACAATTTTTCAAGTTGAAACAAATAGCTTGCTGGACTGAGCAAAATTGCGAGTCTTGAGCGAACTGACTGGTCAAGGTGCTTCATCCTCATCCAAGCAGTAAATGAGTTGGCACCTTCAAATAAAGCCCTTCGAGCATTGAGATTACTCGAAGGGCGAGTTTGGTATCCCATGACAAGTTGAGGGATAAGTCGTATTAAAGAGATAAGTTGTTAGGAATAGTTCTATCTATCTATAAAAGCCCATTGCTATGAATGCAACGAACCGTAGGATATCCAATAAAGACATCTACAATTTGTACACATACTCGATTGCCAACGCTAAATTTTACATCCCAAGGGTAGAAAACTAGTTTCGTGCAATCAGACTCGATCGACGTGTGCGATTAGACTCGATCATGCCTGATAGGGCAATATCTGAAAGTTTTGATTTTACACATGAGAAGGAATACTGGCTGATCTCTCGCAATGCTTCACCTGCCTGGTTAGAGCCACTCGCTGATCGACTGGTTCGCTATCCCCATTTAGCAGATGCTTATAAACATCACCCCTTTCAAGCCTGGATTTCGCTGCCCTTAAGCCACCCCTTAAGCCACCATTGAACGAAATGCCAAACTACAAACCCAATTGATCGAAGATCTACTGAATGTTTCCTACAGGCATTATCAACTTAACGCAAAGGTAGAATAATCGCACTGATTGCACTCTATTCACGATTCCTGACCCATGTACTCCCATCATCGCTTCCCCAGCGAAATTATCAGCTACGGTGTCTGGCTCTACTACACCTTCCCTTTGAGCTATCGGGATATCGAGAAGATGATGTTGTACCGAGGCATCGAGGTGACGTACGAAACGATGCGGGAATGGTGCCAGAAATTCGGACAGCAACACGCGAATCAATTGCAGCGTAAGCGCCCCTACGTGAGCGACAAATGGCATCTCGATGAGATGGTAGTAACAATCAAGAAGCAGCATACTATTTGTGGCGGGCAGTGGACAGTGAAGGGAACGTGCTGGATGTCTTGCTGCAACGCCATCGAGATACGAAGGCAGCAGAGCGATTCTTCCGTAAGCTGTTGAAGAAACAGGGCTTTGTGCCACGAGTGATCGTTACTGACAAACTGAAGAGCTATGAAGCAGCGAAGAAGCAGGCGATGCCGAGTGTGGAACATCGACAGCACAAGGGGTTGAACAATCGAGCCGAGAACTCCCATCAACCGACACGAGTGCGAGAACGCCGAATGCGACGATTCAAATCCCCAAGGCAAGCCCAACGATTTCTCTCAGCCTTTGGACCGATTCGAGATCACTTCCACCCCAAGCAACATCAACTGACTGCACCCCGCTATCGCCAAGAACTGCGCCAACGATTTCAAGATTGGCGAGAAGTCGCTTGCTTGCAAACTGCTGCGTAAATTGAGCGAACCTAGCGATTGCGGGATAATTGTGCTCAATTTTGAACATCTCCGGTTAAGTTGACAATACCGTTTGGAGCTATCTACTGCTGCACAAGTCCATTATTATGCTGCCTCAAGTTATCAGTAGGCGGATACTCAAAAGCTTGTCTCTAGGTTGCGATCGTCCAGATTCAGCCTAGCCAAAGCACATTCGCAAACAATCTATTGAGTTGGTTTGTGATCACTAATCAATCTGAGTTCGGGTTAAGCCAAATGCTGGAAGCTCGATGGAACAAGACTTAGCCGGACTACTACCTTACATGTCGTTCTCAATAGACTTTTCCAATGGAGAATAATCGCATTTGTGAGCTTGGCAATCCTACATCAATCAGGATCAGGTCATAAGTTGTGCTCTCAACACATTCCCACCCAATCGCGCCGTCCTCTGCTGTGTCTACTGCGTAATGGTGTTCGCTCAGCGATCGTGTAATCGCGTCTGTCACGATCAAATCATCTTCAACTACTAGAACCCTCATATCTATCGCTCACCTAGCCGTAAAGCGATTGTAAGGTAATTCATCCCGCGTCTTAAAGCATTCTTACAAGAACGCAACAATCGAGCAGGCATAAATTAGTTTTTCTCCTCTAGTTCTCCCCGATTATTCTCTATCTTGAGAAACATCAAGCGAACAGCTTACATTCAAGCTTCGCTAAATCTCAACTTGGTGTTGGATACTATTCACTAGCCCCCTGGTGAAATCAGGACATTACAACACTTTATTCAACCCCCGCTAAAGACTTTATTTATGAGAGGGCATTCCATGAAAGCATTGAAGACTTACCTCCTCGCCCCTGTTAAACAGGCAGCCCCGATGATCACAGGTTTTTCGCTTGCGCTCACCAGCTTGGTGGCGACGAATGCTCCTGCTCAAGCAGCTCCCCGCACTCTGGCGAAAAACGCAGTGGCTCAAGCAACCACACAGAAAACCACATTGCCGGATGGAGTCTACCTTTACGGGCAATCCGCAGAACCCGATCAGATCGGGCAGGGCTATTTTGTATTTCAAGCACGACAAGG
>NZ_JAMPLJ010000004.1:0-675873 GCF_039962505.1 Leptolyngbya sp. DQ-M1
TAAACTATTCTGTTGTATATCGGTTCAAGCACTGTGAAGTGCGTCGCTTTCGCTCGGCTTCCCTCACCGCTTAATCAATATAGCCGGAACAGAAGGAGGATGTCAAGCAGGTTGACCAAAAAAATTTCGGGTTTCGTTTTGAGGTCAGGCTGGATTCATATCTAGTCTTGCTACACAAGAGCTTCAAAAATTTTGGCAGGATTGGAAGATTCATTCAGGGGAACTATCTCCACTGTCACTGCAATCAGTCCAGCCTCTGCTGCTTTCTATTTGATTGCCACTGCCTACTTCTTGCATCCATAAATGCTTATAGTCCCACCAAGATGTTTTTTCACCTTGCGGGATAAACCATTTAGCAATGCTTATAAAAGCTTAAAGCAGTCCTAAAACTGACACGACCGCTACAGCAAGAGGCACAATCTGATGTCTCATACCCTTAATAAAATAAATATTCAGCACAGTATCTGTACTGATGATACAAACACTGCGCTGAACATTTCAGAATAAAGTTCAATTGCCTAAACTGCTGCGATCGCACTCCCTTCTTTCACAAACGTCTTCAGAATCCGATCCGCCATTTGTGGAGGAGTCAATCCTAATTCCGCTTTCGATTCATCAGGAGTTGCGTGATCGACCAGAATATCAGGAATACCGATGCGAGTGACTGGGACAACGACTTCGGCATCCATTAGGGATTCAATGATCGCGCTTCCAAATCCACCAGGTAGACAACCTTCTTCAAGTGTGACCAATCGACCGATTTTCTGGGCTAAGGGGAGAATTAGCTCTTCATCAAGCGGTTTTGCAAATCGTGCGTTGATTACGGTGGCTTCGATGCCATGTTCGCTGAGAATCTCAGCGGTCTGCATTGTAGGATAGACCATTGAGCCATAGCCAATCATTAATAGATCGTCGCCTTGACGGAGAATTTCGGCTTTACCGATCGGCAGTTCCTCCCAACCTTCTTCCATCAAGGGCACACCATAACCATTGCCACGAGGATACCGCATGGCGATCGGGCCTGAAGTGTGATTGATGCCAGTGACGAGCATTCGTTGTAGTTCGGCTTCGTCCTTGGGAGCCATTAGCACTATGTTGGGGATCGATCGTAAGTACGCGATGTCGTACATTCCCTGGTGAGTGGGCCCGTCTGAGCCGACGATGCCAGCGCGATCCATGCAGAAGAATACAGGGAGATTTTGAATACAGACATCGTGGACGATTTGATCGTAGGCGCGTTGGAGGAAGGTGGAGTAGATGGTTGCGACAGGACGCATTCCTTCGCAAGCTAATCCTGCTGCTAGGGTCACTGCGTGTTGTTCTGCAATGCCGACATCCATGTATTGTTGCGGAACTCGCTTCTGGAAAATATCAAGTCCGGTTCCCGTTGCCATTGCTGCGGTAATACCGATGATGCGCGGGTTATTCTCCGCCAATTTGCTCAGGGTTTCTCCAAATACTTTGGAGTAGCTTGGGGGCTTGGGCTTTGAGGAGGGGATAGCTTTTCCGGTGGCGAGGTTGAATGGAGTTTGGGCATGATAGCCGACTTGATCCTGTTCGGCGATCGCATAGCCTTTTCCTTTCACCGTTGCGACATGAACAAGGACTGGCCCAGGATGTTTATGCGCTTCTTTGAAAGTCGCAATCAACTCCTCAAGATTGTGTCCATCAACTGGACCGATGTAGGTAAAGCCCAATTCTTCAAAAACGGCTCCAACCTTTGGCACAGCAAGCCGCTTCATTCCTTCTTTGAGGCGGGACAGTTCTGGAGAGAACGGCATGTTTTTCATCTGTTCTTCCAGGTTGTCTGTGAGAAATTGAACGGGCGGACTCAGGCGCATCTTGTTCAGATAACGAGGAATCGCACCGACGTTGGGAGAAATTGACATCTCGTTGTCGTTGAGAACGACAAGAAGATTCGTTTTCGGTAGGTGTCCAGCATGGTTAATTGCTTCGAGTGCCATGCCGCCTGTGAGTGCGCCATCGCCAATAACAGCGGCAACTTTGAAGTTTTCGCCTTGAGCATCGCGTGCCAGTGCCATGCCAAGTGCGGCAGAGATGCTGGTTGAGGCGTGACCTGCACCGAAATGATCGAACTTGCTTTCGCAGCGTTTCAGGTAGCCCGCAACGCCGTCTTTCTGTCGAAGCGTGTGGAAATCAGCATAGCGCCCAGTGATTAGCTTGTGGGGGTATGCTTGGTGTCCAACATCCCAGATCACTTTGTCGCGATCGAGATCCAGGGTTTGATAGAGGGCGAGGGTTAATTCAACGACACCCAATCCAGGGCCGAGGTGTCCCCCAATCGCTGCCACAGTTTGCAGGTGCTTTTCGCGGATTTGACGCGCGATTTGCTGAAGCTGAAAAATCGATAATCCATGCAACTGGTTTGGGTGTGTTAATTCACTCAAATGCATACCGGGGTATCCTTCGGATGATGTGATGTGAGCAGTAGACGGATCTACTCTTATCACTCTAGTTCATCGGGGGTAACGATTCGGAGTATTCGTATGCAAATCGCAACTTTTCTTGTGATAAAAGTTTAGGCGCGATCGCGTTCATTAGAAACACTTTATGCTGTGGTGATGCGGGTTATGCGTCTTTAATCTTCGTGTCGGTTCTACGGAAGGATGTGCCACAATCTTTCTGAAGTTTGCACCCGTGGGGCGAGGATTTTATTGATGTTGATGCGGAATTTAATGCAATCAAGAGGAATGCGAAGTATAACTGCATCCATCGTGGGGATGAGTTTAATTGCATTGGCGATGCCTGCTAAAGCAGGGGTGCTAGATGATTTGCTGATTCGTCCGGGTGTGGATGAGGCAGATTACGATACTTGTGCGCGGGATTTGGTGCGAGGCAAGATTTCAGCAGCAACTGCGGCGGATGCTTGCGCGAAGGCACAGCGCCCCAGAGATTTGGGAATTTGTGTCGATCGCATTACCAGAAACAACATTGCTGGGGAGGATGCGCTTTCGGTGTGTCGGCAGGTGCGCCGTCCTGTGGAGGCTTCGACTTGTGTGGTGGATATCCGCCAGAGAGCGCCTCAAACTTCGCTAGTCAACGTTTTGAGCGGCTGTCGTCGGAGTTTGCTGCCGGAACGTTTTTCTAGATGCGTTGTAGACTTAAGCCGAGAGTTGAAGCTGGCAACGGATCAGTCGATCGCAACTTGTATCGATGCGACCGATCGATCTCGTGATGTGGTTCCAACGGTGCTGCCCGGTTCGACAACGACACCGCCTGTCACCACGCCGCCTTCAGGTTCCACTTCTCCGACCCCGCCTGTTTCTCCGGGTCAAACAACCCCAACACCCCCGACGACAACCCCAGGGTCATCTACGCCGGGAACTGTGACACCTCAACGATTCTAAGTTACACTCGGAACTCAGCAGAATTTTGGCGAACACTGAGTTCCGAATTTTTCCTCATGATCAACATTCCTCAACTTTTGGCGCAAGAGCTTTCATTACGATCGTCTCAGGTTGCAAATGCGCTGGAATTATTTGCAGAAGGAGCAACGGTTCCGTTTATTGCGCGGTATCGCAAAGAGCGAACAGGTGAGATGGATGAGGTGAAATTGCGGGATTTGCTCGATCGATTTACCTATCTCACGGAGTTGGAGGAGCGCAAGAAAAGCGTTTTGGAATCGATCGAGACTCAGGGCAAACTAACTGAGGAATTGAGAGGCAAAATTGAGGCTTGTTTGCAGAAAAATGAGCTAGAAGATTTGTATTTGCCGTATCGTCCGAAGCGCCGAACGAGGGCGACGATCGCTAAAGAAAAAGGTTTAGGCAAGTTAGCAGGATATATTGCTTCTCTGAATCAGCCGCATGCAGGAGTGGCTTCTTTAGAAGATGAAGCAAGGAAGTATTTATCTGAAGAGAAAAGCGTCAAAACGATTGAAGAGGCATTACAAGGAGCTTCGGATATTTTGGCGGAGGAAGTTTCAGAGAAGGCAGAATTACGATCGTATTTACGAGAGTTTTTATTCAATACAGGTGTGTTTGCATCACGCATTAAATCTGACTACGCCGAGGGTACTACTAAGTTTGAAATGTACCGAAGTTACGAGGCAAAAGTGAAAACGATCGCACCCCATAATCTTCTTGCTTTATATCGGGGGGAATCAGAAGGGATTTTAAGTTTTGAGCTTACGTTTGATGAAGACGCGGTACAGCAATATTTAGAAACGCAAGTTATTCGATCGAAAGTAAAAGCTGTACGAGAATTTTATCGATCAATGCTGAAAGATGCGTTTAATCGATTAATGCGAACGTCGATTATTTCAGAGGTACGATCGCAGAAAAAACAAGAAGCAGATATCGAATCAATCAAAACGTTTGAAACGAATTTGAGAGAATTATTGCTTTCGGCTCCCGCAGGAATGAAGCCGACACTAGCGATCGACCCAGGATTTCGCACAGGCTGTAAAGTTTCGGTGCTAGACCAAACTGGAAAATTTTTGAAGTATGAAGCAATTTTTCCACATACCGGAGCAGAAAAGCGCAAACAAGCTGGAGTTACACTGAAGCAGTTAATTGACAAATACAAAATCGAATTAATCGCGATCGGAAACGGAACGGCTAGCCGTGAAACTGATGAATTTGTTGGGGAAGTTCTAGCAGAGATCAATCATAAACCAATCAAGGTTATTGTGAACGAATCAGGGGCTTCAATCTATTCAGCAAGTCCGGTTGCGATCGCAGAATTTCCAGAACTAGATATTACGGTTCGAGGAGCAATCAGTATCGGACGACGCTTACAAGATCCACTTGCGGAGCTGGTGAAAATTGATCCAAAATCGATCGGGGTTGGGCAGTACCAGCACGATGTTGATCAGAAGCTTTTAAAGAAAAAGCTTGATGAAACTGTTGAAAGCTGTGTCAATTATGTCGGAGTTGACCTTAATACTGCGTCGAAAGAATTGCTGATGTCTGTATCGGGCGTAAGTGCAACTGTGGCGAATAATATTGTTGCCTATCGCAATGAAAACGGAGCGTTTCCTGATCGTAAATCTCTGCTTAAAGTGCCAAAACTAGGTGCAAAAACATTTGAGCAAGCAGCAGGTTTTCTAAGAATTCGGGGTGGGAAAAATCCGCTAGATAATACGGCAGTGCATCCAGAGCGTTATGGAATTTTGGAGGCGATCGCTAAAAACTCAAATATTTCACTCTCGGAAACTGCTCAAATTGCAGCGCAACTCAAAGCAAATCTGAAAAACTATGTGACAGAGACGATCGGAGAGCCAACGCTACGAGACATCATCAGTGAATTGGAGAAGCCAGGACGTGATCCACGCGCTGAATTTAAATATGCAACCTTCAGGGAGGGGATCAAAGAGATTTCTGATCTCAAAGTAGGAATGGAGCTTGAGGGAATTATTACAAACGTGGCAAATTTCGGTGCATTTGTGGATATTGGAGTGCATCAGGATGGATTGATTCATGTTTCGCAAATGAGCGATCGATTTGTCAGCGATCCAAATCAGATTGTAAAAGTGGGACAAGTTGTAAAAGTTCACGTCCTAGAAGTAAATGAAGCGCTCAAGCGAATTAGTCTTTCGATGAAGTCTGGAGAACGTAAGCCTGTTTTTACAAAGCATCAAGATGTAAAGAACCAAGAGACATCGAAGCGATCAGAGCAAAAGCAAACCTTTCAGAAACCAGCCTCGCTCAATGATTTGAAGTCAAAGTTCGGCAAAAAAGCTTAACTTGATCGTGAATGGCTTAATTTCCAACATTCCTGCGCGATCGCCCAATCTTCCTGCGTGTGAATAACCAAAATTCTCGCTTTTGACGATCGCGCACTAATATCCTGATCAATCGGTGAGGACTGATTTTTTTCTGAATCGATCTCGACCCCTAGCCAGCGAAATGCTTCACAGGTACGAGATCGAATTAATGCCGAATTTTCTCCGACTCCTGCGGTAAAAACGATTGCATCCAATCCACCTAAATTCGCCAGCATCGAACCAATTCCTGAGCGCAGTCTGTGAATATAAGTATCGATCGCTCTAGCCGATCTTTCTGTTTGTGAACTCACAACTTGACGCAAATCACTCGAAATTCCTGAAATACCGAGCAAGCCAGATTTCTTATTTAGAATTTGCTCAATTTCATTGATCGTGTAGTTTCCTTCCCGCATGAGATAAAGCACCACACCCGGATCAACTGACCCCGATCGGCTGCCCATCATTAAGCCTTCAAGCGGTGTGAATCCCATTGTTGTATCAATGCTCTGCCCATCTTGAACTGCCGCCAAGGAGCAACCATTGCCCAAATGACAAGTGACTAACTTTAAGTCAATTAGCTCACGTCCCAATAACTGAGCCGCACGATTTGCACAATATTGATGGCTGATACCGTGGAAACCATAGCGCTGTACGCCCTTTTCATACCACTCGTAAGGAATTGGGTAGATACTGGCAGCAGGGGGCAAAGTTGCGTGAAATGCAGTATCAAATACCGCAACTTGAGGAACACCTCCCAAGCTCTGCTCGATCGCTTCGATGCCTTGAAGATTTGCGGGATTGTGTAGCGGGGCAAATCGAGCCAGATCAGCGATCGTAGCTTTCACAGTCTGGTCAATCCGTACACTCTGACGGTAATGCTGCCCACCGTGAACAATGCGATGTCCGACAATATCAACATCGCCAGTTTGCTGAATCACTTTGGTTTTACCCTCAGAAAGCGTTTTCAGCATTTGTAGAGTGTCTGTAGCGCGATCGGTGGACTCAATTGTAGATTCCAGCCTTGTTCCATTGGCTTTAACTTTGAGGACTGCTTTTCCTGGTTGTACTGTCCAATCAATCTGAGCTTCCCAGACTGGATCGGGCGGGTCGATCGGCAAGGAGCCATTGAGATCGTAGAGACAACTTTTCTGACTGCTTGATCCAGCATTTAAAACAAGAACTTTCATAGGCAACTAAAGTCCTGAAATCCCTGAATTGACAGAACTCCATCATTCTAGTTGAATCCTGAATTGCAGCAAGAAAACGGAGCGATGCGATCAAGAACTGATATATAGCAGGGTTTCTGGAGACTGGTATATATCAGAGAAAATTCTTATGAAAGCTATCGAAATCCTACAAGAAAGCCAGAGAGAACTTTCTCTCTGGCTACACATCTTTGAGCAACAATCAGGACTCTAGGTCTATAAAACGCCCATATTTGATAAGCCGAGGATGACACCCGCACCCAAAATATGACCAAAGCAAGTGCTTCCAATTACCGCAGGCAACCCAAACCCGCCGAAAAAGTTTGAGGACGGCATCGCAGGCGGCGCACTTGGGTTTTTCATCGTAAATTTCGCAATCGCGATCGCCAAAATATTACAAACGATCATGACTGCCGCAACATTCGGAGTCCATTCCAACGTTCTTGGCACAACAGCCAGCAGTGTAGAAGTAAACAATTGAGCTTCTCCTTCGCTTTGCAACACAATATTTTGAATAGTGAATTTCTACCAGAAACGCGAATCCCCTAGATCAGATTGCAGTAATAGTTAATGTTTCTATGTAGTTTGATACAAAACTGCGCTCATACTGAGTAATTTTATATACAGATAGATGAGTAGAAATAATGGACGTTGAGCTGCTCTTATTAAGACTTCGTATTTAATTCATTTGACATGGAATACTGAGTCTCAAATAACACATGAATTCGATGCATGAATTTTGCAGTGCCCTCTATCTATTCGCTCATCAGCTCTATTTCAGTATGTTAAAAGCTTGAATTTTGTTTTATAATTATGCCTGGAAAACAAATACTTTGCTTAGCTCCCTCGATGTGGCTGTAACCCCTAATAACCTTTGGTGGTTTAAGCTTTTTTGAGTAAAACGAAAAACACGAATATTAGTATCTCAATTTACATTCAGTATGATTTGGTTCTGAATGTTACTTGCCATTTCGGAAAGTTACCAGTACCCTATTGGTGACTCGAAATACCTAGAATTTTAATTTGCAGTTCTAGAGATATTGCAAGTCACAGAACAAGCACCGCATGTGCTCACAGCACTAACAAATTAATTTGCTGTCGTAATCAGGAGGCTAATATTTTCTGAGGCTTTTGTTTAATCAAGTCAACAAGAATAGGATTGAACAGACTTCGCTCATTCTTGCCGAAGAAAGGGCTTGAAATTCATATCAGATTGCCGACTATCTCTGATAGATAGTTCGGGTTTTTGTGTTTAGAGACCAAATCTAAATATGAGGAAATTTCTGTTCTTTCATCAAGTTTCGGTTAAGATAGCACGACTATTCCTAGTACTGATAGTCCTAGTGCTGATAGGCTTTCTAATAAGCAAGATACTATCAGCTTTTCCGCTGATTACGAGATAAATCTGTCGATGAAAAATGCGTTGCTTTCGGCACAGCAAAGCTGTTCACAATTAGCTGTCCACAATTTATGTAGAAGCTTATGTAGAAGCGCACTTCATCTCTCGAAACCTTCGCCGAGTAATGATTAGTTATGGTGAGTCACAAACCGTTTCAACGCCTTCAGCCGCTGTCGTTGTTGGCACAATTAATCAGCCGTCGAGTCGATGGGTGCTTGCAAATCATGAGCGAATCAACCTCCTGGTTACTGTATCTCGATGAAGGCAGGCTTGCTTTTGCCACGAATTCAATCCAGCCCTTCGATCGCCTCGATCGCATCCTCGTTCAGATGAGCGATCGCACTCCCGCACTGAAGCGATTAGATCGGTCGCAATTACGACAGTTTGAGAGCGTCACCGGAAGCTACCCTGCAAATAGTGCTGATTATCAAGCGATTCAATGGCTGATTGATCAGCAGTTAATTGAGCGATCGCAAGTGCGCGAATTGGTTGAAACCCTCGCGATCGAGGTGCTGAAACCCTTTCTCACCGTCACAGAAGGGATCTATGAGGTGATTGCAAAAGCTAGCTTTTTAGACTATCCAAATCTTTGTCAACTGGACTTACGCTCGGTCGTAGAGCGCTGTCATTCTGAACTGCGGCAAGTTCCAACTTCTAGGGCAACAAGCGCTGATGTACAGACTCCAGCTCCGAGTGTCCCAACGACACCGCCGCGGCCCTTGAGCTTCACCTCTCCAACCGAGCCAGCTCCAACCAGAATTCCAGTGTCGCCGACCCCCATTACCGCCCACCAAACCGCCCGCTACACGATCGCTTGTATTGATGACAGTCCCACAGTGCTACAAGCGATTAGTACCTTTCTCAATGATTCTAGCGTCGTGGTGATTATGATCAACGATCCGGTCAAAGCGCTGATGCAGGTGGTTCGCAGCAAGCCGGACATGATTTTGCTGGATGTCGGAATGCCAAATCTAGATGGATACGAACTCTGTTCGCTGCTGCGTCGCCATCCGAGCTTTAAGCAAACCCCCATCATTATGGTGACGGGTCACACAGGTTTCATCGATCGGGCTAAAGCCAAAATCGTGGGTGCATCGGGCTATTTGACAAAACCGTTTACGCAATCGGAACTCGTCAAAATGGTGTTTCGATATCTCAATTAGCGCATTGTTTACCCTTTTTACCGCAATGAAACGTTATGAGCTTAACTTTAATGGGAACAGTTCTAGTCGTTGAAGATACACTCTCGGAAATGGAGCTACTCAGCCACTACCTCCGTGAAGGTGGATACAGCGTTGTTGGAGTTGTTTCTGCCAAGGATGCTTTGAACAAGGCGATCGAGATTAAGCCCGATGTGATTATTACCGATGTGGTCATGCCGGGAATGAGCGGCTTTGAACTGTGTCGCAGCCTGAAGAAAAACCCCGAAACTCAAAGCGTGCCGATTATTATCTGTACGTCTAAAGGGCAGGAAATCGATCGCCTCTGGGGAATGCGACAGGGCGCAGATGTCTATATCACCAAGCCTTTTACACGAGAGCAACTAATTCGTGCTGTGCGATCGGTCGGAGGATAACCCGTGGATAACTCAGTATTGACCTTAACAACAACTCGAAAGGGGGAAATTGCCCCTCCTAACCTCGGAGAAAGTTATCTCAAGTTTGAAGTCGGACAAGGCACGATCGTCGGACTGCCGATGAAGCAGGTTCAGGAAGTCGTGGTGCTACAGCCCCGCTACCTCACTCCGGTTCCCAATATGGAGCCGGAAATTTTAGGACTGATGCACCGTCGGAGCCGCGTCTTATGGGTTATTGATCTCGCGATGCTGTTGGAAGTGGGCAGGCTCGATTACAGTCCGCAGCAGTACGATATTGTGATTTTGCGAACGGGTTCGATTTCTGTTGCTGCGGCAATCAAACGAGTGGATGGGATTGCTTGGACGCTTCCAGAGGCTTTACAACCCGTTCCGAGTCATGTGAGCAAGGGACTCATTCCTTACTCTCGCGGCTGCCTTTTACAGTCTCAAGAAATAGTATTCATGCTGGACGGCGAAGCGATCTTGCAAGCGCCGCTGCTTCAGCATTCTTGATTTTTAAGGTTTGCTTTGTGTTCGATTTTGCGTTTGACTCATCAGGCGATTTGTGCATCTCATCTACTCTATTACCCGTTTGAGAACTCCTACCTATGGTTGATCAACTGAACGCAGCCCAACGGGATCAACCCGTCGATCGCGGATTTGATCCGAGTGTAATCGAGGTTTCCTCTAGGCCCGGTCTACCCTCAAGCTCTGTAACCTCCTCTAAACCGTCCAGCATCGCAGCCCTAAGACGATTAAGCCTGAAAACCAAAGCGACGACGATCGCCATCGCGATCGGTACCCTACCCGTCCTAGCGATTGGCGCGATCGCCTATTCGTTTGCCAATGCTTCGGTGACAAGGCAGGTGATCGCCACGGAAGAAACGCTGGCGACGACGCTCAGCCAGCGGGTGACAAGCTTTATGACAGAGCGAACCTCAGATCTACAAACGCTCTCCAGCTTGCCGTCTTTAACGGTGCCATCAGTACGAGATTTGGTGTCTCAAGACGACAAGCGGCTTGTGTTTGAACGCTTTGTTCAGGAGAAGGGCGTGTATGAAGGAGTGGCGCTGTTTGATTTGAACGGAAATGCAGTGCTGCAAAGCGATCGCGCCGCAATTCCCTGGCAGGGTGAGCAGGACTATTTCCGCGCCGCCCTACAGTCGAATCGCGTCTTGATTAGTCGTCCAGTGCGGGCAGACAAGACGGGTGCTTATTTCGTGTATGTGACTGCTCCGGTGCAGGAAAGCGGCACAGATAGGCGCACGGGAATTATTCGCGCCGTCCTGCCGATTAGAAACCTGGCATCGGAATTGCAAAACTATAGTCGAATCGGCACTAACTTTAGCTTGTTAGATGCCAGCAATCAAATCTTTCTGTCCTCGAAAGAAGCGCAAATCGGTCAAAATGCTGCTTCGGTTTATTCGCGGCTTTCACAAATGCAGTCGCGCCGATCGATTAATTCCGGCGAAATTAACGAAACGGTTGCCAATCAGACAAAGCCTGTTCTTGCTAGCTTTGTGCCTTGGACGGGGCGCGATCGCCTGCCCGATTTAGGCTGGGACGTGATTCTTTCTGTGCCAACCGAGGTTGCATACCAACCTCAGCGCCAGCTCTTTTGGACATTTTTGCTGGGAACTGGAGCAGCAGTTGTCGCGACGGGATTGCTGGCGAAATGGCTCGCCGATCGCGCAACTCGCCCAATTTTGGCGGCTACAAGTGCAGTTAAAGCGCTAGGGGACGGCAAGCTCGATACACGAGTCACGGTCAGCAGTGAAGATGAAGTCGGCGTGTTGCAGCGCAACATCAATCTGATGGCGGGACAACTGCAAGGCTTTGTCGATCAGCAAACCGAAAGCGCTGAACGGGCACGGTTGTTAAATCAGATTATTGTGCGAATTCGCCGATCGCTCTCGCCTGAAGATATTTTTGCTGCCAGCGTCGATGAAATTCGCGACTTTATGAAAGTCGATCGCGTGGTGATTTACCGCTTTGCACCGGATTATCTCAGCGGGACGATTACGGCTGAATCGGTTGCGCCGGGTTGGACGAAGGCGCTCGGAAAAATTGTCAACGACCCGATGGAAGCCTCGCTCGTCGATCGCTACCGGGGTGGGCGGGTGTGGTCGATGGAAAACCTGCGCCAAGCAAATCTCACCCAATGTCACTGTGAAATTCTGGAGCGGCTAGAAGTTCAGGCAAATATTGTTGCGCCAATTCTGCAAAACAAAGAATTAATCGGACTCATCTGTGCCCATCAGTGCGCCAATCCGCGTCAGTGGAAAGCGGAAGAGATTGATTTCTTTGGGCAGTTGGCAGCGCAAATCGGCTATGCCCTTGACCAAGCGTTCTTGCTGGAGCAAACTGAAGCCGCCAGAAAAGCCGCAGAGCAACTATCTGAAGAGCGCCAACAGCAGAAAGAAGAACTGCAAATGCAGCTGATCGATTTGCTGAGCGAAGTTGAAGGAGCCGTCGAGGGAGACTTAACCGTTCGAGCCGACGTGACTGCAGGTGAAATCGGCACCGTGGCAGATTTCTTTAACTCGATCGTCGAAAGTCTGCGCCAGATTGTGACACAAGTGAAATCGGCAGCCGTTCAAGTGAACGATGCCCTCAACGCTGATGAGCAAGCGGTACGGCAACTGTCCGCAGAAGCGGTGCAGCAAGCTGAGGAAACGAACCGAACGTTAGCTTCGGTGGAAAATATGGTGCGATCGATTCAAAAAGTGTCGCATAGCGCTCAGCAAGCGGCGAATGTGGCGCGGGAAGCCTCTTCGACCGCAGAAGCAGGCGGAATTGCGATGGAATTAACCGTGCAGAACATTCTGGGACTGCGCGACACGATCGGTGAAACCGCGAAGAAAGTGAAACGTCTGGGCGAATCGTCGCAGCAAATTTCTAAAGTGGTATCGCTGATTAATCAAATTGCCATGCAAACGAATTTGCTGGCGATTAACGCCGGAATCGAAGCGGCAAGAGCTGATGAAGGATCGCAAGGATTTGCGGTCGTGGCAGAAGAAGTCGGAGAATTAGCCGCACGATCGGCTGCGGCAACGCGAGAAATCGAGCAAATTGTCGCCACGATTCAGCGCGAAACTTCTGAAGTCGTCGAAGCAATGGAGCAGGGAACCTCACAGGTTGTGGAGGGAACGCGGCTCGTTGATAATGCTAAACAGAGCTTAGAAAAGATTCTCTCGGTGTCGCGGCGCATCGATGACTTGGTGCAAGCGATTTCAGAATCGACGGTGACACAGGTAGAAACCTCGGATGCGGTAACGCAACTGATGCAGGAAATCGTAGAAGTCGCGGGTCGTACTTCTTCGGCTTCACTGGAGGTTTCGCGATCGCTGCGGCAGACGGTTGGGGTAGCAAAAGAGCTACAGGAATCAGTGGGCGCGTTTAAGGTGAGCTAAACGATGAAGCAAGATAGAGAGCTTGAGATTCGCCGTCAGTTTCTCGATGAAGCGCAAGAGTATCTTGATACGCTTGATGCCACGATTTTGGGGTTAGCTAACCATCCGGTTGATGCGACCCAAGCGAATGCAGCGTTAAGAGCCGCGCACTCGATTAAAGGAGGCGCAGGAATGATGGGATTTCAGGTTCTGAGTGAACTTGCCCATCGGCTCGAAGACTCCTGGAAAGTGCTGAAGATTGATAAATCAATCTCCCTGACTCCCCGACTCGAAAATCTGCTGTTAGCGGCGGTAAGCTGTCTGCGACAGGTCGTGGAGTTCGATCGCGACTCGATGCAGCGCCATCAGGCTTCTTGTGTGGACGCAAACTGGCTAGCAGTTGAGGCGTATCCCGTGTTTGATGCGCTGCATTCGGAATTGGGCGATCCGCAGGAGGAAAACGCTGCCTCGGTGCTGTCGCCGGAAGACGGTCAAGACATTGTGCCGCTGTTGTTTGAAACGGAAGTGGAAGGCTGTTTGCAGCGATTAGAGTCGGTGCTAGCCGCACCGGATCAGCCTTGCTTGCGCGAGGAAGTTGCGATTCTAGCGCAAGAGTTGGGCGGACTCGGTGAGATGCTGCAACTGACGAATTTTATTCAGCTTTGCCAATCGGTGTTTCACCAGATTGAGCAAGGAGAGACCGTCGAAACCGCTCAATCTGCTTTAAAGGCTTGGCGAGTCGCGCAGACGTTTGCGATCGCCGGACAATACGACCAGATTCCCACCTCGATCTCGGGTGCGGAACGGGTTGATTTTGCCGCACCCGAGATCGAGGTCGTCGAGCCGAGCGATTGGTTTACCGAAGCGCTTGCCGCCGATAGCTTTGATGATGCGGCGTATCCCGACTTTCAACCGATTCCGGCTCCTGCACGATCGCGCAGCGCAGCGCAAGCAACGACTCCTGCCCAACCGCAAGTGACCGATTTCAAAGTGCTGGAAGCGGAACCCGAACCTGTAACGGTTGCTGAAGATCAAGACGCGACGGTGCGCGTTCCGGTGCGGCAACTAAATCAGCTCAACGATTTGTTTGGTGAATTAACCGTCGATCGCAACGGGTTAGATCTCTATCTAAAGCGATTACGATCGCTCGCCAGAACGCTGCACGAACGGGTGCAAACGCTCGATCAAGCGAATGCGAAATTGAGATTGGCTTACGATCGCGTGAGTTTAGCGGGAGTACGAACGCTGGGCGAAAATCGTCGCCCGGAATTTGATGCGCTAGAACTCGATCGCTATGGCGATCTGCACTTACTGTCGCAGCAGGTGATGGAAACGATCGTGCAGCTTCAGGAGGTCAGCGAAGATATTGATCTGAGCTTAGACGACACCGAACAGTCCTCGCGGAACCTGAATAAAACCGCGAAACAAATGCAAAGCGGACTGTCTCAGCTTAGAATGCGTCCGATCTCGGATATCTTGGATCGCTTTCCGAGAGCTTTACGCGAATGGTCATTGCAGTACGGCAAGCCCGTTCGATTTGACATGGCGGGTGGCAGTACGCTGATCGATCGCAACATTCTCGAAACGCTCAATGATCCATTAATGCACCTGTTACGCAATGCGTTTGATCATGGAATCGAAGCTCCCAGCGTTCGAGAATCGAAAAATAAATCGCCAGAAGGAGTGATCGAAATTCGGGCATTCAACGAAGGTAATCGCACGATTATCACGGTTCGGGATGACGGTGAAGGCATTCCCATTCACAAAATTCGCGATCGGGCGGAACAAATGGGACTCGATCCGGTGCTGCTTGATGCAGCGCGAGATGAGGAATTACTGTCGCTGATTTTCGAGCCGGGATTTAGTACAAGCAGCCAAGTCACTGCCCTTTCTGGTCGCGGGGTCGGAATGGATGTGGTTCGCAATAATCTTAAACAAATCCGGGGTGAAATCAGCGTCAATACCAAAGCGGGACTGGGGACAACGTTTACCTTGTCGGTTCCATTCACTCTGTCGACGGTTAAAGTGTTGCTGGTTGAGAGTGCGGGAATGCTACTTGCGTTTCCTACCGACGTGGTTTCAGAATTAGTGCTGCTGCAGCCGGATCAAATTATTCAAGCTCCGGGTAGCGAACTCCTAAACTGGCAAAATCGCATGGTACAACTGGTGCGCCTGCAAAAATGGATGCGCTTTAATTGTCCCAAAATTCCTCACGGCTTTGAGACTCCGCCCACGATCGCGACTCCCAGCGTGCTGATGCTCGACCAAAACCCGCAATGGTTTGGAGTCTATATCGATCGCTGCTGGGGTGAACAAGAAGCGACGATTCGTAAAGTCGAAGGCAATTTGCCGTTACCGAGTGGATTTAGCGGCTGTACGATTCTGGGGGATGGTCGCGTTGTGCCTTTGGTGAATGCGCCGGAACTGCTGCGCTGGATCACAAGCTGTGAGCGCTCCGAAACCGAACCAGAACTCGACCTCAATTTCCGCGCCCAACTCAAAGCCAGCCTATCTCAGCGCCCCGAACTTCCTGGAAGCTTGGTTCCAACCGTGCTAGTCGTCGATGATTCGATCAACGTGCGGCGATTTTTGGCGCTGACGCTAGAGCGATCGGGTTATCGCGTCGAGCAGGCAAAAGACGGACAGGACGCGATCGAGCGGCTTGAATCGGGTTTAGCTGTACAAGCTGTAATCTGTGATATCGAAATGCCAAGGCTAGATGGATACGGATTTTTGGCAAAGATGAGATCGGATACGCAATTTGCTCAGTTGCCTGTGATGATGTTGACTTCCCGGAGTGGCGAAAAACATCGTAAGCTGGCTGAAAACTTAGGCGCATCCGCTTATTTCTCAAAACCTTATAACGAGCAGGTTCTACTCAAAACGCTCGAAAAAATGGTGAACTCGATCGCCGTCGTTTAATTAATGTATGTTCGATATCAGTGTTGGAGGGTTGAATCCAGCTTGAAGTCTTCTATCACGGGGAGACGAGAGGCAACAATCCAACCTGAGCATCAACCTAATCCCTAAATTCTCGCAATATTTCTTTCGCTCAAAGCAGCGATGTTTATTTTTGTGTAGCCCTTATGTTAGACCGTTCTTCTCGCCCCACTCGTCCGTTTTGGTCAAATTGGTTTCGTCATTTACCGATCGAGCGAAAACAACTGCTTGCGCTACTGGTGTGTGAACTGATTCCGATCGTCGGATTAGGCATTGGTTTCTCGATCGTGCTTGCAAATAGTTTACGCACCCAACTGCTTGCCCAAGCAAAATCCGAAGTTGCGGTGACGGAGACGAACTACAACATCAAAATCAATCAGATGGGATTCGGATCGCGGGGACAATCGGATAATCCTGCGATCATTACCGCGACAAAAAATCATCAGCGCAACGAAAATCTCTCAACCGATCTGCAAAATCAACTCCAGCAGATTTTGCAAAACGAAGTGAAAGCACGCCGCATAGAATATGCAACCCTCATCGGCAAAGATTTACGCATCATTGCGAATGCAAATAACAAACGAGCCAAAGAAACGGTGACAACGCCTGAATTGGTGCCGCTGATTCAGCAAGCTCTCCGAGATGGGCAACAAATCAAAGCGAGTAGCACCGTTAGCTGGGACGAACTCCGCAAAGAAGCACCGCCGCTACCCGATCGCTTCACTAACCAAGATGCTCTCATTCGCTACGTCGTTACCCCCATTCGTGACCCCGAAAACCCAAACAATATCATCGGCGCTCTCGTTTTTGGCGATATCGTCAACCACAAACTCCCGATCGTCGAAAATACCCTAAAAGCCTTTGGTAGTGGCTATAGTGCCGTTTATTTTCGACGCGAGAATGGTGAATTTGGCTTAGCCACTGGGCTGAACCAAGACAGCGACTCGAATCAACCTCAAATTGATGCGGCTTTGTCTGACCTAGCAATTCTCAAATCGGCGATCGCTGCCAAAGGTGAGACTGCCACTCAGCGAATTCCTGTCAACGGTCAGACTTACACCGTTGCTGCTAAAGCACTCCCGAATCGCATTGTCGAAACACCAGATGGAGCCGTTGCAGAAATGGGAGACGCTCCCAGTGCCATCCTGGTGCGCGGCACCCCTGAAACTGCCCTGAATCAATTGCTGCTAATGAGTGTGCAGCAAGAGGTGATCGTGTTGGCGCTAGCAATCGGAGCGATCGTCGTCTGGACAATTATTTTTCGTCGCATCGTTCTCAAACCGATTCAGGAGTTGCAGCAGACGACCGAAGCATTTGCCAATGGCGATCGATCTGTCCGGGCTGAAGTGTTTGCTAAAGATGAAGTGGGACAATTGGCGATCGCGTTTAATCACATGGCAGATAGCATCAACGCTTCTGAAGTTTCTTTGGCAAATGAAGTGTCGCGCCAAGAACAGCAAATGCAAGAAGCGCGGGTGCTGAGCGAAATTACGGTACGAATGCGTCGATCGCTTGATCCGAGCCAAATCCTTCAAACCGCGATCGACGAAGCCCGATCGTTTCTCAACCTCGATCGCATCCTGGTTTATGAATTAGAATCCTGCGTAGTTAATGGAACGGTGATTGCAGAATCAATCAAAGCTGAGAATCTTAGCTTGATTCATAAAACGATCGCATCTCCATTAGGTTTAGATCGGTTTGAGCAATACAGCGCCCAGTCGGTTTGGGTCGTCAAAAACGCAGCGAAAGAGATGGACGATCGCTATCGTCAACAGCTTGCCCAACTAACCATCAAAGCTGAAATTGCGGTTCCGCTCAAACAAGAAAATCAAATTATTGGACTCGTCTGTGCTCAAAGTTGTCAACAGGAGCGCGATTGGCAAGTCTCCGAAATCAATTTCTTCGTGCAGCTTGCGACTCAGATTGGCTTTGCCCTAGACCAAGTGAAACTGTTACAGGAACACCAATCCGCTGTGCAAACCGCCGAAGATCGTAAGACTTCGCTTCAGCAGCAAATCATTCAACTTTTGGGCGAAATTCAAACGGTGTCTGCCGGAGATCTCACCGTTCGCGCTAATGTCACCGCGAATGATCTCGGAACCGTTGCTGATTTCTTCAACGCCGTGGTTGAAAATCTGCGCGATCTGGTTCTGAAAGTGAAACAGACTTCTGCTCAAGTCAACGATTTGCTCAACCAAAACGAGGAGGAAGTCCAGCACTTAGCCACTCAGGCGCGTCAACAAGCCCAGGAGACGACCCGCACCCTTAATTCAGTAGAGCAGATGACGTTAGCGCTGCAAGCTGTTGCCGATCGCGCACAACAAGCGGCGATCGTCGCTCAGAATGCTGCGAATGCCGCAAAATCTGGAGAAACCGTGATGGATTCGACCGTGACCAGTATTTACAATCTCAGAGCCACGGTCGAAGACGCAACCCGCAAAGTTAAGCTCTTAGGAGATGCTTCTCAGCAAATCGGGCGGGTGGTTTCGCTGATCAGCGATCTTGCAACGCAAACCGATCTGCTCGCCATTAACGCCAGTATTGAAGCTACCCGAGCTGGAGAGCACGGACGTGGCTTTGGCATTGTCGCGACTGAGATCGGGGAGCTTGCATCTCGATCGACCACGGCAACCCGCGAAATTGCCGCGCTGATCCAAACGATTCAGGAACAAGTCACCGAGGTTGTTGAAGCGATGAATCGGGGCGCGACCCAAGTGGTCGAAAGTGCCCACTCAGCCCGCAACGCCAAGCAAAGTCTGATTCATGTCGTGCAGGTTTCTGAGCAGATGGATGGCTTAATGAACTCGATCGCGCAAGCAACGGTTTCTCAAACTCGATCGTTTCAGTCTTTGACCGATTTGATCAAAGACGTGGCGGAAGTCTCGACGCAAACTTCTGATTCGTCGGTGCGAGTGTCGAAAGCGTTACGGCAAACTGTGGATGTGGCAGAGCAGCTACAGGCTTCGGTGGGAATGTTCAAGGTGCAAGGGGGCGATCGGGAAATATAGCGATCCGGTTTGAGTTGTGAATGCTAAAAGGACGTGAGTTCGATACAAGTCTTGGCTATTTGGGAATCGCTATTCTCTAAGTCCCCCAGAATGGGGGATTTAGGGAGCAGCTCGGCTCAAATCGAAGCGAAAAAACTCATCGAACTGACGTTAAAAGAAGTAGGGAGCTAATACCAGATCTCTAAATCCTCGCTACAGATCTTGAGTAAAGACGCGATTTATCGCGTCTTCCGCCTCTCTCATCAAATAGGCTCATAAACCATTTGCGGAACTAATACCCCGTCGGCTCGAATCTCCCCAATTCCCAAGAACCGCAAGCTTCGCTCCACGGAGTGTTCGCGCTTAACCCTGACAATTCCCGATCGCTCAAGTTCCAGTGCAATCTTTTGTCCCTGACACCAACGTTTCGCGATCGCACTCTCCAACACAACTTCTGGTAAATGGAGCAGCACTGCTTCTGGCTCAATCAGGGGAACAGGCAGATCCTCGATCGTAGCGCTCTCCTTCAATTCAAAGCCGCTACTTTCGGTTCTCAGCAGTTTTGCTAACGTTGCCCCTGTTCCCAGTTGCTCTCCCAAATCACGAGCGATCGAACGAATATAAGTTCCGCTGCCACAAGCGATTGCTAAATCAAGTTCGGGAAAATCACCCGCTCTAAAATCCAAAATCTTCAGATCATAAATCTCAACGGTACGAGCGGGAACCTCGATCGCTTGCCCCGATCGCGCTAGATCATACAGCCGCTTCCCTTGAACTTGAATCGCACTGTAGTTCGGCGGAATCTGCTGAATCACCCCCTGAAACAAGGGCAATTTTTCCTGAATCTGTTCTAAGCTCAGGCGCGAAACTGCTTGCTGAGTCAGGATCTCACCTTCAAGATCATCTGTTGCCGTCGTTACGCCAAATCGAATCGTCGCATGATACGCCTTATCCTGGCGGAGATATTGCAGCAGGCGAGTAGCGCGACCCAACGCGATCGGCAAAATCCCTGTCGCTGCCGGATCAAGCGTCCCCGCGTGACCCACTTTTTTCAGCCCATAAATTCGGCGAACCTTCGCGACACAATCATGCGAAGTTAACCCAAACGGTTTATTCAGGTTTAGAAACCCATCCACGCGATTATTCTCCGTTTAACTGCGCCACAGTCAACGACTGTACCAAATTTAACCGTAGCGGATCTTGAGACAAGGTACGGGCATAAGCCGCCGAAAGGTAAGGGCGATAGTCCGATCGATTCGCAAGATAAGTCTGAAAAAACGCCAAACCTAGAGCATTCACATAGCGACGGGCAACGTTTGGAGCCTCACCAATCACCTCTGGTGGCAAAGGAACCCCCTGAGCATCGCCTTCTTGTAGGGCAGAAAAATGCGTTCCGCGATCGATCAGGGCTAAATATCGCTCTGGCGCTTTCAGCCAGGTAAACGGCTGGATCTGCTCCGGCAAAGCAGGCGCAACCGTATCGGCATTGCCCGTAATGATCATCGTTGGCGTTTCGATCTGCGCGATCGCCGCTTGTCCAAAGACGCTGCTCGTAATCGGGTTAATCGCAATAATCGCTTTCACCCGTGAATCGCTCAAGTTATAAGAAATCGGCGGCAGTGCTCCAGCGCGGCATTGCAGCAACAGCGACAAATTCAGCGTTCGATCGATTTCGGCGGGCTGACACGATCTCTGGAGTTGCTGAAAATTGATCGGCGCACCCGCGAGCGCCATGACCGTGTAGCCCCCAAAAGACTGCCCCAACAGACCGACCTGCTTGATATTTAAGCGCTGATAGCGCGAATCGGTGTTGGCTCTGCGCTCTAGCTCATCTAACAGATATTTGATATCTAGCGGTCGATCGATAAACTCACTCGGACTCGTCACTTCATTGACCGTTCCACCAACCAGCGCTTGAAGCTGTTTGGCATTACTTCCCGGATGTTCGGGCACTGCCACGGCAAATCCATGTGAAGCCAAATGCTCTGCAAGATAGCGAAACGTGCCCCGATCGGAGCCAAGTCCGTGTGAAATGACAACCACCGGAATTGAGGCGCTCAACGGCTGCCGACGGGCAACGGGCAAGTAAACATCAACCGGAAACACCCGCTCTCGCCCTAAAGCCTGCACAAATCCCCGCGATCGATCAACCAATCTCAGCGCTTCCTTTTGAAATCCATAAGCGCCTCGAACTGACAAATCGGGAATCGCACCCCCTGGTAACGGTGTAGTTTCTGTATTAGAGAGTTGGGCAATTGTCTGCGTTGCCCGGTTCGTTTGATTAATCAAATTTCCCAGCTCTCCCGCAATGTCTAAACTGCGCTGTAAATCAACTCGCAGTCCGCGCGTCGGAAATTTACGCAGCACATTCAGCGCGGTTAATCCCTCTGGATCTGCCGATGCCAGGATTAAAGCAGCCCGAATTGCAAAAAAACCAGTATCGCGAGAGTCTGGCTGGATAATCTGCCCTAACCGCCGCAATAGAATCTCCCCTTGCTGCGTGTAGAGAAACTGCGACACCGCGATCGGAGTCAAATCTGCCCGTGTCAGTAATGCTTTTCGGAGTGTTTGCAGTTGTTCAGGCGTGACATACTGCGAATAGACATAAAGATCGCTGTCCAATGTACCCGTGCGGGCATAAGCTTCAAGCGACGAAACTGAAATCGATCGCTCCAAGATTCCATACGTCAAGAAGACACGCTCAGCCCCCCAGACCGGACGACTCACAACAGAGAGCGACATCCATCCCCCGATTGCACAAAGCGCAACCTTTAACCGCTTAAACTTTCGCATCTTGACCACGCGCTGGGATTCTACCTAGTCTTGTCTGCCTCATTCTGGCGCACAGATAAACTTGCGACAAGGCAAATTACCGCATACTCTAGCAAAGATATCCCTTCTGACTAGTAGTAAAATTGGTGTCTCTGATTTATTTAAATTAAATCCAAAAATAAACTGCCTTCTGGAAAACCTTCTAAGATGAAGGAGCTTATTGAGTTGCGATCGGTGATCACACCCTCAGATTTAACCGTCCCGATTGCGACGCTTCCTCATTTTCTTCTGTACGCAGCACCATGACAGCATTTTGGGATCGTTTGCTTGATTCAAGCTCCTTTATTCCTCACGGACACTGCTATCTCTGGCAAACTGGGCTGGTGTGGCTTCATATCACAGGCGATGCGCTAATTGCGCTGTCATACTACTCAATTCCGATTACCCTGGTTTTCTTTGTGCGGCAGCGTCGCGATCTACCGTTTGAGTGGATTTTTCTGCTATTTGGAGCTTTTATCATTGCCTGTGGAACAGGTCATTTGCTCGACATTTGGACGTTGTGGCACCCGGACTACTGGATTTCAGGCGGCTTAAAAGCGGTGACTGCGATCGTTTCAGTCCTGACTGCTGTGGAACTTTATCCGCTGATTCCCAAAGCGTTGGCACTGCCCAGCCCAACCCAACTTGCTCTCACCAACCAGGCACTCCAAGTTCAAATTGGAGAACGCCGTCAGGCTGAACTTGAACTAAAGCGCTATCAAGACCAACTTGAAGAATTAGTAGCACAACGTACTGCTGAACTGACTGCGATTAACCAACAGCTTCAGCAAGAAATTATTCAGCGCCAGCGCATTCAGGAAGAACGAGAATCGCTGTTGCAGCGAGAACAACAAGCGCGAGAACAAGCAGAGTCTGCCAATCGCGTCAAAGATGAGTTTCTTGCAGTTCTGTCCCACGAACTCAGAACCCCGCTCAATCCAATTTTGGGTTGGACAAAACTTTTACAGCGACAACAGCTAAAACCAGAGAAAGCCGCAATCGCGCTTGACACGATCGAGCGCAATGCCAAGCTACAAGCGCAGTTAATCGAAGACCTGCTGGACATTTCTCGCATTATGGGCGGAAAGTTAACCCTCACTGCTGCTGCAACCGATCTAAAGACGGTGGTGCTTGCAGCGATTAGTACCATTTCTCTAGCGGCTGAAGCAAAACAGATTCAGATTGAGACCCAGCTTGAAGCAGAGATTGGACAAGTTCTAGGAGATGCCGGACGATTGCAGCAGGTGGTGTGGAACTTGCTCTCTAATGCAGTGAAGTTTACGCCCAAAGGCGGTCGAGTTGAAGTGAGCTTAACTCGTCAGACGAATCAGCGCTCAGATTTTGCTACCATTACCGTCCGAGATACAGGTAAGGGAATTGGGGCGGCTGCGCTTCCCCATGTGTTCGATCGCTTCTGGCAAGAAGATAGTACCAATACGCGTGAATTTGGCGGTTTAGGGTTAGGGCTGGCAATTAGTCGTCAAATTGTGGAGCTTCACGGGGGCATTATTACTGCCGAAAGTGCAGGCGAGGGACAGGGAGCAACCATCACGGTGAGGTTGCCCCTTTGCGCTACAGCCGCAGACGTAGCTCCAAAACGATCGCGCTCTGAAGAAAATTCGACTTTAGCAGGGCTGCATATCTTGGTGATTGATGATAGTTGTGACTCTCGCGAGTTTACTGCATTCGTTCTGAGTCAAGCAGGCTCGAAGGTGACAGCGGTTGATTCTGCGAAGGCCGCTCTGAATGTGCTGTCTAACTCTTGCCCAGATGTGATCGTCTGCGATATTGGATTACCCGAAATGAGCGGCTACGAATTCATTCAACAGGTTCGATCGCGTCCGGTTGAGCAAGGGGGTAGAGTGGTAGCAATTGCCCTAACTTCTTATGCAAGTGACAACGATCAGAAGCGAGCGATCGAGTCTGGATTTCACCAGCATTTATCTAAGCCGGTTGAACCGGAGCGCCTACTTAAGACGATCACAGCAATCCACCAGCCCGTTGGGTAGAGGCTCTATTAAAACCAAATAGAGCGATTCGGAGAATGGACAGAGAACAGATTGCGACTTTCGATCGACATCGATTTCGTAATTAAGTTCTATAAAGATTCATACAACCAAGCTTTATTTAATTTTTTGCTTGGAGTATTACTTGAGCTAATTTTTAGTGATAGGATGAACCCCCGAATCTTAATTTCATCAAAGGTTATCTAGATGACAGTTTTATCATCGGAAGTCAACGAGCAGACACAGACGGAAGAGAGCGACTTATGCTTAGTCCGCTATCTCAAAGAAGAGTTAGCCGTTCCGGACGAGTCGATCGAACTGGCGATGCGCCACTGTGAGCAAGAACGCGGAACGTTACCGATGGTGCTGTGGCGCTATGGATTTGTTTCGATCGACCAACTGAACCAAATTTTTGACTGGATGGAGCGCTAGATTACTGCTTGCTCATTTTGTTCAAGAGCCAAAGTGAGGTCGAAATGGCAACAAACTGCGCCAAAATCACGTTGATGCTTGCTTGCACTACAAGAATGTCAATGGGTTGAATGAATTTTGCCGGATCGACGTTGACAAAACCTGCAAACCCCTGATTGACGGCTTTCCCAAACAGCAAACCGACGATCGCCTCTGCCCCTAAGAGCGCTAAGAGGGTTCCCGCTAAACTTGCAATCAATCCTGTCCGAATCGTTTGAATCGCCTCCGCTTTTTTCGGTCGCGCTGCTGCCGCTCCATTCAACCGCCGTCCGATCACCACATACTTCGTCAACGACCAGAACATATTGAATCCTAAGACCGCAATTCCACCGATGGTCAGCACGACCCCAACCCCAGTTCCTGGATTGTTGGCGGCTGGAGCGCGGGTGGAAACGGCAGCAAACAGCAAGATCGCACTCGAAATCACTGTCAGCACCAACTGAAACCAAAAACTAAACCAACCCGCAAATCGGAATGTGCTTGCAATTTCTCGAAGCGTGGGGGAGTCAGATCTTGCCATAACAGATCACACAGAAGCTAAATCCAGCTTATACCAATTTACGAGTAGGACAGGCGATCGCGGCACTTCAATCCGGTTAAACCTGGATCGTGTTGCAGCAAACATTCAACCGGATCAGCCTTTACGGTAGGATGAAACTTATGCCTACTCTTCCTATTTCGGGAGTTCCACACGCCTACGAGCTGACGGCTCCCACATCAAACTCTGTCGTTCTGGTATTCATTCACGGCTGGATGCTGAGCCGCAATTATTGGCAACCTCTGATCGATCAGTTGTCATCGGATTATCAGTGTTTGTCTTATGATTTGCGGGGTTTTGGTGAGTCCCAACCGCGAGATGCGGCTTGCCTGCCTGCTGTGGACGATCGATCTGGTGGGGCAGTTGCCGTCGCCAGGCAGAACGCGATCGCGCAGTATAGTCTGCTTGCTTATGCGAGGGATTTAGGAATGCTGTTGAAGCAGTTGCAGATTCCTGAAGTTTGGCTGATTGGGCATTCACTCGGCGGCTGTGTGGCGCTGTGGGCAGCCGACCAAATGCCGGAACAGGTTCGAGGGGTGATTTGCCTAAATTCTGGCGGTGGCATCTATTTGAAAGAAGCGTTTGAGCGGTTTCGATCGGCAGGTCAGCAGATGGTAAAACTGCGCCCAAAATGGTTAGCGCAGGTGCCCTGTTTAGATTTGGTGTTTCAGCGGGCGAATGTGGCAAGCGTGATTGAACGATCGTGGGGTCGGCAACGAGTGATCGATTTTGTTAATGCGGATCAAGAAGCCGCGATCGGGACGTTATTGGATTCGACCACGGAAGCCGAGGTGCATCGTTTACCGCAAGTCGTGGCGCGGTTATCACAGCCGCTCTACTTCATTACTGGGTCGAAAGATACGGTGATGGAACCGAAGTATGTGCGTCATTTAGCCAGTTTTCATCCGCTATTTGGCGATGGGGCGGACAATGTTCTAGAGCTTCCCGATTGCGGTCATCTATCAATGCTAGAGCAAACCGATTCTGTTGAATCGCACATTCGCAGCGTTTTGGAACAGCTTTGTAATGATTAACGGCTTGTTTCTATAGCGATCCTGTTTGAGAAGTTTATGTCCTAATCGCCGCTTTTCAATTGCCTCGTTCCATGTCACACTACCGCTTGGTTTGATCTTAGATTTTGATCTTGGATGTAGAGTGCATGGACGATCAGATAGAGATGCCAGGGAAAACACGATCGCTAATCTTGGAGCGATGTTTTGCGATCGTTTGGGTGCTTGCATTAGGTGGAATTGCATTTTTTAATCAGTTGGGCAGCATCGGACTGGTAGATGAGACAGAGCCGCTGTTTGTGGAGTCAGCGCGGCAGATGACGGTCACCGGAAATTGGATTACGCCGTACTTTAATCAGGTGACTCGGTTTGATAAGCCGCCCTTGATTTACTGGCTGATGGCGATCGCATTCAAAACGGTTGGCGTAAATGAATGGGCAGCGCGGCTGCCCTCTGCGATCGCGGGAACCGTTTTGGTCGGTTTTTGTTTCTATACGATTAGGCGATTTGTTCCATTGAGAATTGCACCGTACTTGGGATCGGCGATCGTTGCGTTTAATCTGATCACGCTGTTCTTCGGACGGTTGGGCTACTCGGATATGTTGCTGAGTGCCTGTTTTGGTGGATCGCTGCTGGCGTTTTTTTTCGGCTATGTGAGATCGGATCAGCGCTGGTATCGGGCGTTTTATGGGCTGATGGGACTGGCAGTTTTAACGAAAGGCCCGGTTGGGGTCGTGTTGCCGAGTGCGATCGTGCTCATCTTTCTATTCTGGGCGAGAAACCTGCGCGGAGTGCTGCGCGAGATGAAGCCGATTCAAGGAACAGGAATTTTTCTGTTGGTGAGTGTGCCTTGGTATTTGTTGGCGTATCTTCAAAACGGGAATGCGTTTATTCAATCGTTTTTCGGGCTGCATAATGTTGAACGCTTTACCAACGTGGTGAATCAGCATTCTGGCGCTTGGTACTATCATTTGGTGATTGTGCTAGTTGGGTTTTTCCCTTGGTCGCTTTGCTTGCCTGCGGCGATCGCTCATGCGATCAGGCAACCCAAATGGCAACAAGAACCAAGATCACAGCATCTTGGAAAGTTCGCGCTGGTGTGGTTTGCGGTTGTGCTGATCTTCTTCACGATCGCGGTTACAAAATATATTACTTATACCTTACCGCTATATCCCGCAGCAGCGATTCTCGTCACATTATGGTTCGTGCATCATTTTTCACAATCAAGACAGTCCATCCCGGTTAAGGCTACCGTATACTTTAGTATTGCTATTTCTGTTGCTGTTGGTGTTCTCATTTTTTACAGCCCAAATTGGTTAAATCGTGATCCAGCTATGCCAAATTTGGGATTAAGAATGCAGCAGTCTGGATTGCATCACATTGGCGCATCCATTTGGATTACAGCCGCGATCGTTGGATTAGTTTTAGCGATTCAGTATCGATTGCGCTGGTATTGGGCTGTGAATCTTGTTGCTTTTGCAGCATTTATTCTGTTTTTTATTACTCCTGCGGTCAGCATTATTGACTCAGTTCGACAATTACCGCTGCGCCAAATTGCTCAAGCGACGATCGAGGATCGACGACCGAACGAACCGATCATCATGGCAACCGATGCGTTTGAGAAACCGAGTTTGGTGTTTTATACGCAGCAACCGATCACGTTTCTCAATCGTGCTCGGATGATTCAGCCATATTTACAGAAGCTGCGGAAAGAAGGAAAAACAACATCGATCGTGATGATCACCACCCCAACCGCACTGCAAGAAGGAAATGTGAAACCAAATCAGTACCAACCGCTTCAACAGTATCGTCAGTATCAACTTGTGCGCGTTCCAATTCGTTCTTCAAAATAATTCATGAAATCAGTACAAAAATGGTGGGCAGAGCCAACCAATCGGCAAGTTGCTGCAATTCTAATCGTGGGATTTCTGTTTCGCAGCTTTATCGCGTTTTGGCTGCCACCTGGATTTGATGAAGCGTACTACTATATTTACACTCAAAATCCTGCTCTGAGTTATTTTGATCATCCGCCACTGGTTTCGTTGGTGAGCGCGATCGGCATTTGGTTAACTGGCGAAGTCTCTCAATTTACAATCCGCATCGGCAGCTTATTGCTGTATCCGTTTACGTTGTACTTTCTATACCGTGCAGCAGTTCATTTATTTTCAGTTCGAGTTGGATTGCTGACGTTAGCGATCGCGTCGGTCATTCCAATTTTCCAACTCGGATTTGGCACCTTTACGCTACCCGATTCACCGCTAATGTTTTTCTGGACATTAACGCTTTGGGTGGGAGCGGTTGAATTTTTTCCTCGCGATCGTACAGTTTACATTCCCTCGTATCGAGTTGCACTCATCGGGCTACTCGTTGGATTGGCTTGCATTGGAAAATACCACGGATTTCTACTTGGATTTGGCTTAATTGGATTTTGTTTGACCAGCCGGCGGCATTGGGCAGTGTTTCGATCTCCGTGGACAATATTAAGCTTTCTACTATTTTTAGTTGCGTTCTCGCCTGTATTGTATTGGAACAGCCAGCACGATTGGATTTCTTTTACGTTTCAGGGAAACCGTAGTGTTCCAAATCGTTCCTTCAAATTCTCTAAAGTAATTGATGTTGCGTTTGCAGCCTCGTTGTATTTATTTCCTACATTTGGATTACCACTCTGGTTTGTTAGCATTCGAGAAATTATTCTAACCGTGTCGCGGAGGTTTTCAAACTCGATTCACTCTTTCGTGTTGTGGACATCTACGCCTGTATTCATCATCTTTACGCTGATTGGTGGTTATCAACAGATTTTACCCGGTTGGACAATGCCAGGATTCTTCTCGGTTACGCCACTACTCGCTTGGTACGCATCGAGGTGGCGATCGTCTGTGCTAAAACGCTGGCTTGTGGGTTCAACCCTTGCGATCGTCGCCCTGCTATTGTTTGCGCTGTCTCACGTCACGCTGGGAACGCTGCAAAAACCGGGACAATACGCGCTGTTTGGGGGATTCGTTGCGCCGCAAGACGATCCTTCGGTTGATCTGATGGACATTCTGCAACTGCGGCGAGAATTTTCGCGATCGCCTCAACTGCTCACAGCGCTGAAAAATGCCGACTTCATGTTCAGTAATCGATTCCACATGGCAGGGCATACAGCGATGGCGCTCACGCCACTCTATTCGACTCCGATGACTTGCTTCGATCGCCGCGACTTGCGCGGATTCGCTTTCTGGTCAACCGCAGAACAATGGCTGGGTAAAACAGGACTCTACATCACTGCTGATAAATTTCAAACCCAGGAAGACTCTGCGGCGGAATATGTCCCGTATTTTGAAAAATTTACCAAGCTAGGGGAAGTGGAGTTACGTCGGGGCGGAGTAGTGATCGATCGGATTCATGTGTTTCAAGGGACGAACTTGCTAAAACCATTCCCGCGTCCTTACTGAGTCAAAATCATTACGTCACATCTTCATGTAGCAATATAGCAATTTAGTCTATTTTCTTAACTTGTCTAGATGGCGTAATTGCTCTGTGACTAAATAGCAGTTCAACCGCCCTAATTAGCAAAACCCTCTCACAAAAGGTTAAATTTATGCAATATCTTGTGAGCGCACAAAATTCAAATCGGAATTTTTTTGATCCAGCTAAAACGTAAATAGGATGGGAGATATAAGAAATTCTACGTATCTGCTCTAGGAAAATCGTATCCAAGATAACTTGCAACAATTTAACAATCGGGTTAACCTCTTCATCGAGACTTAACACCTAGGAGAGAGACGTAATGCTGAACCCAGCTCCCAGCAAAATCGTGCAAACCTTGGCAATGTCAGTGGGCATTGTGATCGCCGGAACCTTTGGCAGCACGATTCAAAGCCAAGCTCAAACCGTACCTTCAGGTGTGTCTACCTCTCAAACGCTCGCGTTTCAGATTGCTCAGGGAATTCCGATCGCAGAAATGGAACGCATGGTCTTTACTCGAATTAACCAGTACCGCGCCAGCAAAGGTTTGCCTGCAATGGCCTGGAACGATAGCATTGCCAAGCAAGCGCGTGAACACAGCCGCAATATGGCGAAAAAAGCAGTTCCATTCGGTCATCAAGGATTTGAAAAGCGCGCAAAAGCAATTACCAGCAGCATTCCAGCGCGGGCGACAAGTGAAAATGTGGCTTGGATTATGAGCCGCCGCGATCCGATCGGGCAGGTTGTAGAAGCTTGGATCAAAAGCCAAAAGCATCGGGAAAACATCGAAGGAAATTTCAACGTAACCGGGATCGGCATCGGCCTCAGCGCAATGGGAGAATACTACTTTACGCAAGACTTTGTGCGAAATTAAGGTGCAAATCTGCATCAGGTGTAAGATACGTGAGTTGTAAAATCACTTGCCTCACCTTATGCAACCGCGTGAATTTCACCTTTGCGATCGCGATCTTACTTCCGAGCTATTGGAGCAGTATCAGTCAGCCACCGTGATCGCAGTCGATACCGAAACGATGGGGCTTCTACCACACCGCGATCGCTTGTGTTTAGTACAGTTGTGCGATGAGAGCGATCAAGTAGCGGTTGTCAGAATTGAGCGGGGGCAAACCGAAGCACCAAACTTGAAGCAACTGCTTGAAGCGTCAGACATTACGAAAATCTTTCACTTTGCGCGATTTGATATTACGACCTTGCGCCATCACCTGGGAATTCAGGTCACACCGATTTTCTGCACGAAATTGGCAAGTAAGCTAATTCGCACCTATTCCCCCCGTCACGGCTTAAAAGATTTGATTCAAGAATTAACTGGGGTGGAACTCGACAAGAGCGCTCAAAGCTCCGATTGGGGCAATGCCATGAATCTCTCTGAGGCACAGCTGCAGTATGCGGCGAATGATGTGCGCTATTTGATTGAGGCGCGATCGAAACTGATTGAAATGCTAGAGCGCGAGGAACGCTTGGAACTTGCAGAGCAGTGTTTTCAAGCATTGCCTGTGTTTGCCCAGCTTGATATTCTGCAATATCAGAATGTGTTTGAGCATTAAAGGAACTCACATTAAAGGAGGTTGCTTCCTGTGGACTCCGGAGAGCTTCCTTAAATCCCCGCTAAGGTGTCGGACTAGGACTCGGAGACGCAGCCGGATTCGGTGCAGCAGGCACACTTGGCGGAATCTTATCTGCAACGATCAAAGCTTCCATGACCGCTTTGACGATCGGCGCTGCTACCGTCGAACCAAACGCATCTGCACCCTTCGGCTCATCAATCACCGCTGCCACAACATATCGAGGCGCATCGATCGGGAAAATACTCACAAAACTGGTAATCTTCGCACCTTCGATATATCCACCCGTTTCTCCAGCTTTTTGCGCGGTTCCAGTTTTACCGCCGATGCGGTAGTTGGGAATTTGCGCGGCTTTTCCGGTTCCGTCTTGCACCACCGATTCCATCATTTTCAGCACGGTTTGCGCGGTTTGCGGTGAAAAAACTGGCTTGGGTTGAGGAGCGTTCGCGTTCCAGTAAGGCTGCCCCTTTTCATCAAATAAGCCTTGAACCACATGAGGCGTGAGCAGCTTACCGCCGCTTGCTAAAATCCCGTGCAGTTGCACCAGTTGCAGCGCCGTAATCGAAAAGCCTTGCCCAAACGAGCTGGTCGCCGCATCGATCGCAGACTCGGTAAAAGCCTTTTTGTCTTTGATTTGCCCCGTCCCTTCAAACGGCAAATCGCTTCCGGTCGGCTGCCCTAAACCTATTTTTTGTAGCCAGGAATAGTAGGTGGATCGAGACATTTGCTGCACGATTCGCACCATGCCGACATTGCTGGAATGCTCCATAATTTGAGTGATCGTACTAGGCCCTCTTGCACCAGCGCTGGAGAAATCAAAGTTTTGAATGGGCCATCCGTCTACCTGAATTGCCCCTTCATCATTAATCACTTGGTCGGGTTTGATTGCTCCCGCCTCAAGCGCGATCGCCACGTTCAAGGGCTTAAACGTTGATCCCGGCTCATACAAATCGGTTAACGCCCAGTTTTTGAACTGCTCAATGTTTGCTTTATAGAATTCGTTCGGATCATAAGACGGAGCAGATGCTAGCGTTCGGATTTCGCCTGTCTTGGCATCCATCGCGATCACTACACCACGCTTAGCGTTGAATTTTTTTAGCTGCGGCTGAAGGGCGGCGATCGCCGCTCTCTGGACTCGACTATCGATCGACAACTGCAAATGCAAGTTGTCCATCTGCAAAAATCCCCCCGGAAGACGATCGGGCATCATTACCCCTGAGCCGGTGCGGCTCAGTCGCACAGATTTCACTGATCGTTCAAGTAGATTCTTGTGGCTATATTCAACTCCTGCTTGCCCGATGCGATCCAAATCCAAATACCCAACCACATCGGCTGCGAGGGTTTGCTGGGGGTAGAGTCGCTGCTGCTGTTGTGCCAGTTCCAAGCCGTCAATCTGCAAAGATTGAATGCGATCGGCTGCCGATTCGGGCACGGCGTACTCAACGCGAATGCCGCTCTCGCCCGCGCTAAATCGTTGCAGCAAGTCCCCCGCAGGGATGCCCAGAATTGCAGAGAGTTTCGTTGCAATTTCGGTTTTCGGCTCCTGAAACGCGATCGGGTGGGCGTACAGCGTGTAGACCGGACGATCGATCGCTAAAACATTGCCGTTGCGATCGGTAATCGGGCGACGCGGGATAAAGGGACGCAAAAAAGTAGTTTGTTGAGCGCGTGCCTCTTTAAGCAATTTTGGCGACTGATAGACTTGCAGCCGAACCAGATTGAGCGATAGGAGTCCTGTTGCACCCACCAAGATTGCCCAAACGAGAAATAAGCGACGAACGCTCGGTTTTGCTTGCGCTGTGCGAAACCGTTCGATCAGTTGAGTCTGACTTACAGCCTGTAGCAGTCGATCGCGCAGCTTCTCGATCATCGGCGGCAGACTCGCTCCACTCGCAAAGCGGGCAGTGTTTGAGGGGCGGCGGGGTGAGGAGGTAGGCTTTCCTCGGTTTGGCATAACTAATATCCTAGAGGGGCAACAGGCGAGGATTGCGAAGAAGAAGCAACGGGTCTTTCAGGACGGGGCGGAGCAGCTTTAATAAAAATGAGGCTATCGGGATTTTGCGGAACCAAACTTGCATCCGGGCGATTCGATTGAGTCGCGATCTGATTTTTCAGGACTTCTCCGTTTGCTGTGATCTGGCGTTCGTTGCGACGCAATTGTTCCAGCTTGCTGTATTCTTTGCCCCAAAGCTGCTGAGTGTACACCGTCCATCCATAAACGGCAAGTACCGTACCTGCTAAACCAAACGTCACTAAGATCGAAACTCGCTGAGTCAGGAGCAGCGATCGCAACCATCGGGGAGGTTGGCCTGACTGGGGTAACTGCCGCACCGATGTCGCTGATTTTTTTCGCTTAGACTTGAGTGCCGCCGCCATACCGCCCTCACACCTTGATAGTTTGCCTTGATGGTTTGCTTAAGAACGATTCATTGTCCTCAAGCGAACATTGTATCGGTAGTTTTAAACTATGCAGACGAAAGACTCTAAATTTTGTTGGGTCATGCGATCGGGAGTACCACTCGGCTCATAATTCGCCCATCATCTAGCTTGTAAAGATTGAATTCCGATTCCATTTGCTGCATGAGTGACTGACAGATTGCGAGATGGAGTCCGGGCGGTTTGTCGAGCGTGGACGGAGCGAGCAAATCTACGGCTCGTCCGGCTTCAAGGTCTTCGCAGAGTCGCGGCTCGATCGCACCATCGTCGGTAATGGCAATTTCCATCCACTGAGCGCTGATTTGCCGACACCAAATATCAATGCGTCCGCCCAAATTTGCCCGCTGACAAGCAATCAGCAGCAGTTCGTATAGGACTAATTCAAGCTTAGTAATGTCTCCGTAAATCATCGGATTAATTTCGTGATGCACTTGTGACCAGAGTTGGCGCTGCTTGAGCAAGTGATCGACGCGATCGAGCGCTCGTCTGACCAGTCCGATCATTTGCACCGTTTCGTTTCTGATTGTCAGTTGCCATTGTTCATCGCGAATCACATGACGCACCGGATCGATCGTGGTGTCGATTTGCCGCAGCAGTTGAGCTTGTCGCGCATCACCGAGCGGCAGCTCAGCTAGTCGAGAAACGCTGAACTTGACCGATCGATACAGATCTTCGAGCCGACGATGCTTGTACCAACTGAGGCGCTCTAACCGTTCGCGATCGCGCTTCAATGCTTCGGACACCATTAAATGTCGGCGTGACCAGGCAAACTGAGCGACCAAGGTATTCAAAACGGTGAGGTGACGATCGAGCCATTGCCGCTCTAGCCGATCCGCCACCAGGACAACCGCAGTGGGTTCATGTTCGGGCGCAGTTCTGAGCGTGATTGCCAAAATTTGACCGATTCCAGGCGCGTTCAACCACTGCCGGGTTTCGATCGGAATCTCATCGATAGAAACGGAGAGAATTCCGTCGTGAGCTAGGACGCGCTGAAGAAAGGTATCCGTCTCGATCGAGACTTTCAGAAGGGGGTCGATGTGGAATCGACGATCGTTGTTAGATTGCACCACTCGTCCGATTCCTCGACCTGCTGCCCAGCCGGCTAGAACTGCCAAGGGTGCTTCTAAAATTTGCGCGATGTACTGTAACGCCGATTTTTCTAGCAAATCTAAATGCTGCGTTTGTTGAATCGTATTCAAGCCCCATTGAATCGTCTGATAGATCTTGCGCTGTTGGTCGTTTTGCTGCTGCAAGCTCCATTGCCGGAGAACAATTCCCACTTGCTGAGCGGCAATTTTGGTAAACTCGCCTTCGCGCTGTGTCCACGATCGCGCCTGCTCATGCGCCAAAATCAGCACCCCTTCTACAGCGTGTCCGAGAGTCGTGCTGCACACCAATAGCGATCGCACTCCCAGCTCTAAAAGCGGAGTTCGCCAAGCTGCAAAGCGGAGATCGTCTGCTAGATTCTCGATCGCGATCGGGTTCGACTGTTTTTCTAGCATTTGCCAGTCGATCGGGCTGAGAGAGGCAAACCAAGCAGGCAGCGGTCGTTTATATTGTGGCTGGGTTTGATAGCGCACTTCAAACGCATCGCGATCGGAATCGTAGAGCAAAACGATCACGCGATCGATGCCTAATCGCTGATTTAACAAAGCTGCAGCATTTTGCAAGGCAGAAACTCCATCGCCTGTGCTGTAAATTGCTTTAGCGATTTCGGCAGTGAGGGCTTGATCGAGTTTGACTTGGGCGATCGTGTTTTCCATGCCTTCGAGCGGCGATACCAGCCCCAGTAGCTGCGCGGCTGCTCGCATAAACCGTTTATCTTCGTCTTGCCAGCTTCGGGGTTGGTCGCTTTCTGCGGTGAGAAATCCCAATAGCTCGTTCTGGCATAAGATCGGAGCCGCAATTAGCGATCGCGCCCGAATGAATTCCATCACTCGCACGGTGATCTCCGCTTTGGTCAGGCTGATGGATTCGCCGATTGTAATCACTTGATCGGCTTGCAGCGCTTGATAAAAGCTGCTCATTTCCTGCACGGTTAGCCCGGATGCAGAATCGATCGAGCGAGTTCCTTTTTGATTTGTGGCTCTTCGCCAAAAATAGCGGCGCGTCGGTTCAAACCAGTAGAGGCTCGTTCGGGCAGGCTGAACAAACTGCTGGACTTGCTCTATAACGCGATCGAGCCGCTGTTCAAAATTAGGGAGCGATCGCAGTTCCGAGAGCATTGTTAACATCGGACGATCAACGTGCTTAATTTGTTGTCGCTTCTGTTCTTGTTCTGCGGCTTCTAGCGTGGCTGCAAATTCTCCTAAAACGATCGCGATTAGCGATTGTTCTTCGGGTCTTGGAAAGCTTCCCCATAGTTTTGAGCCGACGATCGTGACCCCATAGCATTGATTCTTGAGTGAGATCGGGAAAATCATCGCGCCTTGAATGTTCGCTTTTTCGGCAAATTTGCGCCACTCGTTTGCCCGTTGTGCTTCACGCAGATCAGGAAAGGTGAGCGGTATTTGCTGAACGACGGCTTGTTCGAGAATGTCGCCTGGAGTGAGGATGAATCGTTGTTTGAGAAAGGGTGCATCTCGCAGCGGGCTTTTCCCTCCTTTACCAGACAAACGATGTTCAGCACGATCGTACAATCCAATCCAGACGAGATCGAAGGCAAAGCAGGTATTGAGATAGGCGTAGACAGATTCGATCGCAAGGGTATCTCCCTCACGCAGATGTTTGAGAACGCGACTGAGGGCGATTAAGTGTTGTTCAGATTGCGTTGTCTCTTTCGAGTAACCCATGTATCAGCCGGAGGATAGCGCACAGGAGCGGCGGGATTTGCCTACTCGTTTGATAGAGTGCCCGGAGATTGTAGGTTTTGCACGAGTGCGATTGGATGGATACAGTCGCGCAGCGAACCTGACCAAAAATGCGCTACTGTATCGATGCTCTCTTGTTTTAATTAAATTCTTCCTGTGTCAGATTTCTATCGATCGATTCTTCGTCCTGTTCTGTTTTCTGGTTTGAATGCTGATCCGGAGTGGCTGCATGTTCAGACTTTACGATCGCTCAGTTGGATCAATTCGTCGGACTGGCTGCGATCGCGCTTAAATCATCTGTATGGATTTGACTCGCCTCGGTTGTCGCAGTCTCTTTGGGGTTTGACGTTTGCGAATCCGATCGGTTTAGCGGCAGGCTTTGATAAAGATGGCGTGGCAGCGAATGTTTGGTCGAGTTTTGGGTTTGGGTTTGCCGAATTGGGAACGGTGACGTTTCATGCTCAGCCTGGAAATCCACAGCCGCGCTTGTTTCGGTTGGTCGAGGATCTGGCGGCACTCAATCGCATGGGATTTAACAATCAAGGAGCCGCTTCGCTGCAATCGCGACTGGAGCAGCGAAGCAAAGGGATTCCGATCGGGATTAATCTAGGCAAGTCAAAAATTACGCCGCTGGAGGCTGCCGCAGAGGATTATTTAGGCAGTTTTCGATTGTTAAAACCCCTGGGCGATTATTTTGTCGTGAACGTCAGCTCTCCGAATACGCCGGGACTGCGATCGCTCCAAGCCACTGATCAGCTAGAACCGATTCTGTCAGCGCTACAAACCGAGAATCAGAGTGAAAAGCCTTTGCTGGTAAAGATTGCGCCTGATTTGGAATTTGAGGATATTGCTGCGATCGTAGACTTAGCTCAGCGCTTTCAACTGTCTGGAATTATCGCAACGAACACAACGATTCGCCGCGATGGACTGAAAACGCAAATGATTCCGGCGACTAGAAAGCCGATTACAGAAGAAGCAGGTGGAATCAGTGGCGCTCCGGTCAGAGAAAGATCCACCGAAGTCATTCGAGCGATTTGGAAACAAACTCGGGGAAGCTTACCGATTGTCGGCGTAGGCGGTGTGTTTTCGGCGGAGGATGCTTGGGAAAAGATTACGGCTGGGGCAAGTTTAGTTCAAGTCTATACGGGTTGGATTTACGAAGGTCCAACAATGGTCAAGCGGATCTTGCAGGGATTAGAGGAACGACTAGAGCAATCGGGCTTTGAGAGTTTGCAGGCGGCGATCGGCTCCTCGCACAATCTTGCGATTAAAGAGTAATCCTAAAGAGCGATGCGGGGATCAATCACTTTCCGAATAGTAAAAAGGAAGTTCTGCGATCGCTCTGTATGAAAACCGCGTTTCTGATCTTTGGCGCACAACGCAGTGGAACATCGGTAACGAGCCACATTTTGTCGGAATTTGGAGTTAATTTTGGCTCGGATCAACACTTTATTCAAGGTGGCCATAATCCGATTTTTTTTGAATTGAAGTGGGTCAATGATGCCAACAATCAACTGATTCAAACGTTGGGTTATCGCTATAGCGATTTTTTCTTACCCATTGAGCAAGATTTCGAGGACGATCGCTGGCTTGAACCCGAAGAAAATCTACAGACCAAAATTGCTCAAGAATGGGGCGAGACTGCGATGATCGGACTCAAAGATCCGCGCTTTTCGCTCACTTTTCCGCTATGGCAGCGAGTTTTATCAAATGCAGGCTATCAATTAAACATCATTCTTGCGTTTCGCTCTCCATCTAGTTTTCTCAAATCCAATCAAGCCTTGTTTTACAACTGGGAAGGCTGGGACGTAGATAGACATCTGCGCTTTTGGCTGCAATTAAACTTAGCGGCAACGTACTTTACTCGCGATCTGCCTGTCTATTTTCTTTGCTATGAGGATCTGATGAACAATCCCGGCAAGGAAACTGAACAGTTAGCACAACATTTTGGGCTGGATTTGAGCTTGGTCGATCGTGCAGCAGCAGTGGTCGATCGATCTCACTATCATCATCAAACAACAACTGAAACGGGTGTTGCGCTGATTGATGAGTATTACCAACGGCTGCGATCGCGCACGGTTTCAGCAGACGACTATCTAAGCTACCGCAACACTACTTTATCTCTCGCCTAATTTGACATGCTGCAAAACATCGATACCTTAGAGTTAGCCAAACCGGACATTGCTCAGCAGGGCTTAACGGTTTGGTTTACAGGATTAAGCGGTGCAGGTAAAACCACAATTTCTCAAGCCGTTTGCCAACACTTGATTGAGCAGGGCTTAAAAGTTGAACATTTAGATGGGGACTTAGTACGCCAAACATTGACCAAAGGATTGGGATTTAGTCAAGCCGATCGTGAAGAGAACATTCGTCGGATCGGGTTTGTGGCGCATTTACTGACTCGAAACGGTGTAATTGTGTTGGTTTCTGCGATTTCGCCTTATCGATCGATAAGGCAAGAAGTTCGATCGCAAATTGGTGCATTTATTGAAGTGTTTGTTGATGCGCCTTTAGCGGTTTGTGAGCAAAGAGATGTGAAAGGACTGTATCAACGAGCGCGAAATGGAGAGATCCCACAGTTTACTGGAATTGATGCACCGTATGAAGCGCCTTTGAATCCGGAGGTCACTTGCTCGACTGCGGAGGAAACGATCGACCAGAGTGTGACCAAAGTGATGCAGGTGATTTCTAGATATCAGGCGAGTTCAGCAAGTTTCTCGGCTTCGGTTTGAATGGGTGATTGCCCCCTAAATCCCTCCTACCGTGCACAAACATCTCTTTCCCGCTTCGTTGCCATCGGCTTCAGCCCCTAAATCCCCCAAATTGGGGGATTTAGGGGCGAGGGATCTCAGCAATCACAAACCAATCGACTTGTGTGTACAGGGTAGAAGGGCTGGGAATGAGGGCGAATCGCCCCCAACGCAGCGAGAAATCTCATCAATTCAGCAACTCTAAGCCTGACTATTCCAAGCCTGCGCTGCATCGTTAATCGCTTGATCTACAGTTTTCTTACCCAACATTGCCGCCTGAAGATTCTCGTAAATCGTCTGCTGCAACGTCTTGATATTTTTAACCACCGGAATCAACACCTCCGCTTCCTTAAGCTGCCCTGCACTGACGATTCTGGCTTTATCAATCGCAGTCGCATTCGCGGGTGCAGCCGTGAAGTAACCATCTTGTGCCGCTTGAATTGTCGAGGGCAACACATTCGCAGCTTTAGCAAATTCAAGCTGATTGGCATTATTGGTCAAAAACAGCGCAAACTTTACAGCAGCATCCGGCTGATCCGTATCTTTTGGAATTGCGATATTCATTACGGCAACATTCTTCTTGCGAGTATCGCCCGTGATTTGCGGCGCAGACTGCGAGGCTTGAGCGATCGTCGGTGCATTTTTCGCGATCGACTTGAGGAACTCTGCACCCGATGCCAAAATCGCCGTATTGCCTTGCTGATAGAGATCGATCGCGTGTCGATGTCCTTCAGTTAAGACTTCTTTTGGCATCAAACCATTTTTGTACATATCAACCCAATACTGAAATGCCGCTTTACCTTGAGGCGTATTAAATGCCGCTTTGCCCTGAGCATCGACTAACTGAACACCCATCTGCACAAACGATTCCATCACTTCCCCAGAATCATTCGGAACAACTGTGGCAAAGAACGCATATTTTCCAGTTTTTTCCTTGATTTGCTTTGCAGCTTGAGCCAGTTCTGCATAAGTCGCAGGCGGTTTGGAAATGCCTGCTTTCTTCATCAAATCCGTGTTGTAAATCGCAACTCGTGTGGTCAAATACCAAGGCACACCAAAGGTTTTACCGTTCAGCGTACTCGCTTGCCAAATTCCCGGAAAATACTGTTGCTTCACGTCCGCCGGAATTTTCTCATCGAGATTCATCCACGCGCCCCGCTCAGCCAACTGAGACGCAAACCCAGGATTAAGATTCACCACATCTGGAGCCGTTTTCGCCGCCACAGAAGTCAAAATCTTGCGCTCCATCTCTGCCCAAGGCACGTCTGTCCAGCGAACTTTTACGCCCGGATTTTCTTGCTCAAACTTTGCAAACAGCGCTTTGAAATAGTTATCAAACTGTGGGCTCAGTTGCATCGTCCAAAAATCAAGCTGACCGTCCGCCGCTCTTTGTCCGTTGGGAGTCCCACTGCCGCAACTGACCAGCCAACTAAGCACAACTCCCAAAATCGTAAATATCGTAAACGTTTTCCAAGTTCTAATCTGACGCATGAATCTACACAATGTCTTGCAGTGTAGCTCAGTTTACCGGATCAATTGCTCAACTCCACATTAACTGCCGCACCGGGATCTCAATTACGAAAGTTGCACCCCGCTTTGAGGGACGATCGCAGCTTAATCGTCCTCCATGCTGCTCAGTCACAATCTGATAGCTCACAGATAGTCCCAATCCTGACCCTTGTCCCACAGGCTTTGTCGTAAAGAATGGATCAAACAAACGGCGCTGTGTTGCCGCAGTCATGCCGATGCCGTTGTCTGTAATCGAAATTCGCGCCCACTCGGTTGAATCTGACTGTTGAAACAGCACTGTTTGCACTGTAATTTCTGGAGTAAAGTCAATTTCTTCTGCAAGCCAGCGCTCATTAATTGCACCGATCGCATTAGATAGCACATTAATAAAGACTTGATTCAGCAAGCCTGCGTAACATTGGATCTTTGGTAGAGCGCCATAGTCTTTGACAATCTGAATGGTTGGACGCAGCAACGGACTCCCGCAAGCTCGATTTGACTTTAACAAATGCTGTAATAACATCAATGCACTTTCAATCCCTTCGTGCAAATCGACCGCTTTTAGATCCGCTTCATCATGGCGCGAGAAATGTCTGAGCGATCGCACAATATCGCGAATGCGTTCTGCTCCGGTTCCCATTGAGTCCAGCAGCTTCATTAAGTCGTGCCGCACAAATTCTAAATCCAGGTCTTCGAGTTCTTCGGCAATCTGTTCACTGGGAACCGGATGATCCGCTTGATAAAGCTGAATTATTCGTAGCAAATCTTCGATATAGTCTTTTGCGTGTTCAACGTTGCCGTAGATAAAACTCACTGGATTGTTAATTTCGTGAGCAATGCCTGCAACTAATTGCCCCAAGCTCGACATTTTTTCATTTTGAATCAGTTGTGCCTGAGTTTTTTGGAGTTGCTTAAATGCAGATTCAAGCTCTTGGGCTTGTTGACGGAGTTGGGCGTCGGATTGTTTGAGTGCAAGATCTGCTTGTTCGCGTTCTGCCTCTAACCGGATGCGATCGCTGATATCGCGCACCATTGCAACGACACCAGTGACGTTTCCATCTGCATCTAAAATCTGACTGTTATACCACTCACAAACAATGATTTCTCCATCGTCTCTGAGGTTTTGATTAATGCTGTGAATTTCACCCTGTTGCTCAAACAGCGTTTTAATAATCTGATTGACTTTTGCTTGATCCTGTTCCGGCACCCAACAGTTTCCATTCCGTCCTATTGCTTGCGATCGTGGAGTTTTAAAGATTTTTTCGGCTGCTGGATTCCATTCTTTCGCGGTAAATTCCGGTGTCCATTCGATAATCCCCATCGGTGCGTGTTGAATCAGCATCGATAGTCGTTGTTCTGACTTTAGAAGTGCAACTTCCGCCTGCTGTCGTTCGATCTCGCTTCTGGCGCGATCAATTCTGTCCGCATTGATTGAATCTTCGATTGTTCCGATAACAAAAGGATTTCCGTCTGCATCGTGTACGATCGACTTAACCACTGAAACCGCTTGCGCTTGTCCGTTAGCATCGTGGAGGTAGCCTGTCTGAATCACATCGGTTTCGCGGGTGAAAATGCCTCCATCGTCTCTTAATTCTGCGGAGAAGACGCGATCGGCACCTTCGAGGAGTTGTGCAGCGGTGTAGCGCGATCGTGCGACAAGGGCGCGATTCACAAACACAACGCGAGCATGACGATCTTGAATAAAAATTGGAGCCGCAACTCGATCGAGAACGTGACAAAAACTTAGTGCTGCGGTGGTCTCAATCTCCTGACCAATCATCGTGGAATCCCTGATACACGTCCTTTTTAGGATTCCCAGAAAGGAATTCTATTGTGCCAGCGAGCTGGTATGCGCTAATGCAAACCCTCCTGCCCAGAACAGAGATGCAGGCGACAAACTTTCAGTATTAGCTAAGGAACAATCACTGCTCCAGTTTTCTCATCAAACAGATGAATTTTGTCGATCGGCACAAACAATCTCAGAGCTTCACCCAGCCTGACGGTGCGATCGGGAGTGGTACGAACCTGCATGGTGTCTGACTTGTCAGCGAGTCTGACAGAGAGAACGGTTTCATGCCCTAAAGCTTCGATTAAATCGACTGCAACTAGAATGGTCTGCTCATTAGAATCGCTTAAACTCAGATGCTCAGGACGAATGCCTAGCGTAATCATTTGACCATCGTAGCGGCTGAGCGCTGATGCCCAGTGATTCGGGAGTGTGAGTTGAAATAGAGCATGATGCAAGGTCAATGGAGCGCGAACTTGCATCGGAATGAAATTCATTGGGGGCGATCCAATAAACTCAGCCACGAAGCGATTTGCAGGGTGATTGTAGAGTTCTAGCGGTGTGGCAAGCTGTTGAATCTGTCCGCCGTTCATGACGGCAATGCGATCGCCCATTGTCATCGCTTCGGTTTGATCATGCGTGACATAAATTGTGGTGGTTCCTAACTGACGCTGAAGTTTGACAATCTGCGCCCGTGTTTCGGCTCTGAGCTTTGCATCTAAGTTTGAGAGCGGTTCATCCATCAAAAAAACTTGTGGATTTCGTGCCATGGCTCGACCGAGTGCAACTCGCTGTTTTTGTCCACCTGAAAGCTGTTTTGGTAGGCGATGCAATAATGGCTCAATTTGCAGCATTTGTGCGACCAGCTTGACTCGTTCTCGAACGGCGCGTTCTCGATCGCTGATGTAACGCATTCCACTGGGTAAGTTTCGCGTCACTCCAACCGCTAAATTTTCTGTCCAATTCGCATTTTTTCCGTCTAACTTGGTGCGTCGTAGTCCAAATGCCAAATTATCATAGACGCGCATGTGTGGGTAAAGCGCGTAGTTCTGAAACACCATGGCGATATCGCGCTCTTTCGGTGGCAAATCGTTAACTACGCGATCGCTCACTCGAATGTTTCCGGCAGTGAGTTCTTCGAGTCCTGCAATCAGTCTTAACAAGGTGCTTTTGCCGCATCCTGAGGGGCCAACTAGCACCATAAATTCACCGTCTTCGATCAGGAGATTAATCGATCGCAACACGGCGGTATTTTCGCTTTGATCGCCCTTTTGATAGGATTTGTAGACGTTTTCGAGAACAACTTGAGCCACGGTATTGCCCTAATGCGTAGAAGCAGTTTATCGCATTTGCGGCAATGCAGAAATTCCCCAAATCCGCACCGTTTTATCTTCACTCCCGCTAACAATTAAAGACTGATCTTCATTGACGGCAACGGCTGTAACCAGGCTTGTATGTCCCTGCAATTGACAAACTTCCCGCCCTGCCTGCAAATCCCAGATTTTAATTGTGTTCTGACTGCCGCTAATGAGATAGCGATCGTCATTTCTCGCCACGGATGCAATTTGTCTTAATTTAATCTCGGTCGGCTCAATTTCTTGACCATTTTTCAGACTCCACGATCGTACCTTGCGCTTTGCTCCTTGAATCATAAAAATATCAGCTTCGGGATCAATCGAAATGGTGTAAACAAAGGTATAAGCCTGAATGCTAAACATGACATCTTCAGCCGCAATGTCCCAAACCTGAATCAATCCCTCTCGGCTCGCACTAATCGCAATCGAGCGATCGCCATACCGTAAATGCTGTGTTGCAACTGCGATCGCTGTAATTCCAGTGTGATGTCCTTTTAATGCCGCTAAACATTCAAACAATCGATAGTGCGGATACGATTGCAGTAGTTCTGGATAAGGTTGCAACAATGTATAAGCAACTTTCTGAACTGCGATCGCCGAATCATCTAAGGCTTGAACTAACAGATCTAACCCTGCTGCTGTGTGTTGAATTTCTTGCAAGGCTGCAATTCGTTGATCGATGCGATCGCTCTTAAGCCGTTGCCGAATGCCGTCGATTCCTCCCAATACAGCGCTACCCATCATTGGACGGGCGGAACTTCCTAACACTGCATCAAACTCGTTCGGGAACTGAGACACGCTGAATCAATGGGATGCTCTCTCTAGTGTGCCGGAAAAGCAATCTTTTGGCTGTGGTATATTTGAACTGAATTTCGCCGCGATCGTTCACATGGTTGCTACTCGCTCTCAGCAAGAAATTATCGAGCAACTCGATTTGATGTTACGCGCTCGATATCCACTGATTTACTTAGTCGGAGTCGAAGAGGACTCGATCGAAGCCGTTCTTCTGCAAGTGTGCCAACAATCCGAGCGGGAATTACGATGCTGGGATATTGTGCGCGGTTGGGACGATAACGGAGCAGACAAAGGATCAGCGATCGCAGCCCTCGGACGCATTGCCAAAGCTTCAAATAATCAAGCTGCAGTTTATGTTCTGCGCGATCTTCATCCGATTCTCAAATTTCCGCTACAAGCAACGAATGCTCCGATCGTGCGGGAGATCAAAAACCTGGCGCGTGACCTGAAGCGCAGTCGTAAAACCTTGGTACTCACAAGCCATTCTCTTGATGTGCCACAAGAGATTATCGAAGAAATGACGGTAATCGACTTCCCGCTCCCTGATGTAGAAGAAATTGATGCCTTAATTTCTCAGATCGTGGTGGCGGAAAAGCTCAAACTCTCTCAACTGGGTCGCGAACAATTGGTAAAAGCCTGTCAGGGATTGAGCCGCGCCCGAATTCAGCGAGTCTTAGCCAAAGCGATCGCAGCCAAACAACACATCAACGAACAAGATATTGATAGTGTTCTTGAGGCTAAACGCCAAGCGATTCGTCAAACTGGAATTCTAGAATTCTTCACCACCCAAGAATCACTCAAAAGTGTGGGAGGTTTAGACAATCTGAAAAAATGGGTACAAATGCGCCAGGATAGCTTTACCGAAGAAGCAAGGCGCTACGGCATTCCGAACCCAAAGGGCGTTCTACTTGCAGGCATTCAAGGTACAGGAAAATCACTGTCTGCAAAAACGATCGCGCACGAATGGCGCTTACCTCTATTGCGGCTCGATGCGGGTCGATTGTTTGGTGGACTGGTCGGGGAAAGCGAAAGTCGAGTGCGGCAGATGATCCGAATTGTCGAAGCGATCGCGCCTTGTGTGCTGTGGATGGACGAAATCGATAAAGCATTCGGCAACATTAATGCAGGCATGGACGGAGATTCTGGCACCAGTCGCCGTGTGTTTGGCAGTCTGATTACTTGGATGCAGGAGAAAACGAGTCCAGTCTTCATTGTTGCGACTGCGAATAATGTTCAAATTCTCCCGGCTGAACTCCTACGCAAAGGTCGCTTTGATGAAATTTTCTTCCTCAATTTGCCAACCGAGCCAGAACGACGCGATATCTTTCGAGTGCATCTTCAGAGATTACGATCGAGCCGACTCCGCGAGTTCGATTTAGCGTTACTCGCTCGTCAGACTCAACAGTTTAGCGGTGCAGAAATTGAGCAAACGATCGTCGATGGAATGCAACGGGCTTTTAGTCAGGGCAGTCCTGGCAACCGTCGAGACTTTACAACTGAAGATATCGTGCGGGCGATCGAAGAATCTGTTCCCCTCGCTGCGATCGCGCGTGATCAAATCGATGCCCTGAAACAATGGGCTGCCAATTCAGGAGCACGTCCAGCTTCACAGGATATACAGTTGATCGAAGAGTTACGCGCCATTACTCGCCAGCGTGGAATTGATTTGGAGATTGAATAAATGTCACACTTTACGACGATTAAAGTTGAAATCAAAGACGGCGAAGTGCTACATCAAGCCTTACGCGAACTCAGATACAAAGTTGAGCAAAATGCACTTGTGCGAGGCTATCAAGGCAATAAAATTCAAGCAGATTATGTCATTCGGCGATCGAATGGCTACGATCTCGGCTTTCGACGCGAAGGCGATGAATACGTCCTGATTGCAGACTTCTGGGGAGCGCGAATCAATCAAACGCAATTTATCAATGAAGTTCAGCAAAAATACGCCCACAAGCAACTGCAAAGGACTGCCGCAGAGCAGGGATATACGATCGAAGCTGAAGAAGTCCTAGAAGATGGAACCGTGCGAGTCGTCGTCGGACGCTGGATTTAAATAGCTTGAGTGCCGTTGAGATTAGATTTCAACGGCACTCATAGATTTACAAAACTTCAACAATCGCGCTATTCAAACTCACCGCTTGATTTCTCACCGCACTCCAGGCAATTTGGTGCGCTTTCGACTCCTCCCCATACCACTGAAGCGCAGAGTTAAACGCTACCCTATAGAAGTGCTGGGCAGTTTCCGACAGGCGATCGCGAACCTCTTTGGGCAATTCGCGATTACTTTGGTACGACATTCAAGCCGCCTCCAGTAATGGGATAATTTTCAAGTATCCCGGCTGTGTGGACAAAACTCACCTGCCCTATGGAATATCTTCAGGATTTGATTTAAGGAGACCACTTTGATCACAGGTACTTTGAAAACCACCAAATCAGATGAAATCTTTGCGGCTGCTCAGAAATTAATGCCGGGTGGCGTAAGTTCTCCCGTTCGGGCGTTTAAGTCGGTGGGCGGACAGCCGATCGTGTTCGATCGCGTCAAAGGCGCTTACGCTTGGGATGTCGATGGCAATCAATACATCGACTATATTGGCACTTGGGGGCCTGCGATTTGCGGTCATGCTCACCCAGAGGTGATTCGGGCAATCCAAGCGGCGGCGGAAAAAGGAACGAGTTTCGGCGCGCCGTCTTACCTCGAAAACGTCCTCGCGGAAATGGTAATCGACGCGGTTCCCAGTATCGAAATGGTGCGGTTTGTGAATTCGGGAACGGAAGCCTGTATGTCGGTGCTGCGCTTGATGCGGGCATTCACTGGACGCGAGAAAATTATTAAGTTTGAAGGCTGCTACCACGGACACGCAGATATGTTCTTGGTGAAGGCTGGATCGGGTGTGGCAACGCTCGGTTTACCGGATTCTCCCGGTGTGCCTAAATCTACCACCAGCAGTACGCTGACTGCACCGTATAACGACCTAGAAGCAGTCAAACAGCTACTTGAAGAAAATCCGGGTGAAGTGGCAGGCGTAATGCTGGAGCCGATCGTCGGAAATGCTGGATTTATTCCCCCAGACCCCGGCTTCCTCGCGGGCTTGCGCGAACTCACGACAGAACACGGAGCGCTGCTGGTGTTCGATGAAGTGATGACCGGATTCCGTATCGCTTACGGTGGAGTGCAAGAGAAGTTTGGCATTACCCCGGACTTAACCACATTGGGTAAAGTGATCGGCGGTGGTTTACCTGTCGGTGCTTATGGCGGTCGGCGCGAAATCATGGAGATGGTTGCTCCCGCAGGCCCGATGTACCAAGCAGGAACGCTCTCCGGCAATCCGTTGGCAATGACGGCGGGAATTAAAACACTCGAACTGCTGCGTCAACCGGGGACGTATGACTATCTCGATCGCATCACTTCACGCCTGATCGCAGGTCTACTTGATGTCGCCAAACAAACCGGACATGCCGCTTGCGGGGGTTCGATTAGCGGAATGTTTGGCTTCTTCTTTGCCGAAGGGCCTGTTCACAGCTACGAAGATGCGAAAAAATCGGACTTGTCGAAGTTCAGCAAGTTTCATCGCGGAATGTTAGAGCAGGGGGTTTACCTCGCTCCATCGCAGTTTGAAGCAGGCTTTACCTCGCTGGCGCACACCGATGAAGATATCGATCGCACGATTGAAGCAGCACGATCGGTGATGTCAAGTTTGTAAGCTTTCTACTGAAATGCAAAAGCCGGAGGATTTACTTCTTCCGGCTTTTTTTAGTTTTTTAGCAGTTGCAGCCTTTGTGTCCACAGTCACCATGTCCGTCTTGATGTCCATCTGCACAGGCTTCGCTGCAATAGAATTTATCGTCTTTCTGAACAGCGCTATCGGTTGAGACGATGCACAGGCAAGGTTCACAAGCGCATTTCATTTGGGTTACGGTCGTCATCTTATTTTCTCCGAATCAGTTGGCTTGATTCTAACATCTGAATGCTTGTTCAGATATTACAAACTTCTACATAAAGCAGATGGCTTCAGATATTCATTCAAATAACAGAAAATCTTAAATTATTCCAAACAATAGATTCTTTGAAATGTGATCCTGCATACAGTGAGCAAAGCGAATTGATTTCCTAGTTGTAGGAGAAAGGTGTATGTGTGGCATTGGTGGTATTTTCCAGCACGACCCAGCAAGACCGATCGATCCTGCGGTTTTAATCGCAATGGCAGCCATTCAATCGCATCGAGGGCCAGATGGCTGCGGCTGGAAAACGATCAACGATCGCGGTGTCGGTTTCACTCATGCCCGTTTAGCCATTATTGATTTAAACGCCGATCGTGCTCGTCAGCCCTTTGTGTCAGAAAATCAGCAAATCATGATTGCTCACAATGGCGAATTCTATGACTACAAACGCATTCGAGCAGACCTGACTTCACGCGGCTATCAGTTTAAATCCAAAAGCGATACAGAACTATTGATGCACTTAACTGATCGCTTCGGATTAGAAGGTGCATTACCTCATCTGCGCGGAGAATTCGGCTTTGCAATCTATGAAAAGCAATACGATCGACTCACATTAGTACGCGATCGCTTTGGCATTAAGCCCTTGTTCTGGACAATGACTCCAGAAGGGTTGGTGTTTGGTTCTGAGATTAAGGTCTTATTTGCTCATCCCGCAGTCAAGCGTAAAATTTCATCACACGGACTGTATCATCAACTCATGCAACTCATGGTTCCGGGAACGACTGCATTTGAGGGAGTTCACGCAGTTCAACCGGGACAGATGGTGATTGTTGAGCGTCAAGATGGAGAACTGAAGGTTCGCACCAAAACTTACTGGGATTTGAACTTTCCCTTACTCAGCGATCGTACCCAACAATACGACGACGAGTATTACATTGAAACGCTAAGAGAACGCTTTATCGAAGCAATTCAACTCAAGTTAGAAGCCGATGTTCCCGTGGCTTGTTATCTATCGGGTGGAATTGATTCTTGCACTATTTTAGGGGTTGCAGCAGCTTGCCAACAGTCTCCGGTGAAAGCTTTCACGGTTGGATTTGACAATCAGGACTATGATGAAACTGAGATCTCAAAACAAATGTCGCAAGCGGTCGGAGCCGATCAAGACATTGTAATGACACGGGGGGGCGAACTATATGATCACTTTGCTCGCGCAATTTGGCACACCGAGCGCAGTATCTACAATACGTTTACGATCGCCAAACTGCTCCTGAGTGAGCACGTCCATAAAGCCGGATATCGCGTTGTTCTCACGGGTGAAGGCTCTGACGAACTGTTTGCCGGATATCCTCAACTGCGATTGGATATGATTCGTCACGGCATGAATGATGCCACTCCAGAGGAACGCGCCGATCTCGAAGCTTGGCTACAAGAAAGTAATCGATTGTTCCAGGGCAATCTACTAGCTCAAAAAGCATTAGATGATCCAGCCCTAACTCAGTTAGTTGGCTTCACGCCGAGTTGCTTACAGTCCTGGTTATCAATGGGGGCACAAGTTCCTGGATTGTTGCACCCGGAGCATCGCGCTGCAACTGCGAACTATTCACCTGGAGCAGCGATCGCTGCCGCCCTTGATCCTGCTCAAATCTCCGATCGACATCCGCTTGATAAAGTGCAATACATCTGGATCAAAACTCAGTTTGAATCACAAGTTCTGGGATGGGCAGGCGATCGCGTCGATATGGCAAACTCAATGGAAGCGCGTCCTCCATTCTTGGATCATCATTTAGTTGAATTTGCGGTCACACTCCCGCCATTGATGCGTTTTCGCGGCAAGCGAGATAAGTATGTGTTGCGGGAAGCAATGAAGGGACTATTACCGCAAGCATTGTACGATCGCCAGAAGTTTGCGTTTATGGCTCCTCCTTCGCATACGGATGTGGAAAAGCAAAGAGCATTGCGATCGCTGTGTGATCTGTATCTTTCAAACCGGGCGATCGCAGATGCAGGATTGCTTGATGCTGAGGCAGTGAATCAAGTGCTGCAACGCCATACCAATCCGAACACACCGCTTTCTGCACGAACTCAGCTAGATGGCATCATCAATCATCTATTAAGTGTTCAGATGTTGCATCAGCAGTTTGTTGCGGTAGATATTCCGAGATTGGCAAGGGAGCGATCGCAGCACTTAAATTGGCGATCTCACCAACCTGTCCTCTCTGGGGTCAGCTAAGGCGAATGCAACGAGTTTCTCGCTTCGGCTCGATCGGCTTCTTGCCCCCTAAATCCCCCACAAGTGCGGGACTTTGAAAGCCAGAAAACTTCTTAAGCTTAGGGAATTGTTCTTCTCTCAATCCCCCATTCTGGGGGATTGAGGAGGCGACCCGGATTTGACATCGGAGCGAACGCTTCCCATCGAACCCACATTCACAGAGTTGTGCGATGACTTCAAACATACATCAAAGGGTCTGGCAAAACGCCAAACCCTGAAAACTGTAGTCACTTAGTTGTATGTGTAGCTGAAACAAGAAGTAACAAGTAAGGTGGACAAAATCGCAAACATTCTAATCAGCATTCACCACGGATTCAGCCAAATCAGGCTGTAGTTTTCATTGAACTTTAGCTTGCCTCAAATTGAACCATTAAACTGAAGTGAAAGAGACAAATCTGAAAGTAATTGAAGGTCGATCGTAGTTTCGCCCTTTAGACTTTGCGAGCGATTAAAGCAGGAGACACAGGCTTTAACCTGACTGGGAAGAAGGGTTTCAACTTCTTTTGTGTCTTGAATCTAAAGTAGCACTCCCATCTCAGTTCGGCTCACTCAATTCACTAATGTTTACAGCGCTTTACGGACTGCAACGATCGCCCAAACTAGCGTAAGATTGCTGCCCAAGTTGCACCCCCAACCACCCCATCAACCGCTAACCCAAACTTCGCTTGTGCTGCTTTTACCGCTGCTTCAGTTCCAGCGCCAAACACCCCATCAACTTCTCCGTCATACATGTCGATCGCTCTCAATCGACTTTGTAATCCTTGTACTGCTTCACCTCTCGCACCCCGTCGCAAAATCGGAAACGCTCCCGTCGGCGCAGGCTCAGAACGAACCGGACGTGCTTCAGGAGTCCGAGGCGCTGGAGTCAGCGTCGTAGGCTCAGAAGTGGGAAACAAGCGGTTCCAGGTTTCATTCCCAACCACCCCATCGGCTGTAATTCCCGCCGCTTGTTGAAAGCGTTTTACGGCCTGATCGGTGCTTTCTTCAAATGCACCATTGACTGAACCTGAAAAATATCCTAAAAGTTTCAAAGTGCTTTGTAGCTCAGTCACCGTTGCGCCTTGACTTCCAACTCGGAGAATCGGTCGAGTCTGCGTCCATCCAGGCACGATCGTACTCAGCACCAGCGCAATCGAAATGATCAGCGATCGAACAGTCCGCATAGACAAGCGAGAATAAGGACGAATCATGAGACGCGATATCAGGGGGTAAGGTTGCATCGAACGGATTGAATCTGCCAAAAAACCAACCAAGTCAGCGAAGATTTTACACTAGGTTTCGAGAAATAATCATGCAATCTGCCCTTCTCTATCGATTTCAAGCCGCAATGATGGGGGCGCTAATCGGCGAAACGATCGCACTGCAATCGCTGAATCGGGTTCCTGCTCGTCGGTATTCGCTCGATCAGCTCATGCAGTTTTACGCGGAGTCTTTGATTACTCCGGAGCGAATCGAAACAGAAGACCATCCGATTTTTCGAGAGCCACTGACAACGGCGGAATCTGCGATCGCGCTTCTGCCTGTGTTCCTGTTCTTTCACGAAGACTTTCTGAAGCTGAGGCAGAATGCTCAGACTGTTCTGAGGCTATGGCAGAATTCTGCGGTGTCGGAGCTGGACTTACTGGCGATCGGGTATACGTTCTCGCAAGCTTTACTCGAATCGCTCAATCCTCGCCGCTTTGTCACTTCGATGTTTGAAGTCTTGTTACCACCGCCTGAAGGAGTTCCCAAGCTCCAGCGGCTTCAGCAAGTCGAAACGATGGTACAGCAGGGCATTGGACTTGAAGAGGCGACTCAGCTTATTTTGACGCTGAGTGATGCCACGCTGGGAGATGCTGCCGTTGCGTTAGCCCTGTATTGTTTTCTCAGCACGCCAGGAGACTTTCGCTTGTCGGTTCTGCGATCGCTACAGATCGAGTATCAGACTCCAACGGTTGCCGCGCTCACTGGGGCGCTTTCTGGAGCGTATAACAGCACGATCGGGCTTCCGTCCGAATGGCGCATGAATGTTCCACAACAAGCTGAAATTCAGCAATTGTCTCAGCAACTGTTAGCCAGTTGGTCAGGAATGTATGTGGTTAGACCGAGGAATTTTGCAGTTGCGGCTCCTCAAGTGATACGGCGTTAACTTGCTTTTTTCTTAGATTTTTTGCTATTTGCGGTGAGGCTAACAATATTCACATTCTCAGCTACAGGATGAACTAGCCATTTCTTTTTGATTAGCTCCAGTTTGACAACAGAATTCGCATTCTCAACAAACTTAAGAAACTTGCCATACCCTAACTTGCTGTGATCAAAAGTTGGATCTTGTTTCAGCATTTCTGCTTTGAGTAGAGAGAGCGTTGTTGGCGTTTGAAGACCGGAAAGCGCTTGCTTTAATAGTTTGAGTGCTTGGGCTTGAGGATCAACTGCTGTTTCCAGCGTTTTATCTGCGTCGATGTAGATAAAACGATCGCAACAATTTTGCACCGTTCGACTCAGAACCGATTCTCGACCAATTCCGATCGTTCTCTTACCGAGTGATTTCAATCGCCGAAACAATGGCGAAAAGTCAGCATCGCTGGTTGCCAGCACAAACGAAGAAATATCGGGCGATCGTGCAGTCATCTCCATGACATCTACAACCATCTGAATATCAGCCGCATTTTTGCCTTTAACGGGATGGTAAACGTGAACAAGTTCAAAGCCCAAGTTAATCAGATCCTCTTGGCGACCACTGATCGCTGCATTACTAAAGTCACCATAGGCTCGTTGAATCATCACCTGTCCGAGTGCATTCGCTTGTTGCAGCAAAATGCTTCCCCCTTCTGACTTCAACCATCCGGATAGATTCTCAACATCTAGGAAAATTGCGACTTTGTTTGACATTAGGACATTAGTAGGGGAAGTTTCGCTCTAAACGCCTTTATCATTCCCATCCGAAGCGCGAAATTGTACGGGTGTCTTTCCGCCGAGTTTTGCAAATTTGATCGAGAATAGAAATCGATGCCGTTGGTCTAGATTGCCTTGAGTCAAGCCCCTTCTAATCGCCCGAATCCCCAGGACACTCACCTCAATCGAGCGCGGGCAAGTTTGCGCCAAGCGTTTACCAATTATTCTCAGTTTTTGCGATCAATCAAAGACCCGCAACTTGAATCTGCATTAAAGGCGGAACTCGAAACGATCTCAAGCAATTTGAAGAAGCTCGATCAGTACGTGCTGAGAATTGCGGTGTTTGGCTTGGTGAGTCGCGGAAAATCGGCAATTTTGAATGCGCTGATTGGAGAAAAGGTGTTTGAAACAGGGCCCCTAAACGGCGTGACGCAGGCTCCCAGCCTGGTTACTTGGTCGCCAAGTGGTGGGTTTGTGTCTGAAGGACGATCGATCGTGCCAGAGTCTTCGAGCAAGATTCGCATCGAATTGATCGATACACCGGGACTTGATGAAATTGACGGACAAGCGCGGGCAGAAATGGCGCAAGAAGTTGCCCAACAAGCGGATTTAATTTTGTTTGTGATTTCTGGAGATATGACGCGGACTGAATACAAAGCGCTCTGTGATCTCAGACAAGCACAAAAGCCGCTAATTCTAGTGTTTAACAAAGTTGACCTTTATCCGGATCAATCGCGCCAAGATATCTATCTCAATCTGCAAAGCTTGGGGGCTAGAACAGGAAATAGCGATCGCTTAGAGCAGCTTTTAACTTCAGATGAGATTGTCATGGTTGCGGCGGAACCCGCACCGCTGCAAATGCGCGTGGAATATCCAGACGGGCGGGTGAGCTATGAATGGGAAAGCCCACCTCCGCAAATTGAGGAATTGAAAGCGAAGATTCTGACGATTCTGAATCGAGAAGGTCGATCGCTCTTGGCACTCAATGCGTTGACTCAAGCTAGAGTCGCAGAAGAAGAAATCGCGGCGAAAGTGATGGAACTGCGAAACGCCGAAGCTGAAGCCTTAATCTGGAAGTTTACCCGCTACAAAGCGATCGCCATTGCACTCAACCCGATCGCGTTTCTCGATCTCATTGGTGGCGCAGTTTCAGATTTAGCAATGATCCAAGCTTTAGCGAATCTCTATGGCTTGCCGATGACGCGCTATGAGGCAGGAAAGCTATTAAATACAATCCTGCTCAGTTCAGGAACATTGCTGCTCGGTGAGATTGGTAGCGGAGTTTTACTAGGAATGGGCAAAAGTGCAGCAGCTTTAGCGACCGGAGTAGATGGCAGTGCAGGATTCTCGGCATTCGCGGGAACGGCTGCTGTTCAAGCAGGCATTGCAGGATATGGGTCGTACTCGGTTGGACGAGCAGCGCAAGTTTACCTGGAAAATGGCTGCACCTGGGGCGCACAGGGCGCTAACACGGTGATTCGCGAAATATTGAATCAAGTGGATGCCAAAACGATTATTTATCGATTGCGGCAAGAACTTTTGTAATATCTGTAATACTTGTAGTATTATAAAAATCTTGAAGAAGTTGAGCAGCGTCCTGTCTCAATTTCCGTTGGCGCTTGGAATTTTTTGAATGTTGTCGGGGCGATCGACCCTCAGCCACACTGGGAGGATGTATGGCTAAATTTTTAGACATTCTCAAATACTTTCGCAACTACTGGAAGATTTCAATTTTCAGTATTGCGATGATGAGTTTGTTCGAGATTATTGACTTATTTGTGCCTTATACGATCGGGCAAATTTTGAATGTCCTGTCGGGGCAGCCGATCGATCGTATCTTACAAAGCCTGATCAATTCAACTGCACAAATCAGCCGAGCTGAAGTTAATCAATCCTTTACGCTATCGGTGTTATTGGTACTAATCGCGATCGTGTCTGTGGTGCGTGCGCCGATTCAGCCGTGGTTAGGTGCCTGGTTTGCTTGGGATACTGCATTTCGGGCGCGTCGTGATAACGCTGAGGAATCGTTAAAAAAGGTATTGACTTTACCATTAGAGTTCTACGACGAGAACAATGCTGGACGGATTGCAGCGCGTGTTGCAAAAGGATTGTCAAATCATACTTGGATCTATCCGGATATGATTTCGCAACTGTTCCCGAAGCTTTTACGGGTGATTGGAATCGTTGCAGTGATTTGGTTTATCGAATGGCGCATCGCGATTTTACTGCTCGTTTCGTTTATTGGTATTCTCGCGTTTAACTTAGTAGGGCTGAAAGAGCTTTCTGACCAAGAAGAACGCTTAGATAAATACATGGAGGACACTGAAAGCCGCACTTCTGAGATTATCACTAACATTAAGACAGTGAAAGCCTTTGCAACCGAAACTTCAGAGCTGAAGCGCCAGCAGCAGAGACTTGATCGAGAGTTCAAAGTGCTGGACTATCGCATTCACAAAGGCTATGTAATGCTGATGATGTATGAGCGCACGATCGTTCAGACTTGTGTGTTCATCTTGTTTGCTTTAGCAGTCTATGCCACAGCACAGGGCAAGATCTCGATCGGTCACTTTACAACGACGTTCACAATATCAAGTATGGCGTATGCGGAAGTACAACCGATTAGTCAATTTGCTGAGTTCTTTGCGCGGCGCTATGGTTCAATGGTTCGCTTTCACGAGTTTATGAAGCTTCCGGTTGGTATGGATGCTAGTAGCCTTGCACCCCATCCTGAAGCGGTACCGAAGTACCAGTTCACTGGGAAAGTTGAATTCTCTAATCTGCGGTTTGGCTACAATGCCGATCGACCCGTTCTCAAAAACATCAACTTACTCATCGAACCATATCAAACGGTGGCATTAGTCGGTCGATCGGGGTCAGGAAAATCAACGCTTGTCAAGCTTCTGTTCCGCTACTTTGAGCCGAATCAGGGCAAGATCTTGATCGATGGTCAAGACATTCGACGGTTGGATATTAGTGGCTATCGGAAGCGATTAGCCATTGTTCACCAAGAGGTTGATATCTTCAATGGCACATTGCTCGATAACCTGACCTATGGCAATCCCAACGCCACAATGGAGCAAGTCCGCGAAGCCTGTCGTATTGCTCAGGCAGAAGACTTTATCCAACAGATGTCAGCCGGATATGCGACGATCGTTGGTGAACGGGGGGTTCGACTCTCCGGAGGACAAAGACAGCGAATCGGGATTGCCAGAGCTTTGATTGTTGATCCGGATGTGCTGATCTTTGATGAAGCAACTTCAAGCTTGGACTATGAATCAGAGCGATCGATTCAGTTAGCAATGCGATCGATTCTGGGAACGAGAACATTGATCATCATTGCTCACCGACTGAGTACGGTGCGTGAAGCAGACAAAATTGTGGTGTTAGACCAAGGCAACATTGTTGAGGTTGGCAGCCACGAAGAACTGCTACAACAAGGCGGACTCTATCAACGCTTGCACTCGCTTCAGGAAACTGGCGAATTGTTAGCTTAGATTGAACGATCGATCCAATAGTTGAGTTTGCGCTGGAGGTGGCATCACGGCGATAATCAGAATGCCTTGAGGAGCAATTTAGTAGACGACACCATACGGAAAACTCCGAAGGCGACACGCCGAGTATTTGCCGATGGCGCTGCCCAAGCTTGTGGGAATTATTCAATGTGATCGAGCAAACGCTCGATCACATTGAATAAACTGATTGCAGAGACCAACATCAATGCTGTCGTAGTAGGAGAGATCGCGACCAACGGCTAGATTTGAGAAAAGCTGCAAACTCGATCTCAAGGCAGTCCACCTGTCGTTGTCACACTGTAGAGGCAAGAAGCATAATTTCGCTCCCTGATTTCTTGATCGCCGCAGTCTCTCAGTACAAGAGCAATACTGTAAAAAATCTAATACTTGCAGAAACCCAAGCGTTAGGTTAATCTAAAAAAAGAAAGTACCACCATAAGGGAAGACCTCATGTTTTTAATTGAAATCAACCAATACCCGCAGGATTTTTTCGATGGGCAAAATTCTCGAAGATTCGACGAACAATTTATTCGTGTACATCTACTCCGATGATCATCTTCCGCCACACGTTCACGTGTTTGTAGGCAAAAAGAGAAGTCGAAGCGATAAAAATATAAGAATCAGTATTGGTGATGATAACAATGCGCCAAAAATACTAAGAGCACACCCAAAAATTAAAAATTCTGATATCCATAGAGCGTGGCAACTCGTTGCGGATAACCAAGATAAATTATTAATTGAATGGAAGAAGATACATGGCTCAGAAGAAATGGAGGAACGAAATCAGTGAAGCCGAATTAGAAAGCCAAATTACCCAAGCGAAGGCGGCTTGGGTTCAAGCTGCCTCAACAGAACCTTGTGCTGAATCTGTGAAGTTCTATCCACGCAAATTGCAATACACAATCGCGCTAACCAATGCGGCTCAGTTCTCCTTTCCCGTATCTTTGCTTCGAGAACTTGCAGAAGCGTCAATAGAAGAACTTTCTGATGTGCATCTTTCAGGCGATGGCGGTAGCATCCACTGGGAAATACTGGATGTTGACTTCAGCATTTCTGGATTGGTTACTCGAATACTCGGCACAAAACTCTCAATGATTGAGTTGGGGAGACAAGGCGGTAAAAAAAGAACGATCGCGAAGTCGGAAGCGGCTAGGCAAAATGGCAAGAAGGGTGGGAGACCTCGCAAGGAAACTCAAGAAGAGCCAAGAGGGCATGTAAAGCCACAATTGACGAAGTAGCCGACCACTGAACTAGCCTTGTTTAGTGAGCTATGACGATCGCAGATGTTCCACAATTGATCGCGCAATGGTTAAATTTCCATCTTTAGCGAGCTTTTCTGTTTTACGCGGTGCGTTCATTGGTTGAGTGATACCTTTCCAATCACCGTTAAAAAACTCATCGGTTGACCAAATTTGATGCGTTGCATAGTTCTGAATCCCTTCGAGCAACACTGGAGACTCAGCAAAACCCTCACGGGTAACAGTTGTAACCGGAATTTCGTAGCGGCAAGCCTCGGAAAAAGTGCTATATCCCGGTTTTGTGAGTAGACGACCACACACAGGCATGAGATCAATCGGGCGATAAAAGCGATCGTCTACTTTGATTAGATTCGGGAAGTCTGGAGCGTTTAGATCAAAACAAAGAAATCTGTAATCGGGATAGCGCATCACGTTTTCGTAGGGAATGCGATCGAGTCCCAATCCGCCAAATGTTGCCAAAATAATGTTTTCTTTCGGAGTTTCAGTTAGATCAAATTTCTCTAAAATCTCTGCGGCATCGAATCGGGGATCAACTCCGGTCAAGCCCACATCTGTAATGTGAGAAAACGCGCTCATGGATTCATGAAAGGGCATTCTGAACAATCGATCGCACTGAGCAAAACATTCCCCAATCCAATCTGCAACCTCAATAAATTCGCCGCCCCAATCGCGATAGATAAAGTCCCACCCAAAGTTACTCATCATCCAGCCCGGAACGCCTGCTGCTTTGGCGATCGGAGCCGCTAACGGTGGAATATCTCCCAACACTAAGCCAACTCGATTTTGACGAATAAAATTGGCCTCGCTAGCAATGATCGATCGCTGTTGTTGCTGAATCTGACGGAGTTTCTCTAAGGTTGCCGCTTTATCCATGGTGAGACTATCCCCTTGAATCACACCCACATCAAAGGCGCGGGGACGATGGATAAAATCTCCTGGAATATAGGCTTCCAGCAGCGATCGCGGAGCCGTGGTCACAAGGATTAATACAATCTCAGGATCGAGCCGCTGAATTTCAGCCGCGATCGAGGCTGCCCGGGTGGCATGACCAAAGCCATGATTGGTAATCGCAAGATAGAGAATTGGTTGAGGCATGGCATCTCGAAGAAACGATCAGAAAACAAGCTTAAGCGATTGAGGCAAAAATTGTACGGCTTATCTTCTGATGCGTCGCAGAACTGTTGTGAAGTCGGGAGCCGGGTGTCGCTTCCTTTTCAGCCCCCTACTCCCACTTCTTTTAGCGGTCACAACTCAAACAGGATCGTTATATTAACGCGCTGTCAAATTTGCGATCGGAGCCGAGACAATTCCTTGAGCGATCTGCTGGGCGCGATTGATCGGAATTGCAAATCCAATGCCTTGAGTCCCCCGAATAATCGCTGTATTAATGCCAATAACCTGCCCGTTCTGGTTAAGCAATGGGCCACCAGAATTGCCCGGATTGATCGCAGCATCGGTTTGGATATAGCCTTGACCATTCGGCGCTCCAAACGATCGCCCCGATCGCTCAGTGCCACTGATAATGCCAACCGTGACAGTATTATCCAATCCAAGTGGATTACCAATCGCGATCGCCCATTCTCCGGGACGCAGTTGATTAGAATTTCCCAAAGGAACTGTAGGCAAATTGTTTGCTTGGATTTTCACCACGGCAACATCAGCCTGACGATCTTCTCCGACGACGCGCCCTTCAAACTGTCGTCCATCTTTCAGCGTGACGGTGACTCGATTAGCTCGATCGACCACATGAGCATTGGTCAAAATTAATCCATCCGATCGCGTAATAAATCCTGAACCCACTCCGCGTACAACTCGCTCATTAGAGAAATTACCTCCTGCCGTGCGTGATGAATTAATCCGAACGACTGCCGCACCTGTACGATCGACCGCGTTTGAGACGAAGTTGGCATCAGGAGATGTAGATTGAGCTACTACGGGCTGTAGATCCACAATTCGAGCGGGGGCAAAGTGAGTCGTTGCGACCGCTGCGATCGCGCCAAATGAAACTAGCGAAATTGAAGTGATTGATTTTTTCAAAGCCATCATAGTGATTAGAAATTCCTTGATTGAAATTGAATTACTTCGACTGCAACACTTGATTAATCGATGCCAATGCCGTCTGTATCGTGTCGTTCAAACTGGTTGCATTGGTGATGCGATCGGTCGGTGAATGATAGTTCGGATCAGAGCCGCGATAGAAAAACAACACAGGGACTCCCTTCGCTGCAAACGACGCATGATCACTGCTGCTATTTGTTAAAGCTGGAACAAAAGTTGGAACATTGGAATTGAGTTGCTTGAGCTGCGATCGTAACTCAGCAGACCCGCCAATGAGGAGACGATCATTGATCCCCACCATGTCGAAATTAAACATGGCTGCTAAACCAGACAAAAATTGAGGCTGCACAGAATTTACGAAGGCTCTTGATCCTTGCAAGCCATCTTCTTCACCATCAAACGCCACGAACCACACTTCGCGAGCCAATGGCGTGTTCGCCAACCGCCGCGCCGTTTCCAAGACCACTGCTGTTCCAGATGCGTTGTCGTTGGCTCCAGGAGAACCGGAAACAGAGTCATAATGTCCACCTAACAATAAACGAGGTTGAGTTACACCAGAAAGACGAGCAATCACGTTGCGTCCGGTAATCGTTCGCCGCTCTGTATTGACAGAAACCTGTGCAGATGGCGCGTTGAGTAATTTTGCACCATTACTTTGAGTGATGCCGATCGCCGGAATTGCTGCCGGGCTGCTCAGCGTTCCTCGCAGGGGTTTGTCTTCTGAATTGATCACAATGACTGCGATCGCGCCCGCCTTTGCTGCGTTGTCTACTTTCTGTGAGAACGGAATTTCGCCCCGCCGCACAACCGCGATCGCACCCTTCACCTCAATCGATGCAAAGTCATTGGGTCGCCCCACATTGGGAACGGCGACCAACCGCGCATTGGCTTGACCTGCGATCGAATTGTTTAGAGCTTCACCTGAGATTGTCTGTCCATTTACGGCAACACTTGAACCTAGATCTCGAAACTTCGGATAGGTGAAGGTCTGCACCTCAGTTTGATAGCCTGCTTTGCGATATTCCTCGATCAGAAATTGACTTGCTTGCTGTGCGGCAGGTGTCCCCGCAACTCTCGCTCCAATCTGAATCAGCTTTTGAACGGTTTCTTGAACCCGACTATCAGATGGAGATGCCGCTTCAGTTGTACTGGCAGCAGCGGTATCTTCGGAACGGTTTGCTTGAATCGTACAAGCCGGAAGCGTTGCCAAAATGACAGCAAAAGCTGCATAGATGGATTTAACGGTTTTGTTCATTCGAGTCATGACGACAAAAAGGTTCAGAAAGCATCCTCACACCTACCTTTGCAAAGCGTTTCTTAAGCTATTTCCTATTGTGGAGAGCGATTATGACAAGGAAATGTCAGAGGTAAACCGGCTGGACGGCTTGAGCGGCAGTTCAATGCGGAAAGTTGAGCCACGATCGACTTCACTGATGACGCGAATCTGTCCCTGATGCGCTTCGATAATTTGCTTCGCGATCGCAAGTCCGAGTCCAAATCCGCCGGTTTGCCGAGTGCGGGCAGTATCTACGCGATAAAACCGCTCAAACACATGAAAGAGATCTGCGGCAGGAATACCGATTCCAGTATCTTGAATCTCAAAAACAGCGTGATTCGACTGAACGAATAAACGCAGTTCAATCATTCCGCCTGCGGGTGTGTATTTGAGTGCGTTCGTGATTAAATTGACGATCGCTTGTCTCAGTAAATTGGGATCAGCTTTGAGCCAGAGTGTTGCTTCCCGAATGTGGCTGGTTAGCTGAAGGTGTTTCTCGATCGCTTGAGGCGTATATTCTTCTATCAATGATTGCACTAACGCAGCAAAATCAATAGCATTCAGGGTTGCTGGATCTAACTTTCCATCTTGGCGTGACAGGAACAACAATTGATCAATCAGTGAACCCATTGATTGGGCAATCATCACAATCTGAGTTAACCGCGATCGCATTTCTTGAATGTCCTCCGGTGGCATCAGTGCAACCTGAGCTTGGCTCAAAATTCCAGCGACGGGAGTTCTGAGTTCATGAGAGGCATCGGCTGTAAAGCGCTGAAGACGATCGTAAGCATGACGCGTCGGTTGCAGGGCGATTCCCGCCAAAGTCCAACCAATGACTCCAATCACTCCAAGCGTCACCGGAAGACCAATGCTAAGAAATAATCGCGCTTGATCTAAGCTCTTTTGCAGCGAATCGAGCGGCACTGCAACTTGTAGATAGCCTACAATCCTCGCGCCGTTTTTTAGTGGAATCGTCAACTGCCTTAAAACACTGGCTGGAGATGTGATCGTTCTCCAGCCGATCGTATCTTCTAACCTCAATGGAGAACTTTGATCAGAAGCTTGAAGTCGCCTTCTTCGAGCATCATACAATCGAACATAAGCAAATTGAGGATTTGGAGTCATTGATGGTGATTGGTTGCTGCGGCTCAATTGACCCGTGAGAATCTGTGTTTGCTTCAGCAGGGTTTGATCAAATCGATCGAGTTGTTCATTCACAGTCAGCCCATAGCCGATCGTTGCAAATAGCGTCAGAACCCCGCCCATGGAGAGCGTGTACCAGTAGGCTAAATTCCGGCGGCTGCGGTGAAACATGAGACGCAGTTATCTCGCTTCAGAGTCAATAGAAATCAATCGATAACCCACGCCATACACGGTTTCAAGCCAGTTCTTGGCTCCAACTGCATCAAGCCGTTGTCGCAGTCGTCGAACCAAGGTGGTGACTGCATTGCTTTCGGGTTGACTGCCCCAACCCCACAAGGCTTGCTCTACCTGATCGTGTGTCACCACTTGGCGCGGATGCCGCATAAAATATTCCATCAACTGAAATTCTCGTCCCGATAGTTGCACCGTCGTTTGTTGGCGCTCTAGAGTCAAGGTGTTGAGGTGCAACTGTAAATCTCCCAAACTCAGCGTGTCGCCTTGCCACAACGGGGATCGTCGCCGTAATGCGCGCACCCGTGCCAATAATTCCATCACATCCACGGGTTTAACGAGATAATCATCGGCTCCAGCATCTAGTCCTGTCACTTTATCGATCGTCGTATCCTTTGCGGTTAGCATTAACACCGGAGCCGTCTTGCCTACCTGCCGAAACTGCCGACACAGTTCGATTCCGCTGATTTGAGGCAGCATCCAATCGAGAATTAGCAGGTCATAGGGACGATCGAGCATCAGCGATCGGGCTGTCATTGCTTCAGCGATCGCATCAACAATATGTCCCGCTTTTTCTAGCGCGGCTTGCAAAGGTTCTAGTTGAAGGGAATCATCCTCAACCAGTAGAATCAGCATATTCGCTCCTCAAACTAACTTTCCTATTCTAGAAAATGCTTGAAGATTCACCTCGATAAAGGAATGTTCCCTTGAAAAGCTTACCCAATCTAGGACTTTGGTTTTGGTTGTCGCTACCCCTGCTCGGCATGTTGTTTTGGACAAGCAGTGGTTGGATTGTTGATCGGCAATTGAAACAGAATAATCAAAGCGTAGAAAGTATTCAAATTAAGACAGTCGAGATTCGATAATTTCTGCGTTGTTTAACGGTGCGATTGCCATCTTTATCAGTTGCTTGACAGCATCGTTGCTCTCATCAAATAAATGCGCGACAAGCGATGAATCGCGATCGACGGCAGGAAGGGGTAAGTTAAGATTCGGGCAAGTCACCGAAGCGATCGCGGTATCGCTGAAGCTCGGTGGCAAGGGCTTCGGCGCGTTGGCGTTCTTCCTCGGCGCGTTGGCGTTCTTGAGCAGCTTGCGATTCAGCAGCTTCGAGGGCAGTCGCTAATTCGTCGGGGATCAGTAATTTCTCACCCGTTTCTAAGCGATAAAACCCAATCAGGTTGCCCTCGACGGTGAGACGAAGCTGTAGGGGTTGGCTTTGACCATCGGCAATGAGTTCGTAAGTTTCGCCTCTCAAGCGATAGCCCCGGAGTTTTTCTGGAATCCATTCGCCTTTAGGATCAAATTGCCAATATTCTTGAACGCCCAATTGTTCGTAAAGCGTTTTCTTAAAGCTTTCGTCCTGGGTTCTGGTTCCGGGCGAGGTCATCTCAAAAATCACGGCAGGAACTTGCCCTTCTTCCCAGATTTTGTAGTTGTCGCGTCCCCCTGGTTCGACCCCAAAAATCACCATCACATCAGGCGCAGTCCGCAGTCTGGGAAAGCCTTGCGCGTAGTAGAGAAACTGGTTGCCTAAAACGGTTGCTTGCTGACCCGTGAGGTATTGGCGCAATACTTCCAGGGTGATGAGTAAAGCATAGAAATGGTCGTAAGTTTCTGCCACGGGTTCACCATCGCCAGTGGGATAGAAAATTTCTGGAGTTTGAGAAGCAGAAGCAAGAGCCGTCATCGCTGTGCCTCCAGTGCGTGTGATCTAGTTCATTGTACGATCGTAGCGGATATCTAAATACCGATGAGCGGATTTGGTCGGTGTAGTTTATGCGAGCTGTCTCAGCACCGTAATGTAGCGATCGATCGCATGATCTTTAAACCGCTGACTGACGAAGTTAAGACTAAACCGTCGTCCGATTCGGATCTCTTTGTCTACAGCGCGATATCCCTGCCACCAGCGCGGTAACTCTGGGACAAGATCCATTCCATGAACTATTCGGTAGCTGTTGGGAACTCGCTGATTGAAAGACTCGCGAAATCCATCGTTTCCGACATTCGGTGCGCCATAAGTGTAGGCTTCGATCGTCACTTTATCAGAGAAATTGTACTGAACATCTACAGCGCATAAGGTTGCTAAGGCTCCACCTAGACTATGCCCCGTTGCAACGACACTAGATATCGCATTGTTTCTGATGTACTCATGAATTTTATCTCGCACCGCAAAATAAGCTGCAACAAAGCCTTGGTGGATCAGTGCTCCCGAACGACTAGAGCCACCATACGGATAGGTTTTCTCCCGTGGCTCAACAATCAATTCTCGAATCACGTTTTGGTCAAACTGAGTGCGTTCTAGTTTAGTGTTAAAATTTGTTTCCCAATCTTCCGAGGATTTGCTACCTCTAAACACAATCGTTGCTGCGGTTCCTTCTACTAAAATCGCGCATTGGGTATCTGTTTTTGGTTCACTAATCAGGACAGGGTTAACGGTGATGCCGTCAAACTTAATAGTGTCGAAGTTCTCATAAATCTTTTGACAAAGAAGAGCGTACTTTACAGCTTTTGTATAATCAATCGACATACAACCTCCGGTGGCAACTAAAGTATTGTGCATTATTTAACTACCATTAAACTGAGTCGTTTTCAGAAGATTTTTCTAAAAAGGAATAGCGATCGCATCGAATTAATTCTTTGAATTCTAATTCTGTTTCCTTTTCTACTGGTTAGCTAGAGTGTGAGAAACTACAGTTGCATTCACAGCACAGCTATTTTTCTAGAGCAATTTAATATGGTAACTTATGTAATTACGGGAGCAAATCGAGGAATTGGCTACGAATTTTGTCGTCAACTGCAAGAACGAGGAGACACGGTGATTGCCGTCTGCCGCGCTGCCTCTGAGGAATTGCAGCAGCTAGGCGTACAGCTTGAGACTGGGATCGATATTACTTCAGACGCTTCGGTTGCAGAGTTGCAAAATCGACTACAAAAGACCACGATCGATGTTCTCATCAACAATGCAGGTATTCTCAAGCGAGTGACGTTAGATAACCTCGACTTCGATAGCATTCGCGAACAGTTTGAAGTGAATGCTCTAGGCGCATTGCGAGTCACTCATGCGTTGCTACCGCATCTTAAAAACGGCTCTAAGATTGTCTTGATGACTAGCCGAATGGGGTCGATCGCAGACAATACCTCTGGCAGTTCTTATGGGTATCGAATGTCGAAGGTGGCGCTATCAATGGCAGGAAAGTCTTTGGCGCATGATCTAAAACCGCGTGGAATTGCAGTAGCGATTCTACATCCGGGTCTAGTGCAAACGCGAATGACAAACTTTACGCCTGGAGGTATTACACCAGAAGAATCTGTGAAGGGACTTCTAGCTCGTATTGATGAGTTGACTTTGGAAAATACGGGAACATTCTGGCACGCAAAGGGTGAAGTGCTACCCTGGTAAGCCGAAGTCGTCTAGCATGAGTTCGGCGGCAATTAACCGATTGATCGATCGCACGCGAGAAAACTTGTCGAAGACCACGAGAGAGCACTACAGCCTGATTTCATCCATTCTCTAACAGATTTTAGAATCTTCATCTCTCCATTCAACAACGCTGGGAAACCTGCACGAAAAGATGAAGTTTTCATCAACTTCACTCTAAAAGACTTGAGATATTCAGTGGTTCTACTTAATGATGGTGCAATGAGCAAATGCTTGTAGATGTGTAAGGTCACTTCGTAAATATAATGCAACCACCAACCTTAGTTTCTGGGTTGGCTCCAGCAGCTATGTTCTTGTATTCCTGCCTGGAGCACCGCTTAAATGACACCGCCTTTAGCTGGTTAAATGAAACGGTTCATCAAATAGAAGAAGGAGCCTCTGAACGTCTCTTTATTGCTCGATTTAGCGCTGTCCCCAGACATTTGGGAAAATCTGATCTTGATCTTGCTAACAAAGATGTCCAAGCGTTCGATCGCGTTCGTCCGGGATTGTTGCTGAAGCACTGGAGCCTAGATCAAGCAGGACGAGCCTTGTTAGTTCTTGCTTGGGCAGACTCTCATCCTGATTCCTATATTAGTACGGTCGAAAAGCTGTTTTCAGCAGCAGAGATGGGTGAACTGGTGGCGCTTTATCAGGTACTACCACTGCTTCCTCATCCCGATCGCTTGCTCACCCCAGCGCTCGACGGCATTCGCACCAATATCACAGCCGTATTTAATGCTCTTACTCTAAACAATCCTTACCCTGCTGAATACTTTAGCGAAGATGCCTGGAATCAACTGGTGCTGAAGGCTCTGTTTGTCGGTAGTCCGCTCCATGCGATCGTTGGTTTAGATCGTCGCGCCAATCCTAAGCTGGCTCGAATGCTGTCAGACTATGCTCACGAGCGCTGGGCAGCAGGGCGACCCGTTAATCCTGAACTGTGGCGAGTAGCGGCTCCGTATCTAGAGCGCGATCGCATCAATGATCTCACTAGATTGATCTCTAGTGCTGATTCACAGGAGCAAAAAGCGGGAGCGCTTGCCTGTGCAGCCTCTCCACTACCAGAAGCTCAGGCTCTTCTGGTACAAGTCCCCCACCTACAACAGCAGATCCAGCATGGTGAACTGTCCTGGGAGCACTTTGCTCTGCTCTAAGTAGCGTTTCTGAAAATCTACATCTGTCCAACAATCAACCAATTGCCATGCAGCCAAACTCCATGATGTTTATCGATCCTCATATCCATATGTCATCCCGCACCACCTATGATTATCTGGTGATGCAGCAATATGGAGTCGTTGCCTTGATTGAGCCTTCCTTCTGGTTGGGGCAGCCTCGTACCAGCGCGGGAACATTCAAAGACTATTTCAATAGTCTGGTGGGTTGGGAGCGATTTCGGGCTGGACAGTTTGGAATGCGCCATTACTGTACTATCTCCATCAATCCAAAAGAAGCCAACAATGAAGCCCTGGCGGAGGAAGTAATGGAGCTATTACCGCTCTACGCTGGCAAAGAAGGGGTAGTCGCGATCGGAGAAATTGGCTTTGATGAGATTACAAAGGCAGAAGAGAAATACTTTCGCCTACAGCTTGAGCTTGCAAAAGAACTCGATAAGCTAGTGCTGGTACATACTCCCCATCGCAACAAAAAAGAGGGAACCACGTTGAGCATGGACATTTGCTTGGAACATGGGATCAATCCTCAACGAGTCATAATCGATCACTGCAACGAGGAAACCGTTGAAGAAGTAGTAAATCGGGGTTTTTGGTGTGCGTTTTCTATCTATCCCAATACCAAGATGGGGAATGAACGAATGGTAGAACTGGTGCGGCGCTATGGCAGCCAGCAAATCATGATCAACAGCGCAGCAGACTGGGGAATGAGCGACCCGTTAGCAGTTCCTAAAACCGCTCAACTGATGCTTCAGTGCGGAATTCCCGAAGAGCAGGTGAGAGCAGTTAGCTATAGCAATGCGCTTGCAGCTTATGGTCAAAGCGGTGAAATGAAAGAAGAGGACTGGCTGAATCCTCTCCCTGTCGATCAGCGTCAACTTTACAGTGGCAACTCGGTTCTACGAGGACAAACCCCTGTGTACGATGCCGAGCAAGAATCTTTGATCATTCGGTAATGCTTGATACTTGTTTCTATTCTTTGAATACCAGGACAGGTCTCTCAATACAACTCTTTTAGAACCCTACCCCGATGAATACAACCAGTATGCAGTCCGCCTCGCTATGGGCTTACCTGCAATTGATGCGACCTGCCAATATCCTCACTGCCTGGGCAGACATTCTGCTAGGATATGCGGCGGCTGGGCAAGTGAGTCAAATCCAGGCAGTGCTGGCTGGAACGGTATCTATAGTAGAGCTAGTTCCCCTTGGTTGGCTGTTGTTAGCAACGACAGGACTCTACGCCGGGGCGGTTGTCTTCAATGATGTGTTTGATGCAGAGCTAGATGCAGAGGAGCGTCCTGAACGTCCGATTCCTAGTGGTCGAGCTTCACGACAGGGAGCAACAATTTTAGGAAGCGTGCTGCTACTGGGCGGCATTGCGGCGGCGGCTCAAGTCTCTCTGATCAGTGCTTTATTGGCGATCGCGATCACGATTGCAGCACTACTGTATGACAGTGCGGGCAAGCACCAGGATCAGTTTGGCCCGATCAATATGGGGCTATGTCGGGGAGGAAACTTGCTCTTGGGGATTAGTGCGGCTCCGGAATTGTTGAGTGATCGCTGGTTCTTGGCTTTGATCCCGATCGTATACATTATTGCGGTTACAGCGATTAGTCGGGGCGAGGTGCAAGGAGGCAAGCGTGAAACCGGGATTGCTGCGCTGGTGCTAGCCGGAGCTGTGATTTCAGCAATTTTGCTACTGGGATTCCTGCCTGTTTATCACTTGCTTGCTGCTGTTCCTTTTGTGCTGTTATTTGCGGGATTGATTCTCCCTGCTTTTATTAAAGCGACTCAAGATCCCAGCCCCAAAACGATTCAAAACGCTGTGAAATCAGGAGTTCTTTCCTTGATTGTGATGGATGCTGCTGTAGCGGCTGGTTTTGCTGGATGGCTGTACGGAGCGATGTTACTCGTGTTGCTTCCCCTATCTATGCTTCTAGCGCGATTGTTCGCTGTAACCTAATCTTTGCGTTTTTTGCTGCTGTTCATTCTCCAAATAACTATGACATCTTTATTGCGCCGTCCTGCTCGTCCTCAACAGTCCTCGCTCCCGATCCTTAAACAGCAGTTTGAAGTAAACTTTCGATATGAAGTTCACTTTACACAAGGCTTATTTCGGACAGATAATCCACTCCTGGCGCAAGTCATTGCTCAACAGGCAGATGCAGACGCTAAAAAAATGTTGGTTGTGGTCGATGGAGGCTTGCTCCCGCATCATCCCCAGCTATTGAATCAAATTGAATCCTATACCAAAGCTTACCCAAAGTTAGCCCTGCCCATTTCTCCGATCGTGGTTCCCGGTGGTGAAGCCGCAAAGAACAATCCTAGTCTAATTGAGCAACTGCATCAGGCGGTCGATGACATTGGGTTATGTCGTCACTCTTATGTAGTCGCGATCGGTGGTGGTGCGGTATTGGATATGGTTGGCTATGCTGCGGCAACCGCTCATCGGGGCATTCGCCTGATTCGAGTACCCACTACGGTTCTGGCTCAGAATGACTCTGGAATTGGCGTGAAAAATGGTATTAATGCCTTCAACAAAAAGAACTTTTTAGGAACCTTTGCGCCACCCTTTGCGGTACTGAATGACTTTGAGTTTTTAACGACGCTCGACGATCGCGACTGGCGATCGGGCATGGCGGAAGCAATCAAAGTGGCGTTGATCAAATCACCTGAATTTTTCACCAACATTGAAGCTCAAGCAGAGGCACTCGCACGACGAGAGATGCCAGCGATGCAGCACCTCATCTATCACTGTGCCCAACTTCATCTAGAGCATATTGCCGGACATGGCGATCCGTTTGAACTGGGATCATCGCGACCCTTGGATTTTGGGCACTGGGCAGCGCATCGATTAGAGCGGCTCACGAATTATGAATTGCGGCATGGAGAAGCAGTTGCGATCGGGATTGCGCTGGATGCAACCTATTCCTATTTAATCAATCTTTTACCTGAAGCAGATTGGCAACGCATTTGTAAAACTCTGAAAACATTAGGCTTTACGCTGTTTGTTCCAGAGTTAACTAGCTATCTTGATGAGCCAGAGCACCCTTTATCCCTGTTTCGCGGGCTGAGTGAATTTCGGGAACATTTAGGCGGAGAGCTAACGTTGATGCTATTAAAGCAAGTGGGTCAGGGTCTGGAAGTCCATCACGTTGATTGGGAACAGTACCGCAAAGCGATCGCGATTCTATCTACTCTCTAAAGTTCTATTTGTCATCCTAGTCATGCGTCTTTCCACTCCATCCCCGCTCCATCTCACTTATTGCACCAATATTCATCCGGGTGAAAGCTGGGATGCAACCTACACCAATCTACGAACTTATCTTCCTGTTCTGAAACAGCAGCTTAGCCCAGATCAGTCTTTTGGTGTTGGGTTGCGGTTGGCAGATGCCGCTACCCAGGAGCTTTTTCAGGGGGACAACCTGATCGAGTTTCAGACCTGGCTTCAGGCACAGGATTTGTATGTCTTTACGATCAACGGATTCCCTTTTGGAGGCTTTCACCACCAGATTGTGAAAGATCAGGTCTATGCACCTGATTGGTCGAAACCAGAACGCCTAGCGTACACCGAACGTTTGATTCGCATTTTGGCAGCTTTACTACCAGAAGGTATAGACGGTGGAATTTCAACGCTGCCTCTATCCTATAAACCTTGGTGGCAAAACGATGCAACAGCGCAGGAGAAAGTATTTCACCATAGCAGTTTGAATTTGGCGCAGGCAGTTGTGGTAATGGCTCAAGTACATCAACAAACTGGAAAGCTATTGCACCTAGACCTTGAACCAGAACCGGATGGATTGATTGAAAACACGCAAGAAACGATCGCATTTTTCCAAGACTGGCTACTCCCAATCGGAACTCCTGTTCTCACGCAGGCACTAGGAGTAGATATCCAAACAGCAGAAACTTTAATCCGACAGCATATTCGGCTTTGCTATGATACCTGTCATTTTGCGGTGGAATATGAGGAACCTGCGATCGCTCTAGCCGCACTAAAAGCGGCAGGCATCAAGGTTGGTAAGTTTCAACTCAGCGCCGCGCTCAAAATTACTTTACCGGAACCCTCTGAGCGCCAATCTTTGATTCAATCGTTAGCTCCGTTTGCAGAATCAACTTATCTGCATCAAGTCGTGACTCGTCATGCAGATGGAGCGCTTCAGCACTATGCGGATTTGACAGAAGCAATGCCCTATCTTGCGATCGATGCTGCGATCGAATGGCGCACTCACTTTCACGTTCCTATCTTTATTGATCGCTACTCTTCTTTTGCTTCGACACAAGATCACATCTATCAGGCGCTTCAGAACCTATCGCTTGCACCAGATTGTACACACTTGGAAATTGAAACTTACACCTGGGATGTCTTACCGCCTGCAATGAAGCTGGACATTCTAGAGTCTATTCAGCGCGAATATCACTGGGTTTTGAAAACTCTAGCTTGATTGCGATCGTTCCATTCACTGAATTTCTCAGCAACTCATGAAAAAAACTGTTGTTATTAATGTGGTTGGTCTAAGTTCAAGGCTGTTAGGAGAGCATACTCCGCAGCTAAAACAATGGATCGCACAAGGTCGGATCGCGACGATCAAGCCGGTTCTGCCTGCTGTAACCTGTACCGCACAAGCGACTTATCTCACCGGATGCTATCCCACAGATCACGGCATTGTTGCTAACGGCTGGTATTTTCATGACGACTGCGAAATCAAGTTCTGGCGACAGTCGAACAAGCTGGTACAGAGTCCGAAAATCTGGGACGTTGCCCGAAGCATTGATCCTGAGTTCACCTGTGCGAACTTATTCTGGTGGTACAATATGTACTCCTCGGTCGACTATTCGGTGACACCCCGCCCCATGTATCCGGCTGATGGGCGCAAGCTTCCAGATATTTATACCCAACCTGCCGATCTCCGCTCTACGCTCCAGACTGAGCTTGGAGAGTTCCCCTTGTTTAAGTTTTGGGGCCCTGCGACTTCTGCTGAATCAAGCCAGTGGATTGCGGCATCGGCGAAACGAGTTGAGGAACTGTACAGTCCCACGCTGACTCTGATTTATCTTCCTCATTTAGATTACTGTTTGCAAAAGATTGGCTGTCAGCCCGATGAGATTGCTCAAGATTTGCAGGAAATTGATGCTATCTGTGGCGATCTGATTGCTTACTATGAAAACCGTGGCGCTCAAGTCATTCTTCTTTCTGAATATGGCATTACTCCGGTCAATCAGCCGATTCACCTCAACCGCGTACTGCGTCAAGCAGAGCTGCTGCAAGTTCGAGAGGAATTAGGGCGAGAACTGTTAGATGCTGGGGCAAGTAAAGCCTTTGCTGTTGCAGATCACCAAATTGCTCACGTGTATGTTAATGATCCAAGCTGTCTCGACAAGGTAAAGCAATTACTTGAACAAACAGATGGCGTGGACCTGGTGCTGGATGAGGCAGGCAAAGAAGCCTATCATCTTGACCATCCTCGATCAGGCGATCTGATTGCTGTTGCTAAACCGAACGCCTGGTTCACGTACTACTACTGGATGGACGATCGCAAAGCTCCCGATTTTGCTAGAACAGTCGATATCCATCGCAAACCAGGATATGACCCCGCAGAACTGTTTATCGATCCTCAGATCAAACTACCGAAACTGAAACTGGGAACAACACTCCTGAAGAAAAAATTGGGATTCCGGTATCTGATGGAAGTCATTCCGTTAGATGCCAGTGTGGTAAAAGGATCGCACGGGCATCTCACACCAAGTGCAGCAGACTGCCCAATGCTAATCACCCGCGAAACCGACCTACTGCAAAGAGATTCTCTAGAAGCCACTGATGTATTTCACGTGATCCTAAGCCACCTGAAGCGTTAATAACCGCCTCTCTTGCTCAGCGCCGGAGTACCCAATTAACCGTGGTAGCGCTTATCCTGGAGATATCCAAGCAGCAGATTTTTAGTCGGCGGGGTGTCTCAAGACCAACGGACGGGATGTACTCCGAATCTCACACAGTGGAGGGGCTAATGAACTTACCAAATACGCTACAGACTCCGTTCTTACTGCAAGAATTGCAATGGGTTGCTGATCCCGTAAGCTACATGGAAAAAGCGGCTCAGCAGCATCCTGATCTCTTTTCGGCAGGAATTGTTGGGGGGAGTCATCTAGTTTTTGTCAATCATCCGCAAGCGATTCAAGATATCCTCACCAGCGATCGCAAGCGCTTTCTCGCTCCCGGAGAAGTGAACCGAATTCTGGCTCCGCTGATTGGTGACTATTCGGTAATTATGCTCAGTGGCGATCGACATAAGCGTCGTCGCCAATTGTTGATGCCTCCGTTTCATGGTGAACGAATGCGGGCTTATGGCAATTTAATCTGCAAGCTCACCGAAAAAGTTTTTAGTCGAATTCCGATCGCTCAATCCTTCACGGCGCGATCGGCGACGCAGGAAATTTCGCTACAAGTCATTCTAGAGGCTGTGTTTGGTGTAACTGAGGGAGAGCGATTTAATCGCCTCCGATCAGCCATTACGACGATGACCGAGCGATTCCGCTCTCCCTTAGCGGCGAGCTTTTTGTTTTTCCCCTGGATGCAGCGAGATTTGGGGGCGTGGATGCCGTGGGGCAAGTTTCTGCGCGATCGTGCCGAAATTGACAAGCTACTGTATGCCGAGATTGCCGATCGTCGTCGCGAGAACAATCTCGATCGAGTAGATATTCTGTCGTTGCTGATGGCAGCCCGCGATGAAAACGGTGAGCCGATGAGCGATCCAGAACTCCGGGATGAACTGATGACCTTGCTGTTTGCTGGACATGAGACGACCGCAACAGCGATGGCTTGGGCGCTGTACTGGACTCATCGCTTGCCCCAAGTGCGTGAGAAATTGCTGCAAGAGCTTGATTCGATCGGCTCTAATCCCGATCCCATGACAATTGCCCGCTTGCCCTATCTCAGCGCAGTTTGTAACGAAGCCTTGCGCTTGTATCCGGTTGCAATGCTTACGTTTACCAGAGTCGTGAACGAACCGTTGGAACTCTTAGGACATCCGCTTCAGCCCGGAGTGAATGTGGTCGGCTGTATTTACCTGCTGCATCACCGGGAAGATCTTTACCCAGATTCGCACCAGTTTAAACCAGAGCGCTTTTTAGAACGGCAGTTTTCTCCGTTTGAGTTTATGCCGTTTGGGGGTGGGGCACGGCGCTGTATTGGTGAAGCGTTGGCGGTGTTTGAGATGAAGCTGGCACTGGCAACGATTTTGTCGCGCTATCAGCTTGCCTTAGCCGATCGTCGTCCCGAAGTGCCGCGTCGCCGTGGGGTGACGCTTGCTCCAGCGAGAGGAGTCAAACTCCAGATTGTGGGGCAAAGACCGGTGCGATCGACGGAAGCGATGGCGCAGACGAGATAGAAGGCGCTGGTCATTCAGGGCTTTAACCTGGCAAGCGATCGGGCTCATCGGCTTCATACAAAATCTTTCAATACTCGCGACAGATCCTCGTAAAGACGCGATTTGAAGCTTCGCTTCACCGAAGGTGTTCGCGTCTTTACGGAGGAAACTGCTGTGTCGTAGGTTTTTTGGAAACTGGCGTTATGTCAGGAAAGATTGATTTTGTAGTTCTCGCTACAGAAAATCTTATATAGTTATGAATAGACGATTTATGAATGACCCAAATTATGACAACCATACTTGATACAAACAACTCTCAACTCTCTGCTAAGCATCAGGACAACATTATGGCTGTTCTTGCTCACCGCATCGAAGCAGCTCAAGCAGCCCACAACACACAATTAATTGAATTGTTAGAGCGGGAGAAGCAGCAGCTTGGACAGGCAGCAACGCCACATCGAGGATCGTTAGCTGCTAGATTTAACGCCTTCAAACAAAGGGTCGCCAACGCATTTTCTAGCAAATCAGAGTTGCAGGTGTACCAGTATGAGCAGGGCAGCGACTGGTGGTGGTATGCCTTTGATCCGCGCACAGGAGACTGTGTGTATGCAGATTCTGAAGCAGAATTACGACTTTGGATTGAGCAGAACTATCGCGGCAGATAAAGGGAAGCTTGAACAAACTCTGTTCTCCTCGAAGCTTAGGCTGTCACAGCAGGAAAATGCAGCCGACGACAATCAATAAGCCAAAAATAATCTGATTAAATCTCGGCTGCGGGATGAGACGATTAATCTTGCTCCCAACGTAAATTCCGATGCTAATTCCGGGGATTGACCAGAGAAACAACTGCCAAACCATCGGAGTCCACAGTCCTGCAAATCCGTGCCCTGCGATCGTCGCGATGCCTGAAAATAGAAAATAGCACTGCATCGTTGCCCGAAAATAAGTGGCTGACCAACGACGCAGCACCCCGTAGATTGCGATCGGAGGCCCATTGGTGTTATAAGCCCCTCCTAAAACTCCTGCGACGAATCCAAATAACACTGCATATCGCTCATGGGAAAGCTGGGGAAACCTTACAGAAACGAGATTGTACGATCCGTACAAGATTAGGATGATGCCGAGTCCAATCTTGACCAACTTTTCAGGGGCATACTGTAACAGCAATAAGCCAAAAGGAACACCAATGACTGTGCCAACAATCAACCGCCAAGCCGATTTGAGATCAACGCTATCTTGATCGGAAATTAAGATGATTAAGCTGATAATAAATCCTGTGAATGCTACGACAGGAGTGGCAGTTCGCAAACTCATGATTAAACCGAGCAGCGGCATAGCAAGCAGTGCATCACCAAAACCGATCGCTGATCGAATTGAGGTACAAACGAATAAAACCAGCGCGGTGGCGATTGTTAAAGTAAAGGGTTCCATGCAAGAGATTAATAAAACAGTTTGATCAGCCCATAGCTAAAAATAGAAATAAATAACCAAGATAAAGCACCTAAGTATAAAGGTTTTAATCCAATCTTCTGAATCTGATTCAGCCTTGTTTCTAAACCCATTGCTGCCATTGCGATCGCTAATAGAATTTGGTTTAGCTGTGCGACCGCACTTTTTAAGCTTTGTGGAAACAAGTTCAAGCTATTGAGCAGGATCAAAAGCATGAAATACACAACGAACCAAGGAATTGCAACTTTCGTTTTTAAGGAATTAGTTTTGGAAACTGAACCGAGCAATAGAACGATCGGAGCTAACCAAAGCACTCTTGATAACTTCGAGATACTAGCCACCTCACCGCTGAGCGGACTAGCTTGAAATGCAGCCGCAATTACCTGTGCAACTTCATGGATTGAAACCCCGCACCACAATCCGAATGCTTCTGGCGTTAGGTGTAGCTGTCCTATCAGCAATGGATACGAAAGCATAGAGAATGTTCCAAACAGGGTCACAATTGCAACCGCATAAGTGATATCTTCATCTGCACTTTTAGTTGTGGTACTGGTTGCAATCACGGCAGAAGCACCACAAATCGAAGTTCCCGCAGCAATGAGACGAGTCAAGCTAGAATCAATTCCTAACTGTTTTCCTAACCAACAAGTTAACCAAAATGTACTCAGTAAAGTCGCTATGGTGATCAGCATTCCTGCGATGCCAACTGAGAAGACTTGTAGCAGGCTGAGTTGAACGCCAAGCAGAACCACTGCAAATCGGAGGACTCTCTTCATTGCAAAACTAATTCCTGCTTGAGCGTGTGAGGGTGTTCCGATCGTATTTCGCACCAGAATGCCGAGTAGAATCGACAGAATTAGCGGACTAAAGAGATGGAATCCGGGAACCAGTCGCAGCAGATAAGCGATCGCGGCTAAGCCGGAAGTGAGCAAGATTCCTGACTGAATTTGAGCAAAGCCTATTTTTGCCTGTATCGCTATCTGTGAGTAGAAATCACTTTGAAGCGGAGCGATTTTTACAGCGAAGGGCTTCACATTATTTACTTTTTGTCGCATTACTCTAAGGGTGATTCAATGTTTTGCAACCAATAAGGATTTGCCCTGCTTTGTGCATCCGACAAAGCAGGGCTGTCGAACACTTATAAATTAACTCAGCACAAAACCACTTCTTTTAATGGTCTATGTTTGATTGAACAGAACGTTGTTTCAAGTGCTGAAGCAACATTGAGAAACACTTGTCCCGTTAATGAAGTCGGATCAGCCAGCGTTAGAGGTTTTCCAGCGTCACCGCCTGCACAAATTCGAGCATCGATCGGAACTTGTCCCAATAATGGAGTGTGAAGTTCTTCTGCTAACTGCTGTCCACCACCACTGCCGAAAATCGGAGTTGGTTCGCCGCAGTGCCCGCACAGTAAATAGCTCATATTTTCGATGATGCCGAGAACTGGAATTCCGACGCGACGAAACATATGAATACTACGACGAACATCGGAGATCGCAACCTGCTGTGGTGTCGTCACTAGCAACACACCGCAAATCGGACTTTCTTGGACGATCGTAATCTGAGCATCCCCAGTGCCGGGAGGGAGATCAATCAGCAAATAGTCTAAATCGCCCCATTCGACCTCGTGAATGAACTGAGTAATGATTTTGTGCAGAACAGGGCCTCTCCACGCTAACGGATGATCAGGTTCTGCCAGCAATCCGACTGACATCACCTTAATTCCGTGTGCTTCTAAAGGCAAAAATCGCGTTCCTTCAGCCGTTTCGATGGTTTCTACTTGGGACTGTCCTAATCCAAGCATTTGCGGCACATTTGGGCCATAAATATCTGCATCGAGAAGACCCACTTTTGCCCCTTGTAGACTAAGCGCGATCGCAAGATTAACAGAAGTCGTTGATTTTCCAACTCCCCCTTTACCACTAGAGATTGCTAACGTGGTTCTCACTCCCGGAATCGTACAAAGCTGGATGTAAGCCTTTTTGCACCAAGTCAGTTGTGAAAGTACATCCTCAATCTGTGATTTCAAGCCATGTTGATGCTGACCAACATAAAGACGGAGATACACATACCCATCGACCACTCTAAGATTACGAACCATTCCCAAACTCACAATATTGTTGTTCAGAATAGGTTCAGTGACCGTTTTAAGCAGTTCAGTCACTGCTTGCTGTCTAGCTTCAGCAATTGGATCGGTCGTAGATGCAGGAGACTCGTGAACCGTCTGAAACGGCGATCGGTGGTTAGGCATTGGAGGGTTCTTGCAAAGCTTCTTGGATGGTCTGAATAGCGCGTTGAGCAAAGATACAGACATCGCGATCGGGATCGTCGAGCGATTGCTGTAATGGATTAAGGGCGGTTGGATTTTTCAGAATACCAAGCGCGATCGCGGCATCTCGACGAATGTCGGAATACTCATCGGTGAGCGCCTGAATGAACAATGGGAGAGAATGATCATCGGGTGTTTTTTGCAAGGCTTGTAAGCTGAACTTACGCACCTGCCAATGCTCATCTTTTAAGGCAGCTTCTAGAGAGGAAATTGCACTGCGATCGGCATGAATTGCCAAAGACTTGGCTGCATTTCGCCGCACTTCCCAATCTGAATCATTGGTCAGTGCTTCACACAGACGAGGAACAACTTCTACATCGCTTAAATGCCCCAAAGTTAAGGCAGTTGCTCGTCGAACACTTGCATCTGAATCAGACATCAGTGCTAATGCAGGTTGACAGCGTTCGACTTGGTTGAGATATCGCAATGTTGTGACTGCCGATTCTCTTAAAGCAGGGTTAGAAGATTCAAAGAAGGGCAGCACATACGGTAGGGATTGAGCATCATGAATCTTCCGCAGCAGGAATAAAGCATTAAGCTGTAGATTCACATCGTCTTGGAGTAGCGCATCGAGCAACATGAGTAGATGATCCGGAGCGACCAATTCACCTAACGCCGATCGCGCTTCATCGCGAATTTCTTCATCAGGAGAAGCAAGACATTCAATCAACGCCGGAACTGCTGCTGGATTAGCAAGTTCCCACAGTGCAGTGACCGCTAGTTTTTGCACTAAGAAGCTTTCATCTTTTAGCGCATCGATTAACGGTGCTAAAGCTTCTTCATCTCCAAGATGCTGCAATGTTTTGACCGCAACAAGACGATCTTCGACCTCTGGCGATCGTAGCATCTCCAACCAAGGAGCAAGTTCAGAGTTGGTTTCCATCACTTCCCCCTAGCGTAACAAGAACGGAATTTGCACAGTGATTGCATTGGTCGGACATTCCTTTTCGCAAGGTAAGCAGAACCAACACTCGTCGTATTTCATATAAGCTTTGCCTGTTTCGGGGTCTTTCGCCAACACATCTAATGGACAAACTTCAATGCAGGCAACGCATTTTTCAAGGCATTTGGATTCATCGACAATAACGGGAACATCGACTCTTTGAGTTGCTAAAGCCATAGGTCAACCTTTTCTCAACGTGAACAACTTAGCGAACGGCGACATCATACACTTCGGTTTCAACATCCACATCGACAATGTAAGGTTCGATCGGACGCTTGAATAACACCATGTTTCCATCTTCATTCTTTTTCAGATGCACATGGCAGAACCATTCATCGTTGTTCTTTTCTGGATAGTCCACGCGATAGTGATACAATCCCCAGCGACTTTCACGACGGAAGAGTGATGCTCTTGCTGCCATTTCTGCACAATCGCGGATAAAGTGAACTTCCATACAGCGCATCAGTTCGTGTGGATCACGCGCACCCATGAGGTCTAAGGTGTCGTGATAGCGCACAAAGTTGCTTAGCCCGATTTCCATGCGATTTGCAGATTTCGGCGGCTGTAGATAGTCATTCACTAAGCGGCGCAGCTTGTATTCGACTTGAGTATGCGGGATGCCGTTGGATCGATCGAGCGGTGCATAGATTCTTGCTTTTTCGGCTGCTAGGAACTCTGGATCAGGATCAACATGATCTAACCTTTGAACATACTCAACTGCATGTTCTCCAGCAATTCGTCCAAACACAAATGCACCAATCATGTAGTTGTGTGGCACACTCGCCATGTCTCCTGCGGCATAAAGTCCTGGCACTGAAGTTTCAGCCCGCTCATTCACCCAAACTCCAGAAGCACTATGACCGCTACACAGTCCAATTTCAGAAATGTTCATTTCGACTCCACTGGTGCGATAGTTCTCACCCCGCCCTTCATGGAATCTGCCTCGGCTTGGACGCTCATTCGACCACAAAATCGACTCAATTTCAGAGATCGTATTTTCGTCTAAATGAGTCATCTTCAGTTGAATCGGGCCTTTACCAGAGTTGAGTTCTTTCCAAACTTCCAGCATCATTTGACCGCTCCAGTAGTCACAGCTAATGAAGCGGTGGCCTTGTGCATTTGCTGTGTAAGCTCCAAATGGGCTGGCAACATACGCACAAGCAGGCCCGTTGTAGTCTTTCATCAACGGATTGATTTGGAAGCATTCAATGTTACTTAGTTCTGCGCCTGCATGGTATGCCATTGAATAGCCATCACCTGCATTAGTGGGGTTCTCATAAGTTCCATAGAGATAGCCCGAAGCAGGTAAACCTAACCGTCCGCAAGCTCCCGTGCAGAGAATCACAGCTTTCGCTTGAATCACCACGAAATCGCCATTGCGAACATCAAAACCGACTGCACCGATCGCACGTCCATCCCGGACTAAAACGCGAGTTGCCATCACCCGATTAGTCACTTGGGCTTTGTGACGCTTTACTTGACGTGCCAAAATCGTCTTCAAGTCTTTTCCTTCTGGCATCGGCAAAACGTATTTACCCACCCGATGCACTTGCTTGAGGTCGTAATTGCCTTGAGTATCTTTCTGAAATTTTACGCCCCAGCTTTCTAGTTCTTGAATCACAGAAAAGCCAAGTTTACCTGTTTGATAAACCGCATTCTGATTGAGAATTCCATCATTGGCGATCGTAATCTCTCGAACATATTGTTCTGGAGTTGAGTTACCGGGAATGACGGCAGTGTTGACACCATCCATGCCCATTGCGATCGCGCCACTTCGACGAATGTTCGCTTTTTCCAGGACTAGCACTTCACCATCGGGATTTGCCTGCTTTGCTTTGATGGCTGCCATTGTTCCAGCCGTCCCGCCCCCGATTACCAGAACATCCGTCTTCATCCATTGAGTATTCACTCAAAAATCCTCCCTATTGATGGACAGCATCTAGCTGTGCGCTCAGAACTGTCTCACGCACTACAGAAAAAATCAGAAAAAACGATTTGATTAGAGACATCTTTTCTATCGAAAAAATTCGTCTAGAAGAAGATGTAATTCAGTTCGACTGTTTTTATTGTGCAGTACATTTTTGATTTTCTTTATCGCGGTATTTTATGAACTAATAAATGAATTGAATCCATCGATTGATATGATCAGCGAAGTTATGAAGCGAATACACCATTAGGGTTTAAGGCGATGGAAGTTTATCAGATTCGAGTTTTTCTAGAAGTTGCTCGTCACCTGAGTTTTACGGAAGCAGCAGATGCTCTAAATCTGACCCAGCCTGCGGTAAGCGCTAAGATCAAGTCGCTAGAAACCGAGTTAGGAACTTCGCTGTTTTATCGTTTAGGTCGTAAGATTCAACTGACAGAGGTAGGAGAATTCTTATTGGAAGAAGGAGCAAAACTGATTCAGGTTGAAAATGAGTTGCTCCAAAAAATTGAAAATATTAAAAAAGGAAAATATGGCAGCCTAAAAATTGGTTGTACAATGGCGCTCGCTGAAGGTTGGTTGCCAAATGTTGTGTTTGAATATCGCCAGCAATATCCAAGTATTCAAGTTCAATGCTTGGTGTTTGAATCAGCCGAATTGCTTTATCAAGCGATGACAAGCCAAACGGTTGATGTCGGAATTTCCGATGTCAATTTTGAAGAATTTTCGGAACTTTCAGCCACCGCGATCGATGCCATCTCTTATCAATTGTTTGTCGCTCACACTCATCCCTTAGCACAGCAGCGCTGGCTGAGCTTGGCAGATCTGAGAAAGTATCCTTGGGCGCTGTTGCCTTCAGGTACACCCAGTCGTTTAGTTCTAGAATCGCGGTTATCAGAGCTAGGGTTCTCGCTTGATGGTTTTCTTCAGTTTGAAACCGTCGATACGATGAGCCTGATGCGAACCTATATGATGCAGGGGAACTATCTCGGATTCGCGACGGACTTTGATTTTAAGCCAGAGTGTGAATTAGGAACTGTGACTGCAATTCCGATCCAAGAGTTTGCGCTCTCTGGAACAGTTTATCTAGTGACACCTCGGCGATTAGCTCAAGCAAACACAGCAACTTCATCGGGTCGTCGATCGCGCAGTCTTAACCCAGTCCAAAAATTGATCCACCTGCTGCAAGCCAAACATTCTGCGGCTCAACCTGGCTCAAATGTCGTTCGTCTACGATCGCCTAGTTTCACTCGTCGCAGCAATTCATCTCCTCGCCCCGAAGTGCTGACACTCTCGATCGGAGTCCAAAACAGTACCATCCCGGCTGTGACCGCAGGGCTGATTATCCAACGGCTCGGACTGCTGGAACATTTCTTGCCGAAAGAAGGACGATATAGCACAACACAATACAAGATTCAGTGGCAGGATTTTTCAACCGGAGCACCGATCGTGGATGGACTACGATCGCAGCAATTAAACATTGGTGTTCTCGGTGACTATCCTTTGCTTCTGAGTGCTGAAGCCGGACAAAACACTCGCTTAATCAGCTTTGTTTCCACTAATCCCGATGGTTCTTGTAATGCGGTTGTAGTTCCGAACCGTTCTCAGCTTCAAAGTGTAGACGACTTGCGCGGACGAGCGATCGCGGTTCCACTGCGGTCTTCGGCACATGGCATGGTGTTGCGATCGCTGAATGCAATGAACCTCTTAAATCAAGTGAACTTGCTTCCCCTCGAATCCGCGCATCCCTTTGAGTTCTCTGAACACTACGCTGATAGCTATGCTCACTTTGCACCCTTTCATGACATTGCTTGTCGTCGGGGACAGTTCCGCTATCTAGTCGGCTGTAATCCTGAAGCTTTGCCCGCTTTTTATGGTGTAGTGGTGACAAGTGAGCTTGCAGAACAATACCCGGAAGTTGCGATCGCCTATCTTCGGGCGCTGTCTGCTGCACAGTATTGGTACGATACGACTCCAACTGCACCGTCTTTAGTTGCAAAATGGACACAGCTTGACTCAGAGGTGATTGTGCAAATTCTCAGCAGTTCTTATCAACCAAATCAACCTGGACGGTTCTTCTCGGAGATGAGCATTCGTCCTGATTGGCTGAGATTACACATTGATCAACTTAGTCTGATTCCGGGAAACCAGGAGCTACAAACCATTAACTTGAATCAATGGATTCAGTCAGAGTTCTTGCAGCAGGCTAGAGCTTAGGCTCTACCAGTTTCTCGCTGCGTTGTGGATTGTTCTTGCCCCCTAAATCCCCCACGAGTGGAAAACTTTGAAGAAATAAAACTAACTGTCCTTTGTATTGCTACTTTACTGAAGTACATCATCGTATGCTGCAAAAGCACGATCGCTCTAAACCTTCTCTTGCTTTCTGAGGTGCGATCGCGACTCAAAGTCCCCCACGAGTGGGGGATTTAGGGGGCTGCACCCACCCGCATCGAAGCAAATTACCTTTGTCGATCGCACCTCACTCTACCTCCATACTTTTCATCGTTTCCTCTCGAATCAGTTCAAAAATCTCGCGGTTCAGTTGCAAAAACCCTGAAGTAACCGTGATATCACTGTGTCTCGGTCGGTCTAAAGGAACATTGACGATTTGCTTAATCCTGCCTGGATTCACTCCCATCACAAAGATACGATCGCTCAGGAACACTGCTTCTTCAATATCGTGCGTAACAAAAATCACAGTTGTTTTCTGTTCACTCCAGATATCAAGCAGAAGCTCCTGCATCATATGTCGGGTCTGAGCATCCAGCGCTGCAAAGGGTTCGTCCATCAACAACACAGAAGGAGAGTTTACCAAGGCACGAATGATACTTGCCCGTTGCTGCATTCCTCCGGATAGTTGATAGGGATAAGAGTGACGATGCTTGTACAATCCAACACGGTTGAGATAGTAATTCACAATCTCTTTGCGCTTTTCAGTCGGAATGCCTTGAATCTTCAGCCCAAATTCGACATTCTGAAACGTCGTTTTCCAGGGCAACAGAGAATACTGCTGAAACACAAAGCCACGATCGGCTCCAGGACGAACAACAACCCTGCGATCGACTGAGACAGAGCCACAAGACGGCTTGATAAACCCCGCAATTGCATTCAGAATCGTGGACTTACCGCACCCGGATGGGCCGAGCAAACACACAAATTCACCGGGAGCGATCGTAAAGTCGATCGACTCCAACACCGGGATTAACTGCCCTTTTCGCTTAAAACAAATTGATAAATCTTCAACCTCTACCAGTCCTTTGAGTGCTTGTTGTGGAGTTCCTTGCTCGATTAACATTGTCACAATCACTATCCTCTACTGATTAATTGCTGGTTCCTTTCTTGGTGACGCGCCAAGGCATCAAGACATGAGTGAGACGATCGACTGCAAAAGAACTCAGTGATCCCATTAATCCGATCAGCAGCATTCCCATGACGATCGGCGGATAGTTAGAAGTCACATAAGATTCCCAAGTGAGATAACCAATCCCAAATCGCCCTGCTAAGATTTCTGCGGTTACAAGACAAAACCAGGAATTCCCCATACCAATCACTAAGCCACTCGCAATATTTGGCATTGCTCCCGGAACTACAATGTCCTTGAAGACCTGCCATTGTTGCGCTCCCAAGCACTGTCCAACGCGCAACAACAGTAAATCAGTGCCTTCAACCCCTTTGATCGTGCTGATTAAGATTGGAAAGAATGCACCAATAAAGGTAATGTAGACCATTCCCGACTCTGCATCAGGAAACATCAAAATCGCGAGCGGAATCCAAGCAACCGCAGGAATCGGACGCAGAATTTCTAAGGGTAGAAAAACTAGGTCTTCGATCTTTTGAAACCAGCCGATTACAATTCCTAAGCTAATTCCTAACACTGCTGCGATCGCATATCCCAACAGCACCCGCATCACACTCGCCTGCAAGTGCATCATTGGGTTGCTTGAGAAGAACTTAACTGTTGCACCGAGAACTTCCAGTGGAGAAGGCAGAAACGAAAAATTAATGAAGAATTGGAACTTGATCGCACAGAGAAACTGCCAAATTCCAAAAAACAAGACAAGCGAAAGTACCCGCAGGAAGACACGCAATAGATTGAGCCGCGAAGTTCCTTCTGATTTTTGAAATAGCTGTGACAATAGAAAACTCAAGCGATCGACGATGCTGAGTTTTGTCGATCGCTCAGAGGATGAGCTAGACATGAAGTGCCTCCAATCGGTGAAAGAAAACGAGTAGGAACGCATTGTTTCATGTTCAACGCATTCCTAGCTGTATCAAAAGCGCCTTGCACTTAGCGCGCTGCTAAACTAGGCTGGGATGCTTGTGCGGAAAATTCTTGCAGCCCCTTAAAGCCAACCACCTGAGCGCCATTCGTCTGGGCAAAGGCTTGAGCATCTTTCTCAGTCAGGAATGCAGAAATACCATCATTGTTGCGAACAAAGAAGGAATTTTCGGCAAACAGTTTCCAGCCGTTGGTGCGATCGTGAACAAAGATTGCACTCACCGCCTGCTTTCCTTCTGCTTGAATCTTTTTCAATGCCGTCATCATATTTTGAATCGAGGCATAGTTTCTGACTTTATCTTCATCCTTGAGCCACAGTTGAGCCGCTAATTTTGCATCTTGAATCGGCTGCTTGGTTTCAGCATCTTCACCTGCGATCGTAAAGTTATCAGCTTCTGTCGCAGCTTGCTCGTAGTTCATTCCCATTTCTTGCATCGCCTGCTTGAGATAGCTGTCATCAACAAACTTAGTCACATCCTCCGTTTTGATGTTTGCATCTAGCCTTCCTAATTGTTTCAATGTGGTCACACTGTTGTTTAAGGCATCCAAATTCGGCTTGCGAATTGTGGGATTGAGTCGCTGTAAACCTGAAGGGCCAAGGAACATATAGACGACTTCTTTTTCCACACCCGCCCATTGTTCGACCTTGGCTGAGATTGCTTCGGGTTGTTCGCGGAAGAGCTTATTCGCTTCGAGCATTGCTTTCATATATGCCACGACAACTTCTGGATATTGTTTTGCGAAGTCCGATCGCACAACCACACCATGAAACGTGGGAACACCAAGTTCTGCACCATCAAAAATCTTGCGTGCAAAGCCGCGGAAGGGAAATAGTTCGCCAAAGGGAACAAAGTTTGCATGAGCATCAATTTGATTGGTTCGGAGGCTGGTTCCGCCAACCTCTGGCGCTTGGCTAATTAGCTTGACATCCTTTTCAGGGTCAATGCCAGCGCCCTTTAACGCCTTCAGCACCATTCCGTGAGCCGCAGAACCAAACGGAACAGAAACTTGCTTGCCCTTCAAGTCTGCCAATGTTTTGACAGGACTATCTTTTGGAACCATGACTGCATTTCCAGCCCCGGTCGCGCTGTAACCCAAGGTGCCAATATAAAGCGTGTTAACACCGCCACCTTTCTGCTGAAAAGTTGTCATGTTAATTGTGAGGGGAAAGTCTCCCATCATGCCGATATCAAGCTGATTGGCAAGCATTTTGTTGGTAATCGGAGGCCCTGAAGTGTAGCTTGACCACTCAATTTTGTACTCTACATTTTCGTATTTTCCGGTTTTGGGCAAATACTTTTCAAGCAATTTCTCTTCGCGAATAACAGAGCCTCCGGTTGCCGTGTTAATTACTTGATCTTGAGTGCCGATCGCAATGCGAATTACTTTTTTGCCACCCGAATTACCAGATACATTGCTTGCTTGAGTATTAGAACATGCAGCGACGAAAGCAAATGAACTGAGTGACAGAGAAAGCAAAAAGCCTCGACGAGTGAACCTCCGTCTATTCATGGTTGAAATCGCTCCAACTCTTGTTTGTAGCTGTCATTCTATGCAATTGATGCAGGCTGTTCGTGTAGAACATGATACAAATTCTGGCTTCTCTTTCTTTTTATTCATAAATGGATCGATTGAATCGATAAAACAATTTGATGAGTTCAAAATACTGCTAGTTAAAGGGTTGTTTCTTCAAAAGGTCTTCGCTTTGTAGTTAATAAAAATCCAACTATTTCAAAGGCTAATTAATTGTATTCGTTGAGAAGAATAGCGCAGTATTTTATTCTGAAATGTCCAATTTGTTGATAATTTATGTAAACGTTTAATAAAAAGCAAGCTTCCTTTAAAGCAGGAATGAATACTAAATTTGTACTGTAGATAGCGACTTTAATAGCGCCTTGCCTCGCATTAATCTTCCTATGCTGTTTGACAAACTTAGTACGCCTGCTCCAAGCTGAACTAAGATAGAACAATTGCTTGGGGCGGAGTTATGGATCTAGAGAAGCCATTGGGATCAGTCATTCAAGGATCTCTGAGCCAAGGGTTAGAAGTGCGACTGCATCCTGATATCTCAGTTGAGGAAATGCGGGTCGGCAAGTTCCTAGTTGTGCAGGGAACGCGATCGCGCTTTTTCTGTATGCTCACCGATGTTTCTCTCGGAACTGCCAGCCAGCGCATTATCGCCAATCCCCCAGAGCCCACCAATTTATTTTTACAAGAAGTGCTTGCCGGAAGCGGGACATACGGCACGATCGAACTGTCTCCGATGCTGATGTTTACGCCGACTGAAAAGCCTGTTGAGAAAAAGAAAAAATCTTCCAAGTTGGCATCGTTTGAAGCAAGCTCAAGTGAAGCGATCGAGCTTTTACCCGTAAAAACGATTCCGAGCCACTTCAGTCAGGTGTATGACGCGAGTGAGCGAGATTTCCGCGCCGTGTTTGGCTGGGAAGATGACCCCCATCGGCGGAATTTTGCCATTGGACAGCCGATCGATATGGAGGTGCCGATTTGTTTGGATCTCGATCGATTTGTTGAGCGCAGTAATGGTGTCTTTGGGAAATCGGGAACCGGAAAATCATTTCTCACACGATTGTTGCTCGCAGGCATTGTGCGGAAACAAGCGGCAGTAAATCTCATCTTTGATATGCACTCAGAGTATGGATGGGAAGCTACTCGCGAGGGAAAACAGTTCAGCACAGTAAAAGGTTTGCGGCAACTATTTCCAGGACAGGTGCAGATTTTCACACTCGATCCAGACTCGACAAAGCGGCGAGGAGTGCGCGATGCTCAAGAACTTTATGTCAGTTACGACCAAATCGATGTTGAAGATTTAATGCTAGTGCGGGGAGAGCTAAACCTTTCAGAAGCCGCGCTAGAAAACGCAATTATTCTCCGTAATGAATTTGGTAAGGCTTGGATCAATCGGCTTCTCACCATGAGCAATGGCGAAATTCAGGAGTTTTGTGAGACGAAAATGGGCAGTAAGTCCTCGATTATGGCACTGCAACGTAAACTCAATCGCCTTGATGAACTGAAATATATTCGGAATAGTTGTCCGCATAACTATGTCGGTCAAATTCTTGAAGCGATCGAGAGCGGAAAGCATGTTGTGATTGAGTTTGGGTCTCAATCGAATTTACTGTCCTATATGTTAGCGACTAACATCATTGCGCGGCGAATTCACCAAGCTTATGTGCGAAAAGCAGAGAAATTCTTGCAAACCAAAGAAGTGAGCGATCGACCCCAACAGCTTGTGATTACGATCGAAGAAGCCCACCGATTCCTTGATCCAGCAACTGTCGGACAGACGATCTTTGGTACGATCGCCCGTGAAATGCGGAAATACTTTGTCACGCTGTTAGTGGTCGATCAACGTCCGTCTGGCATTGATAACGAAGTGATGTCACAGATTGGAACGCGGATTACTGCCTTGTTGAATGATGAGAAAGATATTGACGCGATTTTTACCGGAGTGTCTGGGGGGCAAAGTCTGCGATCGGTACTGGCAAAACTCGATTCAAAACAACAGGCGTTAATTCTAGGTCATGCAGTTCCGATGCCTGTGGTTGTGCGGACTCGTCCGTATGATGAAACGTTTTACAGAGAGATTGGTGATACCGCTTGGGAAGAATTACCGGATGTTGAGGTGTTTCGGGCGGCTGAGGCGGCTAAGGCGGATTTAGGATTTTAACGTCAGTTCGACGGATTTCCTTGCTGCGGTTAGGTTCGGTCGTGCCCCCTAAATCCCCCATTTTGGGGGACTTTGAAGGTCGGGAGAACTCATAAGATTGGAGAATTTCGCTGCTCCAAGTCCCCCACCCGTGGGGGATTTAGGGGGCAACGCGCAGATCTAAACGTAGTCAAGAATTTGCGTCGAACTCACCTGATTTTAGGCGTAGGTCATAAAAAACAGAGACGCTCCGGCGGAACGTCTCTAAAAGATTGGCGATTGTACGATCGATTAAATCAACAACGGACGGAACCCATGTTTCACCGAAGCCTCTCCAATCTGCTCCATTTTCTCAACCGTGATCCGATTGCGTCCCCAAGAGAAATTCGTGTGCAACTTCTCAAACTCCAGCAGCATCGACTCAGCAAAACACGCAAACAACTGACGTGCAGGCACATCCATATTCACGATGCTCATAATCCGCCAGTCAATATCTAGCGAATGTTCCACAATTCCACCATTGAGAACTGTAATTCCTGGATGCTGTACCTTTGTACCCAAGTTTTTCGGATAGCCACCATCGATCAATAAACAAGGCTGCTTCAACTGTGTTGGATCAATCTCCACACCCTTCGGCATACTCGCGACCCAAACGATGATGTCCGCTTGCGGTAAGGCTTCCTCTAGGCTCTGAATCTTGCCTCGTCCGAGTTCGGCTTGCAGATCCTGAAGCCGCTCTTGATTTCGTGCAATTAACAGCAGTTCGGCTACATCAGCGCGAGAATTTAACCAGCGACAAACCGCGCTGCCAATATCTCCAGTTGCACCACAGATCGCCACCGTCGCTTTTGACAACTCAATGCCTAACTGCTTCGAGGCTTGTTCGACTTGGCGGCAAATGATGTAGGCGGTGTGTGTGTTTCCGGTTGTAAACCGCTCAAATTCCAGCATGACGTTTCGCACTTGCCGGATCTGCGACAGATTGAAATTCTCAAAAATAATTGAAGAGAATCCACCCAGTGCTGTGATATTGATGCCGTGCTTTTGCGCGTGTGCCATCGCGTTAATGATCTTTCGAGTTGCAGCTTTGATGCGGCGGGTTGCCAGCATTTCTGGGAGGAAGCAAGACTCAACGTAACGTCCTTCGATTTCTTGTCCCGTAATACTTTTGACTCGAATTGTATCGACAATCTGCGGCGGGGCACTGCACCAGAAATCTAAGCCTTGATCCGCGTATTCGGGATATCCTAGCTCTCGTGCAACAGACTGAGCGTGTTCTAAGCTTGTGAGATGACCAATTAGACCAAACATCGATCGTATGTGAAGTAGTCCGACTTCAGGCGGTGAGATGGATAAAACGAAACCGTTAAACTGATGTAAGAGAAAATGCCACAAATCGACGATGGACGCAAGCAGATCAAGAGTCCACCGTCGGAAGATTGAAGCGATCGTTCGTCGTCGCGCCGTTAGACGGCTGCAAGTCCGTGCGCCGACATCCGCATGACATCGCGGGTCGTAAAGCCAATATTGGTCAGCGCTTCGCCGTATTGAATCATAAAGTCTTCGACCAATGCTTCGCGCTCCATTCCAAGAACGCTGGCATCTGCCTCGACTTGATTCAGCATTTTCCAAACCAAGGGAAGATTTGCTTTGTTTGCTTCTTCTAACTCGGCTTTCGAGGCTTCAAAGTTTGCTTTCAGCCATTCTTCGCCGTAGTTCAAGTGCATGTATTCGTCTTTGACGACACCTTCGGTAATTTTGCGAGCGAAGTCATCTGCAACCGGAATGTAGATGTTGTATGCCGAAATCGCAAAGCACTCAATGATCAGCGATTGAATCAGCAGGCAGGTGACAATTTTACCTTCGGCGGCGGCAACTTGGAAGTTGTTGTGCAGCGCGGAGAAAAATTCGCGGGCAAACTCCATATCGGCAACCACGCTGAGGTTACGACCGCAGGCTTCAAAGCCTTTTTTGTGGCGGTTCTCCATGCGTGCAAGTCCGATTAACTGGTCTTTATCATTGGGCAGAAGTTCTGCTAGTTTTTGATAGTTTTCATGTGCCTCTTGTTCGCCCTCGATGACGATCGCGTTAATTCGGCTATAGGCATCTTTGTATTGCTCACTGTGGAAGTCAATCTCTAAGGTCGCCTCAAGTTGGGGCATAGATCAGATTTCTCCTGGTCATGACGATAATTTCCGCAGGGTGGCGGAGGTTCGGGTGGGATTGAACACGGTATCTCCCCATTCTTTCCCCCCTCTCACTTTACCGTCTAAGGTTGAGAATGACGCTAAGAATCGATAAAATATCTGCGCTAATGGGCATTGAAGCGCTAAAATAACCGATTCTTTGGGGCGTGTGGGAAGTATGAGGAGCGAGTGGAAGCGTGTACTCGGTTTAGCGCTACTGATTGCCGGGGCAGGAGTCGTTCTGCTGCCGCTGGGAGTGGTATTGATTACGTCGTTTAAGCCGCCAGGAAGTTCCCTTGATGCTCCGGGTTGGTCGCTGGAGAATTATCGCGAAGCTTGGCAACGGGGAGGGTTTTTGCTGGCGTTTGCGAATTCGATCGTTGTGGCGATCGCGGTCATGCTCTTTCAGATTTTCACGTCAGCGCTTGCGGGTTATGCGCTGGCTCGGTTGAAGTTTCAAGGCAAGCAGGCGATTTTATTAATTGTTCTCACGACGTTGGTGATTCCGTTTCAGATTTTGGTGATTCCGATTTTTCTGGTGCTGAAATGGGGGCATTTGATTAATACGTATGGGGCGTTAATTTTGCCGACTGCGGCGAATGGATTCGGGATCTTTTTGATGCGGCAGTTTTTTCAAGGAATTCCGATCGAGCTTGAGGAAGCGGCGATGCTGGATGGAGCCGATCGGTTACAAGTGCTGTGGAAGGTGATGTTGCCGTTGTCGCGTCCGGCGTTGGTGACGTTGGCGCTATTTACGTTTATTGGGGAGTGGAACGATTTATTTAAGCCGCTTGTGTTTACGACGCGCCCAGAGTTGCGGACGGTGCAGTTGGCACTCGCGAGTTTTCAAGAGCAGTTTACGAATAGTTGGACGTTGTTGATGGCGGCGATCGTGTTGGCGACGATTCCGATCGTGGGGATTTTTGCGATCGCTCAGCGGCAATTGATTCGAGGCATTGCAACCACAGGGATTAAAAATTAAGACAGTGCTGACAGAATGAAGTTTGAAATTCTCACACCGCTTGGTTTTACAGTTAGAACCTCAGAGGAATATTGGCAACGCTTGATTGCTAAACATCCTGATATCAAAGAATTAGAGGAGTTAGTTCAAGCTGCACTTGCAGTGCCCGATGAAATTCGGCGGAGTAGCCGAGATGCAGAAGTGCTGTTGTTTTATCGGAGTCATCGGACAGAAAGATGGGTGGTTGCAGTGGCAAGGCGCTTAAATGGAGATGGATTTCTGATCACGGCTTATCAAACGGATGCGATTAAGGAGGGTGAAACGGTATGGCTCAAATAAAAGTGTTTTACGAACCTGAAGCCGAACTGTTAAGCGTGTTTTGGCAGAGTCCTCGCAAGAATCAGATTGGTACGGAGCTTGGAGACGGAATCATTTTGTTCAAAGATGGCGTGAGCGGTGAGCCAATTGGTGTGGAAGTGCTGTCTTATCGCCCTGGAGATGCTCGGCTTGATGCTGTGAGCGTGGAGTTAGGCCAGTCAAGCCAAATGCAGCCAGCTAATTGAGCTTTAATTTCTTTGTGTTGGCGACGATTCCGATCGTGGGGATTTTTGCGATCGCTCAACGTTAACTGATTTGGGGCATTAATAATTAGGCTTTGCGAAAAACGACAGTGAAGATTCCGGCAGATGCAATTATTCCAGATGAAAAAATCGTTGACTATCTCTTAGTGCAGAAGCTCAGGAATAACAAATCAAAGTTTTTGGCACAAGCTGGATTTACGCAAGAGAACCCCGAAGCCTTGAAAACAGCAATTCGATCGCTTGCTGACGAAGGAGAAGAGATCGCAGATAAAACCAATGAGTATGAAACGTTCTATCAAGTGATTGGAGAATTGGTCGGCGCGAATGGTGTCAATCTACCTGTTGTTACAATTTGGGTAAACCGTCAAGGAGATGGAAAGTTTCAGTTTGTGACGCTCAAACCTTACCGAGAATCTTGATATGGCTCTAGAACTATATTGCGAAGTTGCTTTGACTTGCGATTTGCCGGAATACAACTTGAAAGCAGGAGACATTGCAACTTTGATTGATTTTGTGCCGCATCCTAACGGTGGAGAGGAAGGCTGTGTTTTAGAGGTTTTTAACGCAGTGGGTGAGTCGCTAGCTGTGATTACTGTTCCGGTTTCTACGATCGCGGCGCTAAGCTCTAATGAAATCTTGACGGTTCGTTCTTTGGCGAAGGCAAGCTGATCAAGGTAGCATTGCGTAACTGGGATGAAAAATTAAGCTGCGATCGCATTGAGCAAGTGCAATTAGAATCATCGCTGATTCTTTTTGTTACCTCCCGGGTTTTATGACTTCACAGCTTCAGGCGATCGAGGACGTTTATTCAGCGCTGGCAGAATGCTGGAGGAACGGAACGCGCTAACTATCAAATGTTTTTTGGAGAGTCCAAGGCGGAGAATGGAGCATTGATGCGATCGCTCAACACTTCAAAAACGCCACCCGCAGCAAAGCCAAAATCCAAGCCGCCCTCGAAGCCCTCGGCATCGTCGCCCGCCAAACTGACAACACACAAAGCAAATGGTACTTCACCGACCTCCGCACCACCGCTTAAATGCAAGCGCGAGTTATTTCAGCACAAATCATCCACGCCTGCGATCGTCGAACCCTTAGAATGAAAGTGCCGAGTTGACACCCTAGCTCATGGACAATCAAGCAACTCAAGCAACGGGACTACCTGAGAAAATCTTAGAGGCCCTGAGCACACTGTCTCTCGATCGACAGCAACAGGTGTTTGACTTTGTGGAGTTTTTGATCCAGAAGCAAGAGAACTCTGAAGTGCGCCCTCCAATGCAGCAAGCAGCAGAGCCTAGTAAAAAGAGAATTCTAGGTCAGCATCAAGGCATGGGCTGGATGAGTGAAGACTTCAATAATCCCCTACCCGATGAATTCTGGCTTGGCGATGAAAGCACTTAGGAGATCTTCATGAATCTTTTGCTCGATAGCCATGTTTTGATCTGGTTAGACATTGATCCCGATTCTCTATCAGCGCGAGTGCGGGAACTCCTGACCGATGAAAGTAATACATGGGTCACAAGTATTGTTAGCGTTTGGGAAATTCAAATCAAACTCCAACTGGGTAAGTTGTCGCTGAACTTACCTTTCTCTGAATTGCTAGAAAATTTACGAGTGACTAGCGGTCTGCAAATCTTACCGATCGAGCTATCGCACATCTGGTTACTAGAAGGATTGCCGAATCACCATCGCGATCCGTTCGATCGACTGTTAATTGCTCAAGCACTCTCCACCCAACTCCCGATCGTGAGTGCAGATTCGATGTTCGATCAATATTCCATCCAACGATTGTGGTAAACCATCGCCGCTAAGCTCCACTGAGGGGTCATACCCCTTTGCGTACTGCTTGTAATATTTATCACAGTAGAAGAATCTTTTCCCTTTGAGGTTCTTCCATGAACATTAGTGCCACTCTTTCCCAAGCCGATCGAGACGCGATCGTCCAAGCCATTGCAACAATCCAGAAACATCTCCCCTTTCTGATCGATTTAGTCGCTGAAGAACGCTCCTCGCTGCCAAAGCTCAGCCCCAAATCTCGATCGTTTGTCAACACTGCCTTAGATGTTGCTAGTCGCAATCCCGACTTCTTACCGCGATCGTTTGATGTAGAAGAAATGCGAAAAGACTTGGAACTGTTTCAAGACCTCAACCAAATTTTGATGAGCCTGACTCAACTTCAAGATATGGTCAACGACACTTGTATGGTCGTTGGCAGTGAAGCGTATACGGCTGCATTAACGGTCTACGACTACGCCAAGAAAAGTGGTGTGAATGCAAACGGAATGGAGCCGATCGTTGCTGAAATGCGAGAACATTTTCGTCGATCGCGCAAACCGAAGCCTTCCCAAGAAAAGAGCGCGGTTAACTAAGCGCCACGATCGGTCTCGTTGTCATTGAAGGAACGTGAGTTTGACACAAGTTCTTGGCTACGTTTGGCTCTGCGGGTAGCCCCCTAAATCCCCCATTCTGGGGGACTTTGAAAGTCAGAGGACTCCCTGAACCTGGAAAACTTCTTTTCTTCCAAGTCCCCCACTCGTGGGGGATTTAGGGGGCGAAGCTGCTCAAACCGAAGTGAAAAAACTCGTCGAACTGACGTTAAAGGAGCATCACAATGATGCTCTTTTTATATGAAAAGCTCCTCTGATTCATCTTTAAGCAGCAACGATCGAGGAAGAAAGCACAATCATTTCCTCTCGAAGCAGGAACAATTGAGGCAGGAGGCGCGATCGATTTCTCCCGAAGCACGATCAATCCCTCCCGAAGCAGCAAGAATTGAGAAAGAAAGCACGATCAATTTTGCTCAAAGCACGATCGTTGCCCATCAAAGCAGCAAGAATTGAGGAAGAAAGCACGATCGCTGCCTGTCGAAGCGCGATTGTTTCTGGCGATCGCACCATCAATTGCAGTTTTTCGTCCGGTAGTTTCCCAAGCTAATTCTGCACTTTCGCCATTAGCACAGGCTTACCTTCATGTTTCTGCGGTGCAGTCGCATCCTCGATCGTCACCGCCACAGTAGAAACCAAATTAGCAGACCGAAAGACTGTTGGAACCGCGATCGACTGAGACATTTTGCCCTCAGCATCAACCGTAAACACATCCGTGAGGATTGCACTCTTAGAATCCGTCGTCACCGGAGCATTCTGTTTCACCACCGTCCACAAGGCATAAACCTGCCCCGGTGGTAGCGGCGGCAAATTCCGCACCGTCAGCACCGCTTCTAGACGATTGGGATCGATCGCAACCGTTGCAGAAGCCGCGTTTCCCGCTTTTGTGGCTTGCAGCGAGTAAACCAGCGTTGCCAATCGCTCAGTTTCGGTCTGCGATGTTTGTAGGGCTTGCCGCAATTGATAGTTATTGATACCCAATGCCACAATCAGAACCGCCGCCGCAACATTCAGCACTTGACTCCACCGCAGCGATCGACGAACGGGTCTACTCGCTGCTTCTGGAGCCGCTAAAGGTCGCTCCTGAGCCGCTAAGATAGCTGAACGAAGATGCGTCGGGGGATTGACTTCAGGAGAACCAGAAGACAGTTCTAGTGCTTTCTGCATCCGATCGACTTCTTCAGCGATCGCAGGATGATCAATCAAAAGCTGCTCGAATTCCGCCGCCTCATCGGAGTCGAGATCGCCCAAGACATACCCCGCAATCAATAGTTGTAAGTGTTCTGAAGCCATCGACCAACTCATAAATGGGATTATCCAAGGTAATCGGTAAGGGTTTGACGCAGCTTGAGGAGACTCCGCCGAGTTTTTGTTTTCACAGTGCCAAGCGGCAGGCTTAATCGTGCAGCAATTTCTGACTGACTAAGACCATCGTAATAAGCAAGACGTAAGATCTGCCGATCGCTTTCTGGAAGTTGGGCAAGAGCAGCCCGCACCTCTTGAGATTGTTCCGTTTGAAACACCTGCTCCAATGGAGATTGGGAAGCCATTTCGGTGCTGCTAGAGCGAAACCGATCGAGAAAAGAACGAGAGGTGCTGCGCGATCGCACCCGGTCAATCGAGCGCGATCGTGTTAGAACTGCTAAGAATGTTCTGAGAGAACCCCGACGCGGATCATAGGTCGTGGATTTCGCGAGATTGAGAAAAATATCTTGAGTTAAATCCTCAGCTTCCTGTGGATTGCCCAACGCTTTAAGAGCCAAGCCGTAGACCAGCGCAGCGTGACGATCGTAAAGAGTACCGAGTGCTTCTTTCTGCCCTGCTCGTAATGCTTGATATAGCTCTGCATCTGTCTGACTCGGAGGAGATTTTTCTGCGTCGTCAAACTGCTCAGACATCATGCTAATCAGGCTCAAGAAGCGCATTCGTTTTCCAACCTTTACTTTGACACCAATCCCTAGCAAAAGCGTTTACCGGACAAAAAAGTTATCGAATCTCAATGGCTCGACAGAAGACTTTCTGGCGTTGCTGAGCGTAAAGATGAACCGCCTTCATCCCTTCTCCCCTACCGTGTACACACAAGTTGATTGATCTGTTACCGCAGAAATCTTCTGCCCCCTAAATCCCCCATGAATGGGAGACTTCGAGCCAAAACTCCGAGTTCAAAGTCCCCCAGAATGGGGGATTTAGGGGGCGAAGGATCTGTAGCATTCACGAATTGACTTGGTATCAAATCGTAGAAACGCTGCGAGTGCGTGGCGTTTCTACTCCACAGGCTGACCAGTGCGGACTAACCAATTTAGTACGGCTTGAAGATGCCGCGTAGTTCGCCACCGCGATTTTGCTTCGTGTGAATATCCACGTACATTTTGCCATTCGCCAAAGCCTGTAGCTGTTCAGGAGTCAGCGTGTATTCCCCCATCAGCCGACCTTGCAAGCCACTTTCGCTGGGACTAACCTGGAGTGCATATTGGAACGGGCCATTCGCATTCGGTTCGCCCCGGTGAATATGCACACCCGACGTGATGTTGGGGTTAGGCGGATTGAGCGGATCGGTTGCATAATCACGAAGCGGACTCGATAGATTGCTAAAGTCACCCCGGACAATTAGGCGATCGCCCACAAGCACTGCGCCTGCCGCACCAAAAGCACCGCTAGATGAAGCCATCGGCATCACCTCATCTTTCGTCAGAACTGCAACGTAGCGGGTTAGGGGGGTGCTTTCCATCATGCCCTGAGCAATCAAAGCGCTCTCGGCTTGGTGTAATGCTTCTGATGCAACTTCAAAACTCTGCGCGGTCGTGAATACAGCAGTCTCTTGACTCTGAACGGGTTGGGAAAAGATCGAAATACTGACTGCAATCACACAGGCGATCGTACTGAAAAAAAGAGAACGAAGAAGTTGTTTGGGCTTGTTCATGGTTGTATTGCTCTAAAACGAGGTCGAAAATGGCGAGGTCAAAAATCACTCATCCGACTCCTGCGTAATACCAAATTGATCTTTAATCGCTACAGATCTTGGAAGCCCCCTAAATCCCCCACGAGTGGGGGACTTCAAGAAGGATTGGATTTTCAAAGTCCCCCAGAATGGGGATTTAGGGGGCGAAGGATCTGTAGCATTAACAAATTAATTTGGTATGAAGCACAGCAGATCGAGGAGAGTTTCCAAGAGTACGGATGGGTTTCCCATTTGGATTCCAAACAGGATAATTTTTTTCGATCGCCACAAGATCGCGCCCAGCTAGTTCTGCACCGCTTCTAGAAAAGTTAGTAATGTTTCTCGAATCGGCAGCAAGTTCTTGTAAAGCTGCATCTCTGGTGAAAGCTGCTGCACGATCGACCTTAACCTGATCGCCAAATCACGCTGCTCTTTCAAGATAGTGAGTGGATAACGGTAAGTCCGAATTGTGAACAATATCCACTGTGATTGTTCTAATCGCCGCAATGTTTGACGCTCGACTCGAATCCAAAGATTGCTTGGTGATAGTTCTACAGGTGCAATATTGGAATGACTTTGATGACCTAGATACAACTCTGGAGTCTCAACAATGCTCCAATTCACTCGGAACACTGGACAATCGACCTTTAATCGATCGAACAATCGATCGACCGGATTCCCCAACTGCTCTGGATAGTTCGGCACCGGATGATGAATCTGCATCATTGGTTTTCCAAGCTTCTCTAACAATCTCCACCGCAACGGAAAACACAACGATGCTGCGGCAAGACTGTAACCCCGATCGCTCGGCTGCATCAAACAAAAATCCTCCTGAACTAATCGCCCTGCAAGATCCAAAGGTTGACTAAAATCAGCAATGTTCCAGGTTTGATTGGTTGCTTTGACCGTGATTGTTTCTGAAGCGCGATCGTACTGTTCTGGAAAGTAGCGTAATAGATGATCAATCAATAGCTCCAAAACTTCCTGCTGCGCCAACTGTGTTCCTGGCAAACTTGCAAACACTTCTATATAGTTCGTTTCTAACAGTTCTGTCTTACGCTGCAAGTAAGGCACAAGCTGATCATCCATCTCGATCCAATCTTCTACCTTAAGCGGCTGCAATCCTAGACTTAATGTTCGATCGCTCCCTGTAAATGGTAGATAGATGCGCTGATTGCTCATAAAACTCAAAAACAACGATCGACTACAATTTAGAATATCTCCGTTGTTGAGCCACTGCTATGACTTCGTATTCCTTATGTGCTAATTGCATTCGGGCGACCAAAGGGAAGACGAGGAGCATACAGACAGTGGGAAGAGGAAGATATTCCAGTACAAGTTGTATTTGATATTCTTTCACCCGGCACTACAGGTGAGGAGATGTCGAGCAAGTTTGAGTTTTATCAAACCTACGGAGTCGAAGAATACTATCTCTATAATCCCTATCGCAACAACTTAACAGGCTGGATTCGTCGAGGCTCGGCTCTCAGCGAAATTCAACAAATCAATGGCTGGATTAGTCCACGCTTAGGCATTCGGTTTGAATTGACATTTCAAGATTTTGTGATTTATCGACCCGACGGCGATCGCTTTCTCAGCCCAGTTGAACTCAAACGGCTTGCAGATCAAGAACGCCAACGTGCCGATCGACTGGCAGAATATCTGCGATCGCTGGGAATCGATCCCGATCAAATTCCCGACTGAGGCTTGCCGATGCCCCTCACCCCGTACAATGAGGATTCAGCAATCTTCCTCAGCGTTAACTCCTATGTCTGGTGACTACCTAGAGCGGATTCTCAATGCCCGTGTGTACGATGTGGCTCAGGAAACCCCCCTCGAATTTGCGCCCAACCTCTCGGCTCGACTCAATAACCGAGTGCTACTCAAACGCGAGGATATGCAATCGGTTTTCTCGTTCAAATTGCGCGGCGCTTACAACAAAATGGCGCAGCTACCCCCGGAAATTCTCGCTCAAGGGGTGATTGCGGCTTCGGCTGGAAATCATGCTCAAGGAGTCGCCCTTGGTGCAAAGCGACTGGGAAGCACCGCGATTATCGTCATGCCTGTGACAACCCCGCAAGTCAAAATCGATGCAGTCCGATCGCGGGGTGGCGAAGTTGTGCTGCACGGTGACACCTACGATGATGCTTATGCCCATGCCCGCCAGCTAGAAGCAGAAAAGGGATTAACGTTTGTCCATCCGTTTGATGATCCAGACGTAATCGCGGGACAAGGCACGATCGGTATGGAAATTCTACGGCAATATCAGCAACCGATTCATGCTGTATTTGTCGCGATCGGTGGTGGCGGTTTGATCTCCGGTGTAGCAGCCTACATCAAACGACTCCGCCCTCAGACGAAAATTATCGGAGTTGAGCCAGTCGATGCCGATGCGATGACGCGATCGCTCAAAGCCGGATATCGGATCAAATTACCGAATGTCGGTTTGTTTGCCGATGGTGTTGCTGTGCGAGAAGTCGGAGTCGAAACGTTTCGATTGTGCCAGCAGTATGTAGACGAAATGATTTTGGTCGATACCGATGACACCTGTGCGGCGATTAAAGATGTGTTTGAAGACACGCGATCAATCCTTGAACCTGCGGGAGCTTTGTCAGTTGCAGCGATCAAAGCCTACGTCGAACGCGAGCAAATCACCGATCAAACGCTGATCGGGATTGCCTGCGGTGCGAACATGAACTTCGATCGCCTCAGATTCGTGGCAGAACGCGCAGAACTCGGAGAACGCCGAGAAGCGATCTTTGCGGTCACGATTCCCGAAGAGCGCGGCAGTTTACGCAAGTTCTGCGATCTACTCGGACGACGGAACATTACCGAATTCAACTACCGCATCGCTGATGAGAGCATCGCTCATATCTTTGTGGGAATGCAAGTCTCTGGTCGATCGGATGCGGCTCAAATGGTTTCAACCTTTGAAGCCAACGGATTTAAGACGATCGATCTCACCGATGACGAGTTCGCCAAATTACATCTGCGGCACATGGTCGGCGGACGATCGCCCTTAGCTGAACACGAAGTCCTTTATCGATTTGAGTTTCCCGAACGTCCCGGAGCGCTGATCAAGTTTCTCACCTCAATGCGCCCTGATTGGAACATCAGCCTATTCCACTATCGCAATCACGGAGCTGATTATGGGCGCATTGTGTTAGGCGTGCAAGTTCCACCCGATGAAATGACCGATTGGCAGGCATTTCTTGACTCGATCAGCTACCGCTACTGGGACGAAAACCAAAATCCCGCCTACAAACTCTTTTTGGCATAACCGCTCTCCCCTACAATTCAGAATGGTGAAATTGTTTAGCTTGGAGAACCGCTGTGGATTTATCTCGCATTCCCGCCCAACCGAAACCGGGCTTGATCAACGTTCTGATCGAAATCCCCGCAGGCAGTAAGAACAAATACGAATTCGACAAAGACCTCAACGCCTTCGCTCTCGATCGCGTCCTCTATGCCTCAGTGATGTACCCGTTCGATTACGGCTTCGTGCCCAACACGCTCGCCGACGATGGCGATCCGCTTGATGGCATGGTAATCATGGATCAGCCCACCTTCCCCGGCTGTGTGATCGCAGCCCGCCCGATTGGAATGCTCGAAATGATCGACGGCGGCGATCGTGATGAAAAAATCCTCTGCGTTCCCGACAAAGATCCCCGCTATACGAATATCAAATCGCTCAAAGACCTTCCCCAGCACCGTTTAGACGAAGTGGCAGAATTCTTTAGAACGTACAAAAATCTAGAGAAGAAAGTGACAGAGATCCTGGGCTGGCAAGACGTAGATAAAGTGCTGCCCCTCGTTGAGCAGTGCATCAAAGCCGCAAACTAAACTCCATCGCATCGATCGACTGTAAAGGCTGAGGAAAATTCCTGAGCCTTTTTTTGCATCCGCACTTATAATCCATCTCAGTCTGCTATCCCCAAGAATCGAATGGGTAGCCTAAACACAGGGCACCTCTCCCACCGTTTCTCGGAACGGCATCACACTAAATCCTGCTTGTAAGCAATACCAAGCTGAAGCCTTCTTCATCTAGATTGCTTTGACAAGCACTTGAAGCAACTTTGAATTCAGCGATGACCCAGTCTTCTGATTTTCACATCCATTTTTGGGGCGTTCGAGGCAGCATTGCTGTACCGGGAAACGAAACCGTGCGCTATGGTGGCAATACCTCTTGCGTCGAGATGCGCGTGGGCGGGAAACGCCTCGTTTTTGATGGCGGAACTGGGCTGCGCGTTCTTGGAAAATCAATGATGCAGCAACTGCCAGTGGAAGCGCACCTCTTCTTTTCGCACTCCCACTGGGACCACATTCAAGGCTTTCCATTCTTCATTCCAGCGTTTATTCCCGGCAACTGTTTTCACATCTATGGCGCGATCGCTCCCAACGGTGCAACGATGCAGCAACGCCTCAGTGACCAGATGCATCATCCCAATTTTCCAGTACCGATGCAGGTGATGAAGTCGGATCTAAAATTTACGGATGTCACAGTGGGAGATGTGATCGAACTCGATGATATTCAGATTGAAACCGGTCGTTTGAATCATCCCAATACTGCGATCGGCTACCGCGTTACTTTTCAAGGTAAAACAGTCGTCTATGCAACGGATACTGAGCATTACCCCGATCACATCGATCCCGATCTAGTGCATCTTGCCCGGAATGCCGACGTTTTAATCTACGATGCCTGCTACACCGACGAAGAATACTACGACGAAAAATCGCCCAAAATTGGCTGGGGGCACTCTACTTGGCAAGAAGCCCTGAAAGTTGTAAAAGCAGCAGGCGTGAAACAAGCGGTGATGTTCCACCACGACCCCAATCATGATGATGATTTTCTCGACTCGGTAGAAGCTCAGGTGCGATCGGTGTTTCCAAACAGTCTGCTAGCACGCGAGGGCATGATCCTACCCGTGGATTAGATTGAGTCAAAGATCAGTAGCCTCGTAAAGAGACGATGCATCGCCTCTTTACCAAGGTCTGTAGCGAGTTATTTAGAGATCTGCTATCAGGCAGAGGTCGCAGGAGTTTCAGACTGCGCCTGTGGATTCAGCGAGAACATTACCCGCGAAAGACCACTTGCAAAAATGCTGGCACCCACCAACGTTCCAAGCAACCAAGGCGCGTTAGACGGATACTGAGACCAAATCAATGCGCCCAATCCAGCAGTGATAATTGCATTGCCTAACAGCCAGAACCAATTTTTCTGTTCGCGCATACGGAACGCCAAAATCAGCTCAAATGCACCTTCTGTTAACAAGAAGCTACCGAGGAGCAAGGTCAGCGTTAATACTCCGGTTAGAGGAGACACAAACAGCATAATTCCAGTTGCAATATACAGCGCACTTAAAAGGATCTTCCAGAGAAAGCCGCCTTGATTGCGAGTTTGCACTGCATAGACGAGCTTGGTGAACCCTGCTGACAGAATAATTAATGCAATCCAGGTTTCGCTCACGAACGTCGAGAACACAGGCGCAACAACAGCACCAATTCCTAATGCAATCAATAAAATACCCGACCAAAGTGCACCATTTCTGCTCTTGGGCTGTTCGATACTTGCTGTCATAAAACTTCTCCTACAGTATTTAGAACCATCACTACACTAGAGAATGCTTGCACGATCGATAAGGCTCTGAAGAGATAGACCACAATCCAGACGAAAGATTGAGCGAAGATCATTCCCCGGTATGACTGTATTTGAGAAAAGAAAAGCAATCATCAAAATATCTAAGCTTGTCTTGGAGCAATTATTAATTTAAAGAAGTACAGGGATAAAGCAGTGTTAGAGCGAAAGGGGCGACGAATCTTAGCAGTGGATGATACCGCAGATAATTTGCTATTGCTACAAGTGTTTTTGGAAGCAGAAGGGTTTGAAGTTGAAGTCGCAAACTGTGGTAGTGCTGCATTAAATCAATTTCAGCTTTGCAACCCGGATCTGGTCTTGCTCGATGTCATGATGCCCGGAATGAATGGGTTAGAAGTGACGCAAGAGATTCGATCGAATGATCGCACAACTCCAATTTTGCTGATCTCGGCTCACGACAAGGTGCAGGTTCAACCTGGCTTAGATGCGGGTGCAAATGGATATATTCAAAAGCCGATCGATTTGTCGCAATTGTTATCCAGCATTGAAGCCCTGACTGCTTGATTGTCACAGCGCGACAGACGCTTTAAACGAATAAGAGTGCATCCTAAATGAACTCAAGTTACGAATTCATTCAGGATACACCCTTTAAAAATATTAAGCTGAACTATTGAACCAAGCCAGTTCTCAAAGCGCGGACTGCCACTTGTGTACGATCGTCTGCACAAAGCTTATTTAGAATGTTGCGAACGTGAGTCTTTACTGTTCCAACAGTGATATATAGCTTTTCTGCGATTTGAGCATTGCTGCAACCCTCTACAATTAGCTTTAACACTTCTAATTCGCGCTCAGTCAGAGGATAAGCAGGAATAAAGTCTTCATCCGACAGACGGTTGATTGAAATGGTAGGTGCTTCAGCAGACTGTTGCCCTGAACCGTATGATTTTTGTGTTTGGGAAAGAACAACACGAGCGATCGCCGGATCAATCCAAGCATTACCGCTAGCAGTTGTTTGAATTGCCTGAGCAAGCTTATCAATGCTGGCATCTTTCATGCAGTAAGAATCAGCTCCAGCCGCAAATGCAGCTAGTACCGTATCCTCGCTGTCCTGCATGGTCATAATCAGGATTTTCGTGTTGGGACATTCACCTTGAGCTTGCGCCTGCTTAAATTGCTGCGTGAGATCAATTCCAGTCGAGTCCGGTAGACCGATATCAACGATCGCAACATCAGGATGAGAGCTTCTGAGTAGTCTTAATCCCGACTTAGCATCACGCGCATCTCCAATTACTTCAAAGCCCTCACGCTGCTGTAGAGCGGCTCGAATGCCAACGCGGGTTAGGTCGTGGTCTTCAATCAATATGACTCGAATCATGCCTATTGCCAAGCCTCAATTATTATAATGAACTATCAGTCACCACCGAGCGTGATGTTGCTGCAAGTTTTTAATTGGTAAGGCGATTTTAGGGTAGAACTTGAAGTAGATGGATCTATCCTAAGTTCCCTCTATTTAGATAGAGTATCCCCCTGAGGAGAGAGACGTTTAAGAAGTTTCAGTAAACATAGATTGAGAAATTAGCCAAAGTAGAACATTGTTTGTTTACTTGAATGTATTGATACATTGATGCGCTTGGAGGCAAGGATCGTGGAAAAAACTGTCATTTCAGCCATGCTTGATCCAAAAACGCCACCAGATGTGGTGATTCGAGCCGAGCCGCGTCAACCAGAGTCTGATCCAACTTTGGGAATTCCAGTTCAAGCTGATCGACAAAGTACACCAAAGCATCGATTAGTGACGATCGGCGATTCGCTAACTCATGGCTTTCAAAGTGGAGCAATCTTTCAGACTCATCTTTCCTATGCCGCGATGATTGCTCACGAATTGGGCTGGAAAGACTTCCGCTATCCCACTTACGATAGTCCAGGTTCTGGGCTGCCGCTTAATCTGGAATCGATCGCTCGTAGCTTAGAGATGAAGTATGGTGGACACCTGAAATGGTGGGAAGTTCCATTTGGGCTGTTGAATGTGCGGAGTTTTCTCGATCGTACTGAAGACTTTTGGGAGCAGGGTGCAGGATCTCAGTTCTCAGCCCAAGGTGAAATCAACCACAATTTAGCCGTGTACGGTTGGGATTTACGGAATACGATGTCTCGCAATGCAGATATCTGTCTTGAAGTTTTACGCGATAACCTGCCCAAAGATAACTTCATTAAACAGACGGTTGCTCATCACAATGAGCGGGCTGCAATTCGCGTTCTCAATACTGCACGAAATCAGGAAGGACAAGCATTATCGCCGCTTCAAGCTGCACAAGCATTATCGAATGAAGAAATCGAAACGCTGATTATTTTTATTGGCTCAAACAATGCGTTAGGAAGCATTCTAACATTCAAGGTGGAATGGTCGGATGTTGGCTACGATGATATGGATGTCAACGATCGCTACACGGTTTGGCGACCCATTCACTTTCAAGCCGAGCTTGATCTGATGGTGGAGCAGGTGAAGCAGATTCGCGCTCGTCATGTGATTTGGTGTACTGTTCCGCATGTAACGATCGCGCCGTTTGCGCGGGGTGTGGGCGAAAAAGTGGTATCCGAATCAAGATACTTTCCTTACTACACACAGTTCTGGATCAAAGATAAGTCGTTTAATCCAGCAAAACATCCTCACTTAACTGCGAATGAAGCCAGATCAATCGATAGTGCAATTGATCAATACAATGATGCGATCGTGAATGTGGTGCGAGAAGGTCGCAAGCAGGGCAGAGATTGGTATCTGTTTGAAATGGTGGAGTTGCTCGATCGTTTAGCGGCACGTCGCTTTTTTGACCAACCACGAGTGCAGCCGGAGTGGTGGGTGCCCTATGAATTGCCGCCTGCATTGCAAGCGTTGAAGCCTGTACCGGATTCGCGATTTTTCCGATCAAATGCACAGGGACGATTGCAGGGGGGATTGTTCTCGCTTGATGGAATTCATGCAACAACGATCGGATATGGCATCATTGCACAAGAATTAATCAAAATCATGCAGCTCGCGGGTGTTGAGTTCTATGACGCTCAGGGACAAAAGCGATCGAGTGATGTTCAGATTGATTTCGATCGGCTGATTGCGCTCGATACCCTAATTTCCCAACCGCCCCGATTGGTTGAAGATATTATCAACACGATTGGCTGGTTGGATAGTGTGTTCAGCTTCATGAACGGAGTGCTGAGAGCAAACTATTAAGCTGCATCAATCATCGATCGCTTCTCCACCCACCACGACATCACGGATTCTTAAACTGGGGCCTCCGCATCCCACCGCTAATCCGCTCTGTCCGCCTTTGCCACACCCCCCCGACTCATCCCAGAAAAAGTCATCGCCGATCGCTTCAATGTCTGCTAATGTCTTAAACGCATTTCCGGAGAGCGTCACATCCCGCACAGGTTCCGCGATTTCACCCTGACGAATCATCCAGGCTTCACCCGCTGTAAAGGTGAACATTTCTCCGTTCGTCATACCACCAATCCAATTGCGGGCATAGACTCCTTCTTTGATATCCTGAAACAAATCCTTCACAGGGGTTTTGCCGCGCTCGATCCAAGTATTTGTCATTCGCACGATCGGTGGATAGTGATAGTTCAAGCAGCGAGCATTTCCGGTGGGTGCTTCCTCTAACTTGCCTGCGGTTTCGCGGGAATGTAAGCGCCCCACCAGAATCCCATCTTTGATCAGTTGGGTTGTCGTTGCCGGAACGCCTTCATCGTCGTAAAAATAGCTGCCTCGGTGGCCTTCGATCGCGGCTCCATCATAAATCTGCAACTCAGGCGATCCAAATCGTCGCCCAATACTCATCACTTCTAAAATATCAGGGTTCTCATACGCCATGTCTGCTTCAGACAAATGCCCAAACGCTTCATGCACAAACAAGCCCGACAAAATCGGATCAATCACAACTGTATAAGCGTTACCCTTGACGGGCGGAAGCGCAAGAGAGTTCACTGCTCGTTGTGCTGCCTCTTGTACCTGGGGATCGAGGTTTAATAAATCTTCGTAGGCTTTGCGCGACCCGACCGTTTCCCGCCCAGTTTGAACCGTTTCACCATTACGTGCCGTTGCCGCAAATCGCATCTCCAGATCGACCCAAGACTGCTCAATCAAACTACCCTCTGAAGTTGCCAAAATCATGCGTTGAGCGCTGTCTCCATACCGGACGGAAATCGTGGCAACGCGGGGATCAACGCTGCGAAGAATTTCTCCGTAATGTTGACAAAGCGCCTTCTTCTCGGAGAGCGGAATCTGGCGCGGATTAGTTCCTGTGAGCAATAGCGATCGCTCGTCTTGAATCGGCGCAACCGGGGCTAAAACCGTTTCATCGGTTCCGACCAATCGTGCGGCTGCGATCGCATCTTCGACTCGCTCTTTCAAACTTGATAGCTGATTGAAGCTTGAAAATCCCCAGCCGCCCTTATAGCAAGCCCGGACTTGTCCGCCGATCGAAATGCCCTCGCTCAGCGTTTCGATTTTGTGACCCCGCAGCAGGATATCTGTTCCTTCTGCTGCTTCGAGCCGAATCGCTAAGTAATCGACTCGGTGCCGATACCGACTGATCAAATCAGAAATTAAGTTTTTAGCGTCGGATAATGCTGAGTTCATGGGCACTCTTAAGGATCACTCCTTACTATTGTGCGATCAATCGATCCCTCATGCAAAAAAAGAGCCATTAAATTAGCTCTTTTTCTCGGTCTTATTGTTTGACACTCAACGCTTCAGGTAGTTCTAGTCCTTTGAGTTGCGAAGACGGATTAAACGGCGACGCATTTGCGGAGAAGCCGTAACCTCAGAAATCTCTTTCGCTTTCACCTCTGCCGCAACGGGTTCTAAATACTCATCGGCACCACACGCGTAAGCATCTAGCAGAAACTCAAGCAGTTGTTCTGGATTACTCAAAACAGACTTCTCTTCGATCAGCCTAAATTTCAGGTGAACTTCGCATTCGTAGACACCCACTTCCGAGGGGGTGACGTTGCATTCTAAAGGATCGTAATTCATCTACCCAAGCAGTCCCATGATGTGAATAGTGGTTGATAGTTCAGACCGGGCTTGACAATGGCAAAATTCCACCAAAGTATTGCAAACGATTCAATGCACCTTCAGTAATTCCTGGAATAAGTTGCTCCAGAGCGCGATCGAGCAAGATCAAAGAAAACAATCCTCTGCTGCTCGAACTTAGCATTCCTGAGAAGGAACTCAAATCAGCGATATCGCTGAAACAGCTACACAAATCTCACGGCATTGCGATGAAATCAGGCTGAAGAAATTTAGCTGCGTACAGCGCTTATGCCCATTTATAGGCGAGTAACTTTGAAAGTAGTACCGTAATAACACCAGTTTTCACAAATACTTTAAAGCAACAGGCTCAAAAACAAAAAAAGGTATTGCTGGATTGGAATTCCTATTTTTAGTGCAGTTTCTTGTGTAATGAATTGATGAAGTGTTCTTTGAATTTTAACTTGTCAATTATCAAGCGGAATGTTCCTAGTACTTCTTGTGATCCAAGGCACTTCTTGAGGGGAAATACGGAGAAAGTAACTGGCTAGTTAATCTCTAAGCAAAGCTTTAGAGATCATCATTAGAAAAGAATTACAAAATAAGCTTTCTGAATTGTCATGCAAATGTCAATTTTTTAGGTTTCTCACTATTACTAAGAAACAGGGCTTTCAGTAAAGGTCGAATGGTTATGTACTATTTTTTACAATTTTTAGATACCGAGATTTCTAAGTTAGTTTTATCAGAAAGCTTGAATTATCTCCGTGCCTTGTTCTAATGAAAACCCAAATTTAAAGATTTGGTGTACTGAGAGCAATATTTTCTATTCATAAAGCTCATCCCAAGAAAAATTATGAATTTCGATTTGACCGCTAAAAGCTGGAGCAACATCAAATTTTGAAGCAGAATAAATTGATGTGACAGTCACACAAATTCTGCCTTCAGTGCAACTACTGAAATCTAGAAATTTCTGCAAACAGGCAAAGTTAAATCCGAAAAACAGGAAGCGTAAAATGAAAACAACTGCCCTGATTTGCAACCGAATCAACCCAAATTTGACCGTAGTGCGCCCGCACAATCCGCTGACACAGCGATAAGCCGATACCGTAACCTTCCTGGGCAACATCTCGCTGCAAGCGGTAATGATCCTCAAAAATGCGATCGCGGTTTTCTAGCGGAACTCCCGGCCCGTTGTCGCAAATACTGACCTGAACTTTCTGTGCCGTCCGGTGCAAAATTGAGATCTGAATCGTTCCGGCTGTAGGAGTGTACTTGATTGCGTTGTCCAAAATATTCACGATCACCTGTCGCACTCGTTCAGCATCGGCATAGACGATCGGTAGGTCAGAAGGAATATCGGTCTCAATGTGCTGCTGTTTTGATTGAATCCGATCAGCGAGGCTAAGGAGCACATCCTGACACAGTGCGCCGAGGTCTAGCTTCTCTGGCTGAATATGCAGCTCCGCACTCGTTCCCCTTGCAGCCTGTAGGATATCCGTAATCATCCGGTCGATCGTCCGAATTTGAGTCCGTCCGTGTTTAAGCAAGTTGGCTGTCATTGCGGGTGTGAGTCGGGACGGTTGCCCATCTGCTTGTTTATGAGCAATTTCCAGAGTCTCGATCGCGATTGATGCGGCAGTCAGGGGATTGCGAAGATCATGCGCCAGCATCGAAATAATTTGGTCTTTAAAGTGGAGCTGTGCTTGAAGATTCTCGTTTTCGCGCTGCAACCGGAAAACTTCATCGCTCAGCTTCATCAGTTCGGCCGAGTGCCCGATCGAAGCGACTCCTACAGAATCGGGCGCTGTTGTAGTTTGGGAAGAATTGGTAATGTCTTCGACAGATCTTTGCCAGCGCGACCACCAATTTCTCAGTTGAGCGATCAGATCACTACCTGTCAGAGTTTGGCGCGGTTCGGGGTGGAGTTTAATCAGCGTTGGGGTGGCAATGAGACGGAAATGCTCAGCAAGATAGGGTTGCTCACCCACATCGACAATCTCAAGCTCAAACGGACATTCAGCACTCCGATCGTTGAGAAAGCCGCGGATCTGACGAATCTGTTCGCGTGACGCGGGACGCTGATCGACGAACAGTAAAATCTGGAGTGGCACGTTAGCGTCGAGGGTTGAATGGGTGGGTGCCTGCATCGTCATGAATTAGCACTCTCAGAACGGGTGCGAACAAATAGAGAGTCGATCGTAGCTTTCAGCGACTAAAACACCACGAAGGTGGAGTCGGATTAGATTCAAATTGTCGGTCTACAGATCGCTTCTCTATAGATTACCGTATCCCTTGCAAATCAGAGCGCTCCAAGCAGATTCGCAGACGCGGTTCTCTCCAGAAGTTCCCGATTCCTTGTAAAGTGATGTTAATAGACTGTGATACTTTTCTAATATTTATAGAAACCTGTGCAAGAAGACTTTCGGCTCATTGTTGATCTTGTTTCAGTTTTGGCAGCAGCAGCAGCGGGTGGACTGATGGCTGCGCTGTTAAAGCAACCTGTGCTACTGGGGTATTTGGTAGCGGGTGTGATTGTGGGTCCGACGGGACTTGGGTTAATTAAAGAATTGGTGCAGGTGGAAACGCTGGCGCAGTTTGGAGTAGCGTTTCTGTTATTTGCGCTAGGGGTTGAATTTTCTTTCTCTGAAATTAAAAAAGTCAAAGTCATTAGTCTCGGCGGAGGTGGGCTGCAAATTGCGCTAACGATCCTGGTGACGACTTTAGTGGCGCTGGCAATGGGATGGGTCACGTCACCGACGCAGGGCGTATTTTTAGGTGCAATCCTGTCTCTTTCTTCGACGGCTGTGGTGCTGAAGTGCTTGATGGAGCGCAACGAGACCGGAACGCCACACGGACAAGTGATGTTAGGAATTCTGGTCGTTCAGGATTTGGCGCTGGGGTTGATGTTGGCGGTGTTGCCAGCATTGGATCAGCCTGCGGAACAAGTGGGATTGGCGATCGGCTGGGCGCTGATTCAGACGGGACTGTTTGCGCTCGGTGCGATCGCGGCTGGGATTTGGGTGATTCCGCCGCTGTTGCGGCTACTGGCAAAAACAGAGAGCCGCGAATTATTTCTGCTGGGGGTAGTAGCGCTGTGTCTAGGGATCGCACTTCTTACTGAGCACTTGGGATTGTCGATCGAGATGGGAGCCTTTGTTGCAGGCTTGATGATCTCAGAAGCGGAATATGCAGATCAAACGCTCACTTATGTAGAGCCATTGCGAGACATTTTTGCATCGCTGTTTTTTGCCTCGATCGGGATGCTGATCGATCCCGTGTTTCTTTGGAACAACTTGGAACTCATTCTCGGCTTGGTCGCGCTCGTGTTTGTTGGCAAGTTTTTGATCATTACGCCGCTCGTTCGCATCTTTCGGTATCCCCTAAAAACCGCTTTGATTGCTGGATTAGGACTGGCTCAGATCGGAGAATTTTCGTTTGTGCTTGCAAGTGAGGGACAGACGCTCGGCATCGTTTCACGCCAAGTTTACCTGCTAATTCTGGGGACAACGGCGGTGACGCTCGTGTTAACTCCGTTCGTGCTGCGACTCGTACCAAAACTGTTCGCTTGGGGAGAATCGATCCCCTGGTTGGCAAAATACCTGGAACAATCAGATGAGCCGCTGGCAATTTCTGAGGATTTACCAATTCACGATCATGTAATTGTTTGCGGTTATGGTCGAATCGGACGCAATATCGTGCGGTTGCTGCGCGATCGACATTATCCCGTTCTGGTGATTGATCAATCTGAAGCGCAGATCCAAAAGGTTCGAGAAGCGGGAATTCCTTACATCTACGGTAATGCAGCGAGTTCGTATGTCTTAGAAAAAGCAGGAGTTGCCCAAGCGCAGGGCATGGCGATCGCGCTTCCAGATGCGATGAGTACGCGATTATGCGTGAAGCGAGCGTTAGAGATTGCTCCTGATCTGGATTTGGTGGTAAGAGCCAACAGAGATAAAGATATTGAATTGCTGTACCAGCTAGGGGCGCGTGAGGTGGTGCAGCCTGAATTTGAAACCAGTTTAGAACTGTCTGCCCATTTAATGTCAGGCATGGGTTTACCAACCCCAGCCATTCAGCGCGAAGTACAGTTAATCCGAAATTCACACTATTTGGAGTTGCGTCCCGATCAGCGTTCTGAAGAGATTTCACGCGCTCTGAAAGCCGCAGCAAATGAAATGAATAGCCGTTGGTATGCGTTATCCGAGGCTTCGCCCTTATTAGGAATGTCGATCGGAGAAACTGATGTTCGCCGTTTAACTGGGATTACGGTAATGGCAATTCGACGAGCAGGCGGGGCGGAAATCGACTATCCAGATAGCCAAACCACACTAGAACAAGGCGATCGTCTACTCATTGTCGGTGCGCCCGATGAGGTTGCAGCTTTTGATCAATTGGCAAAAGGAGAAGCCGCAGTCCCATCTACGAATTCATCTTGTCAGTGGCTACAAATTCCCGCAGAAAGTCCGCTGGTGGGCAAAACGCTGATCGAATTGAATTTACAGCGCCAATATAATATTTCTGTACAAACCATTCGACGAGATGGAAAGCTGATTCGATTTCCAGAAGAAACCCTAGATCTTCAGGCGGGCGATCGCTTATTACTGTGTGGCGGATTTCACGCTTTGATCCAGGCTCAAGCATCGATCGACTCTAAGTCGGAAGTTTCACTGATGCACTCAGAGCAATTGCTTCCCGATCTCGATTCAACCGCAGCCGATCAAGCCCTAGATGCAATCTGAATCTTCCTTAAGGTTGGGTTATCTCACCCCCGCTACATCGATTTCATCTCGTATGCTTGAAATAGACACACACTTTAGGAAAACCATTCATGCAATCTGGTTGGCGAGTTGGGTCACTCTTTGGCATTCCCTTGCTTATCGACCCGTCCTGGTTTGTTATCCTTGTGTTCGTCACCCTCAGTAATGCGCTGCGGTGGCAGTATCGCTATCCTGATTGGGGTAGCCCTGTTGCCTGGGGAACGGGCTTTGCAATGGCGCTATTGTTGTTTGCGTCGGTGCTACTGCATGAATTGGGACATAGCTTAGTTGCAAAGCTGCAAGGAATTCGGGTTCAGTCGATTACGCTGTTCTTCTTTGGTGGGATTGCAGCGATCGCTCAAGAACCAAAAACGCCCGGAAAAGCTTTCCAAGTGGCGATCGCAGGTCCAGCAGTCAGCTTCAGCTTGTTTCTGCTGTTAACACTGGTAACGCTACTGGTACCGAATGCAGAGATGCCCTTGGGTGTTCTGTTTCGCGATTTGGCGGCGATTAATCTTGTGCTGACGTTATTTAATATGATCCCCGGCTTGCCGTTGGACGGGGGGCAGGTGCTAAAGGCGATCGTCTGGAAGCTCACAGGCAGTCAGATTAAAGGAATCCGCACGGCTGCGAAAGTGGGACGATTTCTAGGGACGGTTGCGATCGTCTGGGGCTTGGCAGATGCGTTTGGGGTAACGCGAAATCTAGGTCTACCTTATGGTGGCGGACTGTGGGGGGCACTGATTGGATGGTTTGTGGTGCAGAATGCGGGTGCTTACGATCGCATCACTGAACTGCAAGAAGCGATGCTGAAGGTGAAAGCCGAAGATGCCATGACGCGAGATTTCCGGGTGATTGATGCCGGAATGACGCTGCGGAAGTTTGCGGACGACTATTTGATTAGTGAAACTCGTGCTCCGATTTACTATGCCGCGTCGAATGGACGCTATCGCGGTGTTGTCAATACTGAGGATCTTCAGAGAATTGAGCGGAGCGAGTGGGAAACGAAAACGCTGCTGGATATTGTGCATCCGCTGACTGAAGTTCCCACAGTGCAGGAATCGACCTCGATCGTAGAAGTCATTCAACTGCTGGAGAATCAGAGCTTGCCGCGAGTGACGGTCTTGTCTCCGGCTGAAGCAGTTTCGGGCGTGATTGATCGCGGAGATATCGTCAAGGCGATCGCGACCAAGATGAATTTAAGAATTTCTGAGGCGGCGATTAAGCAGATTAAAGAAGAGGGAGCTTACCCAGCAGGGTTGCAGTTAGGCGCGATCGCACAGGCGGCAGCCGATCTGAGATAGAGGAATCTGTGAACCTAACAAGAATCTGTGAACCTAACAAAACGTGAGTCTCCAATGAAGACGCGCCAGAGGAAGGGCGAAAAAACGAAGCCTTTTGAAGCGTTCCCTATAGAAGGGCGATGGAACACCGGAAGGTTTAGCTGAGGGCGTTTTAGCCTACGATTAGCCGCAAGTGGAACAATCTTTTACACCAATAGCAGCGCCATTTACACAATCTCACCACACGGAACTCGGACGCGGATTTTGACTGACACTGGGATTGAAAGCGTTGTAATTTTGGATCAATAGAACCCTGCTTTATTTTCGACATAAAGCAGGGTTCTAAAATTTAGCCCCAAGAATCGAGGTCTAGAGCCGCTGAACCGCCCTGCTCTAGCTGCGTCAGGATCTTGCCCAACTGCCACCAAACGAGCCACGCAGTCCCGATCGTCAGGGGCAACGACACTCCGTAGGCAAACTTGGTAGGAATCCCAAAGATTTCGACCCCTGCAGCAAGAAAGAAAAAGGCACCGCCCGCCATGCCTAGAAATGGAGTAAACAACGCCAGCCCACGCATTTTTGCCAAGCTGCGAGTCGATCTATTTTCTGACCATTCTTTGACCGATTGTTTCAAAACTGCTTCAAATGCCAGTCCGGAGGCAATACTCGCCAGTAGTCCAGCAACGAGCAGAAGGTAGGGAGGTTGGGGAAAAAAGTATTGCACAGTGGATTAATAGGAATGTAAGGGCATCAGGAAGGGAGTCCTTCGTCCCCATATCCTACCGTTCTAACTTGACCCCCGTCAAAGAAGAGACGGTCGGGATCAGAGCGGCAGCAGGCGATAATTCTGCCAGTGCCCCGAATGCGGCAGTCAGCAACCGAGCGGGCTTGATGTCATCTTTGACCAGTTGCCATAAGCGTTGGACTTCTTCGGTGTGGAGACGATCGTCCTCGGTCAGCGCAAGCAGCAACTGACGACGCAAGAACTGTCCTTCATCGGAAAAGAGGTACTGTAAGCCCAGTTGAGCCGTCGGAAGAATGTCAAAATTAGAGTCCGATCGAGCGATCGCAATCATATTTTCCAACCGGTGCCACTGGAATTTGCCGTCTTTGAACAGCACTTCGATCAAGCGACGACGCAACCGGGGTGATTCACCCGTCAGTAATCGGCGTGCGACGTAAGGATAAGCAATCTCAACAATTTTAAAGTTGGGATTGAGGGTGAGAGCTAAGCCTTCCTGAGTAACGAGCGATCGAATGATCAGCGCAAATTTTGCGGGCACTCGGAAGGGATATTCATACATCAACTCACTGAAGCGATCAGTAATCGTTTTGAAGTTGAAGTTTTCGACGCTTTCACCCATTATGTCGCCCAGAACCGATTCGATCGCAGGAACGATCGGGTAAATATCGGTGCCGGGTGCGAGAAAACCCAGCTTAACGAAGTCTTGTGCGAGATCAACGTAATCTTTGTTGATTAAGTGAACAACGGCATCGACTAGCGTTTCTTTTGCTTCTTCTTCAAGCTGATCCATCATGCCGAAGTCGATATACGCCATTTGCCCGCCGGACGGGGCTGGCAGAGCGAACAGGTTTCCAGGGTGCGGATCAGCGTGGAAGAAGCCGAACTCTAAAAGCTGACGTAACCCAGAGGTGACACCGATGCGAATGAGCGCGTTTGGATCGCCCCCAACGGCACGAATGCTATCGACATCCGTTAGCTTGTAGCCTGTAATCCACTCCAACACGAGAACGTGCTCAGACGTATAGCGCCAGTAGATTGAGGGCACTTTCACAGAAGGATCGTTGCGAAAATTTGTAGCGAATTTCTCGGCGTTGCGTCCTTCGTTGAGATAGTCGATTTCTTCAAACAGCTTGGAGCCGAACTCATCCACAATTAGAGTGAGATCGTGTCCTAAGTTCAACGGTAGCCAGGGAGCCATCCAACTCGCAGCCCAGCGCATCAGGTAGAGGTCGAGTGTCAGGGTTGGGAGAAGGTTCGGGCGTTGAACTTTGACTGCGACTTCTTCACCTGTCTTGAGTTTGGCGCGATAAACCTGACCGAGTGATGCAGCAGCGATCGGGCTTGGCGTAATTTCCGCAAAAATTTCATCGACATCAGCATCAAGCTCGGTTTCAATAATGCGAAAAGCGATGTCGGTCGAGAATGGGGGCAACTGATCTTGCAGCTTGGTCAGTTCGTCCAAGAAGTCGCGGCGAATCAGATCAGGACGGGTCGAAAGCGCTTGCCCAACTTTGATGAAGGTGGGGCCTAGTGTCGTCAGAATTTGGCGGAGTTGGGCGGCGCGTTTGAATCTGTTACGTTCTACGACTCTGCGCCAGTCGTCAAACTTCAAGCCTAGAACAAACCCGATGAACAGGGCGGTCACTCGAAGCGCTCTCCAGATGAATAGCCAAGGACGCAAGCGGTAATAGTTTGCGATCGCGTTTGAGTCGTAACGTTTGAGTTGAAAAAGCGGAGTACGAGCCACGATATTATCTGCCTCTTTGTCGATCGATGGTCGCAATCATCCGCAGCGATGCCCTCGTCGTTTTTCCACTTCTAATTTAGTCACTGGTCATTCAGTAACTGGAAGTGTCGGGACTATCCCGCCGTCTCACCGCTCTGTGATGATTACTATTCGTTATGTTTCATCTCATTCTAGTATATAAAACTACAACTTTTCAGCATGAAAATCCAGCCGCTTTTATCTACCGAATGCGTGATTTTATCAGGCTTTCAGCAGATAAAAGCAGTCTAGAACTGAAGCTTTTTAACCCAAACAATCTTTCAAACTGTAAACAACTTGGTTCTGCTGTTCGTGCGAGAGTTCGGGGAACATGGGCAGCGACAGGACTTGATTAGCGGCACGATCGCTTTCCGGGAGTTGCCCTGGTTGATAGCCCAGCGACTTGTAAACAGGCTGCAAGTGCAAGGGAAGCGGGTAATAAATCATCGTGTTCACGCCCTTGGCTTGCAGATCGTTCTTGAGCTTGTCGCGGTAGCTTTGCTGCACGGAGTACTCGTGCTCAACCCGGATCGTGTATTGATTCCAAACGCTTAAGCCCCCCTCAAGCGACTGAGGTGCAGTAATTCCAGGAATGGGGGCAAGCAGACAATGATAGCGGTCGGCGATGGCTTGACGCTGTTGGTTCCAGCGATCGAGATAGCGGAGTTTGATTTGCAAGATTACCGCTTGAACCGCATCGAGGCGACTATTTACGCCTAATTCTTCGTGATAGTAGCCGCTATAGCGTCCGTGGTCGCGCAGCATTTTTAATTTCGCTGCAAGCTTTGGATCATTAGTTGTGATTGCGCCACCATCACCGCAGGCACCGAGATTTTTGGTTGGATAAAAGCTAAAACAGCCGATTTGACCAATGCTACCGACTCGTTTTCCTGCCCATTCCGCCCCGGTTGCTTGGGCACAGTCTTCGATTACAAACAAGTTGTGAGCGTTGGCGATCGCCATCAATCGCGTCATATCAACCGGCTGACCGAACAGATGCACCGGAACGATCGCTTTCGTTTTTGCGGTGATAGCGGATTCGATTTGATCGAGGTCGAGGTTAAAGGTATTCGGATCGATGTCGATAAACACTGGAGTGGCACCGACTGCGCTAATCGTTTCTGCGGTGGCGATAAAGGTAAAGGGGGAGGTAATCACTTCATCGCCTGCGCCAATGCCAAGCGCTCGAAAGGCGAGAAATAGTGCATCCGTGCCAGAGTTACAGGCGATCGCAATTTCAGAACCAATATATTGGGCAAATTGAGTTTCAAACTTCTCGATCACGGCTCCGCCAATGTATCGACCGGATGCCAGCACTTCTAAAACAGCCTGATTAATCTCTGCACCAATGGATTTGAATTGCTCGGACAGATCAAACGGGGGAATTGTATTCACTCGGTTGTACCACGCACCTGTAATGATTGGTCTTATTCTTAGACCGGGAAGGTTTGAGATTGGTTTCATCAAATCTTGAATCTAAAGATATCAGGCAAGGGAAATTCAATCAATGAATTTGGCGATTCAGGCAGTTTGGGCGATCGGATTAATTTTGGCGGCGTTTGCGCTTTCTTCGTGGCAACGGTTGGGGTTAGAAGGCAGCTTAATTCTGGCGGCGGGACGGGCAGTAATTCAATTAGCAGTGGTGGGATATGTTTTAGCGGTTGTCTTTGCGCCGCCTCAGAGTCCAGTTTTAATTGTGTTTGTGTTGGTGGTATTGTTGATTGTCAGCGCGATCGTCACTCGAAATCGGATTAGCCAAAAGTTGCCGATTCTACCTTGGATTATTGGGTCGTTTTTGATGACTACGATTGTCACCGTTGTGTATGTTCAAGCGATCGTAGCGCAGCCACAAACCTGGTATGAGCCGAGGTTTTTGATTCCGTTGGGAGCGATCGTTCTTTCTCAGGCGATTAATGCCGCAACGATTTCAGGGGAGCGGTTTTTTACGGCGTTAAATTCTCATACGTTAGAAATTGAAACGCATTTGAGTCTAGGGGCGACTCCGCAACAAGCGATCGCGCACTATCGCAAAGAGGCAATTCGGGCGGGAGTGTTGCCTGTGATTAATACAATGTCGATCGTGGGATTGGCAACCCTGCCAGAACTGTTAAGCGGTCAGCTTTTGGGGGGTGCAGATCCGATTCAGGCAACAGCAGTTCAAATTGTTGTGCTGTTTATGGTGGCATTTGCGACGGTGTTGGTAACGCTACTGGTTGTTCATGGAATTGGGCGACAATTTTTTAACACTCAGGCACAGTTGATCCGATGGTGATTTGCTCCGATCAGCGATAGACTGAAGGCAATCTCTTCGATCGAGTGATTAACCTTGACTTCTCAGTTTTACCGATCGATTCCCGCATTTTTCAAAGGCATCGCTCTCTTTACGCCAGGAGGGGATCTAATCTACTGCATTGATCCTGACAAAAAGGGGCGATGGCACTTAAATTTGTGTTCTGCAATTCAAGATGCGCTAGAACTTCCTGAACCGCCGCATTTCCTCGTTCCTTGCTATACAGCAACGTTCGATTGCTGGTTTGATGCGAGAGCGCAGCAGGTTCGGGTGTTCGCAGAAACCTATCCGCCTGTGTTTCGCTATCGATCGTTGTTAAATCGGGTGTTTGAAGCGGGTGATTTAGTTTGGCAGATTGCGCCGTCGCAAGAAATTTGCGATCCAATGATTCTAGAAAACTATCGTTCTCAATTTCCGCAGCTTTGGGAGAATCACGATTTAGTCATGCGCTATGAGCCAGTTCCGCCGCCTCAATCTGCTGCGCCTGTCTCTCCCTATCCACAAGGCTATGTGTTGCGATTGTTCGTATCGGGCTACAGTGCTGCAACAGCAAGAATTTTACAGAACTTACACGCGCTTCTAGAACAATCGCTTGATAGCCCATATACGCTAAAAGTGATTGATATTTTCAAGCATCCAGAGCAAGCAGAATCCGATCAGATTTCGGCAACGCCTACACTAATAAAAGTGTATCCGCGTCCGGTACGTCGAATTGTGGGAAATTTGGACGATGCCGATCGCGTTTTACGCTTGCTAGGCGCACTGGATGAAGGACGGCAAGAATGATTGACGCAATTTTAGAGAAAGCACTCTCAGGAATTGATTTATCTCCCGCAGAAGGGGTGAGGCTACTGCAAGCAAAGTCCGAAGAGATTGAGCAGATTCGGCAGGTGAGCGATCGATTACGGCATCAACAATCGGGCGACACGGTTACTTATGTGATCAATCGCAACATCAACTACACCAATATCTGTGAGCAACACTGTAGTTTTTGTGCGTTTCGCAGAGATGAGGGTGATGAAGGGGCTTACTGGTTAGATTGGTCGCAGATTTTAGAGAAAGCGACAGATGCGGTAAGACGCGGTGCGACTGAGATTTGTATGCAGGGTGGATTAAACCTGACTGCAAAGATTAACGATAGTTCACTACGGTACTATCAAAACCTAGTCAATACAATTAAATCCGAGTTTCCGCAGCTACATCTTCATGCGTTTTCACCGCAGGAAGTCCAGTTTATTGCGCGAGAGGATCATTTAACCTTTGCGGAAGTAATTGCAGCATTGAGAGATGCAGGAGTGGATTCAATGCCCGGAACGGCTGCGGAAGTGCTGGATGACCAGGTTCGCAAGGTTCTATGTCCTGAGAAGATTGATGCTGAAACCTGGATTGAGATTGTTCGGACAACACACGAACAGGGTGTTCCAACGACCAGCACAATGCTATCTGGACATATTGAAACACCAGAACAGCAGATTCAGCATCTCGAAAAGCTCCGATCGCTCCAACAATCGGCGCAACGATCGGGTTACACCGGAATCACAGAATTCATTTTGCTCCCATTTGTCGGGCAGGAAGCTCCGAAACCTCTGCGTCGTCGCGTTGGGCGCGATCAGCCTGTGTTATCTGATGCGTTATTGTTAACGGCTGTAGCTCGAATTTACCTGGGCAACTGGATTCCGAATCATCAACCGAGTTGGGTGAAATTAGGACTCTCTGGAGCGGTGGAAGCCTTGAACTGGGGCTGTAATGACATTGGCGGAACCTTGATGGAAGAACACATCACCACAATGGCGGGCGCGATCGGCGGAACTTGCATGGAAGTAGAAACTTTGCAAAGCGCGATCGCGTCTCTTGATCGACCTTATCAACAGAGAGATACACTGTATCGACCGATCGCGCTCTATCGTTCTGTTGTTTAAGTCTGCCCCGCTAATTCTCAGCGCTGCGGGAAAGTCGATCGCAAATTCGTCACAGATTTCAAAGACTTTGCTAAAGTGTCTACGGCACTCCACTCACCCTGTTGCTTCTCATGAACGCCCCCACTAAACCCCGCCCTCCAAAGCAAAAACTTCCCTTACCTGTGACTCTCGGTGCGGCGACTGCTCTCGTTGCCGGGGGTACGATCGCTTACTTCTCTTTGACCCGTCAACAGCAGCTTAGCGTCATGCCAGTCGGAGCAAATGCCATTCCGCAAGATGCTTTGATGGTGGTGTCAGTTTCGACTGATCCGGGCAAGTGGCAGCAGCTTCGAGAATTTGGGACACCGCGATCGCAAGCCGGATTCGATCAAAGTCTGGCGCAGTTTCGCGATCGCTTCCTTAGAAGTCGGGGTTTAGAGTATGAGCGCGATATTCAACCCTGGATTGGTAAAGAAGTGACAATGGCATTTCTGCCGCCTCAAGCGGGGGTGAGTGTTCCCCCGCCCGGACAAAGCGCAACGCCGCCGACGCAGCAACCTACCGTGATGGTGTTACCGATCGCCGATGCGCTGAAAGCTAAGGAAGTGTTGGAGCAATCTCCAGCAACCAAGGGCGGAACCTGGAAAGAGCGAGATTACAAAGGCGTAAAGATTCGCGAATCCCAAGATACAGCGGGACAAAGTGCTTCGATCGCTGTTCTAGATACCACTCAAATTCTCGTTGCCAACAATCCAACTGCGATCGATCGAGCGATCGATACGGTGAAAGGTGGCGCATCACTAACACAAACGCCCGGATATGGAGATGCGCTCACGCAGATTAAATCGGATGATGCAATGGCGCGATTATACGTGAACATTCCTGCTGCCGCAAATATATCTGCTACCACCTCAGGTCGAGCAGTACCACCGCAAACACTCGCACAACTGCAACAAAATCAGGGATTAGCGGCAACTGCAACCCTTGCAAATGATGGAATTCAATTCAAAAGTATCTCCTGGTTAAAACCAGATAGCCAACGCAAGTTTGATACCAGTAATAACGCAAAATCGATACCAACGCGATTACCCGGAGACACGCTAATGATGGCATCTGGTGGTGATTTGAAGCAGTTCTGGCAAGACTACTCGCAGGGCGTTTCTGCAAATCCGATTCAGCTTGTGAATCCAGAAGCACTGAAGCAAGGCATGCGATCGACCGTCGGGCTTGATTTAGAGAAAGACTTGCTCGACTGGATGCAAGGGGAGTATTCGTTAGGCTTACTGCCTGCACCCCAAGGTGCGCCTGGTAACTTTCCGGCAAGTTTGGTGCTGATGGTGCAGGCAAGCGATCGACGCGCCGCAGAAGAAACACTGAAAAAACTTGATGGCGTAATGGCAAACAAATACGCTTTCAGAGTGGAAGAGTCGAAAATTGAAGGACAGGCTGTGGTGAATTGGTCGTTGCCTGCTGCGAACGTCAACGTGACTCGCGGTTGGCTCGATGGAAATATCGCTTTTCTCTCGCTCGGTGCGCCTGTGGCAGGCTCCTTTTTACCAAAGCCAGCGACCACACTGGCAGAAAATGAGCTATTCCGCAAAAGCACACAATCTGAACTGAATCCCCGCAATGGTCATTTCTTCGTCGATATGGATCGGGTGCTGAAGCTTCAGAACTTCCCACTGCTTCAGATTCCCGCCGCAAATCGAGCTGCATTGGAGGCAATGCAATCGATCGGGGTCACTACTGCGATTACAAGCGATCGCACCTCTCGCCATGATGTGTTCGTGTCTTTGCGGAAAGGCAATAAGCCGGGAGCATTACCCTAAACGGGATTGACCGTAGGGACAGAGCGAAAGAACTACACAGCGATCGCACTGGGGACTGCGGTAAAAACAACAGCGCTGTCCATGTAGCATGAGAACTTCGTGGTTATCGTACACCTGTTGGGCTGTCCAACCTGCGGGCAATTGTGCTTCTAGCAAGTCGTGAGCTGGGGCAACCGCCACCGTTTCGGGAATTAAACCGAGTCGAATTGCTACGCGGTGATGATGACTATCCACAGGTAAGGCGCGTCGCCGGAGATTGCTGAACGCAAGAACCGCCGCGCTGGTTTTACGCCCGATGCCGGGAAAAGATTCCAGCCAGTTTCGAGCTTCTTCGACGCTGAGATTGGCAAGAAACTCGATCGACAATTCGCCGCGCTCGACAGTGATTTGCTGCAAAATTTGTTTGAGCCGCAGTGCTTTTTGATCTGCCCAAGTGCAAGGTGCGATCGCGGTTTCAATTTCTTTTTCTGGCGCGTCGCGGACTGCCTCCCAAGTGGAGAACTTTGCTTTTAATTGTTTGAATGCCCGCGCAGAATCCGCATTTTTAGTGCGATGAGATAACAACGCTGAAACTAATTCGCTCAGCGGATCGAGATTATGAAAATACGGAATTGGACAGCCGTATTCTTGGCATAAACGATCGTGAATCTGAATCAGTTTTTGCTGAAGTTCTGGGGTGACAGAAGGGGGGCGCGATCGCATAAAAATAGGAATAATCGTTCTGAATTGGGACTTAAATCTTCACTGGTTTTCTGAGTTTTTATCGTCTCAATAGTCTCGCTACTTCAACCTCGACCTCTGGAAAAGCTAGAGGATTAACCCTGCCATCGGTCAATACAACTTGATGCTGATACTCCCCATTTACTGCATCCCGAAAGATGTTCAACTCCCTAGTTTTTAGGTTAATCACCCAATACTCGCGAATTCCTGCTTCTGCATAGACTTTGGACTTGATCTCTAAGTCCTTTTGCAAACTTGTATTGGAATACTCGATGATCCAGAAGATGTTCTCCGGGTAGGGGTGATGCCCAGTGATGTAGACCTCTCCGAGCGGTTCAACGATCACTAAGTCGGGTTCGGGTTCTGAGTTGTTTGGCAGGGTAATCGGGTGTCCCTCTCGAACTTTGGCGCGGCTGCCTAGACGATCGCGTAAATAATCGCCTGCATCGCTGCTTAATCCAGCATGAGGAATTCCTTCAGGGGATATTTCTACCAGCTCTCCCTTCAATAGTTCAACCTGCACATCATCAAACACACCTGCTTCTACTGCTTGGTGATAGCGATCAACTGTCCATTTCCAAGTCGAAATTGTCATACAGATTCCCTTACTCTAAATTTCAATGATCTAACTTTTGAGTCTGCGAATTCGACTAGTTTCTTCTAAGATACTTTCTACATCATCCTCACTCAGTTGTCGCACATAATTAACTTTCACTTCCTCTAACAGATCAATGACCAATGATTGAAGCTCTTGTAGCGATCGCTGTTGCTGCAATTCGGTCGTCAAATTCTGACCAAAGCTTTTCACCAGTTTGCTGATTAATTCTGCACCCTTTTTATCTTCAAGTGCCGTGACGATCGCCTCATACATACCGCTTGTCACTTCAGAAACTAATCGCTCATTGATTTGGCGCGGCAAATCTCCAACCAGCGGCATCGTTTTCAAGCCTTGATAAGCAGGCGACTGACTCAAAACTTGATCGATCGTATGCCGCAACACTGCATCTAGTTCAGGCTTTATCTTGGGTAGAACTTTGTAAACAGTCGTCTGAACAAAATGTGTTGTTAATTCCTGAATTTCGTCGCGCTGATTGAGATCAATGTAAGGGCGATTCATCGACTGAGCAATCCAACGGGAAAACTCGCCCCGCTCGATCGTCGATTGAAACCGATCGATCACCTGAGTTACCACCGCTTCTGCCATATCCTCTGAGATATTTGCGACAAAGCCTTGACTCGCTTGAGCGCGAATGTGGCTGAGATCGATCAGTTTTGCGTGATCCAGTCGAACTGTGATCGGAATCACTCGCAGCCACCGGAAAAAGGGCAATAGCAGAAAGATGTCATACCATCGCCAAAGTGCCGCATCGAGCCAGCTTAAACTTCGATAACGCCGACTGAGATAGAAGGTTCGAGCGATAAACTCTAGCGCAAAGATGGCGATAAATGGAGCATCGATCGCCCAAAACCAATCGACAAATTCACCGTTTTCACCAATGCTGCGGTAATAGTTTGAAGCAATCAACGGACGGATCTCACGATTGAAAAATTGCAGTTCGTTATTGATTCCGCGCTGGGTTAAGTTTTCTGTGCTCCAAAAGGTTGCGAATGCCTGTTTTGAAGATTCACGCCGACGCTCCTGGAAGATATGCTCTCGCATTCGATTTTTGATTTTCTCTAGCGTTCCGCTTTTATTTGCGACTGCAAAGGGATTGGTATCAACCATCTCGGAACTGCGCGATCGCAATTCCTGTAATCTTGCTTGCACTGCCGGATTTTCTAATCCAGTTTGCTGAAGTTCCTGCTGCAACGCGTTAACAGTATCTAAATACGCTTCGGTGTCGCGATGCGGCTCAATTCCTTTGACGCGATCGTACCCCCGCGTCACACCGGGAAAATTACGAAGCCAGAAATCTCGCCACGGGATATACGACCAATCAAACGCCACCAGTCCTAAATTTGCCACTGCTAAAAATGCCATCGATCGCTCAAACAGCAGATTACGACGGAGCGGAGAGCGAGAAGGAGACGATCGCATAAGTTCAAACCAGCACTGACTTTCCTAGATTGATCATAGAACCGTTTATCCTAGATAAGGACTCGATCGAAAGTGTTGACTATGACCGAACTTTCTCCAATTCATGTCATTGGCGGCGGATTAGCAGGCACCGAAGCGGCTTGGCAGATTGCTCAAGCGGGTGTCCCCGTCGTGCTACATGAAATGCGCCCGATTCGTCAAAGCCCTGCTCATCACTCCGAGCATCTGGCGGAATTGGTGTGCAGTAACTCATTTGGAGCGCAAGCAACCGATCGCTCCTCCGGACTGCTGCACGAAGAATTGCGGCGCTTGGGGTCGATCGTGATTCAAACCGCAGATCAGCATCAAGTTCCGGCGGGTGGGGCATTGGCGGTTGATCGGGGGGTGTTCAGCCAAGAATTAACCGAAACCCTGTCGAATCATCCTCTAATTGAGTTACGGCGTGAAGAAGTGGTCGAAATTCCGCGATCGGGCGTTGTGGTGCTGACGACAGGGCCTTTAACCAGTGAAGCGCTCTCCCAGGATTTGCAGCGCCTGACCGGAATGGAGTATATGAGTTTCTTCGATGCAGCAAGCCCGATCGTCGTGGGAGAGTCGATCGATTTTGAAACCGCATTTTTGGCTTCTCGGTACGATCGTGGCGAAGCCGCCTACCTCAATTGCCCAATGGACAAAGCGCAGTATCTCCACTTCTGGCAAGAGCTGTGCAATGCAGAACAGGCGGAATTAAAAGATTTTGAGCGCGAAACGGCGAAATTTTTTGAAGCGTGCTTACCGATCGAGGAAATGGCGCGACGGGGCGAAGATACGATGCGTTACGGCCCGCTTAAACCTGTGGGACTGTTTGATGCCCGAAAAGGCAACTTCCGCGACAACAAAGAGCATCGCCCTTATGCAGTTGTCCAGTTGCGCCAGGAAGATAAATCCGGGCAATTGTGGAACATGGTCGGATTTCAAACCAACTTACGCTGGGGTGAACAAAAGCGCGTCTTTCGGCTCATTCCCGGTTTAGAGAATGCTGAATTTGTGCGAATGGGTGTGATGCACCGCAATACGTTTATCAACTCACCCGAACTGCTTCTACCAACCTTGCAATTTAAATCGCGATCGACCCTTCTTGCCGCCGGCCAACTCAGCGGAACTGAAGGTTACACGGCGGCTTGTGCAGGCGGTTGGTTAGCGGGAACCAATGCTGCTCGTGTGGCGTTGGGATTACCAACCCTGTCTCTTCCGGTCACAACGATGATGGGCGCGTTGTTCGATTTCATCAGTTCTGCCTCTCCAAAGCATTTCCAACCGATGCCGCCGAACTTTGGCATCTTACCGGAACTGCCGCAGAAGATTCGCAACAAACAAGAGCGGTATGGACAATATCGCGATCGTGCCCTGTCCGATTTAGACCAATTCCGCGCTTCTTTATCCTCGAACAACTATGCGTTTGCTTTGTCTTAGTAACGGTCACGGTGAAGATACGATCGCAATTCGGATTCTTCAAGCGTTGCAGCGAAAATCAGATTGCAAGATCGAAGCTTTACCGATCGTTGGAGAAGGTCACGCATACAGAAATGCAAATATTCCTGTAATCGGCTCGGTGAAAGCGATGCCATCGGGCGGATTCATCTACATGGATAATAAGCAACTGGTTCGAGACATACAAGGTGGATTACTAAAGCTCACACTAGAGCAAATCAAAGCGATTAAGAATTGGGCAAAAGACGATGGCTTAATTCTGGCAGTCGGTGATATTGTTCCAATGTTGTTTGCTTGGATCAGTGGTGCGCCGTTTGCCTTTGTTGCCACTGCAAAGTCAGAGTATTACCTGCGCGATGAGAAAGGCTGGTTGCCAAGACAATCCTGGTGGGACGATCGATTAGAGCGATCAACCGGATGTATTTTCCAACCGTGGGATCGCTGGCTGATGAAGCGTCCTCAGTGTAAAGCTGTGTTTCCTCGCGATCGTTTCACCGCTCAGATTCTCAAACGCTTTGATGTGCCTGCTTTTGATCTGGGTAATCCGATGATGGACGGCTTGGAATGGTCAGGCTCAGAAACCTTCGATGGTTTGACTGTTGCGCTGATTCCTGGTTCTCGCCCACCCGAATGTTTTGCGAATTGGGAATTGATGCTGCAAGCGATCGATAATCTGAGCGATCTAAAGCAACCCATGCAGTTCTTGAGCGCGATCGCACCTGGAATCGATCTCGATCAATTACATACTTTATTAGTTCGCTATCGCTGGCGTTCCACAGATTCTAATACTTATGTGAACGGATACGGTGAAAATCAAACAACACTCAAGTTAATGCCTGGACGATTTGCAGAATGTATTCAGCGAAGTGAGATTGCGATCGCAATGGCAGGAACCGCCACCGAACAATTTATCGGACTGGGTAAACCTGCGTTTATCATCCCTGGTGCAGGACCTCAATTTACTCCTGCTTTTGCAGAGGCTCAAACTCGATTGTTAGGGGCTTCAGTAACGTTAGTTCCGCATCCCGCTCAGATGAGTCGTGCAGTGCGATCGCTCCTAGAAAATCCCGATCGCATTCAGATGATTGCAGAAAACGGACGGCGACGCATGGGAGAACCGGGAGCAGCGGAGCGGATTAGCGATTGCTTAATTGACATTCTTCACACCCTCTAAAATTTTGAAGCTAACGGATGGACTTGATAGAGTGAGAGTGCGATTTGTAGGTTTCAATGGATTACGATCTCTTAATCGAAATTTTTCACGCTACCTCAAATGACGAATACCGAATTGCAAACATGGCTTGATCGTGATGATTTTGAGCTTCTTGATGCGATTAAATCAGAAATTCGTACTCACATTGCAAAACTTCATGCACATAGTACGCAATTCTATGGATATGCACTATTACCTGGTGAACTTGAGGCAATCTGTGATCTTGTTGCTGCTTTCAATTGTGAATCGGATATTGCTCCAGAACATATTGCTAGCAGTTATTACCGATACTCTGTCGATGAATGGGCTAACTATGCACATAGCGAATTTCCAAGAAGCAGCGCAATCATCGATTCGCGCAACGCTCAATTCAAGAAACTCCACCGTAAAGATAATTCTAATGAATATCTACTGGATGACTGGGAAGTCGCACACGCTAATAAACTGCTTACCACAATTCTGACAGCAATGATTGAATTACGACATGATGGTCTGCTTGGAGGTGAAAAATCGTTCGCTATCATCTGGATTTCTGATTCGGATCACAGCATCATGTCTCAGTCTGCTAAAGCGCCGAATTCTGATGCTATCTACAAAACATATATACAAGAGTTTTGTGATTGAGAGTGCAGCAGCCTACAAAGAATGAAAACTATTTGCAAACTAATCTGTAATGATCGCACTCCTCAACGTCTGACAAAACTCCTCGATCGCTTTCAATCCCTCCGCAGGCGATCCCTCAGACAATCGCTTCACAAACGCACTTCCGACGATCGCCGCATCTGCGCCCCAGTTCATCACTTGCCGCGCCTGTTCCGGTTGTGAAATCCCAAATCCAACACCGATCGCTTTATCCGTCACCTGTCGCAACTCTGCGATTAAATCTTTCACCCGCGATTCCATTTGTGATCGCATTCCGGTGACACCCGTTGTACTCACCAAATAGATAAACCCTTGCGACTGTTGCGCGATCGCTGCGATTCTCTCCGGTGGACTCGTCGGTGCAACCAACAGAATTAATTCAATCCCGTATTCTTTTGCGGGACGGAGCAGTGTTTCAGCCTCTTCTAGTGGCAAATCTGGAACTACTAAACCTTTCGCACCCGCTTCAGAAATCTCCTTCAAAAAGGATTCAATGCCGCGATTCAGAATTGGATTGTAGTAAGTGAAGAGAATGATCGGCGATCGCAAGCTCGGAGCAACCTGCTTTACTAATTGCAGAACATCATCGAGTCGGGTTCCATTCGCGAGCGATCGTGTGGCTGCCGCTTGAATCACCGGGCCATCCGCCAACGGATCAGAATAAGGAACGCCCAACTCGATTAAATCGGCTCCATTGCGATCGAGAATCTGCAACGCCTGAGCGGTCGTCTCTAAATCCGGATCTCCGGCAGTTAAAAAAGGAATCAACGCACACCGACCCTGATTCCGTAGCCGCTCAAAACATTCCGACACTGAAGCCATCTCGATTCTCTAAAACGTACAACTTCAGTAGATTACTGCAAATTTGGGCACGAAATTCTAAGAACCTTGCTTTTTCCGTTCCGCTTCAATCTCTGCCTGAATTTTCTCTAATTCTTCAGGAGTTAATTCTTCTAAGCGCTTGCGGAGGACGGCTTCTTCGTAATCCTTAAGCTGCTGGTTGTACGTCATGTTCTTTGACAGCACCCGAAACAGGTAACTCGCCAACCATCCAATCAAGCCGCCGACTAACAGCAACTGACTCCAAATTCCTGCGCTAACGCTGTCCAGACCTGCGCCCTGAAGTGCCAGAAACGCAAGTCCGCCCGCTAAAAACACACCAAACGTAATCCCGATCGCGTCAATTCGTCGCATCGTTCTAAGCTTCTATCTGTCGCGCTTTCGGTCTGAAATTCAAGAACGGCGCAAGCAAGAGCATTCCCGGAAAATAGAGAAACACCATGAAATACATAAAGCCCCGCTCAACTGAACTTGCCACATACCAGCGCGACTTCAGATAGAAAAAGATGATTAAGGGCACAACCACCAGGTAAGCGCCGCCCAAAGCGAGGTATAGAAGTGCTACATCCATGCGTTTCAACCGGATATCAACTTTTCTATCCTAGCGCTTTCGTGCGATCGCGCTCTGAAAATCAAACAGTGAAATTTAATTTGCGATCGTTTCACAAATTTCTATACCAATCCTGCAAATCTAGTGATATCCTTGGAAAGCTTCTGAATTGCAATCCTAATTCAGAATATTGTCTTGGGGGCGTGGCGGAATGGTAGACGCTACGGACTTAAAATCCGTTGACCGCAAGGTCGTAAGGGTTCAAGTCCCTTCGCCCCCATACCTTAAAGATTTATTGCGGCAGTCCCTCTACAAAATTTAGCCGCACAAAAATTACGGATTCCCCAACTCGTCCCGCTCGGCTTGGGCTGTATTATTCCTCGTTCCACGCGCTACCATGAATAAACCGCCACTTATAGGCAAATTGTTTCAGGCAACTGCTATGGAATCACCGATTAAGGCTGTTCAGTCCTCAAATTATTATGGCGATGCCTCTTACCGCACGCCCCCACCCGATTTAGCATCTCTGATGCTGAAAGAGCGCATTGTTTATCTTGGCGGCCCCCTGCACTCGATCGATGAATATCGTAGAAACCCCAACCAAGATTACACCCGCTTGATCATCGCGCAACTGCTGTATCTGCAATTCGACGATCCGGAAAAGCCGATTTATTTCTACATCAACTCAACCGGAACTTCCTGGGAAGGTGAAACGATCGGGTTTGAAACCGAAGCGTTTGCAGTCTGCGACACCCTTAGCTACATCAAGCCTCCGGTGCATACGATTTGTATCGGGCAGGCGGTTGGTACAGCCGCAATGATTCTCTCGGCGGGAACCAAGGGATTCCGCGCAAGTCTGCCGCACGCGACGATCGTTCTCAACCAACCGAAATCGGGAACACGCGGACAAGCAACCGATATCCAGATCCGGGCGAAAGAAGTTCTAGAAAACCGAGCTGCAATCCTCGACATCCTGTCTAAGAACACTGGACAACCGATCGAGAAAATCGTTAAAGACACCGATCGCACCTTCTATATGACACCGCAAGAAGCGAAAGAATATGGACTGATCGATCGAGTTCTCGAAAGTACCAAGCAACTGCCCAAACCTGTTGCCGCTTTGACTTAATTCACCCCCTCACTGAGCCTTATGCAAGTTCCTTACCGTCTTCCCGGTAGCCAATATGTGCAGTGGGTCGATATCTACACCCGCATGGCATTCGAGCGGATTATCTTTCTCGATGGCGAGATTGATGACAATACTGCGAATAGCATTGTTGCGCTACTGTTGTATCTCCATTCAGAAGACGCAACCAAGCCTATTTATCTGTACATCAATTCGTATGGTGAGCGGATCGGTGGCGGTGTGTCCTCGTTAGCGGCAAGCATGGCGATCTACGACACAATGCAGTACATCAAAGCGCCGGTGCATACGATTTGTATGGGCATGGCAGCGAGTAGTGCAGTGTTGCTGCTGTCATCCGGTACAAAGGGATCGCGCCTGAGCTTACCGAATGCAGAGATTGTTTTATCTCCGCAGTATGGACGATCGCGAGGACAAGCAACCGATATTCAAGTCGATGCCCAAAAGGTACTTGCCGATCGTGCAACCTTCCTGCAAATTTTGTCGCTCAACACTGGTCACACTGTCGAAAAACTCAGCAAAGATCTCGATCGACGCTTCTATCTCACCGCTCAGGAAGCAAAAGATTATGGACTGATCGATCGGATTCTCACCAGCACTAAAGAGTTACCCAAACAATTGCCCGCCCTCGTTTAATCAAGAGATTGTCTTATGCCAATTGGAACTCCAAAAGTCCCGTATCGCTTACCGGGTAGCTCATACGAGCAATGGATCGATATTTATCAGCGCTTAAGCTTAGAGCGGATTATCTTCTTAAGCCAAGATGTCGATGACAATATCGCGAATCAGATCGTGGCAATCATGCTCTATCTCGATTCCGAAGATCCGACCAAACCGATCCAGTTATATATCAATTCTCCTGGGGGATCAGTCACCGCAGGAATGGCAATCTACGACACGATGCAGCACATTAAATCCGAAGTGATCACAATCTGTGTCGGGCTTGCCGCTTCAATGGGAGCCTTTCTTCTCGCCGCTGGCAGCAAAGGAAAGCGTGTTGCACTGCCGCACTCTCGAATCATGATTCACCAACCCTTGGGTGGAACCGGACGACAACAAGCGACCGACATCGAGATCGAAGCTAGAGAAATTATTCGGATGCGGCACCAGTTGAATGGAATGCTGTCAGACCGCACCGGACAACCGCTTGAGAAGATCGAAAAAGACACCGATCGCGATTACTTTATGTCCGCCGCAGAAGCGAAAGAATACGGACTGATCGATCGCGTCATCGAAACGGTCTAATCGTCAAACACACGCTACACCAATTTGATAAAGAAGTGGCAGAATGCAATAAGTTCTGCCCTTTTTTTTGTATCTATGAATATTGCTGATTCTTACCGACTGTTAGGGCTAAGGACGGGAGCAACTCACGAAGACATCAAAGCTGCCTACCGTAAACTAGCGCGGCAATTACACCCGGACATGAATCCGGAGGACGATCGCGCCAAAGAACGCTTCATTCGCATCACCGAGGCGTACCAGTTTTTATTGGGGATCATCGCTGAGAAGCCGCCCGACCCTACTGAAGCACCATCGGCAGAACCCCAATCGGCAGAACCCCCTAAAGTGACCATTAAAGTAACTCATCCCCAAACCGCACCCGAACTTTCCCTGATTGATCGCCAATTGCTACAAACCTCCTACGAGCAATTGCAGGATTTCTTCAAGCTGAAGAAATTCCCACGGGCGATCGCGCTAGTGGAAGGACTTGCCCAGCGCTTCCCAGATCACCCCGATGTACGCCAATGGCAAGCGATTACTTATCACCGCTGGGCACAACATCTCATTCAGGAGCGCAACTATGAAAAAGCGCGGCTTTACCTGAAAAAGGCTCTCCGCACTGATCCCCACAATCGGCGGCTTTGGGCGGAAATTGACCAGGATTTTCGACGATTAGAAGAAAGAGTTTATCGGCGACGATGACAGAAAGATGAGTAAAAATTCGTGTCTCAGCCCTCGTATTTTGGTATAGGATGAAGACATAGGCCTACAGAGCGCGTTTCGCTTCTGCAAAGCCTCAATAAATTTGCGAATTTATAACAAGGTTGCTTAACTCTTTTAGGTACAGGATTGACGGTAAAGCAGGATAAAAACTCTAAGGTTCTTCAATCAGTACCAAGCTGATTTCTCTAGAAGCAACCCAGTTTTCCTACGTGCAATTGCTAAATGATCTATGTGTTGATCCATTTGAAAGCAACGGAGTTCTCCGAGTGATTGCGATGTCTCCTCGTCCGGTTGGACGCAATTGGAATACGGTCAGCTTTCCTTCAACGCTGTATCTTCTTCCAATTCTTGATCTTCTGCTGTCAAAAGTTCCCGCCCGCTGGAAAGCTGAGGTGAGGCTGGGATTGCAGGAAGCTCTCGTCAACGCCGCAAAGCATGGAAATTGCCTTGATCCCTGCAAAAAAGTCCTGATCCAGTTTTCAATGGTTGCTGACGAATACTGGTGGATTATCTCAGATCAGGGATCTGGATTTGAAGCGCCTGAATGCTGCTGTGTAGAAGAGGCAGAAGAACACCTTCCTCAGCATGAAGGCGAATCTGGACGAGGTTTGTACATTCTGTATCAAGTGTTTGATCAGGTTGAGTGGAATCGTGAAGGGACAGAACTGAGGCTATGTAAGCAAGTTCGGAATGCTCACCGATCGCCATTAGTAGTTTAGTACCAGTCTTTCCCTAAGTCAAGCTTAGGTAGAAGAACGACTCACGCCTTAATTTGAACGGTCTCGCTCGTTACCAGATTTGCAACACAAGCGCATCATTCTGGCGAAATTTTGTTATCGTGGCAGAGCAGATTGCCCATTGTGCGAATAGTCAGAAGAATGAAGACCAAGCGATTAGAGTTATTTTTGTTAGCAAGTTGTTCTTGTTTGATCACGCTGTTGGTGCATCCGATCGCATCGGCGATCGCGTCTCCCCCAGTGATCCCCAATCTTCAAGCTCCAAAACCTGTGACTGGTGCATTTTGTGCCCTCAAATTGGAGTCAGAATTCTTGCAGGCGCGATCGGACTCCTAGCGCTTTTGTCTTAGTTTTGCTGATTGGAGTTCGAGCCACTCTAGTATCCAGCAGGAAATGAGACCCACAACCATGATCGCGGCCCCATGAGCCAGATGTTCCTGCCAAAGAAACAATATGGCAAAGACTCCAATTCCACTTAGGGTGATGAGCAGCAAGGATTGCAGGTTTCTTCTTCGGCTTTCTTTCAGCACGGATGAACTCTGCAAGCCGAATGTCATGATCCCCAAAAGCAGATAGACCAAAAGACTAACGAGACTAACCAAGCCTCCCGCGTAAAGGAGAAGTCCTGGTAGCTTTCCGGGGATCGCGATCGCTTGAAAAATCACACCGGGTAGGAATAGCACCAGCACAAATAGAATGTGCAAGTAGTTGATCATGCCGAACTCTTGATCCTGAACGACTGGGATTACAAAGCCGATCGTTAGTAGAATCAAATTGACCAACCTCCACGTGCGTCTGAGGCTAGAAGATTGGTAAAAACGCGGTTTGCTCATGGGCAAGAAGCAAGATAGCCACTGTCTCAGGATAACGATTGCCATCGACAAGTGCGATGAGCAACCGTGACAAAATGAGATAAAAATAGTTCAAGAGCGCAGCAGTTGTCCCATTCCTGTCCACCAGTGGTCGCGCTCTTATTCAGGATTGCGCTGCGCTTTTATTCGTCTAATTGTCGTCTACCAGTTCTCTACCAACGTTGGGTCTAAACTTCTCAAGAAGTCCCCAAAATCATAAGTCCCCAAAATTGTCCTTTGCTGAGAGTAGGACACTATCAGAAGTTAATGCAAAAACGACAGAAACCTCTCATTGAGAGGTTTCTGCGAAAGCCCGTGACGAGGATTGAACTCGTGACCTCACCCTTACCAAGGGTGTGCTCTACCACTGAGCCACACGGGCGGAAGGCGATGAAAACCATCGCACTTGTGAATATGGGCCGAGCTGGATTTGAACCAGCGTAGGCGTAGCCAGCGGATTTACAGTCCGCCCCCATTAACCACTCGGGCATCGACCCTTGCCATTCACAGTTATATATAGTAGCACAGGATTGTGAGCAAGAGCGAATCTCGAATTAAAAAAATGTTTTTTGTTGTTGACTTACTAGGGCTGGAATCAGAAATTGAGTCAACGTATGGGCATCAACTCCAAGCTCTGTGCGGTTTTGAGCCGCGAGAATGCCTGCTTCAGCATGCCACCAGGCAGCAGTCTGAGTCAGACCGAGCAGCGGAATTGGAGGCTGATCTGCAAGATTTTGTGCCAGGAGTCCGCCGAGTAGTCCGGTCAAGACATCGCCGCTACCGCCACGGGCAAGCGCTGGGGTACTCTTTGGGTTAATTCTTGTTTGCGCTTCGGGAGATGCGATCGCAATTCTTGCTCCCTTAAGCAGTACGATTGCACCTGTTGATTTTGCCGCTTGCTGAACCGCAGTCACTCGACATTCAACCGCAAGATCCGGAAATAAGCGGTTAAACTCGCCGAGATGCGGTGTAAGAATCGTTGCAGCTTGGCGCTTTTGAAAAGTCGGAACGGTTCCAAATTGCGCTAAAGCATTTAATCCATCGGCATCGAGCACGACTGCGCGATCGGACGCTAAAACCTGACCGACGATCGCAGCGGCATCGAGCGTTAATCCGGGGCCGCAAGCGATCGCATCAAAGGCGCTCAAATCGATTTGTGAAAGCTCGGCGATCGCGCCGGATTTAGTTTCAGGACAACCAATGATTAAGGCTTCGGGCAGTTGAGCGGAAAGGGTCGGTTTGAGCGATTCGGGAACGGCGATCGACAGCATTCCCACGCCGCTCGATCGTGCGCCGAGTCCAGTTAGTAGCGCTCCACCTGCATATCGACGAGAGCCGCAGATTAGTAGCAAATGCCCCATCTTATATTTATGAGTTGAGGCGGGACGATGAAGCGGTAAGGCGGACATTGCCCAGGCTGAGGTAACTCGTTGAATTTGGGGCGGATCGCCTAACACCGCAGCGATGTCAGTTAGGGGAATATCAAAATCAATTAATTCAGCTTGACCGACAAACTCCAAGGCATGATCTTGCAGTAAGCCGAGTTTCCATAAGCCGAGACAGAGCGTATGAGTGGCTCGGATTGCGGCTCTAAGGGGGCGACCTGTATCGGTGTGCAGTCCTGATGGCAGATCAATGCTGACGATCGGTAAATTCCATTCATTGACAGAATCAACCATTGTAGAAATCGGGGCTTCGAGCGATTGGGTTAGCCCAAAGCCAAATAAGCCATCAATTAAAAAGTCAGACGATCGCAAACTGTCGATTTCTGCGTCACAAGGAATGCCTAAACTTTTTGCGTACTGCAGGTGACTGGTGGTTAGCTCTTTGCAGCGAGAGAAGGGACAGCACAATCGCACGTCATACCCTCGAAAGTGAAGTTCTCGCGCCACCACTAAGGCATCTCCGCCGTTATGCCCTGACCCGACGAGAACTCCAACTTTGCAAGCAGAAGGATACAGGCTGACAATGCGATCGCTCAGCCTTCCAGCAACCTTTTCCATCAGTGCGGTAACGGGCATTCCCGCATCAAATAGGCGCTGCTCGATCGATCTCATTTGTGCAGCCGTGACGATCGTGCGGTGGATTTGTTCTAGCCTGGTGTCTAACTTCGTGCGTGGAGAATTCACAACCTCAATTCCAATCACAGCACTTTCAGGCTATCAAGCAAACGCCAACTCTACGAGCTTTTTCCGGGTTCCAATAGACGGAGGTACAGAAGGGTTGCCACGAAGAAAAAGGGGACAAAAAACCATTCGGGCGAATTGCGATAGACCCAAATCATGAGGATAAGCCAACAGGCTAGGCTGGTCAGAGCGAGAAGATCACGCATGGAATGCCTCCATGATTTTTAGAGAACCAGTTAGTCCTTCAGCAGATTTACTGACTTGTCAGACAAAATCAGTGAAATCTTTCTAAAGATCCTGTGAACTCGACACTCCATACGTGACCCTTCTGTTCGCGATCGCCCCTACAGAGTACGGTCTCCCCCCAAAGCGCAGAGATCCCGGAAACGGAACGGCTTCGCTACAATAAACGAAAACCACCCCGAATACGCACGAGGCTTGCTTAATGCAATCACCGACTCTTTTGATCTCCAAAGAGCTACCCAGCTTGAACTATACCTATGCTCCCGATCGCTTCGATGAAACGTGGGAAGCACCGTTGTCGATTTTGCTTGGACTTGGACGGGCAGCCGGGGCAGACTTTATCGAATTTTTCTTAGAGCGCGTCAACTACATTAGCTGTATGGCAGAAGACGACGCGATTACCAGCATTTCGCCTCGATTGGCAACGGGTGCAGGGGTGCGGGTGTTTCGTGGCAAAGCAGACTGTTACGTTTCGACGAATGACTTGTCGTTTAACGGTCTGAAAGCAGCATTAGAGAAGGGCTTGTCGATCATGGGGTTGCACTTGCCGTCTCCGAATTCGTTTATTCCAGAAATTCATCTCGAACTGCTGCGCGATTACGCGACGAAGAAGGGCAAAGAAGCGTGGCTCGGTCAGTCGAGTTCGATGCGGGAAATGGGCGATGTGCTGCTTGCGGCAAACGGATCGCTCTTGCAGAAAGCAAATCACGTTCAATCGCGCCGCGCTGTGTATTTCCGCGATTGGCAAGAAGTGTTAGTTGCTGCGAGCGATGGCACGTTTGCGCGGGACATTCGTTTAACGCAGTCGGTTGGATATAGCTTGCTGTGCGCCGAGGGAACGAATCGATCGTCGATCAATAAGCGTGTCGGTAGCACCAGTGAGCCAGATTTTCTCAGAAATTGGAATTACGCGAACGATGCGGAAGAAGTAGCAGATTCTGCCGCGAAGATGCTGTATGCGGATTATGTGGAGTCGGGCAACTATCCGATCATCATGGCAAACGAATTCGGCGGCGTGATTTTCCATGAAGCGTGTGGGCACTTGCTCGAAACGACGCAGATCGAACGCAAGACGACTCCGTTTGCTGAGAAGAAAGGCGAGAAGATCGCACACGAAAATCTCACTGCTTGGGATGAAGGCATTACATCGGATGCGTTTGGAACGATCGACATGGATGATGAAGGAATGCCCGCTCAGCGCACGTTGCTGATTGAGAATGGCATTTTGAAGAACTTTATTTCCGATCGTGCAGGTTCGGTGAGAACTGGGCATCCAAGAACTGGCAGCGGTCGCCGTCAAGGATACACTTTCGCAGCAGCCAGTCGGATGCGGAACACCTACATTGCACCGGGAGAGTATGAGATCGATGACTTGTTTGCGTCGATCGAGAAAGGAATCTACTGCAAGAAAATGGGTGGCGGTAGTGTTGGGCCTACCGGCCAGTTCAACTTTGCAGTTGATGAAGCGTATTTGATCGAAAACGGCAAAGTGACCAAACCGCTCAAAGGTGCAACGCTGATCGGAGAAGCAGTGGACATCATGAATAAGATTTCCATGTGTTCTAAGGATCTAGGCTTGGCGGCAGGGTTCTGTGGTTCGGTGAGCGGTAGCGTTTATGTCACCGTTGGACAGCCGCACCTGAAGGTCGATTCGATCACCGTGGGTGGTCGATAAGGGCAAATTGCTTCGTTTTGGGTGGGTTGTTGCCCCCTAAATCCCCCACCAGTGGGGGACTTTGAGATAAAGGAATTGATCGACTGTAGGAGCATGCTTGGCGTTAAAGCTTATACCGAATTAAACATAGAATGCGACAGATCATACTCAAAGTCCCCCATTCTGGGGGATTTAGGGGGCGAGAATCTGTCGCATCCACAAATCAATCTGGTATTAGGGGTGCTTCTCAGGAGGTTAAAGCATTTTGTTCAAAGTTCCTGATTGGGGATTTAGGAAGCAAACCCGAAGTAATTAAAGAAATTCACTTCTGCACAATAGGCGTTAAACAAATGGCAAAGGTTCAAGACATTGCAGCCGCAGCACAAGAAGCTGCAAAGAAACTCGGAATTGATAAGTTTGATATCTATGGTTCATCGATCGATGAAACCAGCGTGCAGGTCGATCAAGGTGAGCCGCAGCAAATGAAGGCTTCACAGCGATCGGGCGTAACGGTGCGCGTGTGGAACGAAGAACACAGTGTAGGTATAACTTCGACAACCGATGTTGATTCGATCGGCTTAGAGCTTGCTTTGAAGACGGCTAAAGAAGCCAGTTACTTTGGCGTGAAAGACAATGCACCGGATTTTAGTCCTGAAGCAACGGCGAAAACAGCGGATGTGAACAGTGAGCATCTGCCGCAAGCTCCGGTGTCGCAATTGTTAGAAACATTGATTCACGCAGAGAAAGAACTACTATCGGCGCATCCTGCGATCGTCGGTGTTCCCTACAATGGTTTGGCGCAGCGGGATATCGATCGCTTCTATCTCAACAGTCAAGGTGCATTACGGCATGAAGCGCATTCTTATGCGTCAATGTATCTCTACACCAAAACCGAAGAAGAAGGCAGAAAACCTCGGAGTGCAGGCGCTTTTCGCGTCAGCCCTGGAATCGAAAAGCTGGATGTTGAAGGCTGTTTGAAAGAAGCAGCAGAGAAAACAATCAGTCATTTGAACTATGACAAAGTAAAAACAGGCAAATATCGCATCGTATTTTCACCAGAAGCCTTCTTGAGCTTGATTGGTGCGTTTTCTAACTTGTTTAATGCTCAGAGCATCTTAGATAACCAAAGTCTCTCTACTGTTGAATCTTTGGGAACAACGATCGCCTCTCCGCTCCTGTGCTTAGATGATAATGCCCTGCATCCTGAAAACATCGGTGCAGAAGCATTTGATGGTGAAGGAACTCCGACTCGCGCCATTCCATTGATCAAAAATGGCGTGTTGTCGAACTTCCTACATAGTGCGGGCACAGCAAAACGGATGAATGCACAGCCCACTGGACACGCAAACATGGGCGCAAAGGTTACAGTCAGTCCGCATTTCTTTCATGTCTATGCGGGTGAACCCGCAGCACAGGAATATAGCTTAGAGAATGCAGACAATCTAATTCTGATTGATGATCTGAGTGCGCTTCACGCGGGAGTTCAAGCGCTGCAAGGTTCGTTCTCGCTGCCGTTTGATGGTTGGCTGATTCAGAATGGAAAGCGTACCAGCATTGAATCTGCTACCGTTGCAGGTGACATTCGGGAAGTGCTGAAGTCGATTATCTATGTCGAGAAAGAGACGGAATTTACAGGCTCAGGGGTTGCTCCGAGAGTTTGGGTAGACGAACTATCCGTTACTGGAGAATAGCGAACCATTGAACTGATCAAAAACGATCGGAGCTTATCAATCCTCCGATCGTTTTTTTGCACCTTAGAACGTGAAAGTGGTTCGGATTGTTCCAATCACAATGTCATCGTTGCGATCGTCATGATTCGGAGCCGTTAGCCAAATAATTCCGGGTGTAATCGCAATGTTGTCATTGAGTTGATATTGATAGAAGCCTTCAACATGGAGTGAGGTGCTGCGATCGCGCCCCACCGCAGATCCGAATGTTCCCCGCGCTCCGGTAACTTTCGGTTCCATCCCCACAATCACCCCGGCAACGCTGCCTTTTTTGAGAAAGTCAGGAACCGCTAAGCCGACTGACCAGTTCCAGATGTCCAATGTGCCCCGCTGTCCAGGCTGTAACGATTGAGCATTCGTGTAGCCGACTGCACCATTAAGTACAAGCTGCGGCGCAAGTTGGAAGGTTGCCGAGATGCCGTAAGCATTCGCCGAAGTAGGCACATTGTTGGCTAAGAAGCCTGTGTCACCGAGAGAGCGGAAATTTGCACGAGTGCTACCTACCGAGCCGTTTCCTGCAAAATCGACGTTGTAAGCGTGAATGTAAGTCAAACCGATTCCCAGTCGTTCAGTCGGACGGAAGGTGAGTTGAGCCAGCGCACCGTAAGAACCGTTAAATAAGCCGTCTCCGGCTGCGGGAGAATTTGGCTCACCTGAGAGATAGCCTAAACTCAGTTCTAGAGCATCGCCGAACTTATGGCGCAGTCCGAGGCCGGTTCCGGCGGTACCGTTGCCTAGATAGTAAATCGAGTTGCGTGTGCCGAAGTGCGACAATGCGCCTGAACCACCATCTCCATCAAGATAAGGATTCAATGTATCGGTAAAGTCATCGATCGCACCTGCATTCGCTTCGACCACAACGGTCGTGTTTTCTCCGATCGGAAACGTATAGTTCAAAGCATCGATCACCACTTCATTATTATCACCCCCTGCAAATCTCAACGCCCCTTCGGTGGTCAGTTGGTCGCCACTCACGCTGGCAGGAAGCGCAGAAAGGTTTGCCGCTTGCAGACGGGTTCTCAAGTTGTCGCGTCCGGTGAAGCTGGTGTCGAAGTTCAAGCGGATACGATTGCCGACGATCGTATTGCGGGAGACGCGATCGAGCACTTCGGTACTGGTTCCGGTCACAGGATCAAACTCACGTCGAATAAAATCGCGTCCTGCGGCGGCTCCGGTGATACCTAAAACGACTTCGGCATTGAGCTTTGTGGTGGTTGAAAATTGTTGTTTTTCCAGCGTAGTCGTGCGAGCTTCCAGCGAATCGACCCGACCCCGCAGGGTTGCGAGTTCTGCGGCAAATTGTTCTTGCAGTTTTTGCAGCGTGGCGAGGTCTTCTTTTTTGACTAAATCTGCGGTGGAAGCGGCGATCAGTTCATTAATGCGATTGAGGCAGGCATTCAATCCGGCTGCAAATTCATATCGAGTGGTGGCACGATTGCCTCGGAAGGTACGATCGGGATAACCCGCGATACAGCCATAGCGCTCAACTAGAGACTGTAGCGCCTGAAATGCCCAATCTGTCGGGCGGACATCGGAAAGCTGCGAAACCGATGTCACCTGCGCTAAAGGCTCCTCGTTGCTCAGTTCTGCAACAGCTGGATTTGCTGAATTTACCTTAATTTCTGAATCTACGCTAATTTCAGATGCGGTGGCGTTAGAAGCAAGTCCCAATCCTGCTGCTAAAACCAGGGAATGAATCAAAAGCTTTGTCATGACCTATCTATCCTTACACCAGTGAATCATGAATCGTGTTGCAAACTAGCAATACCGAAAAGGGCGGTCTTTTTGATAATAGGTCTTATTCTCAACTAAATCGCGAGCGATTTTCTCTGAATTTAAGATTTTCTTTTTCTGGGGAAGGGACTCAGACTGTTACAACGACAGGCTGTAAAACTTGAAGCCTGTCATTTTTGAAAAGTAGTATCGTTAATTCCTGCCTTGGGAAATCGTTGTTGGTGCAGGCGTAGTGGCTCCGAACGTCATCGAGTCTAAATCATTCAGTAGCTTCAGTGCTTGGGCACGACGCAGGCTCGAATCTTGGGGTTGTTTCTTGAGCCACGCGATCGCGTTTGGTTTGCCATGTTGTGCGGCGAGTCGGAGTGCTGCCCAAAGCTGCACGTCCGATCGAGCAGGATTTAGGTTTAGCACTGCATCAATACGCTTCTGAACTCGATCTGAATCCAATTTGAGCGTATCCAGGATTTCAGCACGATCGGTTGCAGGGTTCTGCACAAACTGGGCAGCGCGTTCCCAGCGTCCATCAATTAGGTTGGCTAACACTTGCTGTCCTGGACTTGCCCAAGGCTGATCAGCTTGTGCTTTGGTCACTTTGGCATGACGCTCGACGAGATCCATTTGAGCTTGAGCCGTCATCGTCCAGTTTTTGCCAACTTGCTGCTTGACAGACTGCATATACTCAAGTGCTGGTGACCATAACCCACTGCGGGCAAGGAACAACGCATCGACAAAGGCTCCATTCTCTTGCCGCAGTCCGCTCTGGCTGAGTGAAATCGGCTGAAGCTGAAACGGAATGTTTTTTCGCTGCACCGATCGCAATTGATACACCTGAAAATCTGGCTCTAGTCCGACAGTTTGATTGACTACAAACTCAGCCGGACGACCTTTTGAAGCCGCTTGCCAGGTTGGAAACTCGCCCGTTGAACTTGTCCAAGACAGCATCACGCTCATCGCAGTCGTGATGGGATTGTAGTAAACCACCTGACCGTAAGCGATCAATTTGTCCCCCTGCTGGAGTTTGCCGCTCAGGGTGAGCCATGCCCCGTTACGCGGAGCGCGGTCTTCAAATCGTTGAACTGTGGTGAACGGGACAGATCGATCGACACCGGAATCGATCACATGGGCGCGAATGAGAGGTTCGGTGACAAAATCCTCCTGTAGCTCCCGCACTGCGATTTGATTGACGAACTGAAGGGCTTCGGGTTTGTTTGGGGTTGGATTGAACACCAATTGATAAGCCCGGAGTTCGGTTAAGCGATCGTCTCCGCCATTTTTATCAGGACGATAGATCGGGATGAGCAAATCGGTTTGGTTTGATTTGGCTTTGATTGCCGTTTCAACGCGGATTGGCTCTCCTGCAAATAAGCCAGCTTTTCTTAGGTCTGCTTGGATTTCTCGGAGCGTTTTTGGATCGTCCCAAGCGCTAATCGGGATTTTGGCGTTTTTGGGCAGGTATTGATTCATCCAGGCGACCGATCGCGGGTCTTTGATGAATTGCAAACTTAGCCAAATGCTAGAAGCAACCAAACCTGCTGCGCTCACGATTACCACACTCGATCCGACTGATTTCCAGGGAATTGCACCGATTTTTGGCAATTGCACTTTCATAACGCGATTTGAAACACTGCCCTTTCTTTGAATGGTATATGCGTTTTTGAGTTTTCGAGCTAATTTCTCTCTAAGACTTGTAAATATTGCCGTCCTGCGCGTTCCCAAGTGTATTCGGTTTCGATTAACGATCGTGCATTTTGGGACAGTTGCGATCGTAACGCTGGATCACCAAACAATCGTGAAATTGCTGCAACATATTCGCTCACTGTATTTGCTTGCAGTGCCCGAATGGGTCGGTTGAATTGTACTCCTTCAAGTCCTCGATCGCTCGATACAATCGGTGTTCCGGCTGCCATTGCCTCAAGTGTTTTGTTTTTAATTCCGTATCCGGTTCGCATTGGAATTACACAGACTGTTGCTTGGTGTAGGTAATCTGCGATCGATTCAACTCGTCCGGTAACGATGATATTTTTGCGCTCACTCAGTTTTTGAATTTCTGCGGTTGGACGTGCGCCAACGATCGACAACGTAACATCAGGATAAATCAATTGAAGCTGCGGTAAGATTTCCAGACTTAAAAACTTTGCAGCATCAATATTCGCTAAATTATCCATTGCACCAATGAAAACCAGATGATGACCACCCGGATCAGTGGTGCGGTAAGGAAAAGCCGTGAAATCGACTCCATTCGGAATCACGGTGAAATCGGCATTTGGATTAAAGCGTTGGAGTTGGGTACGATCGTCGTCAGTTGTCACCACAACGTTGGTAAATTTTCGACAATAGCGTTTCTCGTAGCGTTTCAGGAGCGGTAGATTAATGTGATCGCGCAGTTGATTCTCAGAAGTTCCAGTCTGTAATTGATTCTTGCAAGATCCATACACTGAGCTATGCACGTTCACAATCTTTTTCTGTTGAAATGTGGGACGGAGATAGATTTCGTTAACGCTATGTTCACAAGTAATCACGTCAAACTGATCGATGTGCTGATCAATCCAAGCTTGCATCTGGGGTGAATAGTTCGATCGCACACTCGGCGGTGTTCCTTCGATCAAAAACTCTGCAAATCGTTGCACTTTATTCGATCGAGGAATCGGTTTCTCAAATACAACTAATTTCCCCGTAAATTCCCGTAGTGCTTCAACTTCTGCATCGCTAACATCCTCGCTTCGCTGGGTCAGAAGCGTAACGTGATGTGCTTGATTGAGATACTTCAGCAAATGGAATGTACGAACCTGCGTCCCGCCTTTGGTTGGGGGATACGGGAAAGTTGTGGACAACATGAGGATATTCATGGGGCGATCGTGTCGATATTGAGAGAAACTAACCTCATATCGGTATGCCCAAAATTAGCGTTTGCATTCCTACGTATAATCGCGCTCACTTTCTGCCTTATGCGATCGAGAGTGTTTTCGCGCAAACGATTTTGGATTGGGAGTTGATCGTCTGCGATGACGGCTCTCAAGATGGAACTCCAGAAATCATGCAGCGCTACACTGATCCGCGAGTTCGATATGTGCGACATCCTCGCAACGTGGGCAAAAGCAACAATATGCGATCGGGCTATGAAGTCGCGAGTGGGAAGTATTTTATTAAATTCGATGACGATGATCGCCTCATCCCAAAGTTTTTAGAAAAAACGAGTGAAATTCTTGATCAAAATTCAGCGATCGACTTTGTTGGAACGGATCACTGGATTATTAATTCCGACAATCAGCGCGACCTTGAACAAACGGATAGAAATTCGCAAAAATGGGGCAGAACTGAATTGACCGAAGGAATTCCGCGATCGCTTCTGGAAATCGTATTTGTGAAGCAGAGCTTTCAAGTTGGTGCAACGCTTTTTAGAATGCAAGCATTACAAGATGTAGATTATATGCGCCCAAATATTCAAAACTGCGAAGATAATGATTTATTTGTGCGATTAGCACTTGACGGAAAGCAGGGTTATTACTTGCCACAACGCTTAATGGAATATCGGGTGCACCCAGAGCAGCAAGGCATCGATCGTGCCATTCCTTATCTCAAAGACAAGCTGCGTTATTTAGAGAATTTTCAGTTCACATCAGAATTAGAGCAGATCCGGCGATCGCGCTTAGCCGAAACGCAATTGTTGCTTGGACTGAGATTGATCGAAATGGGCGAAACGAAGCGCGGGCGGGAATTAGTGCAATTTGGCAAATCTGCTTCAGTTCCAAAAGCTTATGCTGGATTAGCACTTTCGCTGGTGCCCAAATCCTTGAGACAAACTCTGCTTCAAAGGATTCGGAAAGTTAAAGCTTGACTATAGCTTTGTTTCGTTTAAGCTTTCCGCATCAGTAGAACGCTGCACCGCTAACCGCACGATCGACAAAACTAAAATCATCAAAAACATCACAAGCCCGATTGTACAGGCATAGCTAATTTCTAGTTTTGTGAACGCCTGCTCATACACGTAAAACACGATGGTTTTAGAACTATTCAACGGGCCGCCTTGCGTCATGATGAATATTTCTTCAAACACTTTCGTTGCAGAAATTGCAGAAATCACCGCAACTAACAACAAATAAGGCTGCATCAACGGCAGAGTAATATCCCAGTGCTTGCGAATGCCGTCTGAACCCTCGATCTCTGCTGCTTCGTATAATTCCGCCGGAATCGACTGCAATCCTGCCAGATAAATCACCATGTAGTAGCCCAACCCTTTCCAAATCGTCACCGCCATCACGCTAAACAGCGCCCAATTTGGATCAGTTAACCAGGGCACGCCTCCAAAACCGATCGCTCGTAAAAACTGATTCAACAATCCGTTATCCGAGTACAACCACTTCCAAGCAATTCCCGCCACCACCATCGAAATGATCACAGGCGTATAGTACGCTACTCGAAACCAGCGAATTCCTCGAATCTTCTGATTGACCAGAATCGCTAAAGCCAGAGGTGCGATCGCCAGAACCGGAACCACGCAGACCAAATACAAAATCGTATTGCGTAACGTCTGCCAAAACACCGGATCAGTACTCAACCGCTTAAAATTTGCCCACCCGATCCACTGCGGTTCTGTGATCAAGTCGTAGCGCGTAAAACTGAAATAAAACGCTTGCAGTGCCGGATAGAAAACCGTAATCCCCAACACGATCAACGCTGGCAACAAAAACAGATAAGGCGTTAAACGCCGCTGAATCGGAGACCAACTGATTCGGAGTGTCTTAATCATCAGGAGTGGAGTTGCAAAAAGCCAACTCACACTCTACCGCTAATCGATTTCCTCTGCTTCAACTCGTCGGATCGATCGCCGCGCAGGCAGCACTTGCGTTCGACGACGGTTCGACAAATAGCCCGGATACTCATCGTGAATCACTTCGATCGTTCGCGAAGGGCGCTGCTGCTTTGCGAATAACACAAACATTCCAACCAAAGCAATCCCGCCGCCAAAGGTTAAAATCACCCCGCCCAGCATCCAGAGAAGATTCGAGAGAACAGAATTATTTTCGTTTGTTGGATTTGCAGTCCTTTGTGGCGCGGGTACGGCAACTTTGTTTTGAGTATTCAGCGTTTCAATCAGAGCTTGCTGGCTTTGCAGTTGCGTTTTGAACTGCTCGGTTTGAATCCGCTGTTGCTCGACGATCGCTCTCAACTGCTCAATCTCTGCTTTTTGTTTATCAAAATCAGCGCTCGTTGTGGCGATCGGAGAAGGAGGTGCAGTAGGAACAGCAGGCGGCACAGAATAGTTATAGTTCGGCAAGGGTTGAGACGGGATCGTAGGCGAACTGTTGCCGACTCCTCCTTTCAGCAAAACAACAGCCGCCAGTCCTGCAAGTGCTGCGCCTCCTAAAAATGATGTCGTTTCACTCATCTCCCCTTCACCTTCTCATGCTGGCTGTAACACGGATTGCGGTTTCCCAACGGTCTCTAGTTTATAGTCTCTAGTTTGTAGTCTCTAGTTTATTGTGACTCAAGCCAGGATTTCTGAATCTTATTGGTGATTCCATACTTATTCAAGTTCAGATTTTCTGACTTGTCCATATCAGTTTATATAGATTTTTCCGGAAAAGGGCAATTTCTAATCTATTTAAAGATTGAAGCTGCCCCGTTTTGAGTCGCTTTTACTGAAGCCTAGAATGCCCTAGTGCGCGATCGATCTCGACGTTCTAACCCAGAATTCGTTGACACAGCAGAACGGCAAAGGCTTGCTCGGAATCTGTCCAGACGCGAACCCAGTCTAATTTTTTTGCGCTTAAAAGCTGTTTCATTTCATCGAGATCAAATTTGCGCGAAATCTCGCTTAAAATCGTCTCCCCGGCTGAAAATTCGACCGTTAAATCTAATGTGTTCAGGCGAACGGTTTGCGATCGCAAACTCCGTAAGTGCATCTCAATTTGTCGCTCAGCTTCGTTATAAATCGCGACGTGCTGAAACTGCGTTAAATCAAAATCGCCCTGAAATCGCTGATTTAAATGACGCAGCATATTCAAGTTAAATTCTGCGGTTACGCCTTGGCGATCGTTATACGCTGCTTCTAATCGGGCAGTGGATTTATGTAAATCAATTCCGAGTAGAAAATATTCTTTCGGCTTCAGCGCACTTGCAATTTGATCAAGAAAAATATCGCATTCCTGCGGATTCAAATTTCCTAATGTGCTGCCGATAAACCCGATCATTCGACTTTGAAGATGAGTTTGCGGAAGCTTTTCCAGTGCCTGTTCATAGGTTCCGACTAGCCCATAAACTTCAAGGGTTGGGTAGTCCGACAGCAAGCTTTGAGCGCTACTTTCAAGAATTCCAGCGCTAATGTCGATCGGACAATACACCAAAGGATGATCCGCCGATCGATAGGCATCCAGCAAAATTCGCGTTTTGGTTGAATTGCCGCTACCGAGTTCAATCAGTTCGCAGGCTCCGGTGATTTGAACAATTTCGGGCGCACAAGCTTTGAGAATTTCTGTTTCAGTTCGAGTTAGATAATATTCTGGCAGTTCGGTAATTTGCTCAAATAGTTGAGAGCCGCGATCGTCATAAAAATAGCGCGGCGGTAAGGTTTTTGGTGCTTGACTCAATCCGCGTATAACATCACTTCCCGGATGTAGCTCATCTTCAGAAGGAAGGGAGCGATCGACGAGATAAACGAGGTGAACGCGATCCAACGCACTAAAATTCTGCGGCACAACTAACTCCTTACACCAGCCGAACAAACACAGCGAAACCCTGAAAAAATCTCTCGAACCTGCGGATAATACCAGTTTCGGAAGCTGTTTCGCATTGCCCACGGGAAAGTTGCCCAACTTCCGCCTTTGAGTACGCGATGCGCTCGATCAAAATAGGTTTGAGAATATCCCGGATACGGATAGCTCTCAAAGCCCGAATATCCATCAAACCAGGTCGATGTCCACTGCCAAACCTCACCTAGCATATTCTGAAATGCAGCCGCTTTTTCCCATTCGGCTTCGGTTGGCAGTCGTTTTCCCACAAATTTTGCGTAAGCGTCCGCTTCATACCAACTCACACCGCAAACTGGAATATTGTCTGCACTCCAATACAACGGACGATCGATTCCGCTTTTCTGAACCCATTCCCATCCTTCTGCTGTCCACCACTCCCGATCCTGATATCCGCCCGCTTCAATAAACGATCGGTATTCCGCACAAGTCACTGGCTGTCGATCGATCCAATATGCCTCTAAATAGACTTCGTGCTGGGGTCGCTCATTATCTTGTGCCTCGATCGTCTCATTCCCCTGAATAAAAGAACCCCCCGGAATTAAAATCATGCGCTCTGATTCAAAATCTCCCACCCGTGGGGGATTTAGGGGGCTTCCTGCATCTCCAACCGCAGCCTGTCCGATCAGCGCAAGCACGATCGCCATCGTTTCCGCGTGTTGACACTCATGTTGCAATAACCATTTCCACAATCGTTCCTGCTGATCCACAGGCGCGATCGCCAAATAATCAAACACTTTTGCTCTCACCGTCGCTAAATATTCAACGACCGTATTAATTTCAGGTAATCGAACTCGATCGCTTTTCGGCAATCCATCCTGAGCAAACAGTCGATGATATTCAGGCAGCAACGGCGGATAACCTGCACATCGCTGCAAGATCCACAGGGCTTCGGTGTAAGCAATATGTCCCAGATGCCACCCAACTGGGCTGAAGTCCGGATGTGCCTGCGTGCAAAAAGTGTTGTAATCAATCGATTCAATGAGCGCTAACGTTCTCGATCGACACTGCTGCATCGAGTGTTGCAACTCAGATAGAAGTAATGTTTGGCTCGAAATCATCATCTATAGTTAACAAACAGCGATCGCTTAATGCTTTCCAATTTCCCTCAAATAGAGGCTCAGATGCAACGAGAACCGACTGCGGAAAATTCGGGTCGTTCACCAGATAATAAAGCGTGGGAGTCGGAACTCCCTGAGCATAACGAGATGCAACCAACTGATTGCCATCACTCAGGATTAGGTTTGCCGAGAAAGGAACTTGATGTTTTTCACCCAGTTCAGTCAGCACCTTCAAAGTACGATGCAACGCCTCAGTTAAATTCGCGCTCGTTTCTAGCTCATTAATCACGGTTGCAAAAAGATGCTCTGAATCCGTCAGTCCTTGGATTAATTCATAGGCAACGTCGCTAAGACGATCGCGCAGGGGACGATACAGCGTTTTGCGAAAATCCTGAATAAATCCGTTGTGAAGCCCTAAGATCGAATCGTACTGAAATGGCTGACAGTTACTCAAATCCGTCGCAAGTCCAGCCGTTGCGCTCCGAACATTTGCCAACACACAGCCCGATTCGACATACCGACTTAAACTTTGCAAGTTCATATCATTCCAAATCGGTAAGGTATTGCGATACATAAACGCTTCAGTTTCCCGATACCAACCGACCCCAAAGCCGTCAGCATTCATTAAGCCCGCCGTCATTTCCTTCGGTTGATAGCTCTGCACGACCAGAGAATGATCCGATTGAGAAACTAAGCGATCGAGTAAAACAGGCTGTCCCAAATAACCTAGCAATCGACACATATATAAATTTCGTGGGCGAACTGTCTAAATGGTGACATAAATCTTTTGCTTATAGTTTCAGTCTCCAAGCTGAGATCGCCAAACATACCCAACCGACGATAAACGCTGTTCCGCCTAATGGAGCCACCGCTCCTAACCACTTCACGCCAGAGAGCGACAGCGCGTACAAACTGCCAGAGAAAAGCACAATTCCTACAATAAACGCGATTCCTGAAGCAGTTAAAAGCGGATCTGCAAATTCAGTTCTGCTAATAAATAATGCAACTAGAACTAATGCGATCGCGTGGTACATCTGATATCGTGCCCCCGTTTCAAAAATAGTCAAAGCGCGATCGTCTAGTTTTCCCTTTAACGCATGACTTGCAAATGCCCCTCCTGCAACCGAAATTGCAGCAAAAATCGCTCCGATTGATAAAAAGAATCGCATTACAATCAATCCTTCTAATTAGTTCTACTCAATGATTTTAGATCTGACTTTCACGATCGAGCACGGGCTATAAAACAATTATGAAGATAAATGAATAAGAGCAAATTGATTCTGCTCTATCTAAAGAATCAATAAAATTGCACTGAAACTGATCTCGCTTCGATCAAAACGCAAATTCGTAGGCAGAGATCTTGTAATTTAATCCTGTGTAATAGAGCAAACATAATCTAATCAAAAGTGCAATTTCAATAGATCAAAACAATCATTTGGCGGCTGAAACTTCCTTAATATCTTTCTTCTAGCCATTTCTGAACGTTCATAGGTTCCAATCAATTTTTAGCATTAATAGGTTCAAATAAGAATAATTGCTTAATCAATAATTCGGGTTATTAAATCAAAATAAAAACTTATCGAATGGATTGGATATTACTCTCATGGTTTTATTCCTAACTTGATCAAGATGGCTATAAAAAGCTATAAACTAATTTCCATCAGAGAAGAAACTTCTGAGTTCACAAAGTTTATTTACTAATTGAATACTTGAACGCAAATACAAATGTCAGCGCGATCGCGGCTTCTATCTGCTTAAACAAATGTTAGAAGACCTCAGGAATTGTGCGGCTTTGCGTCCTTCCGGTTGCAATATTTGTGTTTCGTTTTGGTTCAATTTCTGCTCAGCTTTTACTTCTCAAAAGGCTGTCACTTTGGGATAACTCCTGACAGCTTCTCATGCCAAAAAATAGCGATTTTGTTTGTTAGGAGATTCGAGTTATGAGTCAGTTTTCCCGTCGCCGCTTCTTATATACTGCAACTGCATCCGGCATCGGCGCGTTTGTGCTGAAAGGCTGCGTTGGCAATCCTCCCAGCCGGGATAATGCGGCTGCCCCTTCCTCCCCCGGAGCCGTTCCAGCCGTGAACTCCGGCGGTGGAGATGCCCCAGAAGTCACAACCGCTCGGCTTGGCTATTTGCCTATCTTTGAAGCTGCGCCATTCGTCGTTGCCGTTGAAAAAGGCTTCTTTAAGAAGTACGGCATGACCGATGTGCAAGCCTTGAAGCAATCTTCCTGGGGTGCATTGCGAGATAACATTGTCATCGGCTCGGCAGGTGGCGGGATTGACGGCGCACAGTTCCAAATGCCAATGCCTTACTTAATTGCAGAAGGCAGAATCACGGATAACCGCAAGGTGCCGATGTACGTGATGTTGCAGACCTCAACTCAAGGAAATGGCATTGCGATCGCCAATAAGCACCTCGGCAAAAATCTTCACCTCGATCTGTCCAAAGGCGGCGCTACCTATTTGAAGGAACTGCAATCGAAAGGCACTCCGTTCACCGCAGCCTACACCTTCCCTGGCGCAAACCAAGAACTGTGGATTCGCTACTGGCTAGCCGCAGGCGGTGTGAACCCCGATACCGATGTGAGACTGATCGTGGTGCCGCCCGCGCAAACCGTTGCCAATATGAAAACCGGCACAATGGACGGATTTAGCACCGGCGACCCCTGGCCCTACCGGATCTTGTCTGACAACATCGGCTTTATGGGAGCGCTCACCGCTCAGATTTGGAAAGACCACCCCGAAGAATACTTTGGAATGCGAGCAGACTGGACAGACAAGCACCCGAAAGCGGCCAAAGCGATTCTGAAAGGCTTGATGGAAGCGCAACAATGGTGCGACAAGCAGGAAAACCGCAAAGAACTGGCTCAGCTTGTGGGTGGACGGCAATACTTCAACCTGCCGGCGAACATCCTCGACTCGCCGCTCGCCGGTAAGTACAACATGGGCGACGGTCAGCCTGAAATCAACGATATCAGCATGGGGCCACTCTATTGGAAAGACAGCAAAGGCAGCGTGTCTTACCCCTACAAGAGTCACGACACCTGGTTCCTCACCGAGAACATTCGCTGGGAAATGCTGCCCGCTGAAACCGATGTCAAAGCGCTGGTAGATAAAACCAACCGCGAAGACCTCTGGAAAGAAGCGGCGAAAGAAGCCGGAATTGCAGATGCTGACATTCCGAAAGATGCCTCGCGCGGGGTCGAGAAGTTCTTTGATGGGGTTTCATTCGATCCTGCTAATCCGATCGAGTACCTCAAGAGCCTGAAAGTGAAGAAAGTCAAAGTCTAGAACGCGATCGATTCCGAAGAGTCGTGTCTTGCTCTTCGATCGTTCATTGCCAGCCTGACTTAAACCAACATTGCGAAGGTTGGAGCGTCGATACATTCTCCACTTTCGATCGAGTGTCCCAAAGGATAGCATCAAGAGTGCGGAACATCGAAAGACCGACTGTGCTCTTGTTTTCTTTTTAAATCTTCAACGCCCTAGCTTATTCGGAATTCCTTCACACCCACCGGGAATAGTGCTGCGTGTTGTTGAGCCACCCCAAGCGCAGCAGTAGTATCGTTGCTCCTCAGACATATCTTCTGCATCAGTGAAGTCTGCGTTTTCGATCACGGCACCTGTATAAGCTCCGGTTTTGAAGTTTGGCGGCTCTGTGCGACTGCGAGGCGAGGCGGTTTCTGCTTTGCCATAGAAGAAACGAGTCCCGCTTAAATCAGCGCCGCGTAAACTCGCACTACATAATACCGTGCGGGCAAAATTCGTTTTCACTAAGTCGCAGTTGGCTAGATTTGCACGAATGAGGTTCGCTTCACTCAAATCTGCCCAGCGTAAATCGGTTCCTGAAAGATCTGCTGCTGCCAGCATAATTCCTAAATCGATCACCCGAATCCCGTTGACTCGATCTTCTGCATATCCACCCGTTCCGTTAAGGATTGCTCTGCCCAAGCGTGCATCTCGCTTGAGGGGAGACAGCAATTTTGCCCGTGAGAGGAACCGAATGATCTTGGCTTTTCCGGCACCATCGACACTGCTTAAAATTGCAGCCGTTCGCCCTTCTGCGATCGCTCGTTCTTGGGGCCAATCTTCCAGCAGCCCTTCTTCATCCAGCACTAGATCCGAGATTCCCTGGAAATACGTATCGATCGTTTGCTGTTGCGTAATTGTATTTTGCTGCACGGTGAGTTCGATCGAGATAATGTACTGTCGCCATGCAATATAAACTGCCAAGATCGCGATCAAAATCTGTCCCAACGCGCCGAACACTTCACCTAATGCCCCAACTGCATCCCAATCTAAAGTGCGATATAACTGTGCGCTCGCTTGATCGGCTCCGAAAATTTTTGCAATCCCAATCAACCCCACAACTGCCCCAATTACCCCCAAAGTAATCCCTTGATCTTGCTCGGTGAGAATTTCGATCAGGACGGGCTTTACGGTTGGGTAAAGCATCTGCGCTGAGAACAAGAGCGTGACGATCGAGCCTGCCAAAATTAGCCAGAACTGGTTGAGAAATAGCCCGATCGACACAATGAGCAATGCCACAATCAAAATGATCGCTCGACTCGGATTTGGGGGCGATGAGCCAGATTGTGAAGACGCTAGATGAGAGGCAGTCCGCTCTCTCGAAACTTCTGCGCGAGTTGGCGTGATTGAAACCGCAGAACCATTGGTGGTATTGGAAGCAGGCAAATTGGGATCAACAGACATGGAGCTTTGTCAATTCAGTCAGTAAGCTTATGTTACCCGCTACGCACAAGGCTGATCTGTGTCTTTGCTGCGATTCCAATCTCGAATACAGTGCGGATTGATCAATTCATCGTTAGATTGTGGGAAAAATATTTCTCCAATGTGACAAAAGTTGGCTTTATGCCATAAAATTCGTTCAACTTCCCAGAATTGCAGTATTACTAATCTGTGTCCTTGTGCGTGTGGAGTCTAAACAGTATGGGTCAGGCAACTCAGTCAAATCAGCCCTCGGTGCAGGAGTTGGCACGATCGGGCGATTTGGATGCACTCACGTATTGGCTGAATGTGTTTTTGCTGCCTCATAATCTGTTCGCTCAGACAGAATCCGCTTCATCGCCGGGATGCGTCAGAATCTTTGTCGAATTTTATCCTTCTCCGGAAGTCGATGCCCAATCGCCAGAATTTCAGCAAAATCTGGTGCGCTTCATTTGCCATCACATTTGGCAATTGAACTCTGCCGCGATCGATGGCGTTCAAATTGCTGCCCGCTTTACGGGTAAACCTCAAATTCTCTGGCGTAAAACGGTGCGAGTTGTTTCTCCTGCTCGTCGCGCCAAACTCGCACAACCCCAGGCGCAAGCTCCCACCGCAGACGTTGCTCAGATCAAGTCAAAACTCCGGCAAACCACCCGTCAAAGAGTGCAGTTTCGCGCCCTGCGATCGCTCTTACTCACCGGGACGACTGCTGCCGCGTTTATCTTCGGCTGCTGGTTAGGGTACAAAGACGCACCGCCCACCCAAACCACGGCGACAGCAGCCAACTCTACAGTCAGACCCCAAACCGTGACCACTGCGCTAGAACCTGTGCAGGTCGAGACTGCTGGAACTTCCACCGATGGAACCGCCACGCTTCTATTTACGGGTGATGTGTCGCTCACGCATACTTACGCAGAGTTGGTGAAGGACGACAAAAACTGGGCATTTGCCGCGCTGCCAGAAACACGGCAAGCGGATGTCTCGATCGTCAACCTCGAAGCGCCGTTTACTACGGCATCCGATTCAACCAAGAACGAAGGGTTCAAAGCTGATCCGGCTCAAGTAGACGTGCTGAAAAACGGCGGCATCGGTCTTGTGAATCTAGCAAACGATCGCATGATGGATTACCAGGGCACCGGACTCGAAGACACGATCAAAACGCTTGACCAAGCGGGAATTCGTCATTTTGGGGCAGGACGAGACACGAAAGAAGCCCGTCGCCCTGAAATTCTTGATGTCGATGGGCAACGAGTGGCGTACCTGGGTTATTTTGGCGCACCGGAGCAAGCCGCTAGCGAATCAACCCCCGGAACGAACCTGAAGCAAAACGATCGCATTGCAGCCGATATTAAAGCCATTCGCGATCAAGTCGATTGGGTGGTTGTGAACCTCCACTGGGGCGATGAGATTGCCAAATATCCCAGCGAATCTCAGATCGAACTCGCCCATTTTTCCATCGATCAAGGCGCAGATTTAGTGGTGGGTCATCATTCTAGCGTTTTGCAAGGCGCAGAAATTTACAAAGGTCGCCCGATCGCCTATTCGCTCGGAAACTTCATTTTTGGCAAAAAAGCAGAAGGGAATTATGACAGTGCAATGCTGCGGGTTGCGCTCAAAGATCGGCAAATGAAGGTCGAACTTTTGCCCGTTGAGGTTAAAGGATTTCAGCCGCATGTGGCAACGGGCGATCGTGGACAAGAAATTCTCAACCAAATCGAATCGGTTTCCGATGTGTTCCAGCAACCGCTAAAGTCGCCTACGATTATTGATGCGCGATCGAACAGCATAACTCAGCCGAATACCCCATCTCCGAGTCCCTCTAGCACTGTTCAACCTGATTCTGATCCTGATCAGGCTGCACCAAACCCAGAGTCAACGCCTTCAGATTCCCAATTGAGTCCCGATTCTGCAAGTCCGACTTTAACGCCTGCTCCAGAATCAAGTCCGACTTCTTCTGACCAACCTTGGAATCAAAATTCGTTCATCAATCAACCCAGCCGCGAATCTCCGGCTCCAGAGGTTCAGCCCTCTATTTCACCCAGTCCGCAGGCGACCGACGATCCAAACGATCGCCAAACAGACTCAGATGGACTCAACCCTCCAGCACCGAGTCAAAGCATTGAACCCGATCGTCGTCGTTATGCAACCTCAATGCCTAATGACACGATCGTCGATGCTGCTCTCTATCCTTAACACCACTTATTCATCTGCCTGTGTTTTCCATTGAACGTCGTCGCCAGCAATTCGATACCTATGTCTTATCTGATCGAGCTTCTAACTCTAAGCTCGAAATCGTTCCCGATCGCGGGGGCATTATCACCAGTTGGCAAGTTCAGGGACGCGAACTCCTGTATATGGATACCGCTCGGTTTGCTGATCCCACGCTTTCAGTCCGGGGTGGAATTCCGATTTTGTTCCCCATCTGTGGGAATTTACCCAACAATGCTTATAGCTACAAAGGACAGTCCTACAACTTGAAGCAGCACGGATTTGCTCGTGATTTGCCCTGGGAAGTGATGGAGCAAAACACAGAAGCGGAACTCAGCTTTACGATCGGGCTTTCCAGTACTCCTCAAACTCGTGAACACTATCCGTTTGACTTCCGGTTAGTATTTACTTACCGCTTACAGGGTCAAACGTTACTGATCGAGCAGCAAATTAGCAATCTCTCAGATGAACCGATGCCGTTTTCGATCGGATTTCATCCCTATTTCTTGGCTCCAGAAAAACATCAGCTTCGATTCGATATTCCTGCGAACGATGCTCTAGATCAAAGAACTCAAGCGCACCATCCGTTCTTCAATACGTTTGATTTCGCTCAGGATGAGATCGACTGGGCGTTTCTGCAAATCAGCCGCCAAGTCTCAAATGTCGCGGATCTAAGCCGTCACACACGAATTACTCTGACTGCGGCGGATGAATTTCCTTTGCTGGTGTTTTGGACGCTGAAAGGCAAGGATTTTTATTGTCTAGAACCTTGGAGCGCTCCCCGCAATGCTTTAAATACAGGCGATCGATTACTTTCGGTGGAACCTGGCGCAACGATGAACACAACGATTAGCTTATCTATTGAGTTTTCGTGAGAAGGCGATCGTCTTAAAGGCGCGATAAGTGTAGAACTTGTCATAGCGACGCGATTACTCGCGTCGCTACGATCACGGATGCAATAAATCGGCGATCTGCCACCTTTATTCTTTAAAGCTACGACGCAGCCAAAACTTGTTTTGCGTGACTTGCAACTTGCTCGGCTTCATCGTGGGTCAGAGTTTCGATCGTCGCTCTTGCTTCAGGTGTATTCAACCGAGCTAGGGCTTGCACCACCCGATAGCGAATCTGCCAGTCGGAGTCAGTTGCATAAGGCGTAAGCAATTCAACGGCTCGCGCATCCCCTAATTCTCCCAGTGAGCCGATCGCTGCCGTTTTAACCAGTACCTCATTGTTGGAGCCGAGCGCTGCTTTCAGCAGATCAAACGATCGCGGCTCACCCAGCTCGCCCAGCGCTGCGATCACACTGAAACTCACCAGCCATTCTGACGTTCTGTGGTAGAGGGCTTCGAGTTGTTCATAAGCTTCCGTCAGCTTCAGCGCCCCGATCGAGTCCGCTGCTGCCGCTTGCACATCCGCTTCCACATCTGCCAGCGCCACTTTTAATAAGCTCAGTGCAGCCTCGCGATTTTGGCTCCCCAGCGACGCAAGCTGACTAACCGCAGCATATCGCACCCGCACATTGGAGTCTGCCACAGGAATTTGTATGAGTTCAAACGCGATCGCCGGATCAATCGTTCTGAGTTGATTGACGCCACGCAGGCGATCGCCAAAATCTTGAGATTGTAATAGGTCGCGAATCGAATCTGGTGTATTCATAGGGTCAAATCTCTAATAAATCAAGCTTGCTCTGCTGCCATGCTGCGGATAATATCGCCACGAGTTAAGATGCCGACGACCTTACCGAATGAATCAAGCACAGGCAATCGATGAATTTTGTGGTCGTGCATTGCCTTGGCCGCTTTGGACAGGAGTGTGTCTGAAGTCGTGGTGACTGGAGCCGAACTCATCACCTCTCCGACGGTTTGCCCGATCGCTTTATGCAATTCTTTTTCATACCGCCCTGGATTTTCTAGATAAATCACACTATCGAGCAGCATGATATAAGCGGGGGGTGTGACATCGGTTTCGCGCCACATCAAATCGGTTTCAGAAATGATGCCGACCAGTTGACCGTTGGCATCGAGTACAGGCAGACCGCTAATATGCCGCTCGGCTAGGATTTTGATCACGTCGTTGATCGGGGTTTCAGGATGAACCGTGATCGGATTGGGGGTCATCGCTTCCGCAACAGTTTTCGGCATGGAGGTTGTGAACCGTTCTTTTCTAAGGTCTAGATCAATTATTGGGGAATTGGCGATCGAGGCTGCGATCGATTCACCCGATTTAACATTCGTAGATCTACCGTTGCGGAATAAACACTCTAAAGGAGGATGAATCTGCGATGATAGAAGCACTTCGCCACCGATAGCGCGAACACGCTCAAGCTTGACTATGCAAGGTTCCCTCAGACGAATCATCACCGGAGTCGTCTTTTTTGTGATTACCGTCTTGATTGCTGCCGCAGGCTATGTTGTCGCGGGCTGGTCGGTACTCGATGCATTTTACATGGTAGTGATTACGGTGTTTGGGGTGGGGTTCGGAGAGGTGCGTCCCGTCAATACCCCGGAACTCAAAGTTTTTACGATGCTGGTGATCATCAGTGGTACGTCGTCTGCGGTTTATGCCGTGGGCGGATTTATCCAGATGGTGACTGAAGGCGAAATCAAGCAGATTTTACAAAGAAACCATATGTCTCAAACAATCAAGGCACTGGAAGACCATGTGATTATTTGTGGTTTCGGTCGGATGGGGCAGATTTTGGCGAAAAAGCTGACCGATGCTCAAGTCAAGTTTGTGGTGATTGATCATAACGACGATCGCATCGAGCAAGCAGAATCTCAGGGCTATTTAGTGTATTTGGGAAATGCGACCGATGACACGGTTTTGCATAAAGCGGGAATCAATACGGCGCGGGCATTGGCGACGGTGCTACCCGATGATGCAGCGAATGTGTTCATTACGCTGACGGCTCGCGAACTGAATCCGAAACTCTTGATTCTGTCTCGTGGGGAACTGCCTTCGACCGAGAAAAAGCTCCGACTTGCAGGAGCCAATCAAGTGGTGTTACCTGCTTCGATTAGCGCTTTGCGGATGGCACACATGATCACGCATCCGGCAACGCTGGATTTTTTCAGCCAAGGCGACGATCGCAATACGCTGAATGAACTGCTTGGACAGATGGATATTCAGATGGATGAACTGGCGATTACCCAAAAGTCCGGCATGATTGGGGCGACGATCGGCGATATTGAAACGCGGGGACGCGGCACGATGATCATCGTAGCGCTGCGACGAGCAGACGGGACGACAATCACCCATCCGGGACAAATGATCGTATTAAGCGAAGGCGATGCGGTGATTGTGATGGGGCATCGCGGCGATATTCCGCAGGTGATGCGAAGTTTAGTCGTGCGCCGGAAGATGCGTTATCGCGGCTCTCCCCGCATTTGGAACTAATTGACGGACGCTTGATCGATCACTCCTGCGCCAGATTGAAGCGAACCTGCGACGATCGGCATTCGACTCGGCATTCCTAATCCGAATCCCTGCCCCAGATCTACGCCAATCGATCGACAAAATTCGATGTCTTCTACAGCTTCGAGTCCCTCGGCTAACACCGTGATGCCAAATTCTTTCGCCACCTGAACCAAGCTCTTAACCATCACTTGCTTCATTTCGTAGCGACTACACCGGTGAATCAATCGTCGATCGAGCTTGATCACATCCGGGCGTAACTCGGTGCAATAGTGATCGATTCCCACATTACTGCCCAAGTCATCCAGCGCTAACCCAAACCCGCCTGCCCGAATTTGTTCAATCACTCTCGGTAAGTTAGGATGCTGAGTCAGCGCTTCGACTTCGGTGAGTTCAAACACGATTTGTTCTGGGTGCAAGCCGAGATCCAGCACTTGCTGAAAGTTCTGCTCTAGCGATTCGGGATGATGCGCGATCGCGTTGGGTAAGACATTAATGAAAAAAGTAGGGCGATCCGGCTGATTCCACTGCGCCAAGGTGTTAAAGCACATCGATCGGGCGAGCGTATCAAACTCTCGGGTCAAATTCATCATCAACGCTGCATCAATCAGTTGCTGTCCGTTAAAGAGCTGCCCCTCTTCATTGCGAGCGTGGGCTAAACATTCATGCGCCACCACCTGACCCGAATGCAGATCAAAAATCGGCTGATAGTTAAAAAACAGTTGCCGACTCGACAAGACCTGGAAAAACCAGGTGTGTTTGCCCAGCAGCATCATGTGTTTGAGCGATTGGGCACTGTGGAACTCACTCAATAAATGCTCCAGATCCAGCACCGATCGCGTCACGAGATATCGAGATAATGCCTTTGCCTGGTTCGAGACGTGCTGACAGATTGCCGCGAACAGATTCGACAGTTCAAACTGGCTCACAGAACGATAGAGCAGTTGCGGCAAGACTGCGATTTTCTCAAAGCCCAATCGATACAGCACCGCACGCGTTTCGCGATCGCTTGGCTGCACAATCAAGGTGAACAGATGACTAGATTGGGGAATGATCTGCACAAAAGAAACCCCTCACATTTCTTAAAGGATGCACCACGGATGACGAATTTTTCTCCGTGCCTATAGAGTATCAAATGTGACTTGGATCGCGCTACTTTGCGATCTAAATCACACCCTAATTTGCAAATTTTAAGGAAGAAGCTTCAAGAAAACCATTGCGTGAGATCATTTTCTACAGGATTTGAATCGTTCTCCCTCCTGACCTATGACTACCCCGGCTCTAGAAACCGCACAATGGTCTGAATTACTTCAGCAGCTTCTCGATCGCGACTCGCTCTCGCTCAATCAAGCTTCAACGTTGATGCAGGGATGGCTCAATGATGAGATTCCCCCAGTTTTATCGGGTGCAATTTTAGTGGCGTTGCAGGCAAAAGGTATTTCAGCGCCAGAACTTGCGGGAATGGCGAAAGTATTGCAGTCGCAAGCCCAGTCGATCGAGCGCCCCAATTTTTCTCTGATCGATACGTGCGGAACGGGTGGCGATGGTGCTTCTACATTCAATATCTCAACTGCCGTGGCGTTTGTGGCTTCAGCAGCCGGACTACGAGTGGCAAAGCATGGCAATCGATCAGCATCAAGTTTAGTGGGATCAGCAGATGTTCTCGAAGCGTTGGGCGTGAATTTGGGTGCAGACCCGGAGCGAATCCAGGCGGCAGTATCAGAAGTGGGCATCACGTTTTTATTTGCTCCGGGTTGGCATCCGGCGCTGAAGGTCGTGGCTCCGATGCGAAGAACGCTGAAAGTGCGGACGGTGTTTAATTTGCTAGGCCCGTTGGTGAATCCGTTACAGCCGACAGGACAAGTGATCGGAGTGTATAGTTCTGCGCTGTTAGAGCCGATCGCAGAAGCATTAAAGCTATTGGGCAAGGAATCTGCGATCGTGCTGCACGGCAGGGAGCGACTCGATGAAGCAGGCTTGAGCGATCTGACTGACATTGCAGTATTGAACAATCAAGCGGTGGAACTGACGACGATCGATCCCCAAGCGCTTGGATTGCAGAAAGCCGCAACCGATGCCCTGCGAGGAGGGGATATCTCTGTGAATACGGAGATCTTACGATCGGTGCTGCAAGGGAAAGGAACGCAAGCTCAACAAGATGCTGTGACTTTGAATGCGGCATTAGCGCTGCGTGTGGGACAGGCGGTAGAGTCGTATGAGCAGGGAATTGATCAAGCAAGAGAAATCCTTAAGTCTTGTGCAGCATGGGATAAGTTAGCCCAACTCGTTGAATTCTTGAAGTAGGAGCTTATGCCAGCTCTTGACCTCTATCATCATGTTGTAAAACAGGCACTCATCAAGGATGGCTGGATCATTACCCATGATCCGCTCCATTTACGGTGGGGACGGAAAGATATGTATGTGGATTTAGGAGCAAAGCGGTTAATTGTTGCAGAACGAGCCGAAGAGAGAATTGCAGTTGAAGTGAAGAGCTTTACTGGAGACTCCGAAATGCAAGCTTTTCGCGATGCAATTGGACAATTTGTAATTTACTGATCGGTTCTACGTCGCACAAATCCTGAATACAAACTATATCTCGCTGTTCGCGATATCACGTACAGTTCTTTCTTTGAAGAACCGATCGGGCAACTTTTGATCGAAGATGAGGATCTCAAGCTGATTGTATTTGATGCGGAGCAAGAGGTAATTCAACAATGGAGAAGTTAGCGGAGTATCGCCGAATTATTCAAGCCGTTCTGATCCCATATACTGAAATTCCTTACTCGCATGGCGAGCTGATTTGCAAACCCATTTTTGATGAAAGCCGGGATAGTTATGTGCTGATGACGTTGGGATGGGATCGTAAAACGCGGGTTCACGGTTGTTTAGTTCACCTAGATATTATTGATGGCAAAATTTGGGTGCAACGGGATGAAACAGAAGATGGTGTGACTCGTGAATTGGTAGAAGCAGGTATTCCCAAACATGATATTGTTCTGGGCTTTCATCCTGCCGATGTGCGACCGCATACGGGATACGCGATCGCTTAACCATTTTTCTTGGCGCTCCACGACGAAAATCGCGTCTGTCTGATCTAAGCGGAGTTTCCCTTTTAAAGTGGGTTGAGCCGTGGCTGCTCCGCTTACTGCGATCGCAATTTAAGCTGCGATCGTACTCTGTTCGCAGCCTGAGATCTACGCGGTTGTTTCCGATAGCTCTAAATTAAGCTATCGGAAAACCCCAGTGAGAGTAAGGTCTCTTTCTAGAAGCCGTCTGCTCTTGTGTTGGCGCAGAGAATTCTAGAAGCGATCCGTTGAGATAAAGTCCGGGTAGAGTACACCTCAAAAGTATTTCTGCTGATCTTGCACTTGGTCGGATTCATCCGCGAATCTTTACAATCAGTCTGCTCTAATAACTATCTTCTCCTGGAACTGCGAACGGGTCAGAATCCGCCAATTGCGCGAGTGAAGCGTCGCGAATCGCTTGCCAACGCAGAAGTAGTTCTTCGCCTTGCCAATCATTTGTAATGTAGTTTCTGACTGCCTCATCAAGTTCCTGCCTTGTCTGCAACACTTGACGAACGGGAACAACGATCGCATCTGCCATACAAACCTCCAGATAAGCTGTGCGATTTGTCTCCAATTTTACTGAGGTTTGGAGAAGTGCAATCCTATTTGCGACAAATACTTCAACTTATTCACACTTCCACGCAGTTGGTAATGAAAATTGATAAACATCTTCGAGGACTTGTACCCATCCATTCACTAGAGCGGTGAGAATGCGATCGCCCTTTTCTTTTGTGGCAGTTGTGGGATCGCCCAACACACCACTGCGGCTCAAATCACGAGTCATCCAGGCAAACGGAAGCGCTCCTTCCATGCTGAGAACTCCTGCTTGCGGCTCACCCAGCGGATATTCGGCTTTAGCACGTTCCATTTTCACTTGATCCGGCAGGATTGAAAGTAGCAAACTCGTCTCAACATCGCCTGCATGAATTCCAAGTTCGAGTTCTTTTTCGCTGAAGAGTTCAGATGCGATCGCGCCGATCGTTGGAACTTTCCAAGTAAATAACGGAAATAATGCAAAGTCTTCGTATTGCTGGTGCAAATCACGGGCAGCGATTTCGAGAATTTGCGGCTGCCCTCCATGGGAATTGATGAATACTAACTTACGAAATCCAGCCCGATAAATGCTTTCTGCAACTTCAATTAGAACTGCGAGTAGGGTTTGAGTGCTGAGTGTGATCGTTCCGGGAAAGTGCCAATGTTCATTTGATTTGCCATAGTACAAAGGCGGTAAAGCATAGGCGGGAATGTTGGGATCAAGTTGAGATAATGCTTTACCCAAGACAGCGACACTAATAGCAGAATCCACCGCTAACGGTAAATGTGCGCCATGCTGCTCGATCGCGCCGATCGGCTGCACAATTACAACGTTCTCTTTGTTGGGCATTGATTCGATATCTGTCCAACTGAGATAGGGAAAATAGCGATCGCTGGGAATAAAACCGTGCATCATGGGGTTCCTAAGTCTGATACCGTTGATTTCAGATTGTAAGGTGTCTTGCTCGATGCTCTGGTTTCTCTCGACTGTTTTAACAGGGGCGATCGCGTTTGCGGCGACGAATATCGATGATTTGTTTGTCCTGATGCTGTTCTTTACTCAGGTCAATTCGTCTTTTACAAGAGCACACATCTATTTAGGACAGTATTTAGGATTTGCCGGAATTGTTGGGTGTAGCTTATTGGGATTTTTAGGTGGATTGTTGATCCCGCAGACTTGGATTGGTCTGCTAGGAGTTCTGCCAATTTGTCTGGGAATTCGGGCGATCGTAAGCCGAGAGGAAGAAGGTGAAATTCAAGGCGCAACGCTACCGGATCACCCAGTCACGAAGGTTTTATTGCGATTTTTTCAGCCACAGATCCTAAGTGTTGCGATCGTCACGTTTGCAAACGGTGGAGACAATATTGCAACCTACATTCCCCTGTTTGCCAGCTTAGAGTTACAGCGAATGATGATTGTGTTGACCGTATTTTTTAGCTTGGTTGCGGTGTGGTGTAGAGTTGCCGACTGGTTATCGCGTCATCCAGCGATCGCGCCTGTGCTGGAACAATACAACCGGATTTTGGTGCCGATCGTGCTGATTGGGTTAGGAATTTACATTTTGATCGAGAACGAAACCTGGAAAATTTTTGCTTAGCTCCAATCGTCGCGTTTTGCGCCGCGCCCTTTGTACGGTTGGGATTCTGCATGAATTTTGCGAGTTTTTTCAAACAAGACCTCCTCGGTTAAGTTCCACTGTTTGAGAACTTTGTCTAAATCCGCTTGAATGTCTCGCGCTCCAGGAAAGCCATTGTAGCGAATGCGAAGCCGCGCGAGTTCAGCAAGATTCAAATCGGTCGCTTCACCGCTCAGTAAACCATTCACAATCTCGCGATCGGTCTTCCACAACGGATGTTCTTGATCTTTTTGCTCTTGCGCCATAGCTCACTGCCGAAGGAATGTTCGATACCATGATAGGGCTTAGCGTTGTCAATTCTCATGAATTTCAATCGTCTTCCCTCTCGGATGCAAGCAGTTCAATCGCCGATTATCCCGATCGTCGGTGAACTGATCCGGCAACACCCTGGTACGATTTCACTCGGTCAAGGTGTGGTGAACTATCCGCCGCCTCAAAGTGCGATCGATCAAATCACCACGTTTCTCAGCAACCCAGCGAATCATAAATATCAAGCGGTTGAGGGAATTCCAGCATTGAAAGCGGCGATCGCACAGAAATTAACCACTGAAAACAAGATTGATTTGACTAATCGAGAAATTGTTGTCACCGCAGGCAGCAATATGGCGTTTCTGCATGTTGTTTTAGCCATTACTGATCCCGGTGATGAGATCATTCTGCAAACTCCGTTTTATTTCAATCACGAAATGGCGATCGAGATTGCGAGTTGTCGAGCTGTGTTAGTGCCAACAGATGAAAATTATCAGCTTCAGCCTGATTTAATTCGAGCTGCCATCACTGATCGAACTCGTGCGATCGTCACCATTTCCCCGAATAATCCAACAGGTGCAGTGTACTCCGAATTTGCATTGCGAGAAGTGAATCAATTGTGTCGTGAATCGAATTGCTTTCACATTACCGATGAAGCTTACGAATATTTCACTTATGGCGTTGATCATTTCTCTGCTGCCAGCATTGGCGATAGTGCTAACCATACGATCTCAATCTTTAGTTTGTCTAAAGCGTATGGCTTTGCCAGTTGGCGCATTGGATATATGGTCATTCCGGCTTACTTGCTCGAATCAGTGCAGAAAATTCAGGATACGAATGTGATTTGTCCTGCTGTGGTTTCTCAATATGCAGCACTAGGAGCATTGCAGGCAGGACGATCGTACTGCGAAGAAAAACTTATATCCATTTCTCAAGTCCGCGACATTGTTTTAGCTGAACTCGAATCGATTCGTCATTTCTGCACCGTTCCAAAAGCAGATGGCGCATTCTATTTTCTGCTCAAAGTTCACACCGAACTAGACACAATGGAACTCGTAAAACGACTGATTCAAGATCACCAAGTTGCTGTACTTCCAGGGTTTACCTTTGGACTAGAAAATGGTTGTTATTTGCGTGTGGGATATGGCGCACTCGAAAAAGAAACCGCGATCGAAGGCATTCAGCGACTTGTCACCGGATTGAAAACGATCGTCGAGACACGCTAGAACATTAAAAAATGCGGTGTTAATTATGCTCTCTACTTCCGAATCGATCGCTTCCTTAACAGGCTGTTTACGTCAGGTGCATCACCTCGCTCTGAACGTTAAAGATATGCAAGCATCTCGCCATTTTTACGGCACAGTTTTAGGCTTGCATGAACTCACTGGATCAGAAGTTCCCGAAACGCTGAAAAACGCAGTTGCTTCTGGGAAAGTTGCCAACTTCAAAACACCAGATGGCACCATTATTGATTTGTTTTGGGAACCCGATTTAACTCCGCCTGATCCCGATCCCAAAAAAGGCTTTACCCGAATGAATCATTTTGCGTTTGACATCGCACCGGAGTTGTTCGATCAGGCTGTTGAAGTGCTGCATCACTATCACGTGGCGATCGATCATGGCCCTGTGTCTCGCCCAACCGGACGCGGAATTTATTTCTACGATCCGGATGGCTTTATGTTAGAAATTCGTTGCAATCCTTCACCTTAAGTTACAGTTTTGTCCTCACTCATTCCTTCTGTTCTCTGTTTGCTGACCTGACTCATTTTCACCAACCTAAAGTGAGTCAGATCACTCCATTTCCTGCAAACTTATAAGACTCTAAAGATACGCGATGTGCATCAAATGTGGGTAAGATCATTCAAAAGGTAGATGCACGATTTGCCTTCCTGAAAATTGAGCGAGGTTCGAGATGCTAGAAAAACTTCTACAAGCGATCGTCATTACTGCGCTTCTGACATTGTTCGCAGGCATTAGCGCACCCAAACCGAAAGAGGCTCCGACTTCATTTTTTAACACCTTCTCCCTCTCGCTTCTCACTTTGGGATCAATGGGATCAATAAACTAATGCTCCTGCACATTACAGAGCGCGATGCTGCAATTGCGGCTCAACAATCCGGAGCCTATCGGGCTGATTCGCTTGAGACGGAAGGATTTATTCACTGCTCCACACCGGATCAAGTGATTTGGGTTGCAAATCAATTTTATCGAGGAAAAACTTCATTGGTTTTGCTCGTGATTGATCCCGATCGCGTTCGTGCAGAAATCAAATATGAAGCGGTCGAAGGAGTCGGAGAGTTTCCGCATCTTTATGGTGAACTGAATACAGAGGCGATCGTGCAGATCGTTGATTTTCCGCCGAATGCAGACGGATCATTCACGCTACCGAAACAGTTCGCAACTTAAAGATCGAATTGGGTTAGGGTTTGTTAAGATTCTAGAACTTGCCTGCATTCCTAACCCTTGGAGTTTCTTATGTTGCGACTAGAGCACGTCAGCAAAATTTATTCGACTGGCGAAGTTCTTAAAGATGTGAATTGGGAGGTTAAACCGGGCGATCGCATCGGTCTGGTTGGCGTGAACGGAGCAGGCAAATCTACTCAGCTAAAAATCATTGCAGGCGAGATCGAACCGACTGACGGAGAAGTCATCCGCCCTGCCAGTTTGCACATCGCTTATCTTACGCAAGAATTTGAAGTCGACCCAACTCGAACCGTGCGCGAAGAATTTTGGCGGGCGTTCAAGGAAGCCAACGAAGTGCATGAAGCCCTGACCCAAGTTCATTGTGCGATGGAAACCGCGACCCCCGAAGAATTAGACAAGCTGCTGAACAAAATGGATCGCTTGCAGCGTCAATTCGAGGCGATGGACGGGTACGGCTTAGAAACTCGAATCGAGAAGATTCTGCCCGAAATGGGATTTGATCCTGACGATGGCGATCGCTTAGTCAGTGCGTTTAGCGGCGGCTGGCAAATGCGAATGAGCTTAGGAAAAATTCTGCTGCAATCTCCGGATCTGCTGCTGCTTGACGAGCCGACCAACCATTTGGATTTGGAGACGATCGAATGGCTGGAGAACTACCTCAAGGAATTATCGACTCCGATGGTGATTGTGTCGCACGATCGCGAATTTCTCGATCGCCTCTGTACCCAAATTGTAGAAACCGAGCGCGGCATATCGGCAACGTACCTTGGCAATTACTCCGCTTATCTGCAACAAAAGCAAGAACAACGAGACGCGCAACTGAGTGCCTTTGAGCGGCAGCAAAAGGAATTAGAAAAGCAGCAAGCGTTTGTCGATCGCTTCCGCGCCAGCGCCACCCGTAGCACTCAGGCAAAGAGCCGAGAAAAACAACTCGACAAAATCGAGCGGATTGAAGCTCCCGATTCTGATGTCAGAACCCTACATTTCCGTTTTCCGCCTGCGTCTCGAAGCGGTCGCGAAGTGGTGATCATCGAAGATCTCACGCATATGTATGGCGATAAAATTCTATTTTTAGGGGCAGAATTGCTCATCGAACGTGGGGATCACGTCGCGATTTTAGGGCCGAATGGAGCCGGAAAATCAACGCTGCTGCATCTGATGACCGGAAGCGAACAACCTGTCGAGGGCACCGTTAAGTTAGGGGATCATAATGTAATTCCCAGTTACTTCGAGCAGAACCAAGCCGAAGCGCTAGATCTAAACAAAACCGTGATCGACACGATTCACGATGAAGTTCCGGACTGGAAAAATGAGGAAGTTCGTACACATTTAGGGCGATTTCTGTTCAGTGGTGACACCGTTTTTAAGAGAGTAGAAGCGCTCAGCGGTGGCGAAAAAGCGAGGCTGGCACTGGCAAAAATGCTGCTTCAACCCGCCAATTTACTCATTCTTGATGAGCCGACCAATCACTTAGATATTCCAGCCAAAGAAATGCTGGAAGAAGCCATTCAGAACTATGATGGCAGCATTGTGATTGTGTCGCACGATCGCTATTTCATCTCGAAAACTGCAAATAAAATTGTTGAGATTCGAGACGGTGAACTCCGCCTGTACCGAGGCGATTACCACTATTATTTAGAGAAAATCGCTGAAGAAAAAGAGAAAGCAAAGCTAGCTGCAATCGAGGCTGAAAAAGCCGCGAAAGTTGCTGAAAAACGCACTAAACAAAAAGCCAAAGAGAAGGAAAAAAAAGCTCAAAAAAGCGCGTAATTTTTGGCGAAACCCGCTACTATTCAAAAAATAAGAACTTGCGATCGATGGTTTGCTATGAGAATGTTGACTGATAGCAAGCCATTTATTGTTGGGTGAATTCCCTGCTGTGATTTGTTGAACTGATAAGATTCTTAAGAAATCATTAATAAAATAACTGATTAAGAATCTTCAGGGGCATGGAAAAGGGAATGGTCACGATAGCAATGGTATGATTTGCGGAGAATATTTCAGTGAAAGGGCAGAACAATATGGGGCAACCGCCTGTTTCTCCTGTGGTGCTTGTTATTCTGGATGGCTGGGGCTACCGCGAGAGCCGCGATGGAAATGCGATCGCGCAAGCCAATACGCCAGTCATGAATAGCTTGTGGGCAGCGTATCCTCACACGCTAATTCGCACATCTGGAAAAGATGTCGGATTGCCAGACGGTCAGATGGGCAATTCGGAAGTCGGACACCTCAATTTAGGCGCAGGGCGCGTCGTTCCTCAAGAATTGGTCAGAATTTCTGATGCAGTCGAAGATAAAAGCCTGCTGCAAAATCCAAAATTAGTCGAAATTTGCCAGGAAGTGTCTTCGCACCAGACGAAGTTACATCTCGTGGGCTTGTGTTCAGAGGGCGGGGTTCACTCTCACATTTCGCACTTGGTCGGCTTGCTAGAACTTGCAAAAGCACAAGGGATCGAAGAAGTCTGCATTCACGCGATTACCGACGGGCGCGACACCACGCCGATGTCAGCGTTATCAGAGATCCAAAAGTTTCAGCTAGAAATCGATCGTCTCGGTGTCGGTCGGATTGTGACGATTAGTGGTCGCTATCATGCAATGGATCGAGATCGTCGCTGGGATCGGGTTGAAAAAGCCTATAAAGTCATGACCGAGAGCGGCGAAGGCACTGGGCAAAGCGCGATCGAGGTGCTGAAGGCTTCCTATGCGGCAGGTGTAACCGATGAGTTTGTCGAACCGGTGCGGATTGCACCGGGAGCCGTGGAACCGGGAGACGGGGTAATTTTCTTCAATTTCCGTCCCGATCGGGCGCGTCAACTCACTCAAGCATTCGTTGATCCCAAGTTCAATGGATTTGAGCGATCACAGATTTCGCCGCTCTCGTTTGTCACTTTTACGCAGTATGATCCTTCGCTTTCGGTCAAAGTTGCGTTTGAGCCACAGAACTTTAACAACATTTTGGGCGAGGTCGTTGCGCGGCATGGATTACGCCAACTCCGCACCGCTGAAACGGAAAAATATGCTCATGTGACGTATTTCTTCAACGGTGGGCTAGAAGAGCCTTTCCCCGGAGAAGATCGGGAACTGGTGCCAAGTCCGATGGTGCTGACCTACGACAAAAAACCTGCGATGTCAGCCGAAAAAGTTACCGAAGGCGCGATCGCAGCCATTGAGAAACGTATCTACTCAATGATCATTCTCAATTACGCCAATCCTGATATGGTCGGACATACAGGACAGATCGAAGCGACGATTACGGCGCTTGAAACGGTTGATCGATGTTTGGGTCGCTTGCTCGAAGCGATTAATCGCGCCGGCGGAACTGCGTTGATCACAGCCGACCACGGGAATGCTGAACAGATGTACGACGAAAATCACAATCCCTGGACAGCTCACACGACAAACCCCGTTCCCTTCATTTTGGTGGAAGGCGAAGGTTTAAAGATTCCGGGACATGGAACTGAAGTGTCACTACGAGATGATGGACGATTAGCGGATGTCGCACCAACCATTCTCGATATTCTGAGACTACCGATTCCTGAAGAAATGACGGGTCGATCGCTGATTCAGAAAGCTGAGTTTGATGTCAGAGCAAACCGGACTCCGGTGAAAATTGCACGATAATCGGCTCTCGCACTAATCTGTCCCCTTTGTCGGATTGGGTTCTGTAAATTGGATTCAGTCTTACAGAGGGGATCGGTTTTTATTGCGACAAGAAGCCTGCCAGCAATAGCGGGATCAGTAGAACTGAGATCGCAACAACTAATAAAGTTCCAGCATCAACATCAATTACATTTTTCGGCTTATTATCCATAATTTGAATTATTGCGCTGGTCTCATCCTATGCCTCCAAAGCTGATCATTCAACTAGGGCGTTTTGTTTGGACGACGATGTGGCGGATTATGATGTCCAAACTTGCGCCGCGTGATGCGTCTGGTGCTTATACTCGTCCTGAAAGCCAGTTTCGGGATCGCATTGGATCAGAGAATTACCCCGCCGCTTCAGGACGCTATAAGCTATTCGTGGGAATGAGTTGTCCTTGGGCGCATCGCACCTTAGTCACACGATCGCTGAAAGGATTGGAAGCCGCGATCGCGGTCTCAATCGTCTCTCCTTCTCCGGAGAATGGCGGCTGGATTTTAGAGAAACCTGAGTTTGGCTGCTCTACTTTAACGGAACTCTATCGGTTAGCAAAACCAGGGTATACAGGGCGATCGACCGTTCCAGTGCTGTGGGATTGTGAAACAAATACGATCGTCAATAATGAAAGTTCTGAAATTATTGTGATGCTCAATGCTGAGTTGAACGAATTTGCAGCGCATCCAGAAATTGATTTATATCCAGAAGCATTACGCGATCAGATCGATCGCTGGAATCTAAAAACTTATAATCCAGTCAACAATGGCGTTTATCGGTGTGGATTTGCTCAAACACAAGCTGCTTATGAATCCGCTTGCAACGAGTTATTTACAACGCTGGATACGATCGACAACACATTAGAAAAAAATCGCTACCTCTGTGGTGATACTCTAACGCTTGCAGATATTCGCCTCTTTACAACGCTATTTCGCTTTGATGCTGCTTATTACGGCATTTTCAAGTGTAGCCGCCGCCGCATTCAAGATTATGCAAATTTAGGCGCGTATGTTCGAGATATTTATCAGCTTCCTGGCGTTGCGGAAACGTGCGACTTACAAGCGATAAAACGAGACTATTACGGTAATCTATTTCCGCTTAATCCAGGTGGGATCATTCCGATCGATAGCGATTCCCAAAACTTACTCGCACCTCACAACCGGGATCGGATTTACGCCTGATGACCACTTTCGCCGTTAATAACAGCCGAAGCAATTAGATGCGCTAATCTTAAGGCTTCGGGAACATGACCCCGATCGGTTAATCTCGCCAACACTCGCGCTGTCGTGTCCGGTGCTGCACCCTGAACTTGAAACACAAATGGCGGCGATTGATAGATTTCCCCCGCTCGCGCAATCAACTTTAATCGGCGTTCTGGCTCTGGCAATCGTCTAAGCGCGTATTCAACCTTCTCTAACTTCGGATAGCGACGCATTACGCTCACACAGGGACGATCGATCTCACCCGATAATGCAGGCAAATCCACCACATTAAAGCCCCCTAGCGAAATCCCGTCGAGCAGCACAATATGAGCTTGGGGTAAAAACTTACTGTTTAACAGAATGTTTGCGATCGTCTCGGTGGCATTCCAACCATCAGGCTCAATCTGTCCCCACAACATCCCCTCAAATCGTGTCCCGGCACAAACCACGCCCGCGATCGACACAGGTTCTCCGGACTTGCGGATAAACGGTGCATCATCAAACCCGATCGCTCGAATCAATCGACGCTGTTCTAATAATGCTTCTAGCTCCATTGCAGTCTACTTCAGCTTTTCCCCACCAGAATAGATCAGCAGATCGCCAGAACCCCGCAAAAAGCCCCCGATCGTAAACTCACGATCGAGGGCTTTCTAAGCTTTCATCTTAGTTGCGAGCTAACCACTTCTGACCGTTCAGGCGTTGAACTGTACCAAACACCAGCAGCTCTAGCGTAACTTTGCGCTCATCAATCAAAAAAGATTCCAGAGTGCTAAGACGATCGCCCTCTGCACAAGCAAATCCTTTCAAACCATTGATATTTTCATCGAAAAAATAGATATTAAATTCCCGCAATTGCTTATAGCTCGGTTGCCATTTGCCAATTACCTGCCAGCACTCCGGCGCTTGGTCGTAACCCTTAATCGGAATCTTGCGCTTCTCGAAATGCAGTTCCAGAGATCGCGTTCCCAGGTTCTCTAATCCTTGCTTCAAAGCAGGCAAATAATCTTGTTGAATAAAGTCACCGAAAGGCTTATCCTCAACGCCTGGAGCCTTTTCTTTCTTCGCCTTCGCAGGCTTGATTCCCGCATCTTCTTTTGGAGCCTTTCCGGTTGCGGGATTCGCTGCGTTAGGATTATCTCCAGCATTTACGGCAGTGGGATCAGGTGCGTTTGCCGTCGGAATCTCCGTGGTGGTGGGTACATCTTCCCCATGCAGGTTTTCTTTGACGACATCGGGTACATTTTCGCCCACCGTCGGGGGGAGTTCCGATTCGCCTTGAGGCTTGGTTTCTTCCGTTGCCATAACACCAGTTTGTTTGCGAGTATTCGTCTCTCATGATATCGGAGAGCGGGAAGCGAACGTTGAGAATTAGGGGTAGAAATGAATCGATTTTCTTTAAAGGTATGGATTGATGGAGCGGGCTATCCGATCGTTTGTCTACATGGACATCCGGGATCGGGTCGCAGTATGAGCGTATTTACTCAACATTTATCAAAGCGGTTTCAAACGATCGCGCCCGACCTACGCGGCTATGGTCAGTCAAAAACCCGCGCCAATTTTGCTATGCTCGATCACCTGGATGATTTGCAAGGGGTGTTGGAGCAGTACGGCATCGATCGTGCCTTAATCCTCGGCTGGTCGCTCGGTGGAATTGTTGCGCTCGAACTTGCCGCCCGCTTCCCCGAAAAAGTGAGCGGTTTGATTCTCGTTGCTACGTCTGCGCGCCCCTGGGGAAATCATCCTCGAATTAACCTGCAAGACAATCTCTATACTGGGATCGCTGCCTTGTTGAATGTGATTAAACCTGGATGGCGCTGGAATATTGACACCTTTGCAAAGCGATCGCTCTTCCGGCACCTCATTCAGCAACACACCCCCGCAACCTACCGATACATCGCGAGTGATGCAGTCTATGCTTTTCTGAATACCTCAGTCGCTGCAAATCGAGCGCTGAATGCAGCACTAAGCGAAGGGTATTATCGAGTGCAAAACTTTGAAAAGATTACCTGTCCGGTGCTGATGTTAGCGGGTGAACATGATCGCCACATTACCGCAGCGTCAAGTCTTGAAACCGCAAAACATCTGGCGAACTGTGAATGTAAAGTCTATTCCGACACAGCACACCTGCTGCCGTGGGAAATTCCGAATCAAATTCTAACGGATATCGATCAATGGCTCGATCGACATCCCGAAGTGTATCAGTCCGAAGTGTGTCAGTAGCTGGAAAGACGCGATCGCACATCGCGTCTTTCCCAAGCGCTTTGCCAGCTTATGTTTAATACTGACCGCTCAAAACACCGGGCATCTTGTTAAACCCCGCATCCGCTTTCTCATCGTAAATTGTGAGATTCGAGGGCTTACAGCGCTTGATCATGATTTTGATGTTGGTCGCGCCTTCGCGCTCCAAATCTTCGAGATAGCCCGACTGGTGACTTTGAGCCATTTTCTTGTTGGGAAAAGGGCCGAAATAGTAGACGCATCGGGGGCTATCAGTCGTGATCTCAACCCACCAAGCAAGACCGATCGAGCTAAGAAAACCTGTCAAGAGTTCATTCATAAGCTAGCTAATTCAATCAAAGAACGACCTGCGATCCGCGGCGAACATCGTCAGAGGGGAAAGCTACCAGTGCATCAGATTCAATCTTGCAACAGAATGCTGGGAGATTGTTGTGCTTGATGCTCCAAATCGGAGTTCAAGTCTCTTTATACTCCGTCACACTTGATTTTTCAATCCGATCGATGTCTTAAATCCATCCAGATGAATGGTGTTCTCCCAGCGTTGACGGTACATCTCATAAAGTGCCATTCCTGCTGCAACTGAGGCATTGAGGCTAGGCGTAGTGCCCTGTAGTGGAATCGAAACCAGTACATCACACCCGCGCTGCGTCATCAATCCTAAACCTTCCCCTTCTGCACCAACAACCAACACCGAGGCTTTAGCAAATTTGACCGTATGAATCGGCTGGCTTGATTCGGAGGCTGTGCCATAAATCCAGAATCCAGCCGCCTTGAGATCTTCCAGCGCACGAGCCAGATTGACCACTCTAGCCACGGGAAGCTTTTCGATCGCGCCTGCTGCCACTTTCATCACAGTCGAAGTTACGCCCACCGCACGACGCTGTGGAATCACGATTCCCTGTGCTCCTAACGCTTCAGCTGTCCGGATAATTGCGCCTAAGTTGTGGGGGTCGGTAATGCTATCTGCAACCACGATCACAGGCTGATCGGTTGCAGCTTTCGCACGAACAATCAAATCACCAAGATCAGTGTACTCATAAGCTGCAATTTGCGCTGCGATCCCCTGATGATTTGCACCATGTGTTAGCTGATCTAATCGCTTTGGTGTGACTTCATCGATGACTGTTCCGTTTGCTTTCGCTTGATTCAGCAATGAAAGATAGCGGGGATCATAGTGAAGCTTTTCTGTGATCCAGATGCGATTAAGCGATCGCTCCCCTTGCAGCGCACTTAACACCGGATGACGACCATAGATTAGATCGGGAGCTTCGTTGCTTTCAAATGGCTCATCATGTGACACAAAATGCTGCGGGATATCATCGCGGGCTTGCTCCGCTAAATGGTCAGGCTTGCGGGGAGCGAAGCTATCGCGTTTCTCAAATCTCGCACTGCCGTCATTTCGAGGACGATCAAACTTCCGCTCTCCGTTAAATTCGCTTCTGGGGCGATCGAAGCTGCGTCTTTCACCATTGGGGCGATCAAAGTTCCGTTCTCTTCGTTCCCCGTTAAATTCGCTTCTGGGGCGATCGAAGCTGCGTCTTTCACCGCTGGGGCGATCAAAGTTCCGTTCTCTTCGTTCTCCATTGAATTCGCCTTTCGGACGATCGAAGCTGCGTTTTTCACTATTGGGGCGATCAAAGTTCCGTTCTCTTCGTTCCCCGTTGAATTCGCCTTTCGGACGATCAAAACTACGTCTTTCACCGCTGGGGCGATCGAAATTCCGCTCTCTTCGTTCTCCGTTGAATTCGCCTTTTGGACGATCGAAGCTGCGTCTTTCGCCGTTGGGGCGATCGAAATTCCGCTCTCTTCGTTCTCCGTTGAATTCGCCCCTCGGACGATCAGAATCCCGTCCGCGCCGCTCTCCATTGAAATCATCTCTAGGACGATCGCGCTTCTCAAATCGTCGATCGTCGTTTCTGGGACGATCAAAACTTCTTTCTTTGCGTTCGTAGCGTCTTTCACCGCTTGAGTCTGAGCGACCCCGATTAGAGCCGTCAGCACCGGCACTGCGCTGATCTCGATCCCCATCGAAGTTGCGGTCGCGCTTTTCAAATCGGCGATCGTCAGTTTTAGGGCGATCAAAGCTTCCCTCGCTGTTGCGTTTGGGATTGCCCGACTTTTTGAAATTGGGTTTTTTACCGCCAAAGTCACGATTTGACCGACCTTGTGAGCCAGCGTTGCGGTTATTGGGAGTAGCCATAGTAATTTAATCCTGGTTGAAGAGGCAGAAGGAACAGGCAAAAAGACGACAAAGAAAAGCGATCTCGTCAAATCTCGCTTTTTCTAATTTTTTACTTAAGGTTGAGAAACCCTAACAATTCAAACAAGCGGGCAGGGTTAGTCAAATACAGATAGCCAATTAGGGCTTCTAGGCTGGTGGCGTGTTGGTAAATTTCGGGGTCAAGTCGTTTTGGGCGATTTACAGCAGCATTGCGTCCCCGCTTGAGAAACTCATGTTCAGACTCGCTTAAATGGGGCATGAGCGATCGCAGGTGCAAGGCTTGGGTTTCTGCCCTCACGTTCGACACAACTTGTTGATGATAGACTTCAGAACGCTTCGGTGGCAACAGACAACGCCTCCGAATATACAGTTCGTAAACCGCATCGCCTAAATACGCGAACGCAGCCGGAGAGAGCCGCTGGATCTCAGACATCGATGGCGCAGGCAAGCCTGTAGATAATTCTAGAACCCCTAACTCATTCGATGAGATCACATCTTTTCCGACTCCGTAAGACGCTTTTTTATCGTAACAGACTACGAAAAAAACCGACTATCCAACCATTTGGACAGCGGTTCTTTTCTGAGATGATGCGACTTAGGCAGATTGAACATTCTCGATAGCGGTTTCCACGGACGGTTGCAGCGCCAAAAATTGTTCTAAACGAACAAGCTTGACCGTCTGTGTGACTCGCGCATTCGTCACAATCTGTAAGGTTCCCGATGCCTGCTGCGCTTTTTTGGCAACTTGCACCAAAGCGCCCAGACCGGAACTATCAACAAAGTCAATTTTAGACAGATCTAAAATGACGTGTTTAGGGCCATCTTCAACGCATTTTGTCAGAACCTTCCGGAAGGTTGGTTCAGAAAAAGCATCAAGTTGCCCGACGAGGCGAAAGAGTTGATATGTATTGTCCCTAACTTCGCGTGTGCCCCGAAGACTGACTGTTAGGGTTAGTTGCTCAGGAATAGCCCCCTCCTACCGCGTTTAAACTCTAAATTTAATTTGACGCTCCAGTATACACCGTTGCAGCAATATTTTCTATTGCCTGATTTCTGATTGTTTATGTTCGCGCATCGATCGCACGAAATTTTCAAATAGATAATCAGCATCGTGTGGCCCAGGACTCGCCTCCGGATGATACTGCACTGAGAACATCGGCAGGGTTTTATGCCGTAATCCGGCAACGGTGCGATCGTTGAGATTCAGGTGAGTGATTTCGACCGAGGCATCCGGGAGCGAATCGGCAGCGAGCGCAAAACCGTGATTTTGGCTGGTGATTTCGATTTGCTGGGTCAGACCGCAGGGTTGATTCAAGCCGCGATGTCCGAACTTAAGCTTAAAGGTTTCGGCACCCAGTGATAAGCCGAGAATTTGGTGTCCCATACAAATCCCGAAAACGGGCTTCTCAGCCTTCAAGAGTGCTTTTGTAGTTTCGATGCCCTCGGTGACAGCAGCCGGATCGCCCGGCCCGTTTGAGAGAAAGATTCCGTCTGGATTATACTTAAGGACTTCTTCAGGCGGAGTGTTGACCGGAACAACGATCACACGGCAGCCATAACTCGCAAGCCGTCGCAGAATATTGCGCTTGATGCCGAAATCGATCGCAACCACAGTCATCGGGTCTTCAAGGCTCAGAGCAGTCGGGCTAAATTCCCAAATCGTCTCGGTTTTTTCTGACCATTCGTAAACTTGGGTCGTACTAACTTCTTTGACGAGGTTCAATCCTGCCATGCTCGGTGCGTTCTGCACTTGTTCGAGCAGTTCGCTGGGATCGAGCACTTCGGTTGAAATCGCGCCGTTCATTGCACCCGCCGATCGTAGTTTTCGCGTTAGGGCACGAGTATCGATGCCGTAGATGCCGAGTAAGTGGTGCTGTTTGAGATAGTCGGGCAGGGATTGCGTCGATCTCCAGTTGCTCGGACGTTCGCAAATATTTCGGGCAATCACGCCCCGGACATGCGGCACGTCGGATTCTTCATCGTCGGGATTTACGCCCGTATTGCCCAGTTCTGGATAGGTGAATGTCACAATCTGACCCCGATAGCTTGGATCAGTCATGACTTCTTGATAACCCGTCATTCCGGTATTGAACACGACTTCTCCGATCGTGGTTCCCGTTGCACCGAACGAGTAACCCTGATAAGTTGTGCCATCAGCCAGCACAAGTAACGCAGGTTGAGCAGAGGACATAAACACAGTCAATTACAAAGATCTCATCATTATTATCATGTCTATTGCGGGTTGCAAGGGGTCTCTAAGCTTTTGCAAAGAATTCTAGGGAACTCTAAGACGGTCAGGATTGAGTCCTTGGAATTCTCAGTATGCTCAGAGTTGGTGTTTGGGTTGGGGCGGCGATCGTGTTCGCGGCGATTGCAGCGGGGTGTAGTCAGGAGCGATCGACGCAGCGAGTTTCTCCACAGGTTTCGTCTTCTCCGGTTCAAACGGCCGCCACTCCTGCGGCACCGACTGAAGATTTCTATCAAACGGCGCTCGATCGAGCGGCAAGTGCCCGCACGATCAGTCAATCGGCGCAGTCTCCGGAGGATTGGCAACTGGTTGCGAGTCGGTGGAAGAGTGCGATCGCAGCGCTCAAACAAGTGCCGAAATCTGATCCAAACCGCAAGCGAGCCAATCAAAAACTCTCTGAATTTCAGCAAGCCCTTTCAAGAACGGAAGATCGAGCGGCACGCACCGGAAAAGAAAAAATCGCCGCGCAAGATCCAGGCATTCGCATCGATCGCGCAATTTCAGCCGAGGAACTAAGCGCGATCGCGGCTCAAAAAGAGCAAGGGATTCGAGTCCCGATTAAGTATCGCAAGAATCGTATTCCTGTGATCGATGTGGTTTTTAACGGCAATCAACCCTATGAAATGATGGTTGATACGGGAGCATCCGCGACGATGATCACGGCGGAAATGGCGCGGCGATTGGGAGTTAGGGTCGTCGGTGAGGCTCAGGCGATGACCGCAGCAGGTGTGACGACGGTGAGAGTTGCGGTGGTGCAGTCGATCACCGTTGCAGGGAGTACGATTCGCGAGGTTCCGGTGTCGATCGGCCCGTTGGATGTGGGGTTACTCGGTCATGATTTCTTTGGCAATTGCGATATTTCGATTAGTCGGGATCATGTCGAATTTCGGCAGTGTAATGTGTTGTGATGCCCCTTGGGTGTGTTGCACATCAATTGATCGTTACCAGGATGTAGAGACGCGATTAATCGCGCCTCTACATCCATTGGGATTTTTTACAACAAATCCTGAAATTCCGATCGCGCCTGAATCGTTTTCAACACCAATTTAATTTCTTGCGTCCGGTCTTTTTTCACAATCAGCGTCACTTTGCCATCGCGAACGATCACTGTGTCTTCTAAACCGATCGTCACCACCACTTCATCATCATCTGAGGTATAAACGATCGCGCCACTGGTATCCAGCCCGACATGCTGCCCTAACTCCACATTTGGATTATCGGACTTCATTAAACGCTCGATCGCTCCCCAATCGCCCAAGTCATCCCAGCTAAAGCGCACTGGCAGCACACAAGCACGATCGGTCTTTTCCATCACCGCGTAATCGATGCTAAGTTTAGGAACAGTTGAATATGCTTCGATGCCTTTCTCTTCTAATAATTGAATGATTTCTGGGGCGTGTTTGTGCAGCTGATCAAGCATCACTTTTGCTTGAAATACGAACATGCCACCATTCCAGCTAAACCGTCCGCTACTAACAAATGCTTCTGCGGTCTCGCGATCGGGCTTTTCTGTGAAGCGATCGACTCGATAAGCAGGATAATCGTCGTACACTCCAATCTTTTCACCCTGCTCAATGTAACCATATCCCGTTGCTGCATGAGTTGGCGCAATTCCCAAAGTGACGATCGCTGCATTTTGGACGGCTGCGTCTGTTGCGGCTTTTAGCGTCGCTTCAAAAATGTCTTGTTCTGCAATCCAGTGATCGGCTGGAAAAAATCCGGTTACAACGTCCTCACCGTAGCGCTTTGCAACCTCGATCGTACTCCACGCCACTGCCGGAGCCGTATCGCGCCCCTCTGGCTCTACTAGGATGTTTTCGATCGGCAAGTCGGGAAGCTGTTCACGCACCCCATCGGCTAAATGGGAAGCCGTCACCACCCAAAGATTGCTCCAATCGCCTGCGGTCGAAAGTAAGCGATCGGCGGTTGTTTGTAGAAGGCTGCGTCCGCTGCCATCTAGACAGAGAAACTGTTTTGGACGGTGTTTGCGGCTGAGGGGCCAAAAGCGCTCACCTTTTCCGCCAGCAAGGATAATCGGAACAAGAGATGGGGTCATATCGCGTCACACCATTGGGGTTAGAACAACGCTCAGATTTTAATCAATTCACGACTATTCGTATATTGTTGATTACTATCTTTGCGGACTCTTCTCATTCTTCCCCAATCGGTCTAGGCGGATCAGCAATATTCAAGGTTTATCGTGGGAATCAGGCAGCTTGCCTGACTCTGAGAATGCTCCTTCGGTTGGCAGATGCGAAAGATGCGGTTTTCTTTGACCCCAAATCGTGCAATTTTGATAGACAACACTAGCCGAATGTCGGAAGGGGAGTGTAGAATTCCCTGGAATGACCCAAGCCTGGTTGCTCAGAATTTCATCTACCGAGTGATAATTCAAGTGTTAATTAATTTACTTAGTTTGGCAGGAGAGAATATCTCCAAAAGCTGAAGAAAATTAGAAACTTTCTGGCTAGGATAACGACGAACAGCTTGGTAGAGCGTTTGAGCGAAGTTTTTTGAGGTGTGAACGGAGTGAAAGAGTCTAAGCGACCATCTACGCTAGATCCGTCTAGCGCGACTGAGAAATTGACCGCTCAATCTCGCCCTGCCGTCCCGATCGCGCCTGTGAACTCTCCTAAGCAGCCTGCGATCGCACGATCGCTCTTTTGGATTGCTGGATTTTTGGGAGCCGCGACGATTTCGGCAACGCTTGGAACCACCTTGGCGCTGATCGCCCCGCTTCCCGGTGTCGCTCCAGACCAGGGGCGAAGATTGCTCGGAGATTTTTGGAGCAGTGGGTTTCGGTACAAAGTGTCTCGTCCCGTGAATGTGTTGGTGATGGGGATCGATCGCGTGCTGGATGCTCCTGCGGGTTCAAGCGAAATCTTCTCCGGTCGAAGTGATACGATGCTGCTGCTCCGAGTTGATCCAACCGATGATTCGGTGAGTTTGCTGTCAATTCCACGGGATACTCAAGTTGAAATACCGGGCGTGGGAGTCACCAAGATCAATCAAGCCAACGCCAGCGGTGGGCCGCTTTTAGCGCGAGAAACCGTGAGTCAGGCGTTAAATGGAGTGCAGATCGATCGCTATGTCCGCGTCAGTACCGATGCGTTTCGCGAACTGGTCGATCTGCTTGGTGGAGTTGAAGTGTATGTGCCCGAAGCGATGCAGTACACCGACAACACGCAAAAGCTCAAAATTGATCTCAAACCCGGTTGGCAGACGCTAGACGGAGAAAAAGCAGAGCAGTTTGCTCGATTTCGGCATAACTCGATCGGCGATATTGGACGGGTACAGCGGCAGCAGGCATTAATCAAAGCGCTGCGATCGAAATTGACCAGCCCAATGGTTTTGCCGCGCATTCCCAGGTTGGTCAGCTTGATGCAGAAGTACATCGACACGAATCTGACGATGGAAGAGATGCTGGCGCTGGTGAATTTTGGGCAGAAGCTCGACAAAGATGATTTCAAGATGGTGCTGTTGCCGGGTCGGTTTAGCGCTCCGAATGAATTTCGTGCCAGCTATTGGATGATGGATACGCAGGGGCGCGATCGCGTGATGCAGGAATATTTCAAGTCTGCCGCAACGGAAACCGGACTGGAAGCTCCCTTAGCGAATCTCAAAATTGCCGTTCAGAATGCGTCCGGCGATCCGAAGGCTGGAACTCAGTTTGCTCAGTATCTTGAAACGCTTGGATATACGAATGTTTATCAGGCTCAGAATTGGCAAGACCCACAGCAGAAAACGCAAATTATCGTGCAGCGCGGCGATCTTCAGGGTGCGAAAGTGCTGCAAAGTGCGCTGGGATTTGGCAACGTTGAAGCCAATTCGACTGGGGAACTCGACTCGGATTTGACGATTCGGATTGGGGATGATTGGCAAGCTCAGCGATCGAAACTCCCGCAGTAAGCGTTAGGCTGATGGTAGCTCTTTCGTTCACGCTGGTCTGATGTTTCTTGTTCCAATTCCCCGCACGGTAAAGCGTATCGTTTACGCTCTGTTGATTGTCGCACTGGCTTGGTTTTGGATTTTGCTGGCGGCAAATCCGGCATTCGCTGAGACGAGGTTTCTCAACTACGCCAATGCTCAACTCACTGGACAGGATTTTTCCAACCAAAATTTTGAGGGCGGGGTGTTTGTCGCTGCCGAGATGCGGGAGGCAAATTTTCAGGGGGCAAACCTGAAAAATTCAATGCTGACCAAGGGGAATTTACTGGGTGCAAATCTGAGCGGCGCAAATTTGGAAGGATCGCTGATCGATCGCGTCACGCTTTACAAAGCGAATTTGACGAATGCGATTTTAGTCGGTGCAACGTTGACGAATAGCATTCTCGATGAGGCGGACATTACAGGGGTTGACTTTACCGATGCCATCCTCGATCGCTACACGATAACGCAATTGTGTAAACGTGCGGCTGGGACGAATCCCACAACCGGAGTAGACAGCCGCGAAAGTTTAGGCTGTCGCTAAGGTTTGATCAGGTGTAGCGCAATTTTCCCAACTAGGGCGATCGCTCCAATTAACACCGCCAGAATAACCCAAAGATAGCCGGGGCGATGCGTTCGCATCTCGATCGTCGTCGCCTTCGGGTCAGCAAGAAAGCGATCGAGGGATTCCCGCTGCTGCAATAGCTGCTGATTGTTGCTAATTGACCAATTGCGGGTGAGTGGAATTTGCTCCCCAGACTGTGTGACTAAAGCAAGCCGAATTTGATTAGAGTTGCGCTGGATTGCGGTTGATCGCAACCGGGATTTATCAAACTGCTGCGTTTCTAGCTTGCCGATGAGTGGTTCGCGGGTGAGTTCACAAACCACTCGATCGGATTGAGGACGAGCATTGAAATGAACCAGTTCACCGATCGAGTCGATAAAGTGCGCCCCCGCCCACAATAGACCCACGATCAAACCTACAGAAATGCCGAGAATCAAAACCTTGCTCATCGCACTCAAAGCGCCTCGAAAGGAAGCTCAACCACAAAAGTTGTCCAACCCGCTTCGCTTTTGACCGCGATCGTGCCCTGGAGTTGGTCAACCAATTTTTTCACCACCGCTAGTCCTAACCCTGTTCCACCTTTGAGCGCACGATCGCGACCCGGAACTCGGTAAAACTTGTCGAAAATCTGCGGTAGGCTCTGCGAGGGAATTTCGGTTTGATTGGCGATCGTAAATCTCAGCACGGTTCTCCGAGTTGAGCGGGCAATTTCATCCACTCGAAAGCAAATTTCGCCGCCGCTTTCGGTGTACTTACAAGCGTTGTTGAGCAGCTCCACCAAGATGCGTCGTAAGCTGATGCTATCGGCTACGATCGTGGGTAGCGTTTCTGGCAAATTGACTCTGAAGCGTTGCTGACCCTCGCGGCTTCGCACTCGAAACCCCTCGGTCGTTAAGCGCATCAGTTCCTTTAAGTTGAGCGGTTCTGCAGGAGATAATGCCTCACCCGCCTCTAGTCGATATAAGTCAAGCAGATTTTGAATCAGCTCCTCGCCTTGCTCACAGGCAGTCAGCGCAATTTCGGTATATTGCCCTCGATTTTCGGGCACGGCTTCCATCAGTTGCAGCGCGACTTTAATCGTGGTGAGTGGAGCGCGGAGATCGTGCGTAATTGTGTTGAGCAGATCGTTTTTTTGACTGTTGAGCTGTTGGAGCTGATCGACTTTCTTCTGAATTTCGACTTGGGCGCGATGGCGTTTGAGGCGCGCCGCGATCGTATCGAGCAATTCGACGCGCCGAAACGGTTTGACAAGATAGTCGTCGGCTCCTAAATTCATGCCGTGCCGAATTTCGGCTTTGTCCGCTTTTGCCGTGAGAAAGATGAACGGGATCATAGCGGTTTGGGGATCTTGCCGCAGGGCTTCTAGAACGTGGTAGCCGTCAAAATCGGGCATTTTAATGTCGCACAAGATCAGATCGGGAGATCGTTCTTTTGCCAGTTCTACGCCCATTCGTCCATTGTCTGCATTCAGCGAGTCGAATCCTCCAGAAGCCAAAATCTCAACAATATTGAGGCGCACGTCCCTTTCGTCTTCGATGACTAAAATCTGCATCAAATCTTCCCTTAGCGTCGGTTGCAGCGATTGAGGGTTATTCTTTCGAGTCATTGCACGGCTGACTAAATCTGAAGATAGATTTGCTGGAAAATTAGCGGTATTATACTAATCCGGTCATTTTTCTGGTAGGTATTAGCTGTGCTGCTCATTAGATGAAACCGCTTTTTAGCGTTAGCCAAAACATTCTGTATAAGTGGAATGTCACCTTAAAAATTTCATCTTAAAGATGCTGTATCAGTTGCAGAGACTCATGATCTTTCTAGCCAGAAACCTAGAATCCTGAAAGCTTCTACTGTTTTTTCATAAAAACATCGCTAAATTTACATCAGTTTATTTGCACAAATTCAATACTTTTACTTCTGTGTAGAAAGGTTGTCCCTGAGATAGATCCGATTCTATCTCTAAAGCGGTTGCTTAATATAGCTTAAAGGTCATTATGTTGAGCACTACGAAGCTGATTCACGGTTAGGTTTCCGTATTAATTTGCTATTCAGAGCAATATTACTGGTTAGAAATCGATCCCTGGAATTACTGAGAAGTGATTGAGCAGGCTGAACAGCGATCGAGTTTGAGTTGGGAACGCTAAAACGACATCCCACTCCCCGACTGATTCAGGGTCGCCCCTACAGGAGTCAGAGTTGGCACGACATCCGCTACTGTAGGAAGCGATTTTCGATTAGGCTAGAAAGCGAAATTTTACCGATCGCTCATGCAAAATTACGATGTTATTGTTTGCGGTGCGGGCCCGTCTGGAACGATCGCAGCTGCAAAGTTGGCTCAAGCAGGATTGAAAGTGGCGCTGCTGGAAAAGCAGTTTTTACCGCGTCACAAGACTTGCGGTGGTGGAATGCCGATGGTGATGCAGGATCAACTGCAAGATTTGGCTCCGGAGGCGTTTGTGGAGTCGGATGTGACGATGATGCGGCACACCTGGAAGTTTGAGGATGCGTATTTGGGCTTGATGAATCCACGATCGACAGATGAGCGGTTGTCGTTGTGGATGGTGCAGCGCCCGATTTTTGATCAGGTTTTGGCGCAGAGAGCGCTGAAATTTGGAGCCGAGTTAAGGGATGGGATTGCGGTGCGATCGGTGGAGCCAGAATCGAATGGCGTGATCGTGAGAGCGCAAGGCTTTAAGACAGGCAGTGAATTTACCGCAAAGGCGCGATATGTGATCGGCGCAGATGGCGCAAACGGAGTCGTGGTGAAGGCAACACAGCTAAGGAAGAAGCCGACGATCGCGCTGGCGATGGAGATTGAGCATCCGCATCAATGGGGCGAGGGTCATGCGGATTTGCGTCCGGATATTGCTCATTTAGAATATGGGGCAGTTAAACGCGGCTATGGCTGGATTTTTCCGAAGGGTGATCATTTAAATATTGGGGCAGGTGCGTTTCGTCCGAATTCGCTGGATGCAAGAAAGGATCGCGCGCTCCCCGCTCAGTTGAAGCAAACGATTTTGGATTATATGGATGCGCTGGGTGTGAAATACGACCCGGATGCACTGAAGTTCCATGCTCATCCGTTGCCGATTTGGGGTGGAAAAGAGCGACTGCATGAAGGACGAATTTTACTCGTTGGGGATGCGGCGGGGTTGATTAATCCTCTGTTTGGTGATGGAATTTTACACGCGGTGAAGAGTGGTGCGATCGCGGCAGATTCGATTATTGATGAGGCAACCGATGAGTACACGAATCGTATTCATGCGGAATTTGCGGCAAATTTCGATGCGGCGTTGAATTTGGCGCGGATTTTCTATCAGTGGACGGGGGCTTGCTACAAGTACGGTGTGAAGTATGACAAGGCGACGCGGTATGCAACGCAGCTTTTGTGCGGGGAGTTGTTGTTTACCGAGATGGCGGGTCGAGCGATGAAGCGGTTGAAGCGATCGGTCGGGGAGAACTTCTTTCCAGCGTTTAATTGGTAGGACTGAAGAATTGCACTGTTTTAGTGCAACGGATCACTGAAATAGCTCATCGATGAACTGAAATAGCGATCGCGTGAACTGTTTTAGCGATCGCGTGAACTGAAATAGCTCATCGATGAACTGTTTTAGCGATCGCGTGAACTGAAATAGCTCATCGGATCACTGAAATAGCGATCGCGTGAACTGTTTTAGCGATCGCGTGAACTGAAATAGCTCATCGGATCACTGAAATAGCGATCGCGTGAACTGTTTTAGCGATCGCGTGAACTGAAACAGTGCAACGGATCACTGAAATAGCGATCGTGACCACTGGAATAGTGCATCAGATCACAATCGTCCGAAGTCCTAGTCGATTTCACGGAGTTCGATAAAAATTATCCGCTTCGTTGATTGCCTTTGCTAGCCCCCTAAATCCCCCACGAGTGGGGGACTTATACCGAATTAAACATAGAATGCGACAGATCATACTCAAAGTCCCCCAGAATGGGGGATTTAGGGGGCGAGAATCTGTCGCATCCACAAATCAATCTGGTATTAGAAAACAAAACTAAAATTGGGAGTTTTCCAACCTTCAAAGTCCCCCAGAATGGGGGATTTAGGGGGCAAGAAGCCGGTAAAACGAAGCAGGAAAACTCGTCGAACTGACGTTAGATGAGGAGACATCACCCGACTCAGCCGCAGCGAAAAACTCTCCCAGACCGATCGTTAAATCCCCTCGATCGCCGCCTGCAATCCCTGACTCATCAGCACTTGCAGCAGTTCATCTGCCTCGGTGCGATCGCGAAACGCACCCGCCTGCATCACATTCCGTCCCCGCAGCGAAAACGCACCCGGAACTACCGATCGCAATTGCGACTGTTCAATATCCGTATTCGCTCTCACAATCACCCGAAACCGAAACCCTAAACTCGCCGCTTGACTCACCACCGCTGCGCTCCGCGCTCCCCCTCCTCGCCAAACCCGCACCGTCGTTCCGCGTGTATTCCCGATCGGCGGCACAGCACGAGGCACAGGTAAGAGTCCTGCTGGAACAGCGCGCCGAGCCTGAAACGCAGAAGGCTGCGAGACCGGCGATCGCGAGATGCTATTGATCTGGATTGGTGTCGCTGATCGAGGAAACGCCGATGCCGGCAGTAGAATGCTCTGCCCGACCGGGAGCGACGCACTTTGTCTCGGTTCAGTCGGACGCGGAAACGCCGATCGCGCAATCGGCAATGATGCAGATTGCCCAGAATCCATTGGGCGTGCAAACGTCGATCGTGCGATCGGCAGGGGTGCAGATTGTCCAGAATCCACTTGTCCAGAATCCATTTGTCCAAAATTCATTGGGCGCGGGAACGCCGGTCGTGCAATTCGGCGCTGCACCACAGGAGTCGGATTGCTCATCGGAGCTGGAACCGGAATCTCAATCGCGCCTGAAGCCGAGGCGGAACGACTACGACCAACTGGAGATCTGGCATTAATGGTGATCGGAGTCAGACTGGTCAAAGGTCGCGCCTGTCCGAACCCAGTCGAAGACGCAATATTTGTTGTAATCGGTGGAGTGTTGTCAATTCCAGATAAATCCAACCGTCCGATCGTTCGGGCAGAGAGTTGATTCCCAAAGGCTGGAACCGTTTGCGTCGTCCTCTGAGCATTGACATCAAACTGACGATTACTCACAAACGTATTGTTACCCGGATCAGCCGAAGTACCCAAATCCGGACGAGACTGCGCGATCGAAACAATGCCATCGCGATCGTTACTGTCGATCACATTGTTTCGCAAAATCGGCTGAGCATTACCCTGAATCACAATGCCGTCTTTGTTCTGAGTAATCCGATTGCCGATCAGCCTCGGAGCCGCATTTTGAGAAATGTTTACGCCAAATCCAGTCCGTTCAAAAATGTTCTCTTGAAGCTCAGGGCGTGAAGTGCCATAAATTGTGATGCCGTTTGCACCATTTTGGTGGAAATAATTGTTTTTCAGAATCGGAGCGCTATTGCCTACGATCGAAGCGCCGTCATGACTGCTCCCGGCGAAAGTATTCGCCACAACCACCGGACTACTCGATTCTGTCCAAAGTCCATATCCTTGCGGGTTCGGATTGGTTACTGTAACTCCGGTTAAAGTCGCCCCATTCGCCCCCAAAATCGTGACATTCTGCCGCGCAAACGATCGACTCAAAAACATATCGCCGCCGCGAATCACCACATTCTGTCCCCGATCGCGAGGCTCACCCTGAATCGTGACGCTCGGTTTAAGCTGGATCGGGAAAACCTCCCCAGTTTCGACACTATAGACTCCAGGTAAGAGAACGATCGTCGAATTTGGAGCCGCACGATCGAGCGCCACCGTAATCGTTTTAAGCGGAGAATTCGCTTGACCCAACGCACTATCACTACCGATCGCGGGATTCACATAAATTACAGAGCCAGTCGAGCGAATCATCTGATCAGGAATCGGATTTGCACTGGCAAGCGGTGCAGCGAGTCCCGATACACTAAAGACAGCAAATACCGAGAAAGCAAAACGGGGCTGAAAAGGGCGATTCACAGTTGTTCTCCTACATACGGCTTGTTCGGATAACATGGCGCACGCAAATGGATCGGTTACAGAGATTTCAGTCTACATAGGAAATCTAAATCGACCTCTGTAGAACTACTGGAACCTTGAGCAAGAGGCGATTTCTACGTAAATTACCACGCTGGGATGAAATTCTCTCAGTTAATCTACTGACAGATAGTTAAAGATTCTTTATAAAAGCGTTAGGTCTCGCACCCCTGATACGATAAACAATCAATAGGACTGATCGAATGGGCAATTCAGCGCAGTTTCAACCCCTTATGCAGCCAGCACTATACCGAATTTTAGATGCGAACCTCGATCGTGCCCGCGAAGGCTTACGGGTGATTGAGGAATGGTGTCGCTTTGGCTTAGAGGATGCCACGTTAACCGAACAGTGCAAAGACTGGCGGCAAGAACTCGCCCACTGGCATGAGTCAGAACTGCGTGCGGCTCGAAATACCCCGGATGATCCTGGCACCGACTTAACCCATCCCCAGGAAGCAGTCCGCACTAGCGTCGAACAAGTGCTACAAGTGAATTTTGCCCGCGTAGAAGAGGCACTTCGAGTGCTGGAAGAATATGGCAAAGTCTATCGATCGGAGATGGCAAGCGCGGTCAAACAAATGCGCTACCAAGTCTACACGCTCGAAAGCCATTTACTCTCGATCCAGCGCCGTCAGCAATTAGAATCTGCACGGCTGTACCTCATCACCTCACCGACCGACGACCTACTCAGCACCGTAGAAGCAGCCCTACAAGGTGGACTATCCCTGGTGCAGTATCGCGATAAAGAAGCAGACGATTCTGTCCGGCTCAAGAATGCTCAAAAGTTACGCCAGTTGTGCCGGGAATATAACGCGCTATTTATCGTCAACGATCGCGTCGATCTGGCATTAGCCGTGGATGCTGACGGCGTTCACCTCGGACAAGACGACCTGCCGCTAGAGTGGGCACGCCAAATGCTCGGTCAACACAAAATTATTGGTCGATCGACCCACAGCCCAGAGCAATTAGAGCAAGCGATCGCACAGGGAGCCGACTATGTTGGAGTCGGGCCTGTTTACGAAACCCCGACAAAAGCAGGCAGACTCGCAGCAGGCTTAGACTATGTGCGATACGCAGCCGCACACTGCTCGATTCCCTGGTATGCGATCGGTGGGATTGATACGCAAAATGTCTATGAAGTGTTAACCGCCGGAGCCGATCGCATTTCTGTGGTGCGAGCGATTATGCAAGCCGACCAGCCCACCTTTGCGACCCAGTTTTTTGTCGCCCAATTAGAGCAAAAACGCCGATTTCGGGCGCACACCACGCCTGATCCGTGGGGGGAGACATGATCACGCTACAAGTGAACGGAGAAACTCAAACCTGTGAGGCAGCTTTAACGCTGCCGAAATTTCTCGAATCGTTAGGGCTAAATCCCCGCTTAGTCGCCGTCGAATACAACGGCGAAATCCTGCATCGCCAGTTTTGGGACGAAACCGAAGTGAAAAACGGCGATCGGCTAGAGATCGTGACGATCGTCGGTGGCGGCTAACTTCTAGTACGGAAATCTCTCCTAAAACGTATCGCTTAGGACATTTGCAACCTCTATTGAAAGCGATACAGTAGATCTGTGAGCTTAAAACTCTGTAACAAAGAGTTAAGACAAGCCGGACGGCTGAACCTGACTTCTCTCCGTCTGGAAGCGATAGGGGAAAGATTTATGAAGATTTCAAAACGATTTAAAGCCTTGCTCCGTCTGGTGATCGCACTGGCGCTAGTGATTACGCTGGCGTTTGGTCATGCGGATGGTGCGTTGGCAGCAAGCGGTGGACGGATTGGTGGCGGCTCATTTAGAGCGCCGGCTCGGAGCTATTCGCCTCCCAGCCGGACTTATTCTCCACCTGGAGGCGGTTACGGTGGTGGCTATTACCCCGGTGGCGGTGGGTTCTTCCCGTTTGTCTATTTCCCGTTCTTTGGCACTGGAGGCGGACTGGGTGGCGTGTTCTCGCTGTTCATTTTGATTTCGGTTGCAGGCTTCTTGGTCAACAGCTTCCGCCGCGCTAGCAGCGATGGCGAACTGGATTACGGCTCTTCGACCGTTTCGGTAGCGAAAGTCCAAGTCGGGCTGCTAGCTCAAGCACGGGAACTGAAAGCCGATCTCGATCGCATCGGTGAACGCGCTGACACTGAGACTTCGGAAGGCTTGGCTCAAGTGCTGCAAGAAGTGACGCTGGCTCTGTTGCGTAATCCTCAGTATTGGGTGTACGGCATTGCCGAATCGAGCCAAGCTCGACTTGAAGCCGCAGGTGCAGAGTTCAATCGTCTGGCGTTATCTGAGCGCAGCAAGTTCAATGCAGAAACCCTCTCAAACGTAAACAATCAACTGAAACCTGCTTCATCGAGTGCGTTGACTGTTGCAGAAAAAGGTGGCGCATTATCAGAGACTTCCGGCGAGTACATTGTTGTAACACTGCTGGTGGGAACTCAAGGTAAGTTGCAGCTTCCACAGATTAATAGTGCTGAAGACCTGCGACGATCGCTGGGTCAGTTGGGTAGTGTTTCAAGCGATCAGCTTCTAGCTTTGGAAGTGCTATGGACTCCGCAAGCTGAAGGTGATGTTCTGACTCGCGATGATCTGTTGGCAGAGTATCCGAACTTAAAGATGGTTTAAGCCATTGAGAAAAGGGGCGAATGATTCGCCCCTTTTTTGTGTCAAAAATTTCTCCCTGTTTTGATACCGATTCAAAAACAAATTCCGCAGCGATCAATCGGGCGCAAAACTCATAAATCAAATTGGTATTACGATCTATTTAGAATTACAGACAGAGTAATCATCACATTAAGGGAACCTTCATAAAGTCCAGGTCGCCTGAAATCAGACTGATAATAAAGGAACACTTCCGACGGACGATGCTCAACACCCCGCAGTGTAATAGAGTCAATCGCTTCCTCTAAACCTGCCGCTTGCTCTCCCGGATATGCCTAGCTTCCAGAACCTGAGTCAAACTTCTTCCTGGATTGTGTTTAACCAAGTCGGAAGCTTGCTCCAACAGATGGTTGGATCAGATGCGATCGTATTGACAGAAGCCAATTTTCCTCAAATTGCCTCTCGCTTTGTTCTTGTAGCATCGCCCGACTTTAGCGCCTTGCTGCTAGGAGCACCCCTAGATTCAGAGCACTGTTGTCTAGAACTATCGTTTTCGCCTGCTGCGATCGCCGACTTTCTCAGTACTTTAAGCCATCCGCCTACCTTTTCATTCGAGCTACAGGAAAACAACAGCGATCGCCAAAGTGAATTCACACTAAAACTGATCGAACTGCTGTCCCATCCTGCACCGGATGCTGCAATGTTTCATCAAGTCGAGCAAGAACGCCTACTGAGCCAGGTCACGACTTTAATTCGGCACAGCTTAAATCTGCCTGTGATTCTCGAAACCGCAGTTCACCGAGTGCGCGATTTTCTGCAAGCCGATCGTGTAATCATTTATCAATTCAACTTTCCGGCTCCTTCTTGTGCAATCGATCCGATGACAAGCTCGATCGCTGACGGCATGATTCAGAAGCTGGATGGTATTACCTATGAGTCCCGCAGTAGTGACGCGATTGCTTCGATTCTGCATGTGATGAGTGAATATAGTGCTGCCAGTCTACAGCGTCTTCAGAAAACTCAGCACGAATCGATTACCTGGACAGTGAACGGACATAAATCCTCAACGGTTGCCTCGTTGTTGGATCAGTTCTCACTCGATATGCAAGCAGAACTGGTCACTCCGATCGTTGTACAAGATGAGCTTTGGGGATTGCTGATTGTGCATCAGTGCCAACAGCCTCGTCAGTGGAACGATCGCGAAAAAGTCCTGCTTCAGCGCATCGCCGAACACCTCGCGATTGCCATTTATCAAGCAAAACTTTACAGCGAACTAGAAGAGCAGAAAGACACGCTAGAGCAGCAAGTTATCGATCGCACTCAAGAACTGAGAGATACTTTGATCGCTGCTCAATCTGCTAGCCGTGCTAAATCAGAATTTCTCGCTACGATGAGTCACGAACTACGCTCTCCCCTCACGACGATTATCGGCATGGCTTCAACGCTATTACGCTGCTATAACCAGGATGTCAGTTATACACTGGCTCCCCAAAAGCAGCGGGAATATCTCCAAACGATTCAAGGTCGCGGCGAACATTTGCTGACACTTATCAACGACATTCTCGATTTGTCAGAAGTACAAGCGGGGAGAATGCTTCTGCAAATTCAACGATTTTCCCTCGCTGACCTAGCTCAGCAAACCATTCAACTGCTACGGGATAAAGCCGATGCGAAACAGGTAGAACTATCGCTAGAACTGCTGCCACAACGCTCTCAAAGTGCCATAGAGCGATCGCAAGACTTTCTATTTCAAGCTGATCCACAGCGAGTTCAGCAAATTTGCCTCAATTTGCTCAACAATGCGATTAAGTTCACTCCAGCGCAAGGTCGCGTCACGATGCGCGTCAGAATTAGCCGAGAAGCCGCAGTCTTACAAGTCGAAGACACGGGAATTGGCATTCCTAGCCATCAGAGATCGTTTCTGTTTCAGAAGTTTCAGCAGTTAGATGCGTCGTATGACCGCAAGTATGAAGGAACGGGGTTAGGACTCGCGCTCACCAAGCAATTAGTCGAGCTACATGGAGGTTCGATCGAGGTTGAATCGACGGTTGGGGTTGGCTCAAAGTTTACCGTGTACTTACCGATGCAGGTACTTTCGGCGATCGAGCATAGCTGAAAATGATCCGCTATTTGGGGAGCGATCGGATTGTTCAGGATTGATTTTCTAGAGGAAGTCACTAGACTGAATTGTAAGGTGCAAGGTCTAGAATTATTGATTTTTTCCCACCTGCTCGAATCTCCGGCTTCAGACAGGTTTTTTGTTAATACGAAATAACCATGTTCAACTCAAGGAACTTAACTTCTAGCGGCAAAGTCAATCAAGACATCGCCGCTAGATTCAGACTTGAAGGACAAAAATCATGTTGAACCTGAAAAAACTACAGTCCGGGACTGCACTTGCCCTGACATTAGGTGTAACAGCAACCGGAGCTGCCCCGATCGTCTTGGCAAAAGACGTGGTTGCTGCCCCTGCTTCCATGCAGATTGCTCAGCTTTTTCCCTCGCAACCCCGCTCTACGGGAGCAGTTCGCATCCCCGCCAATACTACTCTGCGCCTAGCTTACCGCGATGCTGAAAAAATTCTGGTTGCCCCCAATGAGCGCCTTCCCATTACCCTAACGATTCCCAATAACGTTCGCACCTCAAACGGAGCGCTGCTCATTCCCGCAGGTAGCCAAGTCAAAGGCGAATTTCAGCCCGCTAGCGGTGGAACGCGCTTTGTCGCCAATACGCTGGTCTTGACCAACGGCACTCAACTCGCACTCGATGCCCAAACCGATGTGATCAGCCGGACTGAAGAGATTCGACGCGGAGTCAGCACCGATGCCATTCTCAAAGGAGCCGCGATCGGGTCTGGTGCGGCGGCGATTATTTCCGCTGTCAGTGGAAACCGTCGGGTTTCCCTGGGTAAGGTTTTAATCGGAACAGGCGCAGGTGCATTAGGCGGCTTGATCTTCGGACGCAACACAAATCAGGTCATTTCGGTTAATTCTCAAAGCGATCTAAATCTCCGCCTTAACTCATCGCTAGCGCTTAATCCGCTTTAATTAGATTTAACGCATTAGACTGTCCGCCGATCGCAGGATCGGCGGACAATTGTTTTTGAGAAACTTAAACCACGGGGGTTGGCTCTGGAGTTGAGCGATCGGCAGAAGCGAGTCCCATATGCTCCCACCAGAGTTTTGCCAAGTCTTCTGCTTTAGACCGAGCTTCCGGGCGCAGGTGATACATTCGGCGCGGACGACCCCGCTTTTCTAGTTTTTTCCAGTAGCTTGTGATCAGGGCTTGTTTTTCCAGAAACCGCAGCGAATTTTGCAGAATCGTGTCTGACAGCCGATAGTTGGGGTAGTCCTGCTGTAGCTGTTGTACCAGTTCTGTCCCATAGGACTCAGAGCGAACTAGCACCGACATCAAATAGCAAACTGTGAGTTCTTGATTGAGAAAGACCGGCTGCGGGGTTTGAAAAAATTGATAAATTCCCTCGAAAGTTAAGCGTTGAGCATTCATCATAGAGAATCACCGTCTAAGTTAGGGCAAGCTATTCCTAATGATAGATGTGAATTACAAAAAAAGACTGATAAAAATTTGTTCTGTCGATCGTAACTTCTAATACCAAATTTCTTTCGTTACCGATCAAAGCGAGCAATCAATCACAACGCAACTCGCTCTAGCCCCACCAATACCGCAGTGATCCCTACTGCTAAGGCAAACAAAACGAGGTTATTTTCGCCGCCTGCTCTGAGAGCAAAGCTGAGCGAAGTAGCAACCGCAGGAGGATGAACAACATCTAGATCATCAACACGATCGTCAGAATCATCGCGCTTCCGGCGGCGAAATACCCTGCTCCCAACCACCAAAACGTCAGCCAACCGATCACGGCTGACATAATTTGCGCTGAAACCAAAGTTCGGACGGAGTTTGTTCCATGCTGCGGATCGAGATAAATCAAAAACGCACTTGCAGCTAAAGAAGCAAACAATAGGCGTTGCCGACTCAGCACTTCAACCAGAGCTAGGACACGCTCAATACAACGACGGTTGGAGCCGTTGCCAGCAAGAGTTCCCCTTTAATTCCCAATCTGCGCCGCATTGTGCGATTTGCACCTTCGATCGGCTTTAAGCTTTTTCGACTCATCACACTCTCGGTTGTGCAGGTTGCTCGGACATCCGATTTTGTTCGCCTTGCTGGATTTCGCGCTCTAGGAAATGGTTCAACAGGGTTCGCAACAGCACGATCGCACCCAAATTTAGAATGTCTTGACGAGTTGGAGCAACCGCAGTACGAAGAATGTCGCTCGCAACCGTAAACTCTAATCCCAGCGCCAGAACTCGCCCCAATTGTAGGCGAATCCCTTCGGTGGCATCCAAATGTTGCCTCCGAGAAAACACTTGCCGCCCATAGCTCACGATGCCACGAAGCACCGCCGCTCCGATTACAAATGCTGCCGCCATTTCCGCCCCGGCGGCTAAGTAACTCACAAGCAACTTCAGCCAAGCCTCCAACGGACTGCTTTCTGTCGTTTCTGAGCTAGTCTGTCCTGCATTGAGGCTGAGCAAGAGTACGAGACCTAAAATCAGAGTGAGCGGTAACACCAGAGACGCGATCGTGTCTCTGGACGAATCTGGTTTTCTTTCCCAGTTCATAGAGGTTCGTCCTTGAGCGGCAGTTTAGCGCTACGTTAGCGTAAGCAGCCCGGTGCAAAATTGCTTCTCTCTTAGGATTGTTTATTGCAGGTGTGATCGTGGCAGAATACCTACCGGATTTGCGATCGTAGGCTGCCTATCTCGCAAGCCTCTTCAATCTCAGCCGCTAAATTCTCGCTCAACGAGGATTACGTTTTCTGTGACTTTCTCGAAGGTGTCATCGTGGCTAATCACAAACAGTTGACGGAAGGATTTGATGTTACCGATCGCTTCGGCTAAGCTTTCTCGTCTGGGTCGATCCATGTTTGTAGTGGGTTCATCAAAGAAAGCAATGTCGATGTCTGCCAGTACCTTTAACAGGGCTAAACGCACGGCTAAAGCGGCACACATCTGCTCACCGCCAGATAGATTGATGAATCTGCGGGAATGTGCGCCTTCTTGCACCATGATTTCATAATCGCGTGTCCATTGCAGGGCAACATTCGGACGGTTGAGCAATTCTCTAAACAAGCGATCGGCTTCATGAGAAATTGTTTGCACATAGCGTTCTGTGATTCTAGGTGCGGCTTCTTTGTAGGATTTTCGCGCAAACTTGATAAATCGTTCAGTCTTTTGTTTTTGCTTGAGTTGGGCTTGGGCTTCGGTTCGCTTTTGCTGAATGGCTTGTAGGCGAGATAGCCTGGTTTCGCATTCTTCTAGGCGCTTGGTTTCGATCGGGAGTGTTGTGCTAAGTGAGATTTTTTGACGGTTGGCTTCTTCGTACTCAGCATTAATCTGTTTAACTTGCTCTGGATCGTAGCTTTCTTCTAGCCGTGCTTTTTGATTGGTTAATGTTTGAAGTTGTGATTGATATTGATTTAACTGTGCGATCGCATCTTCTAGCTGTGCTTTTCGGTCTTTGAAGCTGTTTGCGGATTGCTGGTGAGCTAGATAAAGCTGATAGTCTTCTCTGTAGCGATCGCGTAAGTTCTGCTGTTCCTGAATTTGATCGGCTAAGTTCTCAAATGTCTTCAACTCCAAGTCGATCGCGGTGATTGCGTCTTGCCCGTTTTTCAGTTCTGATTGGAGTTGAGTAAGTTCAGCATCCAGACCTGCTAAAGCTTTTAGATCGCGTGTGAGATACCGACTACGATCGCGAGGATTGTCTAGTGCTTGTAGTTGTGCTGTAATTTCAGCGAGTTTTGCTGTGAGTTCGGGTTCTGTGAGCAGTTGGGATTGATGTTCAGCAATCAGCGATCGAAGTTCTGCAACTTCCGCAGCAAGTCTTTCTTCTTGATCAAACTTCGCATCTAGACTGCGATACTGTGCTTCTTGATCGCGAACTGTTTTAAGCTGAATTTGAGTTTCTTTGAGTAATTGTTTTAAGCGATCGACCACTAGCTGCTGGGATAAATCATCTAAGATTTCTTGAAGATCCTGCATCAAAAGATGATTCAGCTTTGAGCTATGGGCGATCGTGGTTAACACTGTTTCAAGCTGAGATTGCCAAAGCGGTGTTGCTTGTTGCAGTTCTTTTAACGTTACGGTTGCCGCTCGAATGTGTTGGGTTTGAATGTTCTCGCGCTTTTGGGCTTGCGAGATAATTTGGCGCAAGTCTGCCTCGAATTGAGTAGCAGCTTCGATGCGGCTGAGTTGTTGTTGATAGCGCTGCTGTTGTTCCTCAAGCTGAGGAATTTGTTTGACGATCGCGCCTAATCCCTCTAATCGCTCGATTTCATCGCCCAGTTGTTTTTGATTCTGCTGAAGTTGCACTAGGCGCTTTTCATCGCGCTGCATGGTTTGCTTCCAGCTTTGACAGGTTTGGAGTTGCTGATTGAGTTGGGTTTGCTGTTGCTCTAGTTCAGATTGTTGCTGGATTAATGGTTCTAATTGCTTGAGATCCGCTTCGATTTGCGATCGATGCTCTCCTTTTTGAGTTAAAACCGCTAACTTGGATTGATAGGCACTGAAAGATTCAATTCGCGTTTGGCGATCGCGCAATAGTTTCTCTTGCTGAGTCCGACTCTGATCGAATGCTTGCAAAGCTTGGTCAGCTTGCATATAAGTTTGATAACTCTCACGGCGCTCTGTACAGATAGCAACCGATTTTTCCGCCGTCTCTAGTTCTAGCTTCAATCGCTGGACATTTAGTTCCTCAGCCCGCATTCGACTGACGATCGCTTCTAAATTAGCAGTAAGTTGCTGAACCTGAGCCGCGATCACACTGTACTGCTCTTGATCTGCTTTGAGCCGATCGTATTGCTGCTCCCAATGTGTCAGGTCAATTTGAATCTGCGCGATCGTCTGACTGAGCGCTTCTTTCTGCTGACTCAGTTCATCCCATTCTTGCAGGGATTCCTCATACTGCTGGATATCACGCTCTAACTTCTCAGATTGAGCTTTGGCAAACTTTTCTAAGTCGCCTAACTCTTTATAGACTTTCTTGTACTCTTCAACCTTCAGAATCGGATCAAAGACCTTCTTGCGCTCCTCTGCGGTCTTGAGAAAATCAACTGTAAACGTGCCTTGCGGAACCCCGATCGTATTGCGAAACAGATCAGATAAATTTGTCCCTACTGGCACTCCCAAATGTTCTCTCAGCCAGGGAAGGACATCTTCTTTTTTGGTGTAATTGAGCTTTTCGCCCAGTTCCGGATCATAAATGGTGTAGCTCGATCGCGTACAGCGACTTACATCATAGGTGCGCTGATCCCGGCTCGAAACAAAGCTTACCCGCACTTGGGCACTATTGGAGCCATTGCGAATCAAATCATCTTTGGTGTACGCGCCCGTATAGTCAAACAATACCCACGCGATCGCTTCGAGAATGCTCGTCTTGCCTGCACCATTCTCACCACAAATCGCATTTGTCCCCGGCTGAAACGAAAAGGAGCGATCGCTGTGAAACTTGAAGTTTTTAAGACTAACCGAGAGTATTTCCATACACTGATTCGGGGCGCAGATCAGATGTTCTGATCTTAGATCGGAATGGAACTGATTCTAGCGTCGATCGTCTCATCTGAGAAAAAAGAAATCCGCACAGCAATGCTCATCAAATCTCCGATCGCTGTTGTCATACCAAATTAATTTTTGAGTGCTACAGATCTTGGAAGCCCCCTAAATCCCCCACGAGTGGGGGACTTCAAGCCAAATCTGTTTCGGATTCTCAAAGTCCCCCAGTATGGGGGATTTAGGGGGCGAAGGATCTGTAGCATTGACAAATTGATTCGGTATCACGGCAGCGAATCGATTTCTTCCTATTTTTATTCAGCAAAGTTCCGATTTCTCTAGAAACAGTAAGCTACTTTAAATGGATTTCAGCGTATGTGCAGATTGCGGTGGAGGGGTGCGATCGTATGAACGTCTTTGCTCCCGTTCCTCAACCGCTTAGTCCTACCCCGTAAGCTGCTACAGTCCTAAATCCACTGCAATCCGATGCGCACAGGCAAATCCTGAGAACGCCACCGCATTCAAACCCTGTCCGGGAAAGGTACTATCACCCACGCAGTAAAGATGAGGAACCGCAGTCCGATTAAACGGCATTCCCAATAATCCCAGCAGTTTACGCGAGGGAATCGGGCCATACGTACCATTGTCGCGCCCCAGATAGCGGCGATGGCTTCTCGGTGTCCCAACTTCCTCAAAATCTAAGCCGCGATCGAGATCCGGAATAATCTGTGTTAAACGATCGATTAAGCGACCGGCGGCTTTCTCTTTCTTCTCGGCGTATTCGCTCGGAGACAAGTTCTCCCATTCCTGCATCCAGCTAGGGGTAAAGGTATGAACAATGTGATGTCCTTCTGGTGCCAAACTCGGATCAAGCAGCGTCGGAATCGAGACGAAAATCGTTCCTTGTTCTGCTTCCATATCCTCCCAATTCTCTAGCAAGATGTGATGACATTCGATTCCAGCAGGTAATGATTCAGCCTTGACTCCAAGATGCAAACTCAAAAAACTTGGGGATTGCTGATAGCGTTTTTGCCATTTTTTCTCAGAAGTTGGCTTCTGCGTTTCGGGAAGTAATTTCTCAAACGTATCCCAGCGTGTTGCATTAGAAACAATCCGCTTTGCTCGGAATGTTTCCCCAGAGGCTAACTTAACTCCCACCGCGCGATCGTTTTCAGTGACGATTTCCGTCACTCTTGCTTTGTACTTGATGTGACTTCCAGCCTTCTCTAATCCTTCGACTAATTTTTGTGCAATCTGCCCGACACCGCCTTTCGGATAGTTGATGCCGCCGTAATGTCGATCGCTAAATACCATCCCCGCATTGATCATCGGAGTACGATCGGCAGGCACAACCGACCAGATATAACATTCCGCATCAATAAATTTCAGCAATTGCGGATCGTGAATATATCGACGGGCAATATCTCCAGCATTCTGCGGCAAATATTTCACTAAGCCCAAACAAGCAAAGGGATGTTGGAAAAACACTCGCGTCAGATATCGCGGTTCTTCTAATGACAGCAGCTCCATCGCATTCAGGCAATTAAATACCTTCCAGCACTCATCATAGAATTGCCGAATTCCCTTTTCTTCGTGTGGAAAGTAGGCGATCAATTCGTGCAAAAACTTCTCGTAATCGCGATGAACTTTCAGATCCAATCCATCCGGCAAGTGATAGTGAACCTGAACCGGATCGGGAATCGTTTCGATCGACATTCCCACGCCATCCAAAGCGCGGGTGAGTAAATTCGTCGTTCCCTTGTCCCCAAACCCAAAAATCATTGATGCCCCGACATCAAAGCGGTAGCCTTCCTCACGATCGAAATAGCCCGCACTGCCTCCAGGAATCAGATACCGCTCTAAAACTAAGACGCTGGCTCCTTTTGCCGCGAGCTGAGTGGCTGTCACCAAGCCGCCAATGCCTGACCCAATTACAATCACATCGTAGTCGGTAGAATTCATGAAACCCGCGATCGCTCAACAGTTCTCAGTGTATCCAGATTCGGTCACAATTCGGCAGCTTTAACCGACCTTACCGCCGCCCATGAGATAGAGCAGTGCCATTCGCACAGCGACTCCGCTCGTCACCTGTTGAGAAATTAAACTCAAAACCGGATCATCCATCAAGTCCGAGCTAATCTCGACCCCACGATTTACGGGGCCTGGATGTAAAACTCTCACCTCTGGCTTACACAACTTCAGGCGATCGCGAGTAATCCCAAACTGCTGATGATACTCCCGCAGACTCGGTAGCAAATGACTGGTCATCCGTTCTTTCTGCAATCTCAGCGTCATGACAAAATCCGCATCAATCAGAGCAGGTTCTAACGTCCAATGAATGAACAACTGACGCGAAATTTCCGGGTTACTGTCTTTCACAAACGCTGCAAATGCTTTTGGTAACAAGGTTGGAGGTGCAGCTAAATGCACTTCTGCACCACTTGCTGTCAAGCTCCAAATATTCGATCGCGCTACTCGCGAATGCAAAATATCTCCCACGATCGCGACTTTCTTTCCAGTTAATAACGCCGAGCGCGGCTTCTCCACATCAATCAGCGAACAAATCGTAAACAAATCCAGCAACGCCTGCGAGGGATGCTCATGCTGTCCGTCGCCTGCGTTTAACACGCCAACTTTTACGTTTAAGCGATCCATCTCATCGGCGATCGCCTGCGGTACTCCCGCTTCTTTATGCCGAATCACCATCATGTCCGTTCCCATTGCTAGATACGTTTTCGCTGTATCCAGAATGGTTTCGCCTTTTGTAATTGAAGAAGTGCTGGCTGCAAAATTTAACGTATCGGCAGATAATCTTTTTGCCGCAAGCTCAAAACTACTGCGGGTGCGGGTTGAGGGTTCAAAGAACAAATTTGCTACCACTTGCCCCTGCAGCGTCGGGACTTTTTTAGTACGGCGCGTTAAGACTTCTCGAAAACTGCTCGCCGTTTGCAGAACGGTATCATATTCCGCAGGCGAGAAATCAGCCAGCGAGAGAACGTGACGACGATTCCAACTCATATATCGCAGTAACTGAGGGCGTGAACTCACTATTCATACCGCAAAACGTTCCGGTCAGCACGGCTTGATCGAGATGGAATTTTGGAAATTTGGGCGATCGTGTAAGAAAAAAATCAGGATGCACCAAGTTCTGCTATAGTATGAATTCTGTGGCTTGAAAAAGCTGCCCATCTGGAGAGATGGCCGAGTGGTTTAAGGCGCAGCACTGGAAATGCTGTGATGGGGTGACTTATCCGAGGGTTCGAATCCCTCTCTCTCCGTTCTAAAACTTTGGTGTATCACGGCTTTTAGAGAACCCTCGAAGTTTCGAGGGTTTCTTTTTGGGCGATCGATTGGGTGACTGTGAAGGTCTTTAGACACCTTTTGACTATTAGTTGACTATCCAAATTTGAACGGTATAGCTGGTTCAACGCGGGATAGGGGTGAATGCCTGAAGATGTCAAAAAGAAATAAGCGTTCGGGGACAGTGGTATGGCAGCAAGGATTAGGCAAGATGCAAATTCTCGATCGCCTCTGCTGGGCCTAGTAAAGAAACGTAAGGAGAACCAAAATACCGACCAGCAACTTCTTGTGCGGTTTCTGGGGTGACGTTGGCGATCGCGGCTTGAAACTGCGCGTCAAATTCGACCCCTAATCCTAAGGTTTCGTACCAGCCAAAAATTTGTGCGAGTTGAGAGTTGGTCTGTTTACCCAGGGCGTATTGCCCGAGTAGCTTATTTTTGGCAGTCTGGATCTCCTCTTCGCTCAAAGGTGCATCGCACAGGCGATCGACTTCTGTTTTCAAGCCGGAAAGCGCGATCTCTGTATTTCCTGGAGCCGTACCCATGTAGGTAACAAAATATGAGGTATCAAGCCGCGTCGGGTAAAAGGCAGACACTTCATAAGCCAAACCTCGCTTCTCACGCAGTTCAACAAACAGCCGGCTGGATAAACCATTGCCTAAATAGGTGTTTAGCAACTTGAGAGCAGCGTAATCTGCCATCGTACTCGATTGAACCGAGGGCGCAAGATAGCCGAGGATGACGATCGATTGCTGTGTCTCTTGAGGAATGCTGTTGCGGGTTGGATTGGATGTGACGATCGGTAATGTGAGATCCGCAACCGGTGTCGAGGGTGCCTTCCAGTCTCCTAAAATTTCTTCAACCTGCGATACCGCTTGATCCGGTGTAATTCGACCTGCAATGCTGATGATCAAGTTATCGGGGCGGAAGTATGTTTTGTAGTAGTCTTGGAGATCCTGACGGGTCAACTTCTCGACGGTACTGATCGTTCCCAAACCTGAAAGCGCGTAAGGATGTTCGCCGTACATTGTCTGGCGTAAACGATCGAGCGCAACCGTGAAGGGTTGCTCCTGCTGAGAGCGAATGGCTTGGAGTGTGAGCCGTCGTTCTAGCTCAACTTCTGCCTCTGGAAAAGTTGCCGATCGTAAAAGTTCTCCTGCCAAGTCCAGCATTTCAGGGAAATCGGCGGAGACAGTTTTTAAGCTGAGTAGGAAATAGTCCGAAGCGGCATCTGTGCCTAGACTCGCCCCGATCGATTCAACTCGCTCTGCGATTTCCAAGGACGAATGCTCTTCTGTGCCTTTCGTCATCACCGCTGCGACGAGGTGCGAAAGTCCCGCTTTATCGTATGGCTCCCAACGGCTTCCAGTTTTCAGGAACAAACGAGCCGCAATAATATCAGCCGACGGATTTTCGGTGACAAGCACTGTGATGCCATTGCTTAACACAGTGTGGTGAACCATTCGATTTTGAGACAGGGTGATAGTTGAAGTCACGATCGTTCTGAAAACTACATGCGTTGATTCTAGCAACCTAGTTACATCGGTTTCACGACGATAGCAGCATAGTGATAGGGCGAAAGATAGTGACTCGCCAGATCGCGTAAATCTTCGGTTGTGAATGATTGAATCCAATGAGGGTAAGCGATCGCGGCTTCGATTTGAGCGAGAGAATGATAATAGCCGTATAGTCCTGCAAGCTGTCCGGGGGTTTCGGTTGAGAAGGCGTGATCGTTGCAGAGTAGTCGTTTTGTGCGATCGAGTTCAGCCTGAGCAATGGGGATCGTCATCAAATGAGACAAGCGATCGCAAATCAGCGCTTCGACTCGCTCTAAATCTTCGGGATCGAGCCAAGCGGCAATTGTAAATAAACTCGAATCCCGTTGTAGAGAGAAGCTACAGTCGATCGCCTGCACCAGTTGACGCTCTTCGCGTAGTTCTTGAACAAATCGTGAGGTGCGCCCAGAGGCAAGAACGGCTGAGAGCAAATCTAGTCCACAGGCTGCTTTTAATGGATCTTGTTGGTTCGATCGCTCAAATCGTTTCCAGGGGAGCGGCTCGTCGGCATCATCCTGCTGGAGCGGTTCAACTCCTGGCGCAATCCAAGCCATCAGCAATCGAGCTTGTTCGAGTCTGGGTAGATAGAGTTCTTCGCGTCGGATGCTGGTGATTGGCGGTTCGGCTTCCGCTTCGTGCCGTGGGCAGGACATTGAATTGGGGAATGGATGAAATGCTTTTTCGACCTGAAGTTTTGCTTCGTCGAGATCAATATCGCCCGTAACCACCACAGTCATATTTTCCGGTTGGTAGTGGGTGCGATGAAACGATCGCATTTCCTCTGCCGATCGCGGCATTAAGCTCTCTTCTGTTCCTAAAATCGGTCTGCCGTAGGGATGCCGCTGATAGACCAATTCCGACAGCACCTGAAACGCGATCGCGTCGGGATCATCATAAGTCTGCAAAATTTCTTCCAGTACAACGTCGCGCTCCCGCCCAAACTCATCATCGGGAATTGCCGCATTGAGCAACAGTTCACCCAGGTAGGGTAGGGTTTCCGCAAAATCTTTTGATGCGGTCGTCATATAGAAGTGCGCGTAATCATAGCTCGTGGCTGCGTTCGTCATTCCGCCCCGGTTTTCGATCGCTTGATCAAATGCTCCGGGTGCAAGCTTACTCGTTCCTTTGAAAATCATGTGTTCAAGGAAATGAGCCATTCCCGACCACTCATTCGGTTCTACGATCGAGCCTGCATTCACCCAGACATCGATTGCGCTGACTCCAGTTGCGGGGAGATGATGGTGAATCAGCGTTAGTCCATTGTCTAGCTGATGTACGGTTGCAGGCAAAGCAAGAGGGATTTGGGGCGATCGGTAAATATTCAAGGGATTAACTGATCGATACAAGTAGAGGACAATGGTTAGAAAGGGTTAGAAGCTGCGGTATGTGATCCTGTTAACTTACAACACTGAAATAGGTGTGAGAAGATCAAAACGATCAAGACTATTTTTTAATCATTTATGCTAAATTCCTCGCGCCAAAATGCAGAGATTTGATCTCTCGATCGACGGATTTTCCAGAGTTCTGAATTAAAACATTGTTGGCATAAAATTCAATCAAAAATCGATTTCATAATAAATTTTAATCAAACTTTCGTGAGCAAGAAATAATAGAATTTTTTGCAATAAAAATTCCCTCACTTAATCAGTAAGGGATCGAAAAAGTAGGACACCGCAGCGCCGTCTTACCTCAGCTTTTGACCTGGTTAAAACCAGGTGGGTGTCGAAGTAGCGGATTTGAAGTTTCCGAGTACAAGCTCGGTCTACTGCCATCAGCCTTTTTTGACTCCCAGATTCAAAAAACATAGATCATAAAACATTGTTGGCAGTCACCAACGCCGCAGCAAATCCTTCATTTATTGTAGCGGGTCAGTTTGGAGTTGGAAAGTCTATTCTCAATTCTTCCACCCCATTTGTGACTCTAGGCTTACTGCTTCTTCTGAGCAGGAGGCTGAACGGATTCGGTTGATTTTTCTTTTGCAGCATCGTTAGTTTTCTTGGCTGCATCGCTTGTCTTTTTAGCTGCTTCGCCTGCTTTGGCTTTTGTCGCTTCTCCAGACTTTTTAGCTGCTGTACCTGGCTTCTTGGCATCTCCGGCTTTCTCAACTGGTGTCGCAGGCTGTGCAGCGGGCGATGCAGGAGGTGAAGGGGGAGCTGCTTGCTCTGAACCGGAACATGCAGTAAGACTGGTTGCTAGAGCGAGTCCAGCTAGAATGCCGATCGCGTTTGATTTCTTCATGGTGTTTCTCAAGTCCTAATAGATTCTTTGTTCGGAGGAGACACCATAATTTACCCTAGATTGCAAAATCTAACGCAGTCATTATTCGTTTTTGGATTGTTTCTGAACTGGACTATTGAATTCTGTCGCTGCTCTTTTGCCACAGGCGTTCTAACATTTCAATTTGTCGCTTTAAAGTCTGGCGTTTTTGCTTTTTATGGGCCAAAACTGCAAAAAATATGCTAAAAGGCAACGCAATCGCAATCAGTCCTTCAGAAATGGCGGTAGTATCGCTATCAACGCGAATAGTTGCGATCGGCGATGAGGCTTGAATCGCCCGAAAATCCGAGTGCATAAAAAAGAGTCTCCAGAACAGATCTAAAATTTGATGAATAAATTTTATTGTGGCACTGGGATCTCTACACCTTGCTCTACCATTAGGTTTGTTTAAAGGTTAGGGTTGGCGAATATCGTTATAGAAGCGTTTCAATCTTGTAGCAGAGACACCAAGCCCCCAGAGTATGCCGATGTATAGATAGAGAGCGGTCGCTTTCCAGGCTCCCCATTTTGCGACTCGACGATCGGAGCTTTGGACGATGCGATTGATTTGACGAATTCTGCCTTTGCGAATCAGCCGTAAACAGAGGTTGCCGTCTTCCATAATGGGGAGTGCTTCATCGAATCCGCCACATTCCCAGAAGTCAGATCTGCGACAAAACATGACTTGATCGCCAAATAGTAAACGCAACCCTTTGATAAAGAGATGAGGGCGAAAAAGTAGGGGTGCGTAGTAGGTTTTGAGAAAGTTGTGCAGAGAGATTCCCCAACGTGTTTTGCGATCGCCGGTCATGATCGAGATAAAGCCAGCGCAGGCGATAGCCGGATCGGCTAGAGTTTCGCGGATTAGCGCGATCGCGTCGTCGGGGATTTGGGTATCGGCGTGGAGAAAGCAGAGAATGTCACCCGTTGCCTGGGCGGCTCCGTGATTGAGCTGAATGGCACGACTGGGACGATCGCAGTGAAGAATTTGAGCGAGATTAGTTTGCTTGACAAGAGCGATCGTGTTGTCTGTACTGCCGCCATCGACGATGATGATTTCCCAAGCAGCGGGGGCGAGAATTGCAAGCTGTCTGAGGGTGCGATCAATGCTGCGGCTTTCGTTTAAGGTCGGGATAATAATGGAAACACGAGACATATTATTTCAATCCGAGAAGCGATCGCGTGATCCAAATTCTACGCACAAACAATTCATAAACCAAGAGCGTGATCAAGACGGTTGCGCTGCTGATGATAAGGAGTTTTGCAGCAATATTGACGCTCCATTGCACCACGAAAAACGCGATCGTGACTAGAATCGTTTGGTGTAACAAATACACTGGATATGCTGCTTCATTTAGGTAATTCAGAATTGCATTGCGATGTTGGAAAAAGCGTTGTCCTAAGCTGAGAAATGCGAGAACGCAGACCCAAGAATTTATTCCTCGAAAGGCTTGATAGCTCATGTATGCAAGTGAGTAAGCGCGATCGGGAACGACATCAGCAATCCATAATCCGATGAAAATTGACATCAGCCCGATCGCGCTTCCGATAATCCAAGAACGATATTGATCGAGCAGTTCGGTAAACTGCGATCGAGCGACTAATCCATACCCGTAAATAAAGTAAGTCAGGTATAGTAACACATTTGCCCAATCATCGTATAAGTTTTGAAATCCAATCCATTTCGGTCGAAATATCGCTTCAATCAACGCAAGAGGTAATGCGAGTAGAATCAAGTTGATTCGGTAATTCGCAGACTTTAGAAATGAGAATATCGGTAGTGCAACTAGCGAGAAAACAAACAGGTAAACAATAAACCAAAGATGCGCCCATTCAAAATTTCCAGCAGGACGAATTCCGTTAAAGAACTGGGGATAAAACTCGAAGTAAGAGCCTTGAAAGCGCGATCGTGAAAGCAGTGAAAGATAAACCTGTGGCGGGACAAGCACAAACAATCCAAACACGAACGGGATTAATAATCGCTGCACTCTTTCTTTAAGATAATCTTTGGACGATCGCTTCTCTAAAGCAAACCAACTTGCTGCCCCAGAAACAAAGAAAAAGAGCGGCATATGCCACTGATGAATGAACAAAATCAGGAATTCCAACGCTGAATTGGTGGGTTGATTCACCACATAAAACTCACCCAGATCGCCGCGATAGAACACTGCGGCTGCATGAAAATAAATCAATACTGCAACCGCAAAAACGCGCAGCCAGTCTAAATCATTCCGTCGTTTATTCATCGATCGCGGCTCTGAGTTCAGGGTTTAGCAGCTTTCCCCACCGGGCATTGTAGGGATGAACCGATCGCACCAATCGCCCGTTGTTTTGGTAAAGCGATCGCGCCTCATTCGCCCATTGAAAGATGCTGCCTTCTAGGTTCCATACATCAGTAAAGCCATGCTTCTGAAGCTGTTGGGCAACTCTAGCGCTGCGATATCCCACCGAGCAATATACGACGATCGCAAAATTCTTGGGTAAGTGCTTCCAGTTTGGCTGACGCGGATCAATTCGCTGGGCAGTTTTAAGATGACTCACCGTAAATTCTGGCACAGTGCGAGCATCCAGAAGAATAGGAGGTATTCGGGCGGGATCTTGCAGCCAGAGATCGAGATTTTGAGTGGAAAGCGATCGGACTGTGGGAAACTGAATCCGAATCCAGAGCTTGAGCAGCTTAAATAGAAGATTCACAGCAAAATAGATTTACAATTTTGCTCGATCGTACTCTTTCTCGCACTTCGTTTATGACTGTCTCTCGTACTATTTGCCTAGGTTTCCTTGCTCTTATTCTCGCCGGAACGGGTCTTTTGATGCTGCCGATTTCGACTGCTAGTGGCGAATGGAACAACCTCGTCACGGCTTTATTTACGTCAACTTCATGCGTCTGTGTAACCGGGCTATCTGTCGTGGATGTGGGAAAGTTTTATTCCTTCTGGGGCCAATTATTTATGGTGATTCTGGTACAGGTGGGTGGACTGGGATACATGACGGCAACGACAGTTTTGCTGTTATTTCTGGGTAGACGGTTGGGACTAAGAGAAAAAATTGCGGTGCAGCAGTCGCTCGATGTGCCGGGATTGTCGGGATTGACGGGGTTGTTACAGTCGATTATCGCCACCACGCTACTGTTTGAGCTAACTGGGGTGATTTTGCTGATGACGGTGTTTCTGCCGCAGTTTAGCGATCGACCGCTTTGGGCGCTGTGGCAATCGATTTTTCACAGTGTTAATTCGTTTAACAATGCTGGATTTAGCTTGTTTTCGGATAATTTGATCCAGTACGCTACCAATCCGATCGTCAATTTCACCGTGTCAGGATTGATTATTTTTGGCGGAATTGGCTATCAGGTGATTATGGAGATGTATTTTTGGGGACGCGATCGCCTCAGCCGTAATCCCAGACGAACCAGTTTTTCGTTGAATTTTCGCGTCGCAGTTAGTATGACGATCGTGCTGTTGATTATGGGAACGATCGCCATTCTCGCAACCGAATTCCGCAATCCGAATACGCTCGGTGCCATGAGTTTTCCTCACAAACTCATGGCAGCTTGGTTTCAGGCGGTTGTTCCCCGGACGGCTGGATTCAACACGATCGACATTACTAAAATGACCACTGCTGGATTATTTATTACGATCGCGTTGATGTTTATCGGTACAAGTCCGGGTAGTACAGGCGGCGGTATTAAAACCACAACGCTGCGAGTGCTGCTGGATAGTACAAGAGCGGTACTGCAAGGAAAAGAAGTAGTGCTGTCGTCAAACCGTGAGATTCCAGTGGCGCTGATTTTGAAAGCGGTTGCTGTGTTGATTGGCTCGATTACAACGGTTATTACTGCAACAGTCTTAATTGCGCTGACTGATCCGGAGATTAGCTTTATCAATATCTTATTTGAAGTCGTATCTGCGTTTGCGACAGTCGGCTTAACCGCATTTGGCACTGGAAACTTATCCATTCCCGGTCAACTTCTGATCGTGACGGTCATGTATGTCGGACGGGTGGGCGTTTTGCTCTTGATGAGTGCAGTTCTGGGTGATCCGAAGCCGAGCTTTGTAAATTACCCTGAAGAAAACTTGCTAGTCGGGTAACATTTTCAAACTATTATGATTGATCGAGATCATTGAGAGGCACAAGAGATCGTGAATCTATCATCTTTGGGATTTTTTCACAGTTTGCGATCGAACAATAAAAATCGACAATTTGCGGTGATTGGCTTGGGGCGATTCGGGCGAGCAGTCTGCGCGACGATGCACAATTCTGGCTATGAAGTGCTGGCTGCCGATTCTGATAAAGGCAGAGTTGACCAAGCGTTGAACGATCGCATCGTCACTCATGCTCGTCAAATCGATTCGACTCAGCCTGCTGCACTCCGAGAAGCGGGAATTTTTGAGCAAGATACAGTAATTGTGGCGATCGGCAATTACGTTCAGGAAAGTATTATTACAACGATGAACGTAAAAGAGGGCGGTGTGCCGCATGTAGTGGCAAAAGCATCTTCAGAAATCCACGAAAAGCTGCTGAAGAAAGTGGGCGCGGATCATGTGGTGTTTCCAGAACATGAAATGGGCTGTACTTTGGCACGATCGCTGACTAAGCCCGGAATTTTAGATCGGTTTGACCTCGATCCTGAAAACAGCATCGTCGAAATGATTGCCCCCGAAAGCTTCCACGGTAAATCGATCGCGCAGCTACAACTGCGATCACACTATGGCTTAAATCTGCTTGCATTTAGCAAGGATGGGAAATTCATCATCAATCCCAACCCAAATATGTACATTACGAAGGGAACCGCAATCGTGGTAATTGGAACGAATCGAGATATCGATCGTTTACCGATCTAACCAGCCATAGAATTACCCTGTTTCAATGCGTAGAGTGACGTTTCACGATTGCCAACGCCAATGTAGAACTTCGCGATTCAAGTTTCTAACTTTCACCCAGAGCATTAAGTTAAGAAGTTGTATTATTTGATTTTGCAATTACGGTATCGAGTTTAGAAATTTCGTTTTTTAGTTTTTCTATTCTGTTACTTAGTTTTGCAATTACGGTATCGAGTTGACGAATTCGTCTTTTAGTTTTGCAATTACGGTATCGAGTTTAGGAATTCCGTCTTTTAGTTTTGCAATTACGGTATCGAGTTTAGGAATTCTGCTACTTGATAGCGCGATCGTTATATCTGATACCAAGTCAATTCGTGAATGCGACAGATCCTTCGCCCCCTAAATCCCTCATTCTGGGGGACTTTGAGAACCTAATCCTTCTTTGGCTTGAAGTTCCCCACTCGTGGGGGATTTAGGGGGCTTCCAAGATTTGTAGCAATTAAAGATCAATTTGGTATGAGCGGACATCGTTCGACAAAATAAAGTGATACCGAATTCAACATAGAATGCGACAGATCAATTTGGTATGAGTCCGATCGCTGATAATCCCGCGTCAATAGGCTACCGATAACAGTCTTGGATGGTTAGCGACTCAAGGCTGGTAAATTTGCTTGACTTGAGAAACTCATCGATTTCGCCAGTTGAGTCAGGCGATTTGAACGAGATGAGCTAAAGTGATTGCAGTCAAAAAATAGCGATCGCACCATCATGAACGATTCTTTGTTCTGCGTTGAAGACCTTACCGTTGCATATCGGGCTGGACAAAACGCAGTTGTGAAAAATGTTTCGTTTACGCTGCAACCCGGAGAGCGACTCGGCTTAGTCGGTGAATCGGGCTGTGGTAAGTCCACGCTCGGACGGGCAGCGATGCGATTGTTATCTGATGCCCAAATCCAAGGGCAGGTGAAGTTTGAGGGTAAATCGGTGTTTGATTTGTCCGAAACTGAGCTTCAGAAGTTTCGAGGTGAAGCGGTGGCGCTGATCTTTCAAGACCCAATGACGCGACTCGATCCGCTCATGACGATCGGCGATCATTGCTTAGAAACCCTGAAATCGCACGAACCAAACTTATCGACAAAAGCCGCAAAACAACGAGCGATCGACACCTTAAAAGCCGTCAATATTCCCGAAAGTCGCTGGTCACAATATCCGCACGAATTTAGTGGTGGAATGCGGCAAAGAGTCGCGATCGCGCTTGCTTTATTACTAAATCCGAAACTGATCGTTGCAGATGAACCGACAACAAGTTTAGATGTGACGGTTGCGGCCCAGATTTTGAAAGAGTTGACGCGCCTATGTAGTGAGCGAAATATGGCGCTGATTTTAATCTCTCACGATCTCGCAATGATTGCGGAATACTGCGATCGTATTGCTGTGATGTATGACGGCGAAATTGTTGAAGCAGGTTCAACGCAATCCGTTTTTCGTTCTCCTCAACATACATATACTCGTACATTAATCAATTCAGCGTTGCATTTGCAAAAAGATTCCGGTTCTATTGTTGAAAATAATCATGCTAGTGCTGCACCAATCTTACGGTTATCTGAACTGAAGCAGCACTATATGATCGAATCTAACTTTATCTCTCGCTTGTTCGACAAAAACGATCGCACTATCCGCGCTGTGGATGGCATTGATCTTGAACTTTATCCGGGTGAAACCTTGGGTTTAGTCGGAGAATCAGGCTGTGGTAAAAGCACCTTATCTCGCACGATTTTGCACTTACTTCGACCGACTAGCGGCAAAGTAGAATTTTTTGGACAAAATCTAACCCGCCTCAATCGCGAACAACTGCAAAAACAGCGACGACAAATTCAGATGATCTTTCAAGATCCCCACGCTTGTCTGAATCCGCGCATGACGATCGGCGAAAGTATTGCTGACCCGCTTCTGATTCACCACCTTGCAACCCCAGAAAAAGCGCGGCAAGAAGTGGAATATGTTCTAGAAAGAGTCGGACTCACTCCAGTTGAATCGTTTTACCATCGCTATCCGGGCGAACTCTCCGGAGGACAGCAGCAGCGCGTTGCGATCGCTCGTGCTCTGATCACTCGTCCTAAATTAGTAATCTGTGATGAGCCTGTCAGTATGCTAGATGCTACAGTGCAAACTCAAGTGCTGCAATTGATGCAGGATCTCAAACAAGAATTTGACTTAACTTACCTATTCATCACGCATGATCTGTGGGTAGCGCGATATTTCTGCGATCGCATTGCAGTGATGAACGGCGGCAAAATTGTTGAACTCGGTGAAACTCAGACTTTGTTTAAACATCCTCAGCATCCCTACACCCAATCGCTGTTAGGAGCTGCACCCTTGTTAAACAAGATGACTGGCTAATAAAGAAGCTAAAATGCTCAAGAGTGCGTAATCTGTTGTATGACGAAAGCAAATTCTCCAAAGCCAGAAGCTCCAAAACCCGATTCGCTTGAGCAAAATGTCGGTAGTTGGCTCGTTCGCAGCTTGATTTTGTTGGCGATCGTTCTGATCATTGGGCATTTGCAAGGGAAGCGCCCCGAATTTCTGACGTTTGAAGGTTCAGGACGCGGAGCAGATGCGCCCTTAGTTAAGCAGGGTGGCGATCCATACGTTCGGGCGCTGATGCGAACCATCTCGGCGAGTGAGTCAAACGTGCGAAATCCTTATGGTGTAATGTATGGTGGCACTTATGCACAGAGCTTAAACGAGCATCCCGATCGCTGTATTACGATCGTTAATGGCCCAAATATTGGAAACTGCACGACCGCAGCAGGACGCTATCAGTTCATCACGACCACTTGGCAAGAGAAAGCAAGACGCTATCATCCGGCTCCCGATGGCTTTTTCATGTGGCAGAACTACAGCTTTGAGCCGCAGTATCAAGATGAAGTGGTTTATCGCTGGCTCAGTGACTCCCAAGCTTGGGGGGTAGATATTCCTCAATTGCTCAGAAAAGGACAGGTCGATCGAGTGTTGAAGATTTTGTCTCCGACTTGGACAAGCTTAGGCTATGGGATTGAAACCAACTCAATGAGTGATGCCTTGCCCAGAATCTATCAGCGTGTTTTGCAGCAGGAATTAAAACAAGGCAAACAATCCTCGTTTTAATTGGAACGATCGGGGTAAGCTCTGTGCTTACCCCGATTCAATTAACTATTTGTTGAAGCCGTCGATCGCGTCTTTAACACCCTCGACAATGTTCTTCACCGGATTATCGCTAGTCTTCTGCATTGCAGTTGTAGCCGGAGTTGCATGAAGTTTGGGCTTCGGTTGCGGCGGTTCAGGAATCGGGCCGAGCGGTTGAGGATTTGCGACATACTCGAACTGTCCTTTACCATCCATCGATTGTCCTTTCGCCCAGCGTCCTTCTGCGCTGTCTTCTCCTTCCGAATTGTTCCAGAACTGATAAGCATACTCGCGCTTACCGTATTCATGAGCAATCTTCGGAGTCACAACATCTTCAAAACCATCGCTTCTCAATTCTTCGATCGCTGCTAACCATTGGTTTTGGTGCATCGTATCGCGTGCAATCATGAAGCTCAAATGATCGCGGATGCCTGGATCGTCCGTCATTTCATACAAGCGAACAGTTTGCATCAGACCTTGAGACTCTGCATGTAAGTTCGATCGGAAATCCGCCAATAAGTTACCGCTTGCAGTAATAAAGCGACCATTCCAAGGGAAACCGACGCTATCGGCAGGCATTGCACCTTGACCTGACACAATTTCGTGCTGAGGGTTCATTGCAGCAACAATCACATCTCTAGGATTTGTTCCACCCATCACTGCGCCCACAACCGGATCTTTAACTCCTTCTTCCTGCATCTCAACAGGTGCTTTATCTAATAGATGCGCCACCATTGTTGCCAGCATTTCAACGTGGCCAATTTCTTCGGTTCCAGTATCTAGCAGCAAATCGCGGTATTTTGCAGGGCCGCGACAGTTCCAACCTTGGAATAGATACTGCATCATCACAGTCATTTCACCCATTGAGCCACCAATTAGCTCTTGTAGCTTTTTAGCGTAAATTGGATCGGGTTTAGAGGGTGGCGTAAAATATTGCAAACGCTTCGTATGTAAAAACATGATATTCCCCAAAAAAAAAGAGTGTTCAACAGTTGCTTAGATTGCTTTGGGTAAGCAACCTAATTAAGTCCGAACATCTCATTTCTAGCGGCCCAATCTATTAACTAAATCAGCCTATAGTTGAACCCTCAAGACATAGATTCTTGAGGGTTTTTCCATCGCTCAACTAATTTGTATCCCGCAATGATCAGCGATATGCCAAACCCCAAAAATGCTAGATCCCACAGCATATAGTGAGCACCGGAATGCACATGATGAATTCCCAGAATTTCGTGGTCGATAATCCCTTCAAACGTATTAAACAACCCTGCCCCTAGCAAGATTAAACCGATAAAGGGCTGACTCGATTTTGGCAGTTCATCGGATAGATGCGAGCGCCACAACAGCGTCACACCTGCGATCGTCAAGAAATAATCCGCAGCATGAAACAAACCATCCGCCACCGAATGCACTTTCACATCTGCCATATTTGTCATCGGTCGCACAGTGCTTAACATATGATGCCACTGCAAAATTTGATGGAGAAAGATGCCATCAAAAAATCCTGCAAAGCCCATTCCTAATAAAATACTGGCTAAAACGAATCGCTTCGGTAGAGTAGCTGATTCGAGCGGTGCTTGAGTTACGTTCGCCATAGTTAAATTAATAGTTAAATTAAACAAACCTACTAATGCCTTGACCGTCTAGACCTCTGTCTAGAGAGCGAAATCAGTGATTGAGTTACATGGCAGTTCTCAATTAGTTGAGGAGGGCCATTTCCTTCTAGCCTTTATGGCTCAAACAAGAGCGCTATATTTACAAGATCTAACTCCAGTTAGGTGGATAGTGGTGCAGTCCCTTTCAAAATTCAGGGGATCGGCAAGCTCTAGCGTTATTTTGTCGATGCCTCAAACAAATCAGTACCTATAGGAGAACTAAACATGGTTGCAACCTTAGATGATACAAAACGATTGATGATCGGCGAACGGTTAGCAGATCTCAAAGCGTTTCAAAGCCTGATTCTCTCAAACGATCAAAAACTAATTGATGCTTGCCCCTACGACGATGTTCGTGAACGATTGCAGAACATGCTCGAAGACGATCGCAAAAACTTGGGCATCGTTGAAACCGTGATTGTGCAATACGGGATTCAAACTGAGCCAAGTCCAGCGACTCGCATCTTTATCGAGAACTTTGAGAAGATGATGGAGGGTGATCAGTTTACGTACTATCAAAAGCTGATTCACCATGAACTGATGAAGCATGGTCAAGCGATGAGCGGCATCAACATTCACAAAGCGGCTCAGAAAGTTGGAGCAGATATCGAAGTTGCGATCGCGCCGCTCAATACTGTCAACTTTGAAGGTCGAGCGCACCAAGAACAACTCAAAGGAATGCTCGAACAAGTTGGAGTCCGCGAAATGACTGGGATGGATGCGGATCAAGGAATTTGGGCGCGGGTACAAGACGCAGTTGCCGCTTTATCAGGTGTTGCAGGGAGTGTGATTACCCAAAACACCGATAAACAGGACATGAACATCCAAACCCTGATTCGGTTGGATCACAACAAAGTGAATACCATCTTCACTGAGATTGGCGCAACAAAAGATCCGCAGAAGCTGCAAGAGTATTTCGGGCAGCTCTACAAAGACATCTTGGTACATGCGAAAGCCGAGGAAGAAGTCGTCTATCCGAGAATTCGATCGTTCTACGGCGACGAAAATACTCAGGAACTTTACGACGAACAAGCTGAATGGCGACCGATGCTAGAGGAAATTAAGTCGATCGATCCTGCATCGGCGGATCAGTTTCGCTCCAAGATCAAAGATTTAATGGAGCACTTGGGCGACCATATTCGCCAAGAAGAAAGCACTATGTTTGCTGCGATCGACAAAAATTGCAGCACCGAAGAGAAGGAGCAAATGGCAACTGAGTTTAAAGCGGTGAAAACAAGAGTACAGCAGGAGATGTCCTCAATGTAGTCGCTAATGTCATCGCTTGAGAGGTGCGTGATTGTGAATAGCGCACCTCTCAAGTAGAGGTCTATTTCTCAGTAAACGCCCAAACTCCGTTCCACTGTTTGGGTATTCCTTGATCGATCAGTTGATTGACTCGGCTGAGGTAAAGTTGTGCGGTTTTATCCATAGCATTCACCGCCAGAACTTTCTCAAAGGATGTTTTCGCCGCGATCGCATCACCCTGACAGTAAAGTTTTATGCCTTGCTCAAAGTCTGGCTGTGTTTGAAGCTTGAGCGATCGTACTGCTTCTTGCTCCGCATCTAGAACCTCATAAATTGAGAGGGGTTCGCTTCTGCCTTTGACAATGGCACGATCGAGAAGTCGCAGTTGATACTGCTCTGGAGCAGTTAGGTTCTCATACGTTTGCTGTGAGAGCAATAGTGATACACCGTAGAACTTAGTTAAACCTTCTAAACGAGCCGTCAGATTGACATTATCGGAAAAAGCATCACCCTGCATTCGACTCTCTTCGCCGATCATGCCTAACATCATATGACCCACATGAATGCCAATTCCAACTTGGATGGGTTGTTCACCTTGACGGTCTTGGTTGAATTGTTCAACGGCTCGAAATAGATTAATCCCTGCTGAGATCGCATCATCTGCACCCTCTGGAAACACAGCCATCATTCCATCACCGAGAAATTTAACAATCAAGCCGTGATGATTGCGAATCTCCGGGCTGACTCGCTGTAGATAGGCGTTTACAAAGGCAAAATTTTCTTTTGGTGTCATGCTTTCAGATAGAGTCGTGAACGATCGAATATCTGAAAACATGACTGCCATTGTTTTACTCACATGGTCGCCGAGTTTCACCTCAGTAATGCTTTTCTTTCGCAAAAAGCGCAGATACTCATTCGGCACAAAGCGACTGTAGGCTTCTAGTAATTTTTCTTGCTGATGGTTCGCTTCAATCAGTTGAGTTTCCCGAATTTTAACGGTTTTAACCATGTGAGTAAACACCCGCGCCAACTGTCCGAGTTCATCATCGCGCTTTGCAACCTCAGATAAAACATCAGGTTGAAACGCATCCCGTTCGACATCGGATGCGGCAGTTGTCACTTTACCGACTTGCTCGATGTAAGCTGCTTGGCGGAGAATTTCAGCCTTAAACAAGGCTTCTGCTTCTTGTCGCTTCAGAAAATTTAGATAAGCTTTGGAATGATAGCGAATCCGAGCAATCAGCTCTCTTGCATCAGGAAGCTTTACTAAATAGTCATTCGCGCCTAATTCAAAGGCTTTCGCTTTGATCGTTGGGTCTTCTTTGCTCGACAGCACAATTAAGGGAACAAAGCACGTTGTTGCATCGCGCGATCGCAAGAACTGAACCAGTAATAGTCCCTCCATTTGCGGCATGACTAGATCTTGTAGAATCACTGTTGGATGGCATTGTGCAGCAAAGTCTAGCGCTTCAGTCGGATCACTACAGTAGTGGAAGGCAAGGTCTACTTCTGAGGCCAACATTCGCCTGATTGCTTCAGCAATAATCGTTTGATCATCGATGAGTAGCACTGTGATTTGTTCATCGAGTGAAGAAGTCATAGTTATGTGAATCTTAAGGTAGATAGAGTTGCAGCAATTGCGGTTGGGGAAAGCACCTCGATCGCAGCGTTTAGCTCGACTGCGGCTTTCGGCATTCCATAAACCACGCAGCTTTCCTGACTCTGCGCGATTGTTTGCCAGTTCTGCTGGCGCAGTGCTTGTAATCCTTGTGCGCCATCGCGTCCCATTCCGGTGAGTAGAATTGCAGTTCCTTGACGGTTCCAGTGTTGAGCTAGACTTTTGAAAAACACATCAACAGAGGGTCGATACACGTACTCGATCGGGTACGGTGTATAGTCGAGCGTGAGGTCGGATTTTAGATAGAGGTGATCGTTTGTGCCTGCAACTAACACTGTTCCGCGTTCGGGTCGATCGCCTGCCATTGCAATTCTCACAGATAAGCGTGTTTGTTGGCTTAACCAGTCTGCAAAGCCTACCGAAAAATGAGCATCCACATGCTGAACAATGACGATCGCGGCTCTAAAGTTGGTTGGAAGGTCAGCAAGAATCGTAGCGAGTGCTTTTGGCCCTCCGGTGGATGAGCCGATCGCAATCAGCGGCATCAATCCATCTTTGTGAGCGGTTCGACTGTAAGCAGATGAACTGCGATGCGCTGAGGTCAATCGCTTACCCATTCTCGAAATTTTGGCTAGAAGCTCCGTTGTTCCAGCGCGATCATCACTTAGACCAGAGATATCCACAACATCGATCGCCCCTTGCTCGATCGCAGCGTAAACAGCCGAAATATGTTCCCGCAGGTTTGTTGTTGTAATCAGAACGCTACAGGCAGCCTGTTTTAGAATCTGCTCAGTCGTCGCAGCAGGTAACTGAGCATCGATCAGAATCAAATCAGGTAGAGTCTGAAGACATTTTGCGACTGCCTCTGTAGCGCTCTGCGCTGTCCAGATTAACTGATACTGCGCCAGCGCTTGCTTGAGTGCTGCAATCTGGTGCATAGAAGGATTGACGATCGCAATTTTCATGTTCAACGACCTACCAAACTGACAACCGCATCAATCAACCCATCATCATGAAAACTACTCTTGGTGAGATAGTAGTCTGCGCCTGCTTCGAGTCCCTGAATTCGGTCTTCTGGACGATCGCGGTAAGACACAATGATCACAGGTAACGAATGCAAGCGAGAATGATTTTTAATGTGCTTCACCAGCTCAATTCCATTCATTTGGGGCATATCGATGTCGCTGATCACTAAGTCATACTGGTTCGTTCGGATGGCATTCCAGCCCTCTGCACCATTCACGGCAACATCCACGGTGTAGCCGCGATTTTCGAGCAGCTTACGTTCCATTTCGCGCACCGTAATTGAATCATCTACCACTAAAATTCTCTTATGCTTCTCAAGAGGAACATCGGCTTCGAGAGAATTCACTCTTGCGAGCTGTCCAGAATTCAGCAGCATATCAATCGATCGCACCATATCAGCAACATCTACAATCAAAATCGGAGTTCCGTCGGCAAGCAGTGAAGTTGCACTGATGTCACGCACTTTTCCCAAACGGGGATCAAGGGGTCGCACCACTAGATCACGTTCGCCCAAAAACTTATCCACAACCAGCCCGTAAGGACGGGATTGATCGCTAACCACGACCACAGAAAGGGCTGCATCCTGAGACATTAGCTCTGGCAATTCGAGAATTTGATGCGCGGCAACCAAACCAATGTGCTGTTGATTCAGGGTGAAATATTCGCGGTTTTCGACATCACTAATTTGCGATCGTTCTACTCTGACGATTTGATCAATTCGGGCTAGGGGAATTGCATAAGGTTTCCCTGAAATTTCAACTAACAAGGTTCGTACCACCGATAAAGTCAGCGGTAACTGAAAGTGAAAGCTTGTTCCTTTACCAACTTGAGACATGGCGCGGACGGTTCCTCCGACTTCTTGCGCCATGCTTTTCGCAATGTCTAAGCCTACTCCCCGTCCAGAAATTTCCGTGACTTGTTTGGCAGTAGAAAACCCTGGCAGGAATAAAAATTCCAAAAGTTCACTATCACTCAATTGTGCTGCCATTTCTGATGTTGCTAGGTTCTTCTGAATCACCTTTTGACGCAACTGCTCTAGATTGATTCCTTTACCGTCATCGGCGATCGTAATCGCTAACATTCCCCCTCGATGCAGCGATTCGAGGCGAATTGTGCCTTCTGCGGGTTTTCCAACCGCAATGCGCTCTTCAGGGGATTCGATGCCGTGGTCGGTGGCGTTTCTGAGAATGTGAGTGAGGGGCGCTTCAAGCTTTTTGAGGATGTCGCGATCGACAGGGGTAGATTTGCCAATAATCTCTAGCTTGACTTTTTTATTCAGCTTCCGAGCAAGATCGCGAATCATGCGCGGAAAGCCCTGCACTCCATCATTAAACGGGCGCATATTTGAGGAAATGACCTCTCGATAGAGGCGATCAGAGAGATTTGCGGTGCGTTGGGCATAGAGTTCAAGCTCGGTTAAGCGATCGCCCAAGAAGCCGAAACATTCCTGTTCGCGCTGGCGAGCTTCGTGCAGTCGTTCTCTGCTTTCTTGGTCATAGATGCCGCGATCGAGCGAAGTTTGAAGCTGCTCTAGACTGCGCGACAGTTCCCCTAGTCGTCGCTTCAGCAGCATCATTGAGTCTGCATAAGGTTGAAGCCAGTTTGCTTCGATCAATGACTCTCCTGCGAGTCCCATAATGCGGTTTAAGTTCTCTGCGCTGACTCGCACTACCCGATCTTGGATGGCTTGCTCGGATTGCTCAACGGTTGCAGATTGTTTTGAGCGGTTTGCTTCCAATAGGTGAAGAGCTTCTTCGGTGTTTGGTTCACGGTCTAAGCGCTCAGGCTTGATCAGGGTCTTCTGGCTGGATTGGGCTGCTTGAACAGTTGGATCAAGGATTTCAGCGATCGTCGATCGTATCGATTCAAATGCTGAGTGATTGCGCTTTAACCATTGAGAAAGCTCTGAATTGCTAACTTGACTGATGCCCTGAATCAGATCAACCGCTTGCAGCAGTACATCAACATTATCTGGATTGAGTGTAATTCTGTTCTGTTGAGCCGCAACAAAACAGTCTTCCATAACGTGAGCTAGGTTAACGATCGCGTCAAGCAAGACAATTCGCGCTGCCCCTTTGAGGGAATGAGCCGCTCGCATCAATGTTTCTAGCGCTTGCCCAGATTGAGCATTATTTTCCAGGGCAAGGATTCCGTCATTCAGAATTACGACCTGTGCTTCTGCTTCCAACCGAAATAAATCTAGCATCGAAGCATCTACGCTGGGCGATGCTTCAGGCGATTTCGGTGCTTCAATGAGCGCGATCGGGGGTTCTGATTTAGCTTGATCAACGGTTGCCTCACTGGGTAAAGAACTTGTAGAGGGTAAAGAACTTGTAGAAGCTGCAATCCGATGCGATGCAGTAACTTGATCAACTGTTGCCTCTACTGATTGCCCTACTGATAAGTGGTTGCTGGATAAACCATGATTTAATGCAGCAGTCGCTCTTAAGGCAGTTTGAATGATGGCTAAACTCCAGGAATGTTCATTCAACCATTGATCAAGATCTCCTGTTGCTGCCTTGCTCATATTCAACAGAAAACGGCTAGCATACAGCAAATTCTCAACCTGCTCCGGAGAAAGCGTGACCGCTTTGTTTTGAGCCGCGAGCAAGGATTGATGGATTAAATTTGCTAACTCTACGATCGCTTCCAATTTCATCAGTCGCGCTGCTCCCAAAATTGCATGGGCTGCTTGACTTGATCGATTCAACTCTACGATCGACAACGGCTGCGTTTTCAGAACAGAAAGCGACTCGGTGAGAACACCAACCTGAACTTCCACTTCGCGGCAAAACAGTTCCAGCTTTGAGTAAGTGTTCATCGATTAAAAAATCTTGTGGTTTAGCGTGTAAAACAATAGTTCAGAATCGAGATAGCTCACTTTCTGATTTTGCCAATGCACAATCCCTTGTGTATATGCTTCAGCCGCTTTTGCCACCACGATCGGGGCATCTTGTAGCTCCGATGAATGAAAGCGAAAGACTCCATGCACTTCGTCTACCGGAAACACCCACTTCTCATCACCTTGACCCGCCAGAATCATCCGCTTAGAGGAACCTGTCGCCGCATCTTCATCCGCACGTAAGTTCAAAAGATAGCTTAACGAGGCGCACAGCAAAGTTTCTCCCCGAATATTGACTAATCCGAGAAAGAGTTCATTGCTGCGGTGTGGAACGGGCTGAATGACACAGGGCGCTGTCACTTCCTGCAAAATCCGCACGGGCAGAGATAACCATTCCTTGCCCAAGCGGAAGATCATCACAGAAATTGCATCCGCTGTACACACGATCGCGCCTTCGCTTTCCGTATCTTCTGGATCGCTCGGTGCTTCAGAAAGAATGCGAATCCACTCATCGAGATAGTTCTGCTGGGGTTCGCGCTGGAGCAAACTATCTCCCGCTGCTGCATACACCGGACAGTCATAACAGTGCATCACAGTCGATAAGCGATCGCAAGATCGATCGCCCATTACGCCGATCTGATTCCAGCAATCATTCAAAGCTGTAGAGTCGATCGTCTGACCTGAAGTTACTAAGTCTTGCTGTATCATCGTCACAACCAGATTCAAACGTTAGCGGGCGCGAGCAATTTCACGACGGAGATTTTGCGCTGCATCATCTAACTGATCTAAGGCGCTGTTTGTTTCTCGCAGAGCATCGACAGTTTGGTGCGATGCTTGACTGAGTTGTTCCATCGCTTCGCTGATTTGATACGCGCTTTCTGACTGAGTTTCCACACTTTGGCTAACCTGCTCGAATCGCGGCGGCAAACTTTGCACTTGCTGAATGACTTTCGCGACTTGATCTCCGATTTTGCTCACCCGATCGGCGCTGTCACCTACGGATCGATTGAACTTATCCATTTCCATCACTCCCACCGAAACCGCGGACTGCATATCTTTAACAATCTGCTCGATTTCAAGCGTGGCAACGGCGGTTTGATTCGCAAGGCGACGAATCTCACGCGCTACGACTGCAAATCCTGCTCCATATTCTCCTGCTTTTTCGGCTTCGATCGCTGCATTGAGCGACAGCAAACTGGTTTGATCCGCAACTTTGGTAATCGTGACCACGACATTGTTAATGTTGTTCGCCTTTGCATTCATTACACCCAGCTTGGATGAAATTGCTGCTGTTGCATCAGTTAATTGACGCATTACGTTGGCCATTTCTACCAGTTCGTCCTGGCTGTCATTTGCAGAAGTTGCAGTGGTTTGCGCCATTCCTGCAACTTGCTCCATTGTTTTAACCAATTTTCGGGAGGTCGATGCGATCGTTTGGGCTGTCGCGGTGACTTCATTAGTAGAGGCAAGCTGTTCGGCTACTGTTGCTTCGAGTTCTTTGCCAGATGCCGCAATTTGCGTTGCAGAGGTGGTAATTTGCACCACGGATTGCTGCAAGCGTCGGATCAAAGCGTTACCAAGATAGCGTCCGAGCAAGATAGCACTTGTAGGCCCCAAAATCATCGCGAGTATAGTCCAAGATCTTGCTTGATTGACATCTTGATCAGCGATTTTTTCAGCTTGTTTTGCGACCTCCTCGTTGATTTTGAGAGATTCGAGTAGCGAGGTCGTTGCTGCTTCAAACGAAACGCGATTTGCTCTAGCACGATCGCGCAGTTGGTTCAACACATCGGGTCTTTGAGCATTCGGATCAGTGGGAGTAAACCTGTTGTCTAGATTTTGGCTGAGCTTAATCAATTCTTCGTGGTCAGTCTTCCAGCGGTTCCAGTTTTCCAATAGCTTCTTATAGTTGCGGTCTTCTTCCTCAGTACGTGGTGTAGTCTCGTACTGCTTGAAGCCCTCATCAATCTGTGCCCATGCTTTTTTAATGCGATCGAACTCTGTCTGACGCTCCTGCGGAGTCAGTCCCGGAATTAACAATGCCCGTTCTGAGGATTCGATCTGTGTTTGTCCTTCATTGACTTTCCAGAGTCCAATTAAGCTCGGCAGGCTGTTACTGCTCAGCGTGTTGATTCCACTGCTCAGGCGAATTGTGCTGACTAGACCCACGAAAGACACAATTAGCACTAACACGCCCATGAAAATAAAGGCGCTCATGATCCGACCTTTGAGAGACTTGTCTTTTAATAGATAATTCATCATTGTTGCTCGGTTGTGGTTCAAGGAGTTAGGGGCTGAGCTTCTGAATCCGCTGCTGAAGGAGTTTTGCGCCGCTGAGGTCGCCGCGCCCTTCTTTGATCAAGGCAAGAGAAACTAAGGCCTGATAATGATTTGGGTTGAGATACAGTGCTTTTTGGAAGTAGCGTTCGGCGTGAGTAATTTCGGCTTTGACTTGATGCAAGGTTCCCAGAAGTGTATAAACTTCAGCATTGGTGAGATCGTGCTGTAGATGAGCATTGCAATGGGCGATCGCGGCATCAATTTTTCCAGCATTGGCAAATTGTCGCGCTAGTTCTAAATCTGTTAAACCAGTGGGCTGCTGGATTGGTTTTGAGGGTGTGACGCTAGGCTTCGTCATCATTGGTCGCTCTGGTATGTCGCGATGCTCACGATCGCTCTGCTGCTTGACTGGAGCAGTTTTTTGAAACGCAAAGGTAAACGGTTGACGGACTGAAGTAAAGCGATCGCCCGGAACCTTGGCGGCTTCAGATGCACCGACGAATAGTAATCCGTTGGGTGATAACAATTGTTCTAATGTGTTAAAGACTTGCTCACAAGCAGCACGACTGAGATAAATCAGCAAATTGCGACAAAAAATCATGTCGTAGGTCACTTGGGCTGCTGGGAATGCAGTTAAAATATTTCCCTGATAAAAATTGATTGCTCTGCGAACGAATGATTTAACTTCATGCCCGTCTTGAGCCGGTTGAAAATAGCGGTCGCGATCGATCCAAGCTTCACCTCGAAACGAGTTTTTGCCGTAAATGCCCCGCTTGGCTTTGGCGATCGCTGTCTTACTAATGTCGATCGCATCAATATTAAAGCGATCAACGGATAAACCTGCTTCGAGCAGCGAAATCGAGATCGAATACGGTTCTTCGCCTGTTGAACAGGGAGCGCTCAAAATTCGCAGTGATTCCCGCGATCGTGCTTGCTCGATCAGAAACTCAAACGGCTTTTGATCGCGAAAAAAATAAGTTTCTGGTATAACAATCTGCTCGATCAGCGTCTCTAGGGCTTGTGGAGAGGACTGTAGCGTCCTGAAGTAAGCAGGAATATCCTCAGGATCGCAGTGGGCTGCAATGACTCGCTTGAGGTTGCGGGTTCCAATTCCCTCGACATCGATCCCGATCGTTTGATTGAGTAAGGCTGCGATCGCGGCGAAGCTCATTTCAGTTGCGACTCCCCTGACGCTGCTAGATAAATCTGCTGTACATCCGCAAACAATCGATCAAGATGAATCTGCTGAATCATGCCGCAATCGTCTAGGATCATTCCTCCTAAATAGGGAGCGGCATTCATATGAACGGCGTTAGACGCAACAAATTTTGTTTTGGGTTTATCCAGGGTTTGAATCACTTGTTCTGCTAATAATCCTAGATAAGAAACCGTAGATGCTTCCGCAGACTTCACCATGATGATGCGGCTACTCAACTGGAAGCGACTCGGTGTTCCCTGAATCAATTCGCACAGATCAACCACGGGAACGATCGTGCCGCGATAGTTCAGCAATCCTGCGACGTATTTAGGAACGTAGTGCAGTTTTCGCAGCGGTACGCTCGGAATCACCTCCACGATATGAGAACTTTCGATCGCGTAAGGATCTTTACCAACGCAAAACAATAACAGCAGCATCGGAATGTCTTTGAGGTTTGACACCCTCAGTATTCCCAGGCTGAATTCATAAAAAACATACAATTCCGGCTGTATTCTAGGTGAATTCTCGGAAAACCCAGTAGGAATTCGGATTCAGCCCCAATACTTTTACCGAGATTCTACGGATGATATGGAATCGCGGCTGATCGGAAGTTAACGGCTCGACTGCGATCGCTTTAAATAACGTCCTTGCGGTGAGCCTAGAATTTGTCCTCGATCGTAAATGAGATTACCGCGCAGCATCGTCTGCTTGACCCGTCCGGTCAGTTCCATCCCCTCAAACGGTGTATAGCCCTGCTTAGAGAATGATTCAGCAGCTCGAACTACAAAGCGTTCATTCGGATCAACTAACACAAGGTCAGCATCATATCCGATCGCGATGTCCCCTTTTTGCCAGAGTCCAAACCGTTGTGCAGGATTCCAGCAGAGCAATCGCGCCATGTGGTCGTAGGACATTCCCCGCTTACTGCCTTCGCTCAGAACGCCTGAGAGGAGATATTCCGTGCCCCCAAAGCCCGATTTTGCTAGCCAGATGTTGTCTGGGTCTTGGAGACTGGCTTTCTTTTCGGCAGAGCAGCAAGCGTGGTCGCTAACAATCCAATCAATCTGATTTTGTAGCACCGCAGTCCACAGAAACTCGACATCAGCGCGCGATCGAATCGGTGGATTGACTTTCGCCCATTTCCCGGTGGGAGCTTCGACATCAAGAAGCAAATGCCCGATTGTGACTTCTCGCTTAAAGTTGATATGCGGAAATGTAGACTGCATCATTAGCGCTGCTTCAACCGCTTTACGAGAACTTAGATGCAGCAGATTGATGTTAATACAGTTTGTTTCATGAGCGAGATAGGAGGCAATGCAAATAGCAAGCCCTTCAGAGTGGGGAGGACGGGCAGCACTGTAAGCACTGAGTCCAGTCAGGCTTGAGTCCTGCTGAACGATTTTGGTATAAGCATTGAGAATCTCAGCAATTTCGCAATGTAGACTAAGGCTGATTGAATCAGCCGGATAGCGCTCTCGTAGTTGAGCTAAACCCCGCATGATGAATTCAAAGTGAGCAAAGTCATAGCGTTCTTCTTTGTTAATCATCAAAAATAGATTCTGCTGATCGGATAGACCATGCAGACCATAACCGCCATAAAACATAAAAATTTTGAACGAAGCGACCCCATATTGCTCAAACAACCATTGCATTTCATCAATGTGCTGAGCGCTAATCGGTGCAATGTGATAGCTATAATCGACGAAAAAGTTACCTTCCGATCGGGATAGCACCTCTGGGAAAAATTGCTGATAAGAGCCACCTTTATTGAGATAGTATTGTCCAGTCCGAATGTAGTTGAGGCTGGTAGTTACGCCTCCCATTGCGGCGGCTTTGCTTTCTGCGATCGCATCTTGTTCTAAGGATTGATAGATGCCAATGTGCATATGAGCATCTATCAATCCAGGAAAAGCGAGTAGATTCTGAGCATCGATGACCTCTGTTGCCTGTTCTGGGCTGATCTGTGACGCGATCTGGGCAAACTTACCATCCTTAATGCCTAGATCTAAGTGCTCTACACTAGATTGATGTGGACGAACGACACGCACGTTTTTGATCAGTTTATCCAGAATGCAAGGTTCAGACACAGCGCCTCCTACAAAATCAATAAGAACAATTTCTTCATAACTCTTAGAATGAAATCGTGACGAGTTTGCTTCTAAGCTAGGAGAAAGAACAATGGAGCAATTTAACGAGTATCATTTAGATCCCAAGGAGTTTACTTTTCTGAATATGCTTCAGGAGCAGTGGCAAGCGATTCGCGATGAATTTATCGCATTTAAGCAAAATGCTTCCCCAGCGGAAATGCAGCTTGCTCTTGATGTCATGGGGCCTAAAAGCCAAACGATCAAGACCAAAGGTAAATCGAAATATAGTGCCTTTGGTGTGTTATTTCAAGGAATGTTTATTGAACAATACATTCAGGCACATCGAATCAAATATCCCCAGTATGAGTTACAAGATGTGTCAGAAAAAGTATTTGAGTTAAAAGAGCAATATTTCCCAACATTGACAGAAGCGATCGTTGCAACAAATTCAGCTTATGATGGCATCCTGAGAAACGTATATTTCGGAACGTTTCTTCCGGGGCTAGATGTCAAGCTTCATGTGAACTATAACCCTCACATGAATCGCGGCTATCTGGGATTGATTGTGCCAGAAGGCGATATCGCGATGAAAATTTGCCATGACAAACTTTACTGGCACGAAGGCAAATTCATGGTTCTAGACCACAGCTATCCGCACTGTCCACATAATTACACGGATGACGAAAGAACAGTCCTAGTAGTTGATTTCTTCAAAACGGATCAGCCTAAATCAGAAGTGATTCAGTTTGAACGGGAATTAGTCAAACAGCGTATGGAAGAGAATCCCTACAGTTTGGGCGTTTTTGGTAAGAATGATAAAGCGACCCCAGAAGACTTTATTAAGTATGGTTTGAGCCACCAGTTAGAATGGGATAGAGCGCTCGGAAGCGCCTGAATTAGCAGATTAATTCAAGCTAAATGAGTAATAGAAATTTGCGTAGGGAATTGCGGTCTGCTACTGAGCAGTAAAGGCTTTCTCTACGCTCGTTTTCTTTGCTTCTCTAGACAAATTGCGGCTCTGCTCGACTAGCAAGTAGGCTGCGAATGCAGCGATTAGAACATTACGAATATTGAGAACAAAAAGCGCAATGATTCTCAAATTAAGCAATCTACCATATAACACTGGATACACCAGAAAAGTTGTCACAGAGATTGCGATAATAAAGGCGATCGTAATTCGATTTAATCGCAAGAGCGGTAGAAAGGGTAACACCCAAACGAGATATTGGGGTGAGAAAACTTTAGCAGTAATCATAAACACAAGCAGCGTGATTGTGATGTAAGTTGCTAGAGTTCTGTAGGTGATTTCTCCACTTGCTGCGTATTCCTGCCGAAATCCTTTTACGCAATAAAACAGCGTAATTCCTAATAAGCTCCAAGTGAGTATGGGTAGAACTTTGAGGATTGGAGTCGCAATCTCTGATGTGAAATGAAAGGCTCCATAGTTTAGCTCAAAGGAAGCATCAATGAAGCCGAACTTGCTCAACAGTAGCAGAATTCCACCCGGTAAGGTCTCGATGTGTAGTCCTCGTTGTCGGTGATAAGTCAGAAAGCTGAAGAACTTTTCTTGTGCAGCTAATGCAAAAGGTAAAAAAATCACAGCAACGGTGAGAATGTTTCCAAGTAAAAATTTTGCGCCAGCCTGATATTGCCGCTTTGTGAAGTAGTAGATCGAAAAGATAGGAATTAGAGCGACTGGATAAAGTTTTGCAGCAATTCCCAATCCTAACCAAATTCCCGCCTGAGTTGGGCGCTGTTTTAGGACAGCCCAAAATGCAATCACAGTTAAAAGCGCTGCGAAGATATCATATCGACAAAACACAACGATAAGGTTAGGCACAATCAGTGCTGCGTAGAAAGAGATCGTTCTAATCGCGGCTTTTTTAGTCTGCCAAGCCGCAATAATTCGCGAAAGTACGACTGCAATCAAGTGGCTAAAAAAAGCATTTTGAATAAATAGAAGAATTGCATACGCTGTAAAATTCAGCGGTTGCACAATGCTAGGCAATTGGGGAAGAGCGATCGATAACAGCGCCAAAGGAGGATATTCAAAATTGAAATCAGTATAAGGAAATTGTCCTTTTAACAAGTTGAGCGAATAGTCGTAATAAATGCTGATATCGTATTGCTGATACTTACGCACTAGAAATAGAAATGCAATGAATAACAGCGATACAAAAATGAGTTCGATTCGCAGTGTGTTAGAAGTCGGTCTTGCCAATTTTATTCTCATCACTCAGGTATCCTAAAAAGCGATTACTTCTGCATAACACTGCCTTTCTGTCTATCAAAGTTTAATTGTCACTCATACGTCTTTGAATACTTTTTGTGCAAGCCTTTTGCCAATAGCAGAATGAAGAATTTAACCCGCTAAACACATCTATCTAGAGTAGGAAAGCTAGACACTAATCAAAAAATGAAGCATATGTAAATCGTTATATCAGTTAGATTTGCCGTCGCTGCCTAAATATTCTCGATAGCCGCAGATTTGATTACCCCGGACATCAAAAGAGACTGCGACGCGATTTTTGTAAGGATTTCCCCACATCAATCCCTCGTCGCGAAATTCAAATACAACGGTCGTTTCGTTACTGGTGACGCGATCGAGCGTCAATTTCAACCCCGTTTCATACACTTCGGAAACATAGTTGAAAAACTCGATCGCTCTTGCTTTTCCAACATTTAATCCATGAAATTTGCCCAACGGAAACCAGAATGAAAAATCATCGGTGAGCATATCGAAGAAGGCTTGCCACTCCCCCGTTGCAAGTCCATGTTCAAAATGCGCAAAGGCTTGTCGAGCAACGGCTAATGTATTGACTGATTCTATAGTCATTTTTGGAACCTCACGACGACCTTACCGCAATTTTGACCACTCAATAGGTATTCTACGGCATCTGGAATCGACTCAATGCCATTAAAAAGGGTAGAGTCAACTGCAACCTTGAGCTTATTTGCGTAAAACAAATCGAGTAAGCGATCGCGGGCTTCCTCTGCAAATTCGGCGAAATGCGGCATCAAAAAACCACGCACCGAAGCCGATTTCCAAAACAACTTCTGATAAATTCGAGGTTGAGTAACAGATTCTAAATTACTCATATACTCGGAAATAAAACCCACCACTACTAATCGCCCTCGTATGGCTAAATGATTCACGCAAGTATCAAAGACCTGCTTACCAATACAATCAAAAACTAAATTGATTCCATTGGGATATTCTTGTTGAAGAACTGTATCGAGTGTTTCGGTTCGGTAGTTAATAATGCGATCGCAGCCCAAACTCTTTAACAACTTCACCTTCGCCTCAGAGCCGCAAATCCCAATCACATGATTTCCAGCTAACTTGGCGAGTTGTACCGCAATATGTCCGACTCCGCCTGCTGCTGCCGTGACTAAAACAACTTCTCCGCTCGTCATTTCTCCCACTTGCTCAAGTGCGACTAGGGCTGAAACTCCGGTCGGCATTAGGGTTAAAACTTCAGGCGTAGCCGCACGAATTTTCACAGCTAGATTTGCCGCGATCGCTTGATACTCCCGATAGCCTCCCCCTCGGACTGTGGTTGCAACAGCATCTCCAACTTTCAGGGTATGAACATCCTGAGCGATCGCGACCACTTCGCCCACGGCTTCGACACCTAGATCAAAGGGTGGCGTAAGATTCACATAGGGAACGTTTCCTTTACAAAGCAAAGTATCAAATCCAGCATTGATGCCAGCGAACTTGTTGCGAATTAGAACTTCTCCAGGATTCAGGGTAGGAATCGGCAGTTCTTCAAGGGCGATCGCCGAACGGAAATCATCGCTGAAGCGTTGAGCAACAAGCTTTTTGTAGGTTCTAGAAGGCATGGCAACAGTTGAATCGATCGACGCTTTTGATTACGCATTTCATTCAATCATGAGTCCGGTTGGCAATCAGGCTGTAGCATTAAAAATTGACTGACTCAGACTGACTGGCGGCTCGACGAGCCATCTGATACCAAATTGATTTTTGAGTGCGACAGATCTTGGAAGCCCCTAAATCCCCCACTCGTGGGGGACTTCAAGCCAAATCTGTTTCGGATTCTCAAAGTCCCCCAGTATAGGGGATTTAGGGGGCGAAGGATCTGTCGCATCAACAAATTGATTCGGTATGACGATACGCTTTCAGGTCTACTTAAAAACTGTAAAAGTATGGGCGAAGCCGATCAATCCTCTGGATTCCCAGCAGCGACCAATGATTTTTTAGAGGCAGCTTTAATCCCAGAAGACTGGGGTGGAGACGGTCGAGGACGGATGAATTTGTCTGGACGACGAACGGCGATTGCCTTCGGCAACAGCGAAGCTCCCGCTTCAGAGTATGTGCCTCGTCAATATCAACTCTTTGATAGTCATCGTGTCCCTGAACAAGCGTGGCAAATTCAGGGAATACCAGAGCAGCCTGCGATCTGCCGAATGCTTTCCTGGAATGATCATGGCGCATCGACAGCCAAAGTTTTGCTGCCAGCCCAATTTGAAATTCCTGCAGGCAGATTCACAGCAGACTTGGAGATCTTTGTGCTGAGCGGTGCGATTCAAGTGGGAGCATGGAAACTCAGCAAGCACTGCTACTCTTTCATTCCAGCAGGAGTGAGAGTCGGAGACTGGAAAGTGCTAAACGGTGAAAGCGCGGAAGTTTTATGGATGGAAAATGGTCGTCTCCAGTATCAAGATTTGCCGAATCATCCAGAAGCTAGACTCGGTGAGTACATTCCTGTATTGGATAGCAAATTGCTGCCTTGGGGAAAGACAGACACAGCACAATTTATCGCAGCAAACAAGAAGTGGCTGAGAAAAGCAGCGAATGGAGGTGGAGTGTGGTTACTCGCCCTTTTGCCACATTATGACGGCAAGCAGATGATGATTCAGTCCTATAACGAAGAGGCATATGGCTTGGCGGGATGGTGCGATATCGGCGACTACAGATTCGCCAAAAATCACTTTTGCTATAGCCCCAGCTTTAGCACACTTCCCAGACATATCTCAGAAGATGGTGGTTTATTCTTTGTCCGGGTCGATAGAGATTTATCCCAAGCTGGAACGGTTTTGTCCTATGGTCATTCAGGCTGACTTGGGCGTTGTCGCTCTTCTTGAATGAGCGTGCGTTGATAGATTTGGTTATTTTTGAACCAATGCCAAGTGCGAGCGCGATAGTTGTTACAAGGACTAATTTGGATCATTTCATAAAGGTAAAAGTCTGGAATTGATTTGTAACTGAACCAAAGAATTACCGTGGAATCATCAACTTCCCAAGCATGACCTTTAATACGCTCTGTATCAAACCACAGCTTTTTATCGCAGTAGGCTCCGGGAAAGCGATGTTCTTCTTGCTTGCCGTTGTCCCAGGTGTAGCGATTGATTTGATAGTAGGATGACAGGTCATCTTGGGGAAATTCACAGGTGAGATGAGATTGATGCCGATCGAGAATGGTTCCGTTACAGTCGATCAAGGTATAAGTTCCAATCCAGTCGCCTTCGTGTCGAGCAAGAACCGGCATTTCAGTCCGAATATCTAACATGATGACCTCCTATACATACCACCAAGGATTAAACACAGGCTTTGTTTTAATCAAATACGCTTTCTTTCGCATAAAACGTTTTAGGGCTGCGGCTCCCATGCGTGAGCCTCCTATTCCAGAGTAGTGAAACGCATTCTTTTCTCCTTCGTGAATCAAAGCTGTGAGGGCTGCATCATTAATACTGATTGCGCCTGCTTGAATACGATCGCCAACTTCCAATGCTTCTGAGGTTGAGCCTGCGAATACGGCTGCACCTAAACCATAAATTGTGTCATTTGCAAGCTCGATCGCTTCTTCAACCGTTGCAAAAGGCATAATGGGCATAATCGGCGCAAATGTTTCTTCGGTCATGATTTTCATGGTGTGGTTTACCCCAGTTAAAACTGTGGGGTAGCACCATAAACCACCGTCTAAAGTCTCAATCTTTCCACCACACTGCACGATCGCGCCCTTGTTGATCGCATCTTGTAGGTGATCTGCAATGATTGCTGCTTGTCGTTCGGCAATAATCGGGCCAATTTCACCATCATTAAGGGTTGGATAAGCTAATTTAAGTTGTGTTGCTTTGGCAATCAGTTGCTCGGTGAAGGGTTGAACAATGGCTTGATCGACATAAATTCGCTCAATCGACAAACAAGATTGTCCGGTATTCACCACTGAACCCCATAGAATTGCGGAAGTTGCAAGGTCGAGATCTGCGGACTTTAGAATGATCGCTGGATCTTTTCCTCCAAGCTCTAAAAATGCTGGAATGAATCGTTTTGCGGCAGCTTCTCCCACCTGTCGCCCAGTTTTTATACTGCCTGTAAAGCAGATTAAGTCAACTTGCTCGATTAAGGCGGCTCCTGTGTCTCCATCCCCCTCAACAAAAGTCAAGATGTCTCGTAGTTCAGGAACTTCATTGACGGTATCGAGTAATGGGTTGATGAAACGAGGCGCAATCTCACTGGGTTTGACAATCACAGCACAACCCGCTAATAAGGCTGGAATCGTATCAATCAGAGATAACAACAATGGGAAATTCCACGGACTGATCACACCCACAAGCGGATAGGGAACAGAATCCTGCTGTAGGTGAATAAATGGAATTGCTGTAGGCTTCTCGATTTCCTGTAATAGTTCTGGAGCGAGTTGACACCAGCGATCGAGACTCGACAGCACCGAATCAACTTCTAATGCCGAAATGTCCAATCGTCCTGTATCTGCGACTAATGCCTGAATTAATGGCTCGGAATGCTGTTGAATCGCATGTTTCCACTGCTGCAAGGCTGCAATTCGCTGCCCTAACCCAGCGGATTGCCAAGCAGGTTGAGCCAAACGCAGGCGATCGCACTGTTGAGAAAGGTCTGCTGAAATAGGAGGCATAATCCAGGCATCGACTTTGCCAGTGCGAGGATTGCGAACAGGAATCTGAGGCATTTAAATCACTCCTCGTTGAGCCAAGCGCTCGATCGTGGCTAATTGAGTTTGGATAAAGTGTTTTCGCTCGATTTCACCGTTTAGCATGGTATTGCGGGGGTAAAACTCGGAATTATGATAGCTATCCACATACGCATCAAATCGCTGGCGTGCAAGCATATTTCCTAGTCCGGGCTGCCGACGATAGCGACGGAGTGCCGCTAAATCAACTTCGGCAAACGCTGCCATACTTTCCCCTGCTCCGGTTTCAGCTAACACTAATCCTCGATAATCCACAATCTTTGAACCCCCATCGACTGATGCGATCGGAATTGAACTATCCGCGATTCCGGCGGTGTTCGACGAAATCACATACATCATATTTTCAACTGCCCGGCTAACTTTTGCAGCTTCTTTGGGCGATCGTGCTTGTCCATAAATTTCTGAAGTGGGATGAATTAAGATTTCTGCTCCCCGCATTGCTAAACAGCGTGCGACTTCTGGAAATAGAATCTCATCCGATGCAACAGCGGCAAGATTACCAATCTCAGTTTTCGCAACCGGAAACACACCCTCTAGCCCGTAATGTTCAAGATACTGATCCCAAACATCATGAGGCGTTGGCGCAAACAGCGAGTTCAACCGACGATACCGTAGAACGACAGATCCACTTGGATCTAAGACGAAACAAGTTTGAAAATACAAGCCCGGAAAATGTGGATCAAGTTCGTAAGCATTGCCTGCTAGGAAGATGCGATGTTTTTGAGCAATCTTTCCCAATGCTTCATACTCTGCGCCTGATATTTCTAAACAAGCTTTGTCTGCCCAATCTTCTAGAGATTCGCCCATCGGAAAGCCTGTGAGAAAATACTCTGGTAATACGATTAAACGACAATCAGACCCAATAAAAGCTAGGCTCACAGCAATCTGCTGATCTAAACGATCGAGGGCTTGCTGCATTTTTAATCGCGCTTCTGCGCGATCGCGGCTTTGATTGATCGCGTGACAGGTGACTTGAAGTGCTAATGCCTTGTAAGCCAGCCCGTTTTCCATCAGTTTCATGTTAATTTAAGCGATGTCGGTTATTCTTTGACTCTAGAATGATGTGTGGGACTCATTCTTATTGAAGGCGATGAAAGCAAGAACCTTACACGATCGTCTTAAAAATTTAATCTGGGCAGGCTGATGGTTTCAACTCAACTTCTGGATGCTAAATACTGGGTGAAGATTCGATCGTCGCTTGATCCGGCACGATCGAACTATTTAATCTGGACAGGCGCGATTTACTCGTTTGTCCCCGGTGAGAAACGGCAATGTTTGTTCAAGATGGTTGGAATGAGTGTGAGCCGTTGTCTTCCAACTGAAGAAAATTGCTGGGCGTTTACCTCCAGAGAGTTAACGTATTACTTAGATCCTAAAACGGGCGAAAAGCTTCAAACTTGGACAAATCCTTGGACTGAAGAAACTGTACCTGTGATGCACGTTGCCAACAATCCAATTCAAGGAACTTTTAAAGGACAATTTCCTGCTCAACTGGATGACGAAACCACAACGCTTACATTTGATATCTTTCCTGCTTATCCAAATCCATTGAATGATCCAAAGTTCGCGGAATACTTTCCAAATCCTAATTATCAAGCGGCAGAATTGTTCAAATTTGTTGTTCCATCTGCCGAACTCTTTGATGAGCAGCAACCTTCCGTTTCAAAAATATGGTTAGGTTGGGATCGGATTGGCCCTTGGCTACCTTGGATGAAAATGGGCGATCGGGCTGGGCACTTGATTTACAGCGCTTCAGGCTGCAAAGTAGCGGGATTTGATCAGCTACCGCAATTACTTCAAGACGAAATTAATACCCGAATGCCGCTCTATCGGGATGCACCGACAGCACCGCTGGATACGGAAGATATGACTTCCTGGCTCTATTTCCAGCAGCATTTTGATGCGTATCTCGCTAAGGAAACGTTTCCGATTCCAGCCGCTTAGCCTTCAATCAGTGTCCAAAAATAACCATCTGGAGCGATAAAAGAAAAACTACGATCGCCAAACTCATCCCGAACAATCTCAGTCACGCTGCGAGCCGAACTTGCTGTGATGCGATCGTGATAGTTCTCAATCTCTCTTACCCGATAGGTATAGAGCGACAGACCTAAGCATCCAGGTTGTGCTTGATCGAACCGACTCGGCAATGAATAAGCTTCTGGAAATCGCACAATATACAATCGTCCCGATCGCACTGCTTGCCAATCAGTAACAGACGATCGTGGATCATCAAATGCAGTCACAATGAACTTTTCGCCGGGTTGTAAGTCAAAAATTTCCCGTCCTGCCTGCGAAGATTCATAACTTGTCTCGACATCATCCCGAACGCGCAAGAGTCCCAGAACATCTTCATAGAACCTCAGCGTTTCCTTGCGATCGTCTTGAACAATCAGCCCCATATGCGTAATCTGACTCGCTTTCAAGGCTGCCTGCTGATTAATTTGACCATAGTTCAGCACCGTGTATCCAAAGCGTTGAAACAGTACCTGTCGAGTGAGCGGTTGCAGCAATAGCATTTCTCGAACCCCGATCGCGGAATCAATAAACGGGCGCATTTGGTGCTCTTTGTTGTAAATCTTTTCCCAGTGCGGCAATGTATAACGAATTGGAAGTCCTGCTCGATCGGCTTCTTCCGCATGATTGAGAAGCGTTAAAACATCTGCTGTCATAGTCGTTGCCCATCGATTCCCTCTGACTTTCATTGATTCCAGCGCTAAACCCTCATTTCGGGGCTGTTCCCATTGCATTAAACGGATTAAGCCGTGATCAGATGCTTGGTGACTCAGGCGAACGGATTGCAATGAAGAGTCCACTTGATAGAGGGTTTGGGCGATCGCAGCAGAAAGTTTTCCTGCTTGAGCCATCTCATATCCAAACTGCTGCCAATACTCGATCGCGGATTCTATGTCAGAAACACCGATACAGACTTCGTAAATTCCAGCGATCGCAGAGGACAAAGACATAACTATTCTAAGAAGGTCAACGATGTCATTGTGTCAGCCGATGAATTAGATTGCAACTTGTAACGTTTTTTGACAAACACCAATGATGTAACACTTCTCCAAAGATTGCTATAACCCTATGTGGGTCACAATGCTTTACTTCAAGTAACTATAGGATACTGTCGGTAACTCATACCAAATTGATTTTTGAGTGCGACAGATCTTGGAAGCCCCCTAAATCCCCCACGCGTGGGGGACTTCAAGCCAAATCTGTTTCGGATTCTCAAAGTCCCCCAGTATGGGGGATTTGGGGGCGAGAATCTGTCGCATCCACAAATCAATCTGGTATTACATGGCTGTAATTATCTGGCAAATGCTGCGGCTCTACTCCTTAGAAACGGGGTAAACCTCTGCACCATCCCATCTTAAGCTAGATCAAAGTCATGGCGGCTAGTAGGAACAAAGCTAAGCCCATAGCATTCTTCCCAAAAACAGCCAAAACAACCATGCAATGTAATGAATGATAACGATCGCCCAAAACGCAGCTTGATAAGACTCTTTCTGACTTTTGTGCCGCAGCATTCGCTGGGCGATAAACCCACCCAACCATCCACCTGCAAGTTCACATAGATGTAGCGTTTGTTCAGAGGTGCGCCAGTCCTTGCGTTTAGCACGAGATTTATCATCAGCGTATAGCGCGTAGGTTACTAAACTCATCGTAGGGTAAAGGACAATTGGAAAAGGATTGCGCGTCGTCAACGTAAAATGAATGATTCCAACCAAAGGCAGAAGTGACAACAAGACTACCTCAACTAGCGGGAAGCTTGAAGCCGTAGCATCAGAAGATGTAGCGCGATGACTCAAAGGCGCTGGTTTGTTTCTTGCTCCTAGAATAAATGCGTTGCAAGCGCGGACTCTTCCATCTGAGTCAACTACGCAGTGGTAATAAATCATGTCGTTTTCTTGTGGACGGCGAGTTGCATCTCGCACTTCAGAAATATGCAAAAAAACTTCTTGGCTCCCATCAACGGGTTGGATAAAACCAAAGCCACGCTCATCTTTCCATTTTGTCAGCTTTCCACTGCGGAGACCGGGTTGCATGAAAAATCTCAATAATGAAAACTTCGCAATTTTAGCAAAACACCTTCAAGTACAGCCACAACCAAAAAATAAAGCAGCCCAACTCTTATTACACTGAATCTTTCCATATATCACTCCATATTGACGTACTACATGGAACGTTTTCGGCGTATCACGCCTTATTGACATATTTAGACGGAAATTCTTCCGCATAGTAAGCTCATGTAGATGAATATACGGAAAATTTCAACATATTTCCCACCTTATATCTGGAGAAGCTTTCTACAGAATAGACAACTTGGCAAATTCTTATCGAAGGTATTAATATTGCTTTCATTTCTGTTGTCGATCGAGCAAAATCAGTAATACCCCTCATTAGAAATACAACAACTTAGATTATGTTAACAACGAAAGCTTATTAACCAATCTTTCCATCTAAGCTTGTAGTAGCATCAACCGAGTCGGCTCAAGCTGAACAAACCAAGGAAAATCTTTGTATTTTATAACGTCCCATCTCTCTTTGAAAACTTCAGCTTGAATGTGATAATCCTGTCGATCGACAATATCCGATGTGAACTTCAGAAAAACGGTCATTCGGTGCGGCGTTTCACTTGTGGCAACCAACCAGCAAGGAAACGCATTTTCCGCAGTTAGATCGTCTGTAAATCGAATCTGATGGGCACGAATTCCGGCATAAGCGAATCGATCGGGTAAGGGTTCAATTACTCGTAAGCGAATGCCCCAATCTATTGCATAAATCTCTTGTTCTGTGATGACTTGGACTGGAGAAATGTTCTTGCATCCGGTCAGTTGAGCCACACCTAATCTACCGGGTCTTGCGAAAATGTCATACTTTGAACCATATGCAAGCGTCTGTCCTTGCTCCAGAACAATCAAATCATCACACACCCGATACGCTTCTTCTAAGTTGTGGGTGACAAACAAGCTCACGCCCTTAAACTCTCGGAGTCGTGCAATCACTTCTTGTTCCATTTGACTCCGCAGATGGGTATCTAAGGCTGAAAAAGGTTCATCGAGCAGAACTACCTCTGGCTCACTTGCAAGTACCCGCGCTAATGCAACCCGCTGCTGTTGTCCGCCAGACAACTGATGCGGATAGCGATCGCCATACCCTTGTAATTGTACTGAATTCAACTGAGCTTCGATGCGCTGACGTGCTTCACGTTTAGCAAGAGACCTCGGTAAGCCAAAAGCAATGTTTTCTGCAACAGTTAGGTTCGGAAATAAAGCGTAGTTCTGCACCAGAAAACCGACTTTGCGATCGCGGCTCGGTACATTAATTCCTGCCTTTGCATCAAACAAAACCCGCCCGTTGAGTACAATCCGTCCTTGTGTTGGACTTTCCATTCCTGCAATACAGCGCAGTAACATACTCTTTCCTGCACCTGATCCCCCTAGCATTCCTAGTGTTGATTTTGTTGCACTGAAAGTCAGATCTAAGTCGAAGGCTGCAAGCTGCTTTTGAATGTCAACAAATAAACCGGATGAAGTTGGAGAAATTGCCGCAACTGCTTTATGATTTGGCTTTCTGGCGGTTCGCAGCAGTTTCAATTGCTGCTGTCGGTCTTGCCAGAAGTTGACCGCAAAGATTCCAGACAGCGAAATCAATAGAATCATCACTGCCCAAAACCAAGCCTCATTCATTGCGCCCGCTTCTACAGCAAAATAAATTGCCATTGGAATCGTCTGCGTTTGTCCAGGAATGTTGCCTGCTAACATCAAGGTCGCCCCGAATTCACCTAATGCCCTGGCAAACCCCAGTACCGCACCTGCTAACACTCCCGGCAATGCTAAAGGCAGCAGAACTCGACGGAACACTGTCCATTCTGAAGCTCCTAAAGTCCGAGCAACGGCTAAGAAGTTCTCGTCAATCTGCTCGAACGCTCCTAATGCGGTTCGATACATCAAGGGGAATGAAACGACTGTTGCCGTGAGCACGGCTCCATACCAGGTGAATACAAGGCTGAAATCGATCGACCCCAACAACTGCCCCACCCAGCTATTCTTACCAAACACCAGCAGCAGCAAAAAACCCACCACAGTCGGCGGCAGGATCAACGGAGAGACAAAGATTCCTTCAAGAATGAATTTCCCCTTGCCGCGATAGTTCAGCATCCAATAGGCAACAGCGATTCCTGCAAAGAAGGTAAAGACAGTTGCGATCGCGGCTACTTTCAGCGAGATCCACAATGGAGCCAGATCAAGGGGAACAGTCATTGTTACATTCATTCGACAAAATTGCTATTTCGGCACAATAAATCCGTGCTTGCGGAATACGCCTCTCGCTTCATTACTGGATAGATACTGCAAAAAGGATTTGGCTACATCGGCATTCTTGCTGCTCTTCAACACTGCTATCGGATAAACAATTTGCGAATGAAAGCTCTCAGCAGCAATGGCAGCAATTTTCACTTTATCGGAGATCTGAGCATCGGTCACATAAACAAACCCTGCATCCGCATTGCTGCTTTCAACCGCCGCGAGAACTTGCCGCACATTGTTCGCATAAACGAGCTTAGAGTTGAGATCGTTGGACAGATTCAGCTTTTGCAACACCTGTTCAGCATACTGTCCGGCAGGAACGCTTCTCGGTTCGCCGATCGCCACTCGCTTAATTTCCGGCTCTTTAAGACTTGAGAAGCTTGTGACGATTCTTGAGGCTTTGGGAACGACGATCGCTAATCGATTGTTTGCTAAGTTACCGCGAGTTCCCGGAACTAATGCGCCTCTTTGATCGAGTGTATCCATTTGCCGTCTTGCGGCTGAGATAAAAATGTCAGCAGGTGCGCCTTGCTCGATTTGCTGAAGTAGAGCACCAGAGGCACCGAAGTTATAGGTCAAATCCACATCAGCGCGAGTCTTTTGATACAGAGGCTCAATTTCCTCTAGCACCTCTTTGAGACTGGCTGCCGCAGAGACTAATAAAGTGGTGTTTGCTGTGGTGGGTTGAGCGAACTGTAAGCCAAGCACGATCGAGAAGCTAATCAGAGCAACACTCAAAACCGTCAGGAAGTGTTTACGTTTCATACAATTCTGTTTAGGATAAGAATCCTGAACGCCAATAGACTTTTACCAACTTATCAGCCCTTACCAACTAAATTGGTAGCGTAATGCCCAGAAAAGATCAAGGATGGATCACATTTCAAACCTCTGAGGAGGAGCGGCAGCTTCTAGAGGCGATATGCCAACGATCGCAGCGCACCAAAACTGAGGTGCTGCGGGAGATGCTGCGGGGGTTAAAGCAGTCCAGCGATTCCGAGACGACCAAGGAAATAGCTCAAGAAGCGGCTGTCGATCGGGCTGTAAGTTCATCGAAGAAACCGCTCAAGGTGAGTTCTCGCAATGTTTTGGAAGGGAAAGTGAAGCGACTGGTGAAAGGGTCGATTCATACGGAGGTGACGATCGAAGTGATGCATCGGGTAGAGTTAATTTCGACGATTACAACGACCTCAGCCGAAGTTTTGGAACTCCAAGAAGGTAAAACGGCTTATGCAGTGATTAAGTCGAGCGATGTTGTAATTGCGATGGAATGATTTACTGAACGGAAATGCTTGGATCATATTGCCATACGACAATGAATGTTCCAATTAACGTCAGTTCGATGAGTTTTTTCGCTTCGATTTGAGCCGATCGGCCCCCTAAGTCCCCCATTTTGGGGGACTTAGAGAATCGTGATCCCCCAAATTTAAGAGCCTTCTAAGCTTCAAAGTCCCCCACTTGTGGGGGATTTAGGGGGCTACCCGCAGATCCAAACGCAGCCAAGACTTGTATCGAACTCACGTCCAATTACAACAATTTGGAAGACTTGCTCCAGTTGGGCTGAGATTCCGCACTTATGATGTCAAGCTTGATTCGGTATGGCAGGACTATGCCGACATGGTTCTCGCGCTGCCAGCCATGCAAAAATGGTTGAACAGTGCGATTTCTGAACCCGAAGTGATGCCAACGTTCGAGTCGCGATGAGTCCACAAATTTGGAGTCATTGCAAGGAATTAGGGTTGAAGACACCTTCAAACAACTCAACATCGCCGTCACCTGGGAACGTGATCTTTACTAACTTCCCCTACTTTGGCTCGATCGACGCTCAATCATTTCTCGCCTCACCAACGGCTTACCCACTGCAACCCGTGGAAGCCGATGCTTAAATCCACACAGAATTTCCCAAGAGATTGTGCCGAGTAGATTCGCCCAGTCGTCTGCCAAAATCTTTTCGTTGCCGTCCTGCCCCAACAGCGTTACAACTTCACCTTCCTGCAATGCTGGAATATGGCTCACATCCAGCATCAACTGATCCATTGTGATTGACCCAATTTGCTTTGCGTGTTGTCCCCGAACTAACGCAGTCATCTTGTTCGATAAATTACGCGGTACACCATCTGCATACCCGATTCCAATCACCGCAATCTGAGTTTCACGATCGGCAATAAACCGATATCCATAGCTCACTCCGGTTCCCGCTTGAATGGTTTTCACCTGCGTCACCCGCGCTTTCACCTGCATCACCGGACGCAAATCCAAGCGCGACCGCAAATGCTCTGCCGGATAAAGTCCATACAGCAAAAGCCCTGTCCGCACCATGTCATAGTGCAAGCTCGGATCAACAATCGTCCCGGCTGAGTTCGCTAAATGAAAGCGGGGATGCTTTCCACTCAGGTTGTAACCACAGGCACGAAGTCCCGATTCATAGCGATGCTGCTGTTGTTGCCGGATAGTCGGATCAAGATCTTCGGCAGTTGCTAAATGTGAATAAATACTCTCGATCGACAGATTCGGCAAGCTCTTCACTAACTGCACAAACTCGACTGCATTTTCCCAAGAAGTTCCTAAACGCGACATCCCCGTATCTAGTTTGAGATGAATCGGCAACACACTCTGTCGCACCGATTCTGAGAATACTAAGGCTTGCTTGGGAGTACAGAGAGTAGGTTGAAGCTGCCAATGCTCGATCGCTCGAATCTGCTCGGCGGTATGTGTCGCGCCTAGAACTAAAATCGGCGCTTCGATTCCCGCTTCGCGTAGCTCGATCCCTTCTGGAATCGTCGCCACCCCTAGCCAAGTCGCTCCTGCTTGCAAAACAGTCTGCGCCACCGTCACCGCCCCATGGCCGTAAGCATCAGCTTTCACCACTGCCATTAGCTCAGTTTTGGCAGAAATCAGGCTAAGAATCTGCTGCACATTATGAGACAGTGCCGCCAGATCAATCTCAACCCAAGCGCGTTCCCGCTGCATCAAGGCAATACTCGAACTTTGATCCCAACTCAGCATCACTCCTACTCCTCAGCCACCATTTGCCTGTCGGCTCTTGATTCTATTTCAACAATGTTTTCAAAATCGGAAAATTTAATTTTCGATCCCGAAGCCACCGCCGGTCATCTCTCAACTGCTTGACTCTCACTTTACAAAAAAGACCAAACGGAGAAAAGTGAGTGGAGATCGCTTCTTTCGACGATCGCCCTAGCCATCACCGAATGGGTTGGATATGTTAGCATCAGTGCAAATAAGCGTGTCTTAAAACAATCCGAATGGGAAAGGTTCTGGTGCTCAATGCCTCCTACGAACCGCTCAATATTACCAGTTGGCGGCGAGCAGTTGTCCTGCTTATCAAAGGCAAAGCTGAGCAAGTCGAGCATAACGGAAAGATGATTTATTCGGGGTTTCCACTCCCCACCGTGATTCGCCTGCGCCATTATGTGCGCGTCCCCTACAAAGAGATTCCGCTCACTCGCAAGAATCTGCTGCACCGCGACGGGCACTCCTGCCAATACTGCGGCTACACCGGGGACGATCTGACGCTGGATCATGTGATCCCACGATCGAGAGGCGGCGGAGATTCCTGGGAAAACATCGTTACGGCTTGTGTGCGCTGCAACGTCAAAAAAGGCAGCCGCACCCCCAAAGAAGCCGTTATGCCGCTGCGAAATCCGCCGCATCGCCCGCACAGCAGTCTTTATTTTGAAGTCACCAAGCACGTCAAGAACGGCGTAAACCAAGAATGGCAAAAATATGTCATCGGGGGAGTGCGAGAAGAATAGGATTCGAGCGATCGCGGCTCCAGATCGGTTTCCGCTCTATCAAATGAGGGAAACTGAACAAATCGCTCTGCCGTTTTTTGAACTTTTTTGCGAAGATCAGAGAGTGCCTACGATCGAGCAGCTCAAACCAGGCGAGAACACTCTGTGAAGCGAAGCTGCCGACCGAGGCTGGTTCTATTTTCCGCACAACTTCAACGTATGCAATCTGATTCGACTGTGCCATTCACTTCACTCATCACAATGGAACCAGACTCTGGTATTTCTGGGCTGAATCCAACTGAGCCTCTATCGCATAGCCTCGCTGTAGCCAAGAGCAACGATCTTCCAAAAGCCTCAAATGGCGCGGCTCATGACCAGCGAGGACGCTACCCTTACGATGTCATGCGTTCTCCGGAGCAAGAGCAGAAAATCGAAGGATTTCGTCAAGTTCTAGAGCGGCATCGTGGTGAGCGTCAGCTAATACTTTTACAGGATTTTCCTGATCCCGATGCACTTTCTTCGGCTTGGGCTTATAAACTAATCGCCCAAAGATACGACATTCAAGCCGAAATTGCCTATGCTGGAACGCTTTCGCATCAGGAAAACATTGCGCTTGTGAAGTTAACCGCATTACCGCTTCAACGATTAACGATACAAACCGCAAAAACAAAGGACTTCTCGGTTTACAAAGGCTGTGTGCTGATTGACAACCAGGGAACCACAAGCCAGCTTCTACCGTCGGTTCTGCAATCGAATATCCCGATTACAGTTGTGATCGATCATCACAGTATGCAGGACGACCTCCACGCTGAATTCGCTGACATTCGCTCCTATACTCGCGCCACCGCGACGATCCTGACGCAATATATTCAGGCGGGAATGCTGAAATTTGATACCAGCGCCCCTGAGCATGTTAAGTGCGCGACTGCGCTGATGCACGGACTACGATCGGACACAAATCGATTGATGCAGGCGCAGGAAGAAGATTTTCTCGCGGCTGCTTTTTTAAGTCGATACTATGACGCGCAGTTGCTCAACGCGGTGATGCAGTCCTCGCGATCAAAGCAGGTGATGGAAGTGATTGAACGATCGCTGAAAAATCGCACCGTTCACAACAACTTTTCGATCGCTGGCGTGGGCTATTTGCGCTACGACGATCGTGACGCAATTCCTCAAGCAGCAGACTTCTTGGTGACAGAAGAGAATGTCCATACTGCTGTAGTTTATGGCATCGTTCACGACGAAGACGAAGAACTCGAATTCGTCGTCGGATCGCTTCGCACGAACAAATTGACGCTTGACCCGGACGAATTTATCAAAGAGGCATTTGGGCAAGATGCTCAAGGACGCTTCTTTGGCGGGGGACGATCGCAAGCAGGCGGCTTTGAGATTCCGATGGGATTTCTTTCAGGCTTTACAGAAAACAGCGAATACGCCAAAACCAAATGGTCGGTGTTCGATGCTCAGGTGAAGCAGAAATTACTGCGATTGGTCAACCCAGAGCAGCACTATCCCAAAGGAGTAAATTAATCTAAAGCAAGAAGCGTCTAGGGCAACGAATTTGGTAAAGATCCAAATAGCCCCTAGACGTTTGATAGGTGTATGAAGCTTTATTTGATTCGGCATGGACTGGCAGGACAACACGGCGATTACGCCAACGATGACGAGCGACCCCTAACTTCCGAAGGAAAGCGTAAAACTGAGCAGGTCGCAAAGCAGCTACGATCGTTTGGAGTGGAGTTTGATCTAATTCTGACAAGCCCCCTGACTCGCGCTATGCAAACGGCTGAAATTCTAAAAGCGGCTGGCTTGGGCAATGCACTCGAAGTTGAGGGATATCTTGCACCAAGCGGAAATATTCAGACCTGGATCAGTTGGCTTGAAGCGTGGCGCACACCGGAGAAGACACTGGCGCTGGTGGGACATGAGCCGGACTTAAGCGGGTGGGCAGAACTGCTAATTTGGGGAGAAGTCCGCGATCGTCTCATCCTGAAAAAAGCGGGTGTAGTCGGGCTAGAGCTGCCGGATACAGGCGGCGCGATCGGCAATAGCCGCCTATTCTGGTTGACTCCTCCTAAGTTTCTGCTATGAGAATAGAACCGACTTGTGAGAAATTTTCTGAGAAAGTGTCATCAATGTCGATTTGTCGCTCTACTCATTCCTGATAGCAATTCGATTTGTGAAGGCTGCAGGCAACAGATTATTGCGAAACTTTTGGTAGGAGGACGATTAGACGATTAATTGTGTCTCTACGATTAAGGGATGCGAAGAATCGGTGATCTGCTGAATTTGTTTTTAAATTGGTATTACGATCCGAATGGCGATCGTTATCCCTTAATTTTGTCTTAAGCGATTTAATTAAGCTAAAATTTTCCTACTTTGCTTTTTGCTACGCCGAGCTTCGAGATCTAAATCGTTTAATACGCAGTTTTAGGAATGAGATGATCTCTTCAGACACCGAACAAATTCCCGCTAATCTCAAACGTTTACTAGCTCCACATGGCATCGGATACCGCATCAAGCTCCTTTCTCAACTGCTTGGTCGCAGATTTCAAGAACGGCTTGATCCCTATAAGCTGACTCCGTTTCATTGGGTGGTCTTGTGCTGTTTATGGCAGGAAGACGGGCAGGCGACATCGAGTATTAGCGATCGACTCCAACAAGTCGGCGGCACTTTAACCGGGGTACTCGATCGCATGAGTGAGCGCGGCTTGATTCGCCGGGAACGCGACTTCCAGGATCGAAGAATTTGGCGAATCTGGCTGACTGATGCAGGACGACAGCTTCAAGATATCCTCCCGCCGATCGCAGTCGAAATTCGAGAAGCCACCTTGCAGGGAATTCCGCTTCCAGAGCGCGAACACTTGTCTAGCATCATCGATCGTATCATTGCCAATTTGTCTCATTCTGCCGTTACCCCCCATGCAGATGGTTGGCGGGCTTTGCTAGCTCCCTATAATCTCGGTTATCGCATCAAAATTATTGCGCAGCTAGGAACCCGCCGATTTCAAGAACAGCTTGATCCGCACGAACTCACGCCGTTTCACTGGGTCGTTTTATGCTGTTTGTGGCAAGAAGACGGGCAGGCAACTTCTGAAATTAGCGATCAACTCCAGCAAGTCGGCGGCACTTTAACCGGGGTACTCGATCGCATGAGTGAGCGCGGCTTGATTCGCCGGGAACGCGACTTCCAGGATCGAAGAATTTGGCGGATTTGGCTAACGCAAGCCGGAGCGCAAATGAAAACGACGCTGCCCCCGATCGCCCAGTCCGTGATCGAAATGATGATGACCGACATCTCGATCGAGGAGCAAGCGGCGCTGTCTGATTGGGTGAATCAGGCGATCAAAAATCTCAACGCTATAGAAAAAACTGGGTAAGGAAACTCACCCAGTTAATGAAATCACAGCAATTTGAAAGCTTACTTGTTCGGTTGCGGAGTCATGCGGAGGTAGGGTTTCACCTCAGTGACGCCTTTGGGGAATTTTTCACGCGCTTGATCGGTCGGAATCGAAGGCACGACAACGCAATCGTCGCCATCTTGCCAGTTTGCCGGGGTTGCAACGCTGTAGTTGTCGGTTAGTTGCAGCGAATCAATCACGCGCAGCAATTCGTCAAAGTTGCGTCCGGTGCTAGCAGGATAGGTGAGCGTTAAGCGGAGTTTCTTGTTGTTGTCGATAATGAACACCGATCGCACCGTCAGGGTCGAACCTGTGCTGGAGTTCGGGTGAATCATGTCGTACAGTTCAGACACTTTTTTGTCTTTGTCTGCCAAGATTGGGTAGTTGACGTTGCAGCTTTGGGTTTCGTTGATATCACCGATCCAGCCTTGGTGGGATTCTGCATCATCCACGCTGAGCGCAATTACCTTCACATTGCGCTGGTCGAATTCGGGCTTGCGTTTTGCCACTTCACCCAATTCTGTAGTGCAAACTGGAGTGTAATCTGCTGGGTGAGAGAAGAGAACCACCCAGCTATCGCCTGCCCACTGATAAAAATCGATCGTTCCCTCAGAAGAGTCCTGAGTAAAGTTGGGAACGCTATCACCTAGTCGAAGAGCCATATCGCGTAATTTCCTTTTGAGTGTCTGTCGATCGCAAATAGTTACTGATCGATCATGCCATAAATCCCGGTTTCCCGGTCGGAGTTTAGATCTTTTAAAGATTCTATAGGTGATGAAGAACTTCGTAAAGATTTCAGACTGAAATATCAGAATTCAAGCTCAGAGCATTTACGCAGAAATCCAGTGGTACGATACAACACTTCAGCTTCAAATTTCGAGTTTTCTCCGTACCCTCCTTGAAGATGCCGTGAAGTCCTATGGGATTTGGTTGAAATTGCGGACTCCAGAAGTGCAGGATTCTAGTTTAATCGCAGTGGTCTCGCGATCGCTAAGCTGTTCTTAACCTGTAGCAAACTTCTTAGGCGATCCGGGCGCGATACCATCGATTAGGACACCCGCAACAGATTACCCGTATGGAAACCAACACTTTTCTCACGATTGACGACGACTCACTCAGCCTGCGCGATTGCCTGCGTTATCTCCAAACCTCTGGAAAGCTCCAAGGGTTTATTGGGGATATTTTACGTCAGTACGTAATCGAGACTGAAGTAAAATATCGCGATGACCTTGATATTAATCCAGCTGTAATCGAACAGGCGGTCGTTGACTTTCGGATTCAGCAGCAACTCACCGATCCGAAGCAGTTCCAAGAGTGGCTCAACCGCAATGGGCTGGATTACACAGCGTTTCACGAGCAAATTTCAACCAACTTTAAGAACGAGAAGCTAAAGATCTTGGCGACCGAACCGCGCCTACAGGAATATTTTATTGAGCGTAAAGTATTTCTCGATCGCGTGGTGCTGTCTCGGATTATTGTCGAAAGCCAAGAATTAGCAGACGAATTGAAGCTGCAAATTAGCGAGGGAGAGCGGTTTGAGATGCTGGCACGGGAGCATTCGATCGCGGACGATCGGATCGCAAACGGCATGATGGGGCCTGTCAGTCGCGGTACAATGCCCGACGCGGTCAGAGCGGTGATCGATTCTGCCAATGTGGGGGATATTGTCGGCCCGATTGAACTCGAAAATCGATGGGCGCTTTTCCGGATTGAGGAAGTAATCCCTGCAACTTTAGATAATCAGCAATTAAAACAAATGCTGACGACGGAATTGTTCGATCGTTGGCTCGCTGAGAAAATTCAAAAGATGACCGTGAAACTGCAGGTAAACGATTAGACTGAAGAACGGCAACGCCTTTTCCGTATTTTAGCCCCCTAGTTTTCAACTGCCCCCATGCTAACGAACGACCTCGCGACAACTCTCCCCTGGGAATCGCCGCCCCTCTGTTTTCTCAGTCCTGAACAACAGGTGCAATTTAAGACCACCGCCGAAGCGCGTCGCTATAAGCTAGGCGAGGTGCTTTGGTCGAGTGAAGACGCTGGAGTGCAAATGATTGTTCTCAGCGGCAAAGTGCGCCTGGTCGGGGAAGATAACAGTTCCCGCGTTTTGCAGCCCGGAGACTGGATTGGCGATTTATTAGACTTACCCGGATGGAAAGCGAGAGCCGCTAGTGGTGATGTGCAGGCAGTACAGTGGCGCAGTGAACAGTGGCTGACTGTACGTTCACCGGATGTTGATCGCTTTTGGGCAATTACGCGATCTCGCTATTTGCCGCAACTGGATCAGTCGCCGCAGCCTGTGTCTGGATTTCCCTTTGTGTCAGGGATGAATAGCGCGGCTGCTTGTTTAACGATGGTTGCAAATCATCTGCAAAATCCCGTGCAGCTTGATTGGGTGCAGCGCCAATTGCGTGGACAGCGCCCGACGAATGTGGTGGATGCAGCCGAAAAGTTGGGGCTACAGTTGCGCCGAATTCAAACGACCTGGAAAGAGGCGCGGCTGCTGAATTTTCCGGCGCTGATGCTGTGGAATGATACGGCAGAGCCGCATTGGGTAGTGGCATATGGAGTGAGGGGCGATCGCTGGATTATTTCTGATCCGCAAGATCCCATCATGACTCCGCAAGCGGTGCATCGATCTTTTATGGATCAGGTGTGGGATGGGCAACTGTGGCAGGTTGAAGCCGTTCAGAAGCAAGAACAATTTAATTTAACCTGGTTCCTGCCTGCGGTGTGGAAATACCGCGGCTTGCTCGGAGAAGTGCTGTTCGCTTCATTTACGCTGCAACTGTTGGGATTGGCGACTCCGCTGATTACCCAGGTGGTGATCGATCGCGTCATGGTGCAGGGCAGTATTCCGACGCTGGATGTGATGGCGATCGCGCTCTTAGGGGTCGCTGTGTTTGAGGCGCTACTGGGGATTTTGCGGCTATTTATCTTTACGCATACGGCGCGACGGTTGGATTTGAGCCTTTCTGCCCAGTTGTTTCGGCATTTGATGCGGCTGCCGTTAGCTTATTTTGAGTCGCGGCGGGTTGGAGACACCGTAGCGCGGGTGCAGGAATTAGAGAATATTCGGCAATTCCTTACGGGAACGGCTTTAACCGTGATTCTCGACTCGATTTTTGCAGTCGTTTATCTGGCGTTGATGTTCTTCTACAGCATTCCGCTCACGGGTGTTGCCTTGGCGGTCTTGCCTTTGTATGCGGCTTTGACGCTGACAACCACACCGATTCTGCGAAATTGGCTGAATGAGACGTTTAACCGGAGTGCGGATAGTCAGTCCTTTTTGGTGGAGACAGTTACAGGGATTCATTCGGTGAAAGCGCACAGTGCTGAAAAGCCGTCGCGCGATCGCTGGGAGGGTCTGTTTGCTCGCTATATTCGCACCAGCTTTAAGGCTTCGACGACTTCTAATATCAGCAATAACTTGGGTGATTTTCTGACGAATTTCTCGTATCTGCTGATTCTGTGGGTTGGGGCGCATTTGGTGATTAAGCAAGAGCTAACCGTGGGTCAGTTGGTGGCGTTTCAGATGCTGTCTGGACGAGTGACGGGGCCTTTATTGCGATTGGTGCAACTGTGGCAGAACCTACAGCAAGTGTTATTGTCGGTCGATCGTATCGGGGATATCCTCAACGTTGCGCCGGAAGCAGAACCCGGAACCGGATTGGTGTTGCCGCCGTTGAAGGGGCAGGTTTCCTTTGATCAAGTGTTTTTCCGCTATAGCCCGAACCAAGAACCTGTGCTGAAAGGCATTTCGTTCGATGTGCAGCCAGGAATGCTGGTAGGCGTGGTCGGACGCAGCGGATCGGGTAAGAGTACGCTGTCGAAATTGCTGCAGCGCTTGTATTTGCCGGAGGCGGGACAAATCACGATCGATGGCTTCGACATCAAGAGCGCAGATCTGCATTCGTTACGCAGCCAGATGGGTGTTGTGTTGCAAGAGGACTTTCTCTTTAATAGCAACATTATTGATAACATCAGTCTTGGTCGTCCGGACATTACAGCCGAACAAGTAGTTGAGGCAGCGCGAATGGCGGCGGCGCATGACTTTGTTAGCGAACTGCCTCAAGGTTACGAAACGAATGTAGGAGAGCGGGGAACAGCCCTTTCTGGGGGGCAACGGCAGCGGGTTGCGTTGGCGAGATTGTTTCTCTCGAATAGCCCGATTTTGGTATTAGATGAAGCGACGAGCGCACTCGATAGTGAGACCGAGCAACAGGTTTTACAGAATTTGCAGTCGATTTCAGACAATCGCACGGTGTTTCTGATTGCTCACCGCTTTGCACCTCTGAAGCGGGCAGATTTGATTTTGGTGATGGAGAAGGGATTGATTGCTGAGAAAGGAACACACGATGAACTGCTGCGGAAGAAGGGCTTGTATTGGTCGCTGTATCAGCGTCAGCAAGCTTCGGTGTAAGCGGGATTAAACTTAGAGCACGATCGCTCAACAATCTAGGCTCACGAAAGGCGACTTTGATTCGCTGAACTTCGTGAGCTTTTTTGATCGGCTAGGATTTAGGAGTAGTGCTAGACATGCGTGAGAGCGATCAGTTTTCTCACTGCGGTTTGGGCGGATGAATGCCCCCCTAAATCCCCCACGAGTGGGGGACTTTGAAAGGTAGGGGACTTGTTTAGAGGGGGGAATTACTTGTCTCTGGAATCAGCATCGAAGCGATCGCGGTGAATCGTCACTGTACAATCATGAGCAAAAATTACTCAACGTTGATCGGTAAACACGGGTGCGATGCACTGAAATAGCGATCGCGAGAACTAAAACAGCGATCGTGAGAGCTAAAACAGCGATCGCGAGAACTGGAATAGCGATCGTGAGAGCTAAAACAGCGATCGTGAGAGCTAAAACAGCGATCGCGAGAACTGGAATAGCGATCGCGAGAACTGGAATAGCGATCGCGAGAACTGGAATAGCCCTCCGGAGCACTGAAATAGCGATCGTGAGAACTAAAACAGCGCTCCGGAGCACTGATACCAAATTGATTTTTGAGTGCGATAGATCCTTGCGATTCTCAAAAGGTCATACCATCATATAGAGAGCCTTCTCTGAACATTTAGTGGTGTGGACGCGGTTATGAAGCTTGGATCTGAGGAACATAAGCAGCTTTTTTGCCAAGATTTTATGGCAACTCATCTGGAGTATGAGCCAGAGACAATGAGCTTTCCAGAACTCAATGAAGCCGAACTCGATCGCTTGCGGCGGATTCCGTTCTGGGGAATTGCCCTCGACACCGAGCGAGAAGCGGGCATGATGGTTAGCGCCATGGCAGACACGATCGACGATCCTGAGATTCGAGCCGCGATCGCACTCCAAGGCGAAGAAGAATCCCGCCACGCTCGCCTAATCGAATGTCTGATTCGCCACTACGATTTACAAGTCGAAGAACCCCCCGCACCCGTTCTACCGAAAAATATTACTCAAGCCTTCACAGACTTCGGATTTGGAGAATGCTTAGATTCATTTTTTGCCTTTGGAATGTTTGGCTTAGCTCGCCAAGCGAAGTATTTACCTGAATCGATGTTTACGCTGTTTGATCCAATTCTGGATGAGGAAGCACGGCACATTGTTTTCTTCGTCAATTGGATTACTTATGTTCAAGCGCAACAAGGACGATCGGACATTTTACGAGGTGTGCATTCTGCTTTCCATTACGGACGTGCTTTGTTTAACTTAGGCAAAATGGTGCTGGCAAAGGATGGAAATGAAGGTTTTACGGCAACAGGCGCAAAAACCTTTGTCGATGATTTGACCTTGCCACAGTTTTTATCGGCAACCATTAGCGAAAATCAGCAGCGCATGAGCCGATTTGACGATCGCTTACTCGAACCGAAATTATTACCGCGACTTGCCTCGATCGCGCTCCGAGCGACAACACTCCTGCCCAATCGCCCCACCGAGATGAAAGCAGAAGTGAGTCGTTAATGTTAAAGTCATCAACTCAAGTCGATCGTCGGTGGATGAGAATCAACGCCGACGATTTTGGCTTCTCAACCGGAGTCAATCAGGCAATTATCACCGCACATCAGCAGGGCGTTCTCACCAGCACCAGCCTCATGGTGACGGGGGATGCCGCCGACGAAGCGATCGAGCTTGCGAAAGCCAATCCTTCTCTAGCAGTAGGATTGCATTTAGTCGTGGGAATGGGACGATCGGCACTGCCACCCGAACAGATTCCCCACTTGGTTGATGCTGAGGGAAACTTTCCTGATGATCCGGCTTGGGCAGGATTGCGATATCAATTCAGTGCCAAAGCGAGACAAGAATTACCGCTTGAAATTCGTGCCCAGCTTGAGAAATTTCGGCAAACGGGCTTAAAGCTGTCTCATGTGGATGGACATTTGCATTTACATGCTCACCCCGTTATTCTGCGGCATTTAGTTGATTTGGCAGAAGAATTCGAGATCCCAGAAATCCGCTTGCCCTCAGAAGAATTGAGCATTGCACTGGAGATCGATCGCTCCGGTTGGATTGCAAAAACTGTAGGATCATTAGTATTTTCTGGATTGCGACGCTATGGAGAGAACCTTTTGAAGAAGCACCGGATTCAATTTGCCGATCGCGTTTATGGATTGCTCCAGACAGGACAAATCACAGAATCATATTTGCTCGAACTGATTCCAAAAATTACAGCCGATCGGGTAGAAATCTATTCTCATCCCGCCATTACTGTTCCTGGAGAGCCGAGTAATGCCCCGCTCAATCTGGGATTTATCGAGCTAGAAGCATTGCTGAGCGATCGTGTTCGCGCTGCCCTTGAAGCTCATGGATTTGAGTTAGCAGTAGGTTCTAATCCATGAATAGAACAGTCATCATGCTGCTTCTGGTTATCTGTCAGGTATTTGGAGATTTGTGGATCAGCCGGGGAATGCGCGAAATTGGGCCGATCAATTCTGTCGAAATTGGCGCACTATTGATGGTTGCAGTTAAGTTTTTGACGAGTCCTTGGATTTGGTTAGGAATTGCCTTTCTGATTTGCAGTTTATTGTTGTATCTGGCTGCGATGTCACGCTTTGATCTAAGCTATGTGATTCCGATGACTGCGTTTACTTATGTCCTCAGTACAGCAATGGCGATCCTGATTTTGCGTGAGCAAGTCTCTGCGATTCGGTTGTTAGGCACTTGTGTGATCACAGCAGGCGCGTTTGTGGTCGGTTGGGACGATCGGAAACATCAATCATAGCGGGGCATCATGGATACGAGAGTTTGGATTGCATTATTAGGGTTCGTCTTTGCAGACTCGATCGGCAATATCTTCATCAGCGCAGGCATGAAGCAGATGGGCGAGTTTCATCCATTTCCGTTGAAAACATTACCGCGCCGATTGTTGCATGTGTTCAATAACTTTCAAATTAGCTGTGGCATCTTTTCTACAGTAGTCGGCTTCTTTCTATTTATTTCTCTGTTGAGTTGGGCAAATCTGAGTTTGGTCTATCCCTCAACTTCTCTAACCTATGTGGTTAGCCTATTTGGTGCACGTTTCATTCTGCACGAAAATATCTCACGCGCTCGACTGCTTGGAACGATTTTAGTCGGTGTGGGTGTCGCGCTTGTGTCGATCGGTTAAATCCAGATGAATGACTCGCTTGTTCCAACCCTAATTCAGATTGCAGGAACTTTGCTTCTTGCAATCTTTTTTGTTCTGAGTCTATCAACCGTTATTTTTTATCTGTTTTCGATCGCGGCTGCCATACAGTTCTTTAGCGCTAAGCCCGAGCAGAATTTTGATTTTCAGCCCCCCCTTACAGTCCTCAAACCCGTCTGTGGACTTGATGAGAACACTTATGAGAATCTTGCATCATTCTGCAAACAAGACTATCCGAACTATCAAATCATCTTTGGAACCCAAGATCTGAATGATCCTTGTACTGCGATCGTCCAGCAATTAATCCAAGACTTTCCCGACCAAGACATTCAATTCGTGATTGATCCAACCGCGATCGGCATCAATCCCAAAGTAAATAACTTACATAACATTGCCCTTAAAGCAAAGCATGACCTTTTAGTTCTGGCAGATAGTGATATTTGGGTTGAGCCGAACTATCTCAAGCAAGTGATACAACCTTTGAGCGATTCAACCGTTGGCGTTGTCACTTGTATGTATCGATCGCGCTCTCAAAATCTCATTTCTGCATTTGAAGCCCTGAGTATTTCAACGGAATTCTTTCCGGGTGTGCTTGTGGCTCGAAGGCTTGAGGGAATGGCGTTCGCGTTTGGCGCAACGATCGCACTCAGGCAATCTGTCTTAGCTGAGATTGGAGGCTTTGAGGCGATCGTGAACTATATCGGAGATGATTTTCAGCTTGGCTATCTCCCAGCGAAAGCAGGTTATAAAGTTGTACTTTCAGAGTATGTCGTTGATCATGTTCTTTCAACGGCAACAATTTCAGAACTTCTAAAGCATCAAACACGCTGGTTTCGCAACACGCGATTTGCACGATCGTCGAGTTATTTTGGATTAATTTTCACTTACGGAACCATCAGCAGTTTGTTATTTTTCACAATGACACAAGCTTCTGCTCTCGGTTGGATTGTTCTAATTACAACTTGGACAGTGAGATACTGTGCGGCTTGGTTGATTGGAGTGCATTGTTTACAAGACGCGATCGCGAAACAACTTCTATTACTTGTGCCCTTGCGGGATGGTTTAAGCTTCTGTCTGTGGTGTTATAGCTTCTTTGGCAATACTGTAGAATGGCGAGGGCGGCGACTCGAACTTACAGCGGGGGGTGCGATCGTCAATGATGTACCACCCGCTATGAGCTAGTTTGCTTTCTCAATCACAGATTTAAGATTCGCTCGATCGCGATTGGACGCAAGCTCATTTGGAGCCGTTGGCACTCGTCCCCACTGATTCGCCAAGGTATTCAGCAATGATTCTTGCCCTGCCCGAAAGCCTTCTAAGTTTGCACCACCACCGTTCATGATCACAAACCAAACAATGCCTTTTTGACTGGTCGGTAATGCTCCTGCGAGTGCGCTCACTTCGTTTAAGCTACCGGATTTTGTCACTAATCCGGTTGGCAGCTTACGCCCGTCAAGAATGCCCTGATCATTACCCACGATCGCGAAAATGTCCCCGATCGTCATCTTGGCAGGCTTAAGCAACTGATCGATCGCAAGAAACATCGAACAGACCGCACGCGGAGAAATACGATTTTCAACCGCCAAACCTGAACCATTGACTAAAATGACTTCATTCTGAGGCACGCCTGCTGCTTGCGCTGCTTTGAGTGAAACAACCTTTGCACCCCCAACCGAGCTTGCAACAATTTCTGACATTGCGTTATTGCTGAAGCGATTCATCTTCTTCAATAGTTCAGCCAGCGGCAGCGATCGATGTGTCGCAATCTGTGTAAACTGCGGAGGATTCGCGGCGACTTTAACACGACCCGCGATCGCTATCTGAGGCTTCGGAGTCCCAGCAGGAAGCGTTTGATGTTGCGAGATCGCCTCACCCGACCAGGTTTTTGAATTCAATCCTTCTTTGAGCAATGTTCCTGCCTTGCCCAAATCCGTCTCGAAGTTCATAAAGAACTGTCCAGTCACTATCAGATCACCTGTGACTTGTTTAATGCCAAGCTGATTCAGCGCATTCCCCAGCGCGATCGCTTCTTCCCAAACAAAAAACGGATCACTCCCACCCCGAACAATCAAGTCTCCTTTAACAATGCCGTTTTCAACTGTTCCAGTTGTTCCAATCACCGTTTCAAATCGGTGATCCGCGCCAAAGGTTTGCAGTGCAGCGAGAGAAGTTGCAACCTTGGTTAAGGAAGCAGCTGACAAAGGCTTTGTGCCCTGATGATTTGCCAGTAGGGTATCACCCGATTGAATCCAAATGCCTTGAGCCGCTTGCGAATACCCTTGGGCCGACAGCTTTGAGAGATATTGCTGAACGATCGCGCTGGTATTGGGATCAGGGGTAGTGGGTGCAAGAGCTAGCGGTGCCGTTGGCGCAGGAGGCGGAAATACAACTTTACGGCTAGCTTCTTCAGGTTTAGGGCTGTCAGCAGGGGGCGATTTTGCCGCTTCTAACTGGGTGCATCCAACCAGCAGCAGGCAAACAAGCAAAGCAGAGTGGCGCATGGAGAGAATCAGCAACAGAATCGGAATTCAGCTTAGCTTATTTTGGTGGCGTTGCTGAATTGGAGTGTGTTCTCTCTCCGTTTGCGTCGGTTGCTGCCCTTATCCCCTAACCCCTTCTCCCCCTAAATCCCCCAATTTGGGGGACTTTGAGGAAAAAAGAGGTTTCTAATGCGATGATTTCTTCAAGTTCAAAGTCCCCCAAATTGGGGGATTTAAGGGGCTGAAACCGATAACAACGAAGCGGGAAAGAGGTGTGTGTATACAGTAGCGCCTCACCTATCGGGGAATCAAACGCTGTCGCCCACCCACTCCTGGATTAAACAAAGCCGCAAGCTCCGACGCAGGAAAACGATTGACCCACTCCTCCACCTCCGACTCAGTGACTGCGTAACCGCGATCGTTGGCAATCTTGACAAAGGTTTCAGGATCGCTCGTTGCTTGTAAGCGAACTTTGAGCGCATGATCTTTTTGAACCGCTTTAAACAGTTCAGCAGCATGATGTTGCGACATAATACAGTTCCTCGCAAATATTAAACTGGCAAAATAGAGAAAGAACGTGGTGCTAAGATCTCTACCCATTCAGCCTAAAGAATTCTGAGAGGAGTGATTCAGACTGACATGAAAATTGATTAGACTGTAAATGAAGATTAACCCTATTCTTGCGATTTTTGAACTTCACCTGTGAAAGTTATTTTGTTCGATTTTGACGGAACCATTGTTGATAGCGTTGAAATTGGGATTGCAATTACAAATCGTTTAGCGATTCGATTTGGATTTCCTCCTTTTGACGAAGAAACCTTAGAAGAACTCAAATATTTGGGATCAAGAGAAGCCCTCAAGCGATCGCAGATTCCCGTCTGGCAGTTGCCTTTTCTGATTCGTCGCTTTACTCAAGAGCTGAATCAAGAAATCCCAAATTTGCAGCTCTTTCCCGGAATGCAAGAAACATTACTAGAACTAAAACAGCAAGGATGCTGTTTAGGAATTGTTTCAACCAATTCTGTTAAGAACATTCAAGAGTTTCTCAGGGTGCAAAACCTGACATCCACGTTTGATCTGATTTCTGCAAATTATGCCCTATTTGGTAAAAGTCGATTAATTCAGAAAATCATCCGACACAGAAAGTTTGATTCCAATCAGATTTATTATGTCGGCGATGAAACTCGCGATATTGAAGCCGCCAAAAAAAGCGGCGTTTACTCTGTTGCGGCAACTTGGGGATTAAATGCGGCTGAGATTTTGAGCCAGAACGATCCTGATTTTTTGATTCATCACCCGAAAGAACTCCTGCACTTATTAAACAGTTGACAGTCCCGTCGCTAAAGCAAGCGGGAGCGTCAACTGAACTCTAAAGTTGCATATCGCCTATCTAGCCAATATCGATCGTGTTCACCCATTCCCGATAGCGTTCATCCCGGTTTTCAGTTACAGCCGTTAGCACTTCGCGTAAGCGATCGGTAATCGGTCGAGTTGTGCCAAATTCAAACGTTTCAATCCGCTTCACTGGAGTAATCTTCGCAGCGGTTCCACTCAAAAAGACTTCATCGGCGATGAACAACTCTGATTTATCGACTGGGCGCTCCACAACTTTAATTTCCAAATCACGAGCGATCGTCAAAATGCTGTCCCGCGTAATCCCTTCCAAAATATCTTGGTCGTATCCGGGCGTAATCAATTCCCCGTTTCGCACCACAAAAATATTCATGCCCGATGCCTCGCTCACTTTGCCTTGCGAGTTGAGCAAAATCGCTTCATCGAATCCAGAGGAAACTGCTTCAGTTTTGGCAAGTGAGGACGTGATATAAGCGCCGCTGATCTTGCCGCGTAACGGTAAACTGCGGTCTTCTTGGCGATACCAGGAACTAATCCGACAACTCACTCCTTCTGGAGACAAGTAATCGCCTAACTCTAGCCCGTAAACAAAAAAGTCTTTCTCAATATTGTGCAGACGGGGTGCAATTCCCAGATCTGAAGTGTAGACAAACGGACGGATGTAGAACGATCGCTCCGGTCGATTCTTCTTCACAAACTCGGTGATAATGCTCTCAATCTTATCCGCAGGCAAATCGTAGCTCAAGAATTTGGCGCTGCTGCTGAGGCGTTTGCAGTGTCGATCGAGCCGGAATAACAGCACTTGATTGGAATTTTCAGGATTAGGAATGCCGCGCAATCCGCCAAACGCGCCCGTTCCATAATGAAGTGCGTGCGTTGCGATCGACAAATTCGCCTCAGCAAACGGCACAAATTGATTCTTGAAATACGCAATGGGAAGAAAAGTGTGCATGGAAATTGGGTAAGACTTCAGAAAACGGCAATCGTACGCGCGATAGATTTCCTAGATTACCTTGAAATTTCAGTTCTCGACTGCCCGATCGAGTCCTAATCTAAATTATCTGCAATACGATATAACTAATTACTTGGAACTCCGGTTCTTTCTTGTCCCTCTAGTGATTTGTACGCGATCGAGATCGATATGCAGCCACCTATTCCAGCCTCCACAATTTTACAAAGCCGCTACCGCGTTCTCAGCGTCTTGGGACAGGGAGGATTTGGACGAACATACCTTGCAGAAGATCAAGGACGCTTCAACGAACTGTGTGCGATTAAGGAACTCACACCGCCGCAAGATAATCCTTACGCCCTGGAGAAATCTAAAGAACTCTTTCAGCGAGAAGCCCAAACGCTTTATCAAATTCAGCATCCCCAAATCCCGCAGTTTCGCGCCACGTTTGAGCAGGATCAGCGCTTTTTTATTGTGCAAGATTACGTCGAGGGTAGTACGTATCGATCGCTTCTGGATGAACGCAAAGCGCGGGGATATGTGTTTTCAGAAAGTGAAGTAACGCAGCTGATTCGGCAGGTTTTGCCTGTGCTGGGATACATTCACGGCAAAGGCATTATTCACCGGGATATTGCACCGGATAATATTATTTTGCGCGATCGTGACAAGCTTCCCGTACTGATCGATTTTGGTGTGGTCAAAGATCTCGCCACTCGCATTCAGGCACAAGAAACCAATAAACAACATACAACGGTTGGCAAACTCGGTTATGCCCCAACCGAACAAATGCAGACCGGACGCGCTTATCCGAATAGCGATTTGTATGCGTTAGCAGTCACGGCAGTCGTGTTACTCACCGGACGAGAGCCACAAGATTTGTTTGACGAAAATACAATGACCTGGCGCTGGCAGCGATTCGTCAATCTAGAGCCAACCTTCGCGCAAGTGCTGAATCGAATGTTGAGTTATCGAGTCGGCGATCGCTTTCAGTCTGCAACCGAAGTGATTCAAGCGCTGCAATCCCCCGCAACGATCGCACCCTTGCCTGCAACTCCACCGCCCACCAACGTACCACCCACGAATATTTCTCGTGCTGAAACGGTAGCGGTTGGTCATCGCAATTCTCCCACCGTTGCGCCCACAAACTTACAAGCACGCGACTCCTCGGTTCCGACTCGCAGTTCTTTCTGGGATGATCCGTGGGCAGTGTTCGCGATCGGCACCGGATTAGTGCTGCTCACCGGATTAGGCGCTTGGACAATTACCCGCGCTTTGATGAACGCGAATCAACCGATCGCGTCTCCCACTCCGACTCCAACGATCACAACTTCTCCCACTCCGACCAAACCCCCCACGCCTCGCCCTTCACCCACTCCCACTCCCACTCCCAGTCCAGTCAGCTACAGTCAACAATTAGATTTATCGGGTGGAACGGTCAATCGGAGTGGAACTTTGCGATCGAATGAAACCTTAAACTTCATTGTTCCTGCGAATCAAGGACAGCGCTTGAATACCAGCTTGGGTAGCGAAGGCGTGTTGCTCAGTGTGTTAGCTCCGAATGGTGATCCAGTCGATAACGCTGCCAGTCGCGTTTCTAACTGGGCTGGCGAACTTCCCTTTACAGGAAGCTACACGGTACAACTCAGAACCGTTAAAGGAATTCCTAAGAGCGACTTTAAGCTGAACGTGACGCTGCAAACGCCCACGCCTCCGTCGCCCTCAGTTCCTCCATCTCCTAATCCTATTGTGACCGAAGAAGTGATTACGATTCCTCAAGGTCAAACCGGAACCCAAGTGAGTAATACGGCAGATGCGAATACAACGCGCCGTTATTTAATTAATGTTCGACCCAACCAAGCTTTATCGCTGAATATTTCTCAAGGTGCAAGGTTTACAGTAAGATACCCCAGTGGGGAGCCTGTTGAAGATGCAGTAAATCTGCGATCGTGGCAGGGTATTGTCCCGCGGGGTGGTGCTTATCAAGTGGATGTCACCAGCGATCGCGAAACTAATTTCACATTAAGTGTGGATGCGAAATGATTCCGAATGCACTTTTAATCACGGGAACGGATACTGATGCCGGTAAAACGGTATTAACGACTGCGTTGATTGCATATTGGCAAAAGTATTGTCAATCGCGTTCTCTAGGCGTAATGAAACCGTTGCAGACGGGAGTGGGCGATCGTGAACTGTATCGTCAATTATTTGAGTTGGATCAAACCCCGGAAGAGTTAAATCCACTGCATTTTGAGGCTCCACTTGCGCCCCCGATCGCAGCCGATTTGGAGGGCAAGCGAGTCGCCCTTGAGCCTGTCTGGAAAGCGTTTGAGGCGTTGCGGCGCCAGCGTGATTTTGTGCTGGTTGAGGCATTAGGCGGATTAGGATCGCCTGTGACGCATGAAACCACCGTTGCAGATTGGGCTTGGGATTGGCATTTACCCGCTGTATTAGTGGTGCCTGTGAGATTAGGCGCGATCGGGCAAGCGGTGGCGAATGTGGCACTGGCGCGACAATCGAAAGTTCACCTCAAAGGAATTGTGTTGAACTGTATTCGATCGAGTTCCGATGAAGAAATTGAAAACTGGGCATCGGTCAGCTTGATCGAACGATTAACCGGAATACCCGTTCTCGGATTGCTGCCTTATTTAAGTGATCCAACTGATGTAGAAAAATTGGCTCAAGCGGCGGCAAATTTAGATTTAGAGCGGCTCATCCCTGACATGGTTAAAGGATTCGCGTAACTGTATGTTCTGCTCCGATTTCAAGCACTAAGTCTACATCCCTCGATTGTTCCACCATCGGTGTAATAAACAATTTGGGATGCAATGCTTTCCAGAAATATTCAACAAATTGATCAATCTCTGCATCACTCATACCTGGTTTGCCCTGAGCGACCATTTGATGTTCTGCTTGTTTACGCCATTGCTTGCTGAGTTGATAGTCTGGAACATACAAAACAATTAACCGATCGAGCAATTCCCATAGGGGTACATAGTTCCTCAACTGCCGATTCATATCTCGCGCAAACTGGCAATCGTCCTCGGTGACGATCGGCGCAATCCTAAATTCAGACTCAATCGGACGCACTCCAACAAACCAGCCTTCAAACAATACGATATCTGCATGATCAATCATTTGCGGCTGAGTGCGATCGCCTTCTCCACCAAAGGCAGACTTATCAAATCGAGGCAGCGCGATCGGAAATTGACCTTGCTGAAATTGGGTCAGAATCTCGATTCCGAGTTGAACATCATGCGTTCCGGGTGGCCCTCGCCGCACTATGCGCGGATCACGAGTTCTGAGGGCAACTCGATCGACATACGGCAAATACAAATCATCGATCGACCAGCTAACCGCACGCAGTCCAAGCTGACTCAAAATCACAGTCAGCATTCGCGTTAAGGTCGTCTTTCCCGTTCCCTGCCCACCTAAAAAGCCTTGAATTAAAGCGCGATCACTCGGTTTCCAGCCGGCAATCTGCATAGCTAGGGGTAGCCATAGATTCCAGAGAGTATCGATCGCAGGAGGTAGTTTTAGTTCAGTGCAAAGCTCAACGATCGCACTATAGCTCCGATCAAACAGTGCCAAGCGCGACTGAATGCGATCGTGAACATTGCTTGCATCAATTCCAAAAGTAGGATTTTGTAGTGCAAAGGATTCTAAGCGCGATCGATCATGAGAGCGAATTAGTTCTTCTAGAGTCATAAGATGATTATCTACAGAAAATCGGGAGGCTGGCAACCAACCCCCCGATTTAAAACCCCTTAAATCAAACCCTGATTTAGAAGACAGTCATTACTCAAACTACATGCCCGCAGCTTGACGTTGAACTTCGCTCTTCTTCGCCTTGAACTCAGAGGCGATTTGCTCCAGTTGCTGATCGCTGAAGTTATCGCGCAGTGCAGCAAAGAAAGTGCTTTCTTCTTGGCGGACGTGATCCATGATTTCGTCCATCAAGCGGTTCAGCGAGGACATAAACTCATCCGACGTCATATCCATTTTTTCCATCGCATCGAGTGCGGGGAACCAGGAATTTTGCTCATCATACAGTTCTTGCAGATCGCTTTCTGCATACTTACCGCGAACTGCCGGATAAGCCACTTCGTTTTCTGCGATCGCATGAGCGCGAAGGTCGCCGCTCAATTGCATGAAGAATTCTTTGCGCTTTGCAGGATCTTGAGTGCCTTTGATTTCAGCAAACAGAACATTCACCTTTTGGTGATCCATGCGGAGCACGTCTTGAATGTTCATGTCAGACTTGTCGGTGGTTTGAGTAACCACGCTACCCACAACACCCGTCAACGCGGCAACTGAATCTTGAACTCGTGCCCACAGCCCTTGATCTGCATCCATTCCGGTGAGTTCACGCACACCCAACAGTTCGATTACGCCTTTCAATTGCTCTTGGTGAGCACGGTTTTCAAAGTTAACGGTGTTGAGCGGAGCGATTGCAGCTTCGATGTCTGCGCCAACTTTTTGAGCCGCTTTATGAATAACAATTCCCGACATCACTTGTTGGTGCTTCAGCAGTTCATGCTGGAAGACCTTTTCAAACAAGGTAAGTTCAGAACCCGACATCATTTCATCAAGCTTCTTCACCATTTCGGTGATCGTTTCTTTCGGCTCAGACTGAACGCCGTATTGCACAATTACTGTATCCAGGATGCCCAGGTTCTTCTGGTCGTCCTTCAACATATCTTGAAAACGCTTCACCAACTCAGAGTCAGTGGTTGCCGAGATGAATCTTTGTTCGTTTGCAATAAGAAATTCTTGGACAGCTTTGATGTCTGCAAGCTTCATCGCGATCGCTAGACGCTTGGTATCATCCATTGTTGCTACCATTTTGTGTTCTCCACTTGTTTAATTATTCTCAGGATCGGCATCCATTCAATTCTGAGTTTGCCGCACCCACCCGAAAGCAACATCTTTCCGTTGGTTGACTTAAAAGTGCGCTAAGTTACCTCACAAAGGACTAAAAGACTGACCTTTGGATAGTAAACTTCCCGCGCGAATTGCTGCAATTGGGCTGGATTCGTGGCGGCGCAGATAAGGCATCCCTTCATCGCCATCGTTCTTTGCAATGAAAACACCAATAGTTGTATATTGGATAAATCGAATTTACGCTCTGTTGAAGAAATAGATATAACCAACACCGCTTTCAAGTTTCTGCCAACCTATTTCATTAATTGGTATACCTGCTTCCCCTGAAAAAACAGCCTTTGCTCCTGTCTTCTCAAAGGCCTGCAAAACTTTGCTTCGGGATGCAGCATCAACCGACCAGAATCTGGTTGCATTAAGAGCGTCAGCAATAATTCGTATTCTTCCTAACCTTGCCCAGTAGCCACTCGAATTAGCATGAGCCCTACCAATTACAGCAATGGAATCCCCTGACCTTAATCCTAACTGATGTAACTCTTCTACAACCTGTGAATAAATTGGAGTTTCACTCCCAGTTATAATACGCTGAACCTGAAGAGCGGCGTTCGCAAAAATTTGTATGTTCATCACTATGAGAGCAATGCCCAGAAAACTAATGAGCAATCGTTTGGCGGTTTGTGAATAGCGCAGACATACACTTGAAAACACCCCAGCATAAATTAAGACAACAAATGGGGCAACATATCGAGAGCCAGGTGCCGCCCGCAAATCTATGACCAGTGTGTAAATCACTAAGGCTGCCAAACCTGGCAGCCATAAAAACCAACGAGCAGCTAGCTGTTGTAATGAAGTTCGGACATAGCCGCCTGCATAAACTAGAAGCCAATAGCTCAAGAGCAGACCACCTAGAAATAGCCGCCAATAATAAACTAAGTTGATCCCTGCGACTTTAAGCTGTTGCAATAGATTAAAGTTGGGCTTTATTCCTTCCTGCCAATAGGACGCGTCCGTCCAAGGTGCATATGTGCCGCCAACGGGCGTGGCAAACTCATAGGCAGCCGGATCGTCGAGGATCTGCCGCACCGGATGTTTAGGGATTCCTGAATTTGGCTCTTTACCCTGCCAATGTTCGATAGAAGACGGGTTATAAAAGGTTCTCTCATGCCAATTAATAAACCAGACATAGTTCAGTCTTCCTGAATCGCCGAAAGTCAGTCGTCCTTTCGACAAGGAAAGCGCCGTTATAAAGGGTGCAACAACCAGGATGAACACGAGTATTGATGCAGTCAGCTTGAGAACAAGGGAGCGATCGATCTTTAATCGATTCTGCCAAATTCTCCATGCCTGCCTAGCACCATCCTCCTCAAACAGGCTGACCACAACGGCAACAAAAAAGAAAACAAACGCTAGTGGAAACATGACGGCTTTGGAGAGATAGCCCAAACCCAGCACCATTCCAAACAGAAGATACGTTCCCCAATTCGCCGTCCGATTTCGCATTTGCAGCATGAAACCACTAGCCGCATAAACACAAGCGACTGTTAGAGCATCTGGTGAAACTAAATGAACCGGTGTCCACTTTAACGCTGTCAATAGAAATAGAAAATAGCCCATCACAAGCCACATCCACTCTGGTATCTCAACGGCTTGCCCTGCGTTCTTTTGATGCGAATTCTGTTGCCATTTAATCATCTGTCTTAAAAAGAACTCAAAGCTGATGAATGCAACAACAAAGATGCCGAGGTTAACCAATTTAACAACAAAGAACTCCCAGTAAGGGGAGGGATGAAGAACAAAAATTGCGATGCCTAGCAACCAGGAATATAACGGACTCCAGTAAGCGTTGATGGCAGATTGCCAATCACCCCTCATGTAGGCATCCCCAATGTCCAAATATGAAACCCCATCTGGATTATTAATATTGAATCGCTGTGACCAGGCTTGCAATGAACCTAGGGACAGCCCTAGAATCCAGAATGCTGTCCTTAGTGGTATGGTTTTCCCAACTAAGCGAATTACCTTTGTAGAAAAGCTAACAGTCTTAGTCATGCTTTGGAACCTCTATCTACCGAGTCCTGTGTTTGATTGTTAGAAGAGAACGAGTACAATTCATGCCCGACAAAGCTGAGCAGCGCCACACAAGCAGAATTTGCTAAACGAGCCAGATGGGTTGCCATTGAGCTTGATTAATCAGGAGCTGCATTATTAGTCTGCTGAGGCAGACTTCCTTTGTCTAGCCCCGAATTCCACCCGGAAGGCATTCGTGCAGAAGGTCTATTGAAGAAATAGACATAGCAATTACTGTTTTTCAGTTTTTGCCAACCCGTTGCTTGAGCAGGTAGGGGTGCATCCATTTCCTGCACAACGACCTTTGCCCCTGTTTTTTCAATCGCCTGCAACACTCGATTTCGAGATGCAACATCAGATTTCCAAAACTCACTCACATTGGGGATTTGAGCGATGATTCGGATACGTGCCAATCGTGCAGAATCATCCATGACACTGCTCTCACCGAGCACAGCGATCGAATCTCCTCGCTTCACGCCGAGCCGCTGCAAGTCTTCTGCAATCTGTGCAAAAATTGGCGTTTGTTGAAACCCGATCGCAATGCGAGCCACACTAAAAGAAGTTTGTAACGCCAACTGTCCAGCCAGCGCGCTCAGCGCAGCCGCAGCTAGCCCAACAATAAGACGTTGAGTTGTGCGCACATTCCGTAAGCATACACTTGAAAGCACACCCATACAAACAAGCACCACAAATGGCGCAACATACCGAGACGACACATATGCCTTTGACATATCCATTCCCAACAGGTAGACAGCCAAACCTGCTACACCCGGGCACCACACATACCAACGCACCGCTAGCTGTTGCAACGAAGCCCGAACGTAGCCGCCTGCGTAAACCAAAAGGCAATAACTAAGAATCAAGTGACCTAAAAATAGCTGGTAGTAATACCGTAAATTTGCAGCTAAAACTTTACACTGTCGCTTCAAGTCAAATCTGACGTTCCAACCGTCATTCCAGTAGGACGGATCAAACCAGAGGGGGAGTGTGCCGCTAATCGGGGTTGCGAATTCATAGGTCGCTGGGCGATCCACAATCTGTCGTGGCGGGTGCTTAGGGATGCCTGAATTCGGCTCCTCACCCTGCCAAAGCGTGTGCTTGGGACTGGTACTACTCACGTACCAAATATAGTTCAGTTTTCCACTATCGCCAAAGGTTAAGCGCCCCTTTGTCACAGACAGTGCTGTAACAAAGGGTACAGCCACCAAGATAAATGCGAGCATTGCTGCAATCAGCTTCAACGCGCGCGATCGTCGTACTCTTAATCGCTTGCCCCACACCGTTAATCCTTGTCCTGACTCTTTATTGTCTTCAAACAGACTGACCACAATGGCAACCAAAAAGAAGACAAACGCCAGGGGAAACATGACAGCTTTAGACAGATAGCCCAATCCCAGCACCATTCCAAATAGAAGATACGTGCCCCATGTCGCTGTCCGACTGCGCATTTTTAGCAAGAAGCCACTCGTGGCATAAACACACGCGCTGGTTGCATTATCCGGTACATCTAGCTGTACCCCTGTTAGTCCCAATGCCGCCCACAGAAACAACGAGTAGCCCACTGTCAGCCATGCCCATTCTGGAATCTGAATGGAGCACTCTTCACTCAGTTGCCGCGAGTGCTGACGGCCTTCAGTCCATTGCTGCAAGAAGAATTCAAAGCTAATGAACGCGATGACAAAAATACCAAAGTTGACTAACTTAACTACAAAAAATTCCCACTCAGGCGAGGGGCGAAGCACAAGCAGTGCTATCCCCAGCAGCCACGAATACAACGGACTCCAATAGGAGTTGATAGCAGTCTGCCAAGCACCGCTGACATACGCATCGCCAATGTCGAGATATGAGACTGCATCTCCTGCAGTTAAAGCGAATCGATACGCCCATGCCTGAAATAGACCCAGAGACAACCCTAAAATCCAGAATGCCCTCTTCAACCGATTTCCTTGCTGAATCGGAGAACGAACAGTCCTTGGGGGGAAATGAACAGTTTTGATCATGCCTTATATGCCTTTTCTGTAGCGTCCTGGACTTGTTGATTGGAGGAGAACGAGTACAATTTATGCCCGACAAAACTGAGCAGCGCTACACAAGCAGAACTGGCTAAACGCGCCAGGGTAGGATGCCATTGAGCCTGATTAATCAAAAGCTGCATCAATCCGAGATGCGCCAAAAAGCTATTGAGTGCGACAGTCGTAAAGACGGCAAACTGAATCATCCAGTTATTCCAATACACCCCAAACACTAACTGTCGAGTCAGCAGGAAGTTTACAACTAAGCCGATCGAATAGCTGATACAGATCGACGGAAGATACCACAAGCCCGATGCAATCAAGAATGAGAACACCAGCAGATCCACAACCGTCGCTGAGCCTCCTGTAAATAAGTAGCCAGCAAACTGTTGAAAGACTTGAGCGACCCGTCTACGACTTGAAGAGCGTCGTCTTGTCCGAACTGGAGTTGTCACAGTATTGTCGCTTGCTTCTTCTTGATACTCGCTGTCTGCGTTGACCGCCCATAGGTCGTGCTTCCCAGGCAGCAGCACGTTTTCTGCTGCCATAATTCCCATCAACAAACTGTGGTCTTGGTTATTGTATTTGAAGGCACCATAGCGACCGATCAACTGCAAATTCTCGAATCGGCTTAAGTACGATTGGATCTCTGCTAAAGCCTCCTTATACTGTCCGGCATAGATTGGATAGGTTTGGGGCAGCCGTACGACAAATCCATCAGATACCTTTTCACGTCGTAACAATCCAATTTTGCGTAATTCCTGTTCAGCCTGTAATACAAGCTGCTCTTCATCCTCAGTCCACATCGGTTCATCGGTGTTGCACCAGTATTCACAACACAATGGGGTTTGGTGGGAATTCGGCAACATTTTACTCGACCAATTGGCAAAGTTAGTGACCCGTCCAACCTGCACACTGGGTTCGTTGATATACAACCAGTTGTCAGGAAAAAGATTTTCTCCTTCAACGAGCAAATAAACTAGGACTGTGTTGCGGAACTTGAGCGATTTGGTGGCGGCAATGACCTGCTCAGGCGGAGGTGAATCCATCTGCTGCACCAATCTTGTGAGTGGGATCGAGGAGATCACACCTCCACAGGGGATGGTTTGCTCGACCTTAGTTTTACGGTCTCTCAGCGTAACATGCGTGATATCGGTTCCATCATGATGAACCTGAACGACCTCGGTGTTGAGTAGAACGGTCTGGTTGTGCTGTTCAAGATAATCCTGGATTTTGTCGTAAAGCTGTCCCGATCCCAAGCGAGGAAATTGAAACTGATCAATTAAGCTTTTGACTTTGCCATTGTTGCCCAATAGAGCATTTCGCGCTGCTTTTGAGAGCGATAAACCTTTGATTCGCTGTGCTGCCCAATCTGCACTAATTGCAGTACAGGGAATCCCCCAAAGCTTTTCTGTATAGGCTTCAAAAAATATCTCGAATAGTCGCCGACCAAAATTATTCGTCACCCATTCGGCGAAGTTTTTGGGCTTGTGATTGGGAAATGCTCGGACGGTCAGGTATGACATGATAATCCGAGCACTTTCAACAATTCCCAAAGTCAACAGTGCTTCAAATGCTTTTAAGGGGTAGCTGAAATATTTACCACCATAGTAGATTCGAGTTAAGCGATTCACTGTAACCTGATCATTGCCTAACACCTCATTCCAAAGTTTGAGCACCGGTGGAATCTTGGTGAAAAAGCGATGAGGACCGTAGTCAAGAATAAATCCTTTGTATTCAAAGCTTTTGGCTAAACCACCGACTCTAGCATCGAGTTCTACTACGACGATCGGCTGACCTTGTTTTGTCAGATGATAAGCCGCAGCTAGCCCGGCGGGACCTGCTCCAAGAATATAGATGGGCGCGGGAGTTTGAGAAGAGTTCATCGGAGATTCCTGAGAAGATGGCAATCACGTTTACACGGTCTTAAGCCGATTTTGACTGCTGTACGATAACGTCATCTTCTCCGTACAGATCTCGTATAAATACTGAATTCTTACATCTTCTTTCCCAGAGTTTTCGCTGACATATCGCTGATTTTTCGGTAGCAGCTACACAACCCTCAGGGAAAGTGCAGATTTAGCTGGATGATTAATTTATGTGATAATAACTACTTTCGGCAAGCAAAATTATCGGCTGAATCAAAAGGTTCTCGACATGGCGGACAATTCGCTCTACCGTCGTCTTATCTATATCCCAGCTTTGTTCGATGTGAAACTGGGTGCGATATTTCTGCTAGTATTTCATCGCCCTAGCTTCGATAAGACGTAGCCACCAGCCGGGGAAGATTGGCTCTTCGTACTAGAAAATTAACAATAGGCAACTTGTCGATAGATTCTTCTAAGCTAGGATCTAGCGATCGGAGAGAGCCAGGATGTCTAATTACGATGTGATCATCATTGGTGCAGGTCATAATGGTTTGGTCTGTGCTGCTTATTTGCTCAAAGCGGGCTACACAGTTCTGTTATTGGAAAAGCGTCCGGTTCCGGGAGGAGCGGCAACGACTGAAGCACTCATTCCAGAGTTGCCAGAGTTTAGGTTTAATCGATGCGCGATCGATCATGAGTTCATTCATTTAGGCCCGGTGGTTGAGGAACTAGAACTCACGAAGTATGGATTAGAGTATCTTTACTGCGATCCAGTTGTCTTTTGTCCGCATCCTGATGGAACTTATTTTCTGGCGCATCAATCCGTTGAGAAAACTTGTGCAGGAATTGCTCAATATAGTGAGCGAGACGCTAGGAAGTACGCCGAGTTTGTGGATCTATGGCAGCGCACGATCAATGCCATGATTCCGATTTTTAATGCGCCGCCAAAGTCAATTATTGATATTGCCCGGAACTATGACGTTAAGAAGGTCAAAGATTTTCTATCCGTTGTGGGTTCGACAAACAAAGCTTTAGATTTTGTCAGAACGATGCTGTCGAGTGCAGAAGATATTCTGCATGAATATTTTGATACCGAGACTGTAAAAGCTCCTCTGGCTCGGCTTGCCGCAGAAATGGGGGTTCCACCCTCGCAGAAGAATCTAGCGATCGGAGCGATGATGATGGCAATGCGACATCATCCCGGAATGGCACGTCCGAAAGGCGGAACAGGTGCCCTTACCGCAGCATTGGTGCGATTGGTAAAAAGCTTGGGTGGAGAGATCTTGACGGAACAAATGGTCAAGCAGATTTTGATTGATGACGGTCGCGCAGTTGGAGTCCGAGTGGCGACAGGTCAGGAATATCGCGCAAAACATGGTGTGATCTCTAACATTGATGCCAGAAGAGTGTTCTTACAGTTGATTGATCCAAGCGAGGTTGATGCGGCTGATGAACATTTGCGAGAACGGCTCGATCGTAGAATCGTGAACAACAATGAAACGATTTTGAAAATCGATTTAGCAATGACAGAACCGTTAAAGTTTATTCATCATGATCACAAAGATGAATACCTGATCGGATCAGTGCTGATTGCAGATTCCGTTAAGCACGTTGAGATTGCTCATACTGATCCGGCGATCGGTCGAATTCCCGATGCTGATCCATCGATGTACATTGTTCAACCAACAATGCTCGACCCCACAATGGCTCCCGAAGGACATCACACAGTTTGGATTGAGTTCTTTGCACCGTATCAAGTCGAAAATGCGGAAGGAACTGGATTGAATGGCACAGGTTGGACAGATAAACTCAAGAACAAAGTTGCCGATCGTGTGGTTGATAAACTAGCGGATTATGCGCCGAATGTGAAAACGGCAACGATCGGACGCGCTGTTGAAAGTCCGGCTGAACTTGGTGAACGGCTCGGATCATATAAAGGCAACTACTATCATATTGATATGACGCTAGAACAAATGGTGTTCTTTCGACCGCTGCCGGAGATTGCTAACTATAAAACGCCGATCGAAAACCTTTATCTCACAGGTGCAGGAACACATCCAGGCGGCTCGATTTCGGGGATGCCTGGAAGAAATTGCGCTCGCGTGTTTCTTCAGTCTAAGCAGTCTTTCTTGCAACCGTTTCGTGATGCTGGAGGCTTTGTGAAATCTGCGTTCAATCGATAAGAAATAAAGGATTCCGAGTCAGATCGGAATCCTTTGCTATCAATTAAGCATTCTCTTTCTTGGTGTCAGAGAACAAGCATTTGTCCGAATCACAGCCTGCTGGGCCTGCCTCGATTAAATCGCCGCCATCATGCCGCACTAATGCTGCATAAAAGTCATCGATCAATCGACGCTCTACCACTTCCGCTTGTAAACGATCAAAGGTCGCCTTATCAATCTTCTCAAACGGCAGTCTGGGGAACGGTGCATCAAATCGCGCTAACAATGCCGCACTGATATAGCCTTCATTGTTCTCGATCGCTTGATGAATCCGAGTTGCAAGACCTTCGATCTCATCTTCGCGAAGTTCGATCGTCGCACTGGTATTGTGAGCCGTGTAGTATTTCTGGACTTGGAGATAGAAATCCATCTGTGCCAAAGCCGAGAATTTCTCAATCTCAATCTGATCAGCTCCTGGAAGATTTGCCCAAGGCACTTCAACCGGAATCTCAACCAGCCATTCTGTACAGCGCGGATCAAACGGATCATTTAACAGATTGCCGTTTTCATCTTTATCCGACTGCGACGGAACAATGCTGTACCCATAGTCCAAACAAGCTAGAGCAACCGGGTCATTCTTGCGGAACGTAATCCGACGAATGAAGCGTTGAGCCTTCGGAGGATGCCAGCCAGAACTTGCACCCGTTAACAGAGACTTCGTTCCCGCAGGTTGAACAGTCGTACAGCGATTCGGACGACGGATACCGTGTCGATCGCAATATTCACCCACAACCCGATGAACGATTTCTTTCCAGCGCGATAGATACTCTTGCTCTCGCGCTTTGAACTGCAATCCGGTGACAGTATCGGGTCTACCTGCCTCCCACCAGCGCAACCATTCCACACCAAACGCATGAACAAAGAAATCAAACAGTCCGGTGAACGAGACACCGACGATCGGATCAAGCTCACGCGAATATTGATAGCGCGGTTCATTAAACCGATGATTCAACAATGCTGCAACCGAGAGCGCACCTGCCGTAAACGCCTGCTCTTGAGCTTCGTAATCCAACGGATCAATTTGATTTAAGTGGACTTCAGACAAATTGCAGTGGAAATTACTACCCAGGATCTCGCCGCATGGGTTAAGTCCGTAACGTTGTAATCGATGCTCCAATTCTTCAGTCGGCATGCTCGGATATCTGTTCTGAATCCACTGCTGACCGTTGCCTGCTTCATAAGCTTGGATAAATTCAGCTTTGAGTTTGGGAGTGTTCAGGATATCCGCATTCGATCGAGCAATTGCCTCCGGTGCATATTGAATTGCGCCTTCACCCGAATAGAACTGTTTACGAACCGCATCGATCGATTCTTGCAGCGTCGGTTTGTGGTGATAAACGCGAGTATGATTCGCCATCCGCAACACATCACGATCGGGATCAATCCGCCAGTTGCCTTGATCGTCTTGTTGCCACAAGTTATCTTTTGCAACCGCAAACTCAGCATCGTCACTGCTGCCCTGACGCATCCCCGCACTGCGACGAATGTTACCTGCCACCACGCAAGCCGCAGCTTCATCAATCAACAAGCAGCACTCAATCGGAGAGAGTTTACGCCCGATCGCGCGATTCAACACTTTGGCGCAGCGCTCATACAAAGCAGGCAATCGAATCGGATTCGCCACTCCGCCAAAGCCCTTCAACCGCTCACCCGCAGGACGCACAGAACCGAGATCGATCGAAACTTCCACATCTGCGGTAAAACGATCGTCGCTCGATAGTTCCAATAAAGTCTGATACGACTTCACCCAACCTTGACGACTATCTCCAACCGAGATCGTCACCGAATTACCCTCGATTTCAACCCCGGTCTGATCGGCTCTAAGGAAATCCGGCACTTCGCCAATTTCTCGCGTGATCGTCACATGCAACCGATTGCGAATTTCGGGTAAGCGATCGGTATATTTGTGCTCCAGCACCGCACCCGTACCGCTTCCCATCATGGCGAGATCCATCATCAGACCAAACGCTCGCCAGTCGGTTAAATTCGTGCTGGTGCAGTTATACGAGCCAGAAAAATTCTCTGAACGATTAATCCAAGCCGTGCCACCGACCCAGAGCCAACGACCCGACGGCAAACAGCGCATCGATCGCTGCATTAATTCAATCAATGCCTGCTCTTTTTCTGTAAACCGTCCAAGGTCAGCGAGTCCTTGCATGGTACGCTGGCTCACTTGCGCCCACGACTCGCGCCGAGTTTCGCTCAGCTTGCGGCTGTAGGTTCTGTAAAACACCGGATTCGCAGCAGGAGCCGAAGCCGGAAATTGACTGCTATTGTCGTCATCTGGCACACTAGAGCCAGAGAACTCTTTTGGACGGGTGATATCCTGAACCATGTGGGACTCCTTTCGTGGACTTGGCGCTAAATGAAATTTGATTTAAGAGCGCTACGAGTAGTGTTTACATAATAGCCACTACTCTACATCTGGTACGAAAAATGATCAAGTGATTTCCAGTTAGCCCGAACGTACTAAATCGTTGCTAAAGTATAGCGGTAAATTTGCACTACTCGTTTCACAATGGCAGGGAATTTACAATTCTCACTCCCCCAAAAGTTTGTTTATACGAGCAGCAGATCGCGTTTCTATTTCCAGAACCAACCCCCAATTCCGCTCACCCTGTCCTAAAATGCTGAATAACTTCGAGCGACGCACGCCTTCAGCGCAGCGAAGCTGACCGCCCAACCTCAGCTTTAACTATGTCTTCTTTTGCAAGCTTCTTTCGCACCCTGCCGGACACCCTTCAGCAACCTACTGCACTCGCAATGTTGGGATCAGTCGGGGCGCATCTTCTGATATTTGCCACCTTACCTGCCTTTACGTCCTCAAGCGAACCGCGCCCAGAAGCAGAAGTTCGACGAGTCCGCCTACTCGAACCGTCTCAAGGAAGCAACCCTCAAGCCTCGTCGCAGCTTGCCCTGCCGCCTGTGCCGAACCCGCCGAACAGCAAAACACAGCTTCCTATCACGGCACAAGGCAGATCCGCCATCCCGAATCCGCTCTACACGATTCCCGACTTAAACTCCCCGGTGACCCTGAATCCGCCGCCGCCGATTCCGACTCCCACGCAACCGCAGATCTCACAAGCCGATCGCTTTAATGAACTGCTGCGCCGACTTGCCGCCCAACAGCCGCGAATTGTACCGCCGCCTAAGCCTCCTGCACCCACACCTACGACCCAACCGTCACCGCAACCCAATATCTCGATTAGTCCTAATTCATCGATCGCGGGCTTAACTCCAGCCAATCCGAATGATGTTGCCAAAGTCACACCACCATCGACTGAAGCACCGTCCCCCGCACCCACCACAACTCAATCTCCCGCACCTGCGATAACTCAATCCCCCGCCCCTGCGACAACTCAATCCCCCGCCCCTACAACCTCAAACGATCAGCTTCTTGCTGCAACTCGCTACAATCCTGAAGGTACATCCCAGCAGGACAGCGTTCAAGCGGCTCAAAAGCTCACCGAAGAGTTGACGGCAAAAGATACGCCTTGGGAGTATGTTCGCCTGCGTCAGCCTCAAGAACCGCTCAAAGAGGTTGACTATCCGTTAGCATTTCCACTGAGCAACTACAAACAGCATCCCATCGCGATCGCGATCTTCATCGGCAAAGATGGCAAGCCTCTCGCTGATCGCAAACCGCAAATTCTCAACAGCACAGGCTACCCGATTCTCAACGACAAAGCGATCGAGTACGTGCAGAAAGACGCGAACCAACCAGATCGATTTCCGGCGATCGCTGAAGATAAGATTCGAGTGTTTGTTTACGAATTTCAGTTCAAAGCACCGAATACGGGAACGGCTTCGGCCCCGCAACCACGGGGTTAAGGGTTACGATCGACGCACATTCAAGCAGCACCAATCTCCCCGTTTCCAGAGTGCGGCGACGATCCAACCATTTGCTTCTAAGGTGTCCGCAACAGGCTTTGCTTGATCGAGTAAAATTCCGCTTAAGATTCCCCAACTGCTTGGTTTAACAAGCGGTTCCCATTGTGGAATTAAATCGATGATTACTTCTGCCAAAATATTGCACACTAAACCATCGACGGGCTGATCAATCATTTTCACCAATTCTTCAATGCTGCCTTGAGCCGTGATTAATCGGCTCGAATCGATGTGATTGAGTTCGATATTCTCTAGGGTTGCTTTTACTGCCAGTGGGTCAGTATCAACCGCATAGGCTTTCTTTGCTCCAAGCAACAATGCGCCGACCGAGAGAATACCCGATCCACAGCCAATGTCCACGATCGTCACATTCTCCGAATCAGCACCCACCCGCATCTCCAACGCTTCTAAGCAGAGTTGCGTGGTGGCATGATCGCCAGTTCCGAAGGCGACTCCGGGTTCGAGCTGCATTATAATTCGATCGCTCTTTTCGGGCAGGGGCAACCAAGCCGGATTAATCAAGAATCGATCGCCGACTTCCTGCGGTTTCCAGTAGGTTTTCCAGCTACTTGCCCAATCTTCTTCGTCGATGATGCGCCACTGCACGATCGGCGCTGACAACTTCATACAAAGCCCATCCTGTTTTAGCAACAATGCCAGCGCCGATAGATCTAATAGCTGTACCTGTTGCTGTGGTACATAGGCGGACACCAAGGACGATGATCCTTTGCTTTGGCTCGAAGCACCCCGACAACCAAAGTTATCAAAGCGCCAGATCACGGTTTCTTCTAATGCTGTATCACAGAGAACTTGAATTTCCCACCAACTGTTTGACATAGGGTGCGCGATTAGATGAAGGATAGGGAGGTGGGGAGTAGGGAGTAGGAGAATCAAGCCAACGATCGATTGGATGATTCCGGGCAACCGACTCCCTCTCACAATGACGATCGCTTACAGCGTGACCGTATAAGCATCGCGAATTCCAGATACTTCCTTGATTTGATTCAGAATGTTCTCTGGTAGCGGATCATCAATGCTCAGAACCATCACAGCATCACCCCGCACAATCTTGCGTCCCACCTGCATACTGGCAATGTTGACGTTAGATTCACCCAGCAATGAGCCAATCCGCCCAATGATGCCCGGTGTATCGCGGTGTAAGGTGAACAACATATAGCGATTTGGCGGAACGTTGATCGGAAAATCATTGATACTGGTAATCCGAATCTCATCGTCACCCAGCAACGCACCCGTCACTGAATGTTCTCCGAGTGTTCCTTTGGCAGATAGATGCAGCGAACCTGCATAATCTTTGACCGAAGCATCACGAGTTTCAATCACGCGAATTCCCCGCTCTTTTGCTTCGATGCTGGCGTTCACGTAGTTGACGCGCTCTTGCAGAGCAGGCGATAACAATCCTTTCAGCGCTGCAATCACGATCGGCTGACTTTGATTGGTTGCTAGATCTCCACGCAGTCCGATGTTCAGCGATTCAATCCGACCTCCTGCCAACTGCCCAACCATCTTGCCGAGCGTTTCCGCAAGCTGCAAGTATGGCTTCAACTGCTCCATAATTTCAGGACGCAAGCCCGGAATATTGACCGCCGATCGTGCAGGCTCACCCAGCAAGACATCCCGAATTTGCTCTGCCACATCGATCGCCACGTTCACCTGAGCTTCTTCGGTTGATGCTCCCAAATGTGGCGTTAGCACGGCTTCTTTACCCAACGCTTTGAGCGGCGATTCTCCGAGCGGTTCTGCTGCAAACACATCGAGCGCGGCTCCGGCAATCTTTCCAGCTTTCAGGGCTTCAGCGATCGCGGCTTCATCGATAATGCCGCCCCGCGCACAGTTAATGATCCGAACATTCGGCTTCATTTTGGCGATCGAATCTGCGTTAATCAGATTCGTCGTTTCTGGAGTTTTGGGAATGTGCAGCGTAATGTAGTCCGCCGATTGGAACAAGACATCAAGTTCCACCAAGCTACAACCTAATTGTTCTGCACGTTCGGTCGAGATAAACGGATCATACGCAAGTAGCTTCATCCCCATTGCGCGTGCCACAGTTGCCACGTGAGCACCGATTTTACCTAGACCAACGACACCCAAAGTTTTGTTGTAAACTTCGTTTCCGGTGTAGCTTTTACGATCCCATTTGCCTTGTTTGAGTTTTTCATTCGCTTCGGGAATGTAGCGAGACAGGGACAGCATCATTGCAAGCGTGTGTTCTGCCGCCGCGATCGTATTCCCTTCGGGCGAGTTCACAACGATTACGCCTTTTCGGGTTGCTGCCGGCACATCGACGTTATCGACCCCGACTCCCGCGCGTCCGATAATTTTGAGCTTCCGTCCGGCTTCGATTACTTCAGCAGTCACGCGAGTCCCAGAACGAATCATCAGCGCATCATATTCTGGAATCATCTCAACAAGCTGCTCTTTAGTCAGATCAGTTTTGATATCAACTTGAGCAACTTGCGACAGAATATCGATTCCAACTTGGTCGATCGGATCAGAAACAAGAACCTTGGGCATAACAACGGCGAAAGGCAGAGTGAGTAGGTGTGGAGATTTGCACAATGATTATTTTGAGCCGTTTTCCACAGATAGTCATTTTAGTAGATCCCGGTATCGCCCCTCGTGCATTCTTGGAAAAGTTTTCGATTTGCGCTGCGATCGCCACCCGTTAAACTAAAAACAGCGTTACTGGAGCCTGCCGATATGGTTCAACTCGATGCGACTCCTGCCCAATCTCGTCAAGAGACGCCCCCGCTTGTGGACGAAACTCAAGCACCAGATTTACCGGAGGATATTACTTTTCCTCCGACTAACCTCTACAGTGATGAGCCGCCCTTAGAAACTGATTTTCACCGCCGTCAAATTGATCTGCTGATTCGGTTACTCGAATTCTGGTGGCGCGATCGCTCAGATTTTTACATTTCAGGCAATCTGACCGTTTACTACAACGAACAGCAATTAAAGAAGCGAGACTTTCGCGGCCCTGATGTGTTTGTTGTGTTAGGAGCCGAAAAGCGCGATCGTCGCAGTTGGGCGATTTGGGAGGAAGGCGGCAAATATCCAAACGTGGTAATCGAGTTACTGTCAAGCGCGACTGCTACGGTCGATCGCGGCAAGAAGAAAGACCTTTATCAAGATGTTTGGCGCGTTCCAGAGTATTACTGGTTTCACCCAGAAACAATGGAGTTTGCCGGATTTCCCTTAATCGGCGGAACTTACGGCGCGATCGCACCCAACGAGAGCGGCAGATTATCGAGTGAGCAACTAGGGCTAGAACTGGGCATTCACGATCACCAATTGCGCTGGTTCACTGCAGAAGGCGAGTTGATTCCCTTACCCGAAGAAGCCGAGCGCCAACGAGCAGAACAAGAACGCCAAGCACGGGAGCGATTGGAAAACTATTTGCGAACCCAAGGCATCGATCCGAATCAGCTACCAGAGTAGAAATCGCATCACCGCCTGATAAGATGCCTAATACCGAATCAATTTGTTGATGCGACAGATCCTTCGCCCCCTAAATCCCCCATACTGAGGGACTTTGAGAATCCGAAACAGATTTGGCGTGAAGTCCCCCACTCGTGGGGGATTTAGGGGGCTTCCAAGATCTGTCGCACTCAAAAATCAATTTGGTATAAAACGGGTTATGGGAACGTGACAAGCATGAGTACCGAAAATCAAAGTACAAAAGATCAAAATACAACAGGTGCAGACGCGATCGATGTTGCGATCGCCAAAGGAATTGATTTTGATGGCTCTCCGATTCCGTCTGAGAAGTTGGACTTATACAACAAAGTCATGGCGCTAGAAGCGGGACGGCAACGCAGTGGAGTGTCAAACACGATGCGATCGCGGATTGTTCGCATCGGAGCAAAGCACATTCCTCAAGCTGAACTGAATCAAATGCTGGAAGCCGCAGGATTCGCACCGCTGAAAGAGAAAGAAATCGCCTTTTTCTACAACAAGTAATGTCTGTCACTTACTCGGATATCTTAGCGGCTACCGATCGTCTCGCAGGTGTTGCCCACCGAACACCCGTGATCACTTCAAACACAGTGAATCAGCGCACTCGCGCTCAGGTGTTTTTCAAGTGCGAGAACTTTCAGCGATCGGGGTCGTTTAAGTTCCGAGGTGCTTACAATGCAATCGCTCAACTGAGCGATGAACAACGCAGGCGCGGCGTGATTGCGTTTTCATCGGGCAATCATGGGCAAGCGTTAGCCTTAGCAGGTCAAATTCTGAATGTTCCTGTGACGATCGTCATGCCAAACGACGCGCCAGAGGTAAAGAAAGCCGCAACTCAAAGCTATGACGCTGAGACAATCTTCTACAATCGCACTCTACAAAAGCGAGAAGAAGTCGCACAATCGATCGCAGACGATCGTGGCTTAACCTTAATTCCACCCTTTGATTTTGCGCCAGTGATCGCAGGGCAGGGAACCACTGCAAAAGAATTGATCGAAGAAGTCGGCAACTTAGATGTCATGCTAGTCTGCTGTGGCGGAGGTGGATTGATTTCAGGCTGTGCGATCGCTGCCGATACTCTTTCTCCGAACTGTCAGACCATTGGAGTTGAACCCAAACGTGCAGATGATGCCACGCGATCGTTCTACAGCCGCACCCTGCAAACCGTTGAGCATCCGAATACGATCGCAGATGGTGCCAGAACAGCTTCGCTCGGAGAACTCACCTTTCCGTTAATTCTGGAGTACGTTGATGAGATGGTTACAGTGTCCGAAGCCGCAATCTTACGCACGATGCTTTTCGTTTGGGAGCGGCTCAAGATTGTGGTTGAACCCACAGGCGTTCTAGCAGCAGCAGCATTGCTCGAAGGAATTGTTTCTTTTCCAGATGCCAAAATTGGTGTGATTATTAGCGGCGGTAATGTCGATCTGAAAGAAGCTGGAAAGCTCTTTACTAAAGCAACCGCAAAAGAGAAATCCTCACAGCGTCGTCCGCTCGCACCAGAAATGAGCTAGGGCTTTCGGAGTAAAGACGATCGTGCTTGTAGAGGCTTCATAGAAAGCATCTGATCGCTTTTGGGCAAGCTAACTCTATCCAACTCATAAAAGACAATTGATATGCAAGCATTTGCGCTGAATCGCAAAACAATGATTCCGATGCTAGTTGTGTCTGGTTTGCTTGGATTTGGTGGACTGGTTGCCCTTCTACGCTGTGTGACGGTGATTAAAACTGGAGAAATTGGCATTGTTGATCTTTACGGTCAAGTGTCAGCTCAACCCCTCACTCCAGGCATTCACCTCAAAAATCCACTGGCTCGGTTAACCAAGTTTTCAACACGAATTCGCGAAGTCAAAGAAACCCTGGAAACTCCAACCAAAGAAGGCTTGATGGTGAATGTCGATGTCAGCGTGCTTTATCGTATTGACTCTGAAAAGGCAAAACAGCTTTATCAAACCGTGGGCACGAATTACGAAGAGGTCATTCTTACCCCTCAGATCCGATCGCTGATTCGAGGTGCAACTGCAACTTATGAACTGAAAACCCTTTACACCAGCGATCGAGAAAAACTTGCACAGCAGCTTCGCGACAATCTGAACAAGAGCTTGCGCGATCGCGGCATCATTATCGAAGAAGCGCCCCTCCGGAATGTCAAGCTTCCTGAAGCGCTAGAACGATCGGTACAGGAAAAACTCAAAGCTGAGCAAGAAAGCCAGCGCATGAAGTTTGTTCTCGACAGAGAGCGGCAAGAAGCCGATCGCAAACGCATCGAAGCTCAAGGAAACGCAGATGCACAGAGAATTCTGTCGCAAGGATTGACCGATCAAGCCCTGCGATTTAAGCAAATTGAAGCTATGCAACAACTGGCGACATCTCAGAATTCAAAAGTGATTGTGTTGAGTGGGGATCAGAAAGCGCCTGTAATGTTGCAGCCTTGAGAGTTATCTCTGCGATTTGCTAGTGTCAGAGACTAATCTTAAAAAAACTACCTCAAAAGTTTCTGTGCTGCTCTTTGAAACAATCGACCTGTTTTAGTGAGAACACTAGGAGGTTTTAGAACCGATGGTTTCTGCTCTGGTCGGTCGAGAAATCGGTAGTGCAAGAAAACCTCTTTGTATCGAATCTCTACATCTTCTCCGTGACACAATCTTGCAAAGTCAGTAGAAGAATAGCCCATGTAATGAATCCGATGGATTGGTTTCAGCCCTTGTTCATTGTAAAGAACATGATCGATTAAAACAAATGGATCTCGATTCGCACAGTTTCCAGTCCGCTCTTGACCATTCGGACTGAGGGTGAAGTTAAACAGGGGGCGATCGCATCGAAGGGTCATGTAATTAAATAAAAAGGCATCGTCCCACCAACCCTGATTATTCACCCATGCTGCCCCAGCTTGCATCGCGATCTGCTTTTGTAGGATTGCCAGCTCTTGATCATCAAAAATTCCACGTTTTGACCCGAAGAAACTAGAACAATGGAGTTTAGGACGAATTTCAGATTCTGTAAACGCGCCCGTTGCTTCGATTAGCGGAATGTTCAGGGCTGCATTCTGGCTTGACTTAGCATGTTCCCAGTCATCAAACACAAAGTCATACAGTTTTAGCCGCTCCCAAATTTGGGTCAAAGGCTTCATTGCTAGACTGTCTCCATCAAAAAAGACGAACTGCTCAAACTGCCCGTCGAATGCTGCAAATTTACGATGCAGTTTGCCTTTGTACCAACGAGGATGAGCCTGCTGAGTGCGTTGTGCTTCTGGGTGAGCCTTAACAAACTCACGAGCGAAGTTTTCCCAACGATCGATTGATGACTGATTCTGGAATAGGGTCACATTCGGACGCGCCTGAATTTCCGCCTTGACGCGATCGAGGCGATCGTCAAAGGGAATCACGCAGACAGGAATATCCGGATCAACGTTTGCTTTAATGCTGTTTAGCAGGGCAACAAGCTGATCAAAGACTGCATCATTTGCAAGGGTATAGATTCCAAAAGAGGTCACTTTAACGGCTCACTGTCTACGAGTTCGTTCACAGTATGCGACAAGTGATTTGAAATCTAACACTCGTTCCCGCAATTCTTAGAAGCCGATTCACTTCTACAAAAACTTAGCGATACGATCGACCGCTTCGACTAATCGCTCCGGCTCATGCACCAGCGCAAATCTTACATATCCTTCGCCGGATTTACCAAACCCTGCACCCGGAGAGACTGCAACGCCTGTAGCTTCTACAAGTTTGACCGCAAAGTTGATCGAATCCTTCACCCAAGGTTCCGGCAGCCTTGCCCAAACATACATTGCCGCTTCAGGCATCGGCACCTTCCAACCGATCTGATGCAAGCGATCGACAAACACATCCCGCCGCTGCCGATAAATTTCAACCGCTTTTTGCACTCCGGATTGATCTCCGGTTAGGGCTGTGATCGCCCCATTCAAAATGCCTCGATATTGATTAAAGTCGATCGCTGCTTTAACTTGTCTCAATGCTCGAATTAAGTCTGCGTTCCCGATCGCATAACCCACGCGAAAACCGCCCATCTTATAGGACTTTGAGAAAGTGAAAAACTCGATTGACACTGATTTTTCTGGATCAGCTTGCAGCACTGAGGGCATCGGATCAGAGCCGAGATAAAAATCGGCGTAAGGAAAATCGTGAACTAGCACTAAATCGTGAGTTTGGCAGAATTGCACTGCTTCTTGGAAAAAAGACAGAGGCGCGATCACAGTCGTCGGATTGTGCGGATAGCTCAAAACCATCATCCGAGACTGAGCCAACACAGCAGACGGAATCTCTTCAAAGACTGGAAGGAACCCCTTCTCAGCCCGAAGCGGCATCGGGTAGATTTGCCCACTCGCTAAATAAACTCCGCCCGCATGAGACGGATATCCGGGATCAAGCAACAGGGCAAAATCACCCGGATTTAACACAGCTAAGGGTAAATGAGCTGTTCCTTCCTGCGATCCAACCAGAGCTAACACTTCAGTCTCTGGATCAACCGCAATCCCAAACTTATCGATATACCAACGCGCTGCAGCTTGTCGAAACGCTCGTGTGCCGTGAAACAACAAATAACCATGCGTCGAAGGATCATGCAAGGACTGTTCGATCGCCTGAATGACGTGCGGTTCGGTTGGCAAATCAGACGATCCCAGCGATAGATCAATAATGTCCTGTCCTGCAGATAACGCCTTCGACTTAGCACGATCCATATCTGCGAAAACATTAGCTTGAAGCGGCTCTAAGCGTTTGGCAAACTGCATTTTTCCCTCTTACGCGGTAATCAAACTTTGATTTAAAAGGTCTTTGATTTTCTCCTTATTCATCGCACCTTCTGCCGATTGTGTAATCTCACCTTTTTGCACAACCCGAAACGCCGGAACGCCTTCAATCTTGCATTTCGCCACGCTTTCAGGATTGGGATCAACCTCCATCTTGATCACTTTTAAACGATCGCCATACTCCGCCGCGATCGCATTCATCACCGGAGCCATCAATCGACAGGGGCCGCACCACTCTGCCCAAAAATACACCAGCACAGGCTGAGCGGCGTTCATTACTTCAGTTTCAAACTCTGCGTCACTAATCACAAGAACGCTACTCATCTCGACAGTCACAAATAACGACTTATCAATTTTAAAGCCCTGCGCTCCCTTCTGCCGATCTGCCATACTGAAACAGTACGGTACGGGTCGATTTGACTATGTTTGGCACATTTCAGCAAAGCAGCCTCCGCATTGAACTCGAAGCCTCGGAAGAAGCGCTGACGAAAAGTTTGACTCAAGTGAAAGAATTACAGAACTGGCTGTGGTTTGAGCGGTTCTCGATCGGTATCTCAGATACGCTCACTCCCGGCACAAAGTTAACTGGACGAATTGGGCTTGTTACCATTCAGCACGAAGTCGAACTTGCAGAACCAAACCGGATTCGATTTCTTCTGAGTCAAGGAATTGATGGCTTTCATGAATGGGCATGGGGCAACGGTTGGGTACAATCCCGCCTCGAAGGAATTTCGCTTTTGCCGATCAGCCTTGGACAAACGGCAACGTTATTGAGCTTGAAGCAGTACCTAAAATCCCAATAATTTCTAGAGCATACGGTTTTCCGATCTTCCGAGTCTTTAGCACTCTGTCCCAGTGAGTGCTAAATTTCTAGGTGGAGAACTGGCTAAAATTTATGGCAAAGATTGTTGTCTTTGATGAAGAGTCCCGGCAGGCGCTAGAGCGCGGCGTAAACGCGCTCGCGGATGCAGTGCGCGTCACGTTAGGGCCACGGGGTCGGAACGTCTTATTGGAAAAGAAATTCGGCGCACCTCAGATTGTGAATGACGGGGTGACGATCGCAAAAGAAATCGAACTCGAAGACCCACTCGAAAACACGGGAGCCTCTTTGATCCGCGAAGTTGCTTCTAAAACCAAAGATTTAGCCGGAGATGGAACCACAACCGCAACGGTTCTCGCTCAAGCCATGATTCGCGAAGGCTTAAAGAACGTTGCCGCAGGCACAAACCCGATTAGCTTACGGCGCGGCATGGACAAAGCGATCGCTAAAATGGTCACTGAGATTCAAGCAGCAGCGAAACCCGTTGAAGGCACCGAAATTGCTCAAGTGGCAACCGTTTCGGCTGGAAACGACGAAGAAGTCGGACAGATGATTCAGTTTGCAATGGATCAAGTCGGTCGCGATGGTGTGATTACGGTTGAAGAATCGAAATCCTTGGCAACTGAACTCGAAGTGGTTGAGGGGATGGAAATCGATCGCGGTTATCTTTCGCCCTACTTTGTCACCGATACCGAACGCTTGATTGTCGAATACGAAAACGTGGCAATCTTGCTGTGCGACAAGAAAATCAATTCGATTCAAGAATTGGTTCCGGTATTAGAGCGAGTCGCAAGAGCGGGTCAACCCCTATTGATCATTGCGGAAGATGTGGAAGGAGAAGCACTGGCAACGCTGGTGGTGAACCGTCTGCGCGGTGTGTTAAATGTGGTGGCGATCAAAGCACCGGGCTTTGGCGATCGCCGCAAACAAATGCTGCAAGATATTGCGGTTCTCACCGATGGACAAGTGATTTCAGAAGAGATTGGTCTCAGCTTAGATGCAGTTTCAGCAGAAATGCTAGGAACAGCCAGAAGAATCATCGTAACCAAGGATGCGACCACGATCGTTTCTGATAATTCCAGTGGTGAGAATGTGCAGAAGCGTGTCGCTCAGTTGCGTCAAGAAGTTGAGCGCAGTGATTCTGAGTACGACAAGGAAAAGATCGCAGAACGGATTGCTAAGTTATCAGGTGGGATTGCTGTCATTAAAGTTGGAGCCGCAACCGAAACCGAACTAAAAAATCGCAAACTCCGGATCGAAGATGCGCTGAACGCAACTAAAGCGGCGGTCGCTGAAGGGGTTGTTCCGGGGGGTGGCGTGTCGCTGATCCACCTAGCGAGCAAGCTGCAAGAGTTGAAAGCGAGTCTTAATCCGGAAGAGCAAATTGGTGTTGATATCATTGTGCGATCGCTCGATGCTCCATTGCGCCAAATTGCCGATAACGCAGGAGTTGAAGGATCTGTCGTGGTTGAGAAAGTGCGAGAAATGAGCTTTAACCAGGGCTATAACGCGCTGACCAACCAGTACGAAGATCTTTTAGCTGCGGGGATTGTTGATCCGGCAAAAGTGGTGCGATCGGCACTTCAAGATGCAGGTTCGATCGCGGGGATGGTGCTGACAACTGAAGCACTTGTGGTTGAGAAGCCTGAACCGAAGTCTGCTGCTGCGCCTGATATGGGCGGTATGGGCGGCATGGGTGGCATGGGCGGTATGGGCGGTATGGGCGGCATGGGAATGATGTAGTCTGCCAACGCTTAGATTTTTGAGGCAGTTGATCAAAACGGTCAACTGCTTTTTTTACGGTCAACTGCTTTTTTTTACGTGATACCGAATCAATTTGTTGATGCGACAGATCCTTCGCCCCCTAAATCCCCCATACTGGGGGACTTTGAGAATCCGAAACAGATTTGGCTTGAAGTCCCCCACGAGTGGGGGATTTAGGGGGCTTCCAAGATCTGTAGCACTCAAAAATCAATTTGGTATGAGTCTCCAAGGAAGGCGCACATTAATTGAACGTAAGTTCGACGAGTCTCCTCGCTGCGTTGCTGACTCACCCCAAATTCTATTCCAGGGCAAGTGAACAACGAAGCGCAAAAAATTATCGAATTCGCGTTAATTGAATGTTATTAGAGACGATCTAAAAAGCCCTTTCTGCATCTTGAAAGGGCTTCTTCTAATCTCAGCTTGTAATGCTTGCAGTCTGCGATAAGCTATCGCGGTATTCTTGAACAATCTTGCGGAATTGGTCGCCTTCGATCGTTTCCTGCTCCAGCAGCACATCAACTAAGCGATCGACTAGAGGGCGATTCTCCCGCATCAGTCGCCGCGCTTCTGCGTAGCAGAACTTCGCAATCTCGCGCACCTTCTGATCAATCTTGCTAGCAAGCTCTTCAGAATATTCGGATTGTGGCATCATGTTCCGCCCCAAAAATACTTCGCCGCCTGAACTTTCCAGGGCCACCGGACCTAAATCCGACATACCAAACATCGTCACCATTTGCCTAGCGATCTGAGTGACTTTGCCAATGTCGCTTGCCGCTCCAGCGTCGATCGCGTCTTCACCAAACACTTCCGCTTCGACTGCCCGACCCCCTAAAATCACTTTGATCCGATCAAGCATCCAAGCGCGAGTGTATAAGCCGCTATCGATCGTTTCTTCATTGGGAACCGTCTGAGAAAATCCTTCAATTCCACCCGCCCGCGGAATGATGGTCACTTTATTGAGCGGATCAGCATTATCTAAAATGGTCGTGAGTAAAGCGTGTCCGATTTCGTGATAGGCAGTCATTCGCTTCCGAGTCGAATCCAGCAGCGGATTTTTCGCAAGCCCGATCGACACGCGATCAATCGCATCATCCATCTCCAGCATCGTCACCGCATCTTTACGACGACGTGCAGTAAGAATCGCAGCTTCATTCAGCAAGTTAGCTAACTCAGCCCCCGAAAAGCCGGGAGTTTGACGTGCAATTTTTTCTAAATCCACTTCATCTGAAAGTTTCTTGTTGCGGGCGTGGACTTCGAGGATTTTTAGTCGTCCTTTGCGATCAGGTAAGTCAACCGTAATTTGGCGATCGAATCGTCCTGGACGCAGTAAAGCAGAGTCTAGAACATCTGGGCGGTTTGTCGCGGCGATGACGATAATTCCAGCGTTGCCTTCAAACCCGTCCATCTCGGTTAACAACTGGTTTAGGGTTTGTTCACGCTCATCGTTGCCGCCCCCAATTCCGGCACCCCGTTGTCGTCCTACTGCATCAATTTCATCAATGAACACGATACAAGGTGCGTTCTCTTTCGCTTTCTTAAACAGATCGCGGACGCGGGAGGCACCCACACCCACGAACATTTCGACGAACTCAGAACCAGAGATCGAGAAGAACGGAACACCTGCTTCACCTGCGATCGCTTTAGCCAGCAACGTCTTTCCGGTCCCGGGTGAGCCAACCAGCAGCGCACCTTTCGGAATTCGCGCTCCTACCGCCGTAAAGCGTTCTGGCTTCTTTAGGAAAGCGACGACTTCTTGAAGTTCTTCTTTCGCTTCTTCGATGCCTGCGACATCATCGAACATGACCCCCGTTTTGGCTTCCATTTGGAATCGAGCGCGAGACTTACCAAAGTTCATCGCCTGTCCAGGCCCACCCGGAGAGTTGCTCGATCGACGTAGAATCAAGAGCAATCCAGCAATCAGCAACATAAACAGTAGTAGATTCGCAATCAGTCCTACAACGACGCTATTATCGGCGGTGGGCTGAGAATCGAAAGATACCTTATTCTTGCGGAGGCGATCGATTAGCTCTGGATTGCGCTCTAATAGCTGCACTTCGATCGGTGGCTCGTTCTTGTTCTGTCCCTGGAGGCGGACTCGCGCAATGCTCTGAGCTTCATCAATTTCGACTCGCTCGACTTCACCTGCATCAATTTTTTTTAGCAATCCCGTATAGTTCAAGTTCTGGCGGGCTTGAGCCATTGCCGGAGCACTCATCAGCACAGTCTGAATTAGCAGCCAGCCCACAAGCGCAGCTTTTGTCACTTTGGATTTCGCTTTAGTGAGGGGCAGTGATTGCGCGAGGTTGCGGGAGCCTTTCATCATGAGTTGCCTTTTGCCTGTGGGACAGTGTGAAAAACTATAATACGGGGAAACTATAGTGCAGGAAAACTATAGCGGGTCAAGAGACGTTATGCTACTGAAAAAGCGTCTCTATTTTTCTAGTCTAGCCCCGTCAACACGAATTCGACACCTGAGCCGTTCGACTTTCGGGAGTGTACTTTACAATTCTGAGGCAGTTCCGCTGTCCCTGGCGATCGTAGCTCACTTCATCGGCTAAGCGGCGCAGCAAGAACCAGCCATATCCTCCTTCCTGTAGAGTTCCGGGCTGGGGTTCTCGGATATTGTTGGGATCAAAAGGTTGTCCCCAATCCCAGATCTGGATTTCCATACGATCGTCGTGTAGGGCGACCTCAATGTCAATCGAGGTGTCATTTGAAAGTCCAGAATGAGCGTGGCGCACTGCATTCGTGAATCCTTCTGCCAAAGCGAGGTTAAGACGGTGAAGCTGATTGTCGCGACGGGGAAAGTGAGGGTCGTGCTGATGCCAAAATCCCTCGAACCACCTTTGGACGTGGTTCAATACGGTAAGATTACTGTTAACTGACAGATGCTCTTGCTGAAACATACTCCGATGCGTTGACTCGATCGCGGGGCTAGTGGTCTCAGTTTTTAACTGTACTTATGATACGTGTCTTTTTAGCGGCGATTCTTTGTATTTTTCCTGAACTCTGCTGAAACATTTGGCACATCGCAGCAGTTTGTTGCGTGGATTTTAATGACTGGGATGAATCTCTAGCGTTTGCCGTTGCAATTCTAACAATTCTTTGATGCCTTTTTCGGCAAGATCCATGATTTGATCTAATTGTCGGCGGGTGAAGCTGCCTTGCTCTGCTGTGCCCTGAATTTCAATGATTTCTAGGACATCATTCATCACCACATTGCAGTCAATGTCAGCAGTGACATCTTCAGGGTAATTCAAATCGAGAAACGCATCGCCTTCGATTAAGCCGATCGAAACGGCGGCGACTTGATGCCGAATCGGAGAGCGATCGAGGTCGCCGCACTGAATCAACGAGTCGATCGCATCATGCAGCGCTACAAATGCACCTGTGATAGCAGCGGTACGGGTTCCCGCGTCGGCTTGCAGCACGTCCGTATCGATCGTAATCGTGCGTTCTCCGAGTGCTGTCATATCGAGCACCGATCGCAAACTGCGTCCAATCAGGCGCTGAATTTCTTGGGTGCGTCCGGAGAGTTTGAGCAGTTCGCGTTCTTGGCGATCGGGGGTCGCTCCCGGTAGCATCCGGTACTCTGCGGTGAGCCAGCCTTGCCCTTTACCTTCGAGAAATCGAGGCACTTTAGGCTTGACGCTGGCCGTGCAAAGCACTTGAGTATCTCCACAGCAAACGAGAACCGAACCTGCGGAGAATTTAGTAAATCGACGGGTGAAAGTGGTGGGACGGAGTTGATCGGGTTGCCGACCGTCTGGACGCTGCCAGGGCATGAAGTTTCCTCAAATCTGTGTTTCAGCATATCGCTCACAGCAAACAATGGAGGGCGGGATTCCCGATTGTCTTCAGATTTCGGGTTACAATCCGGCAAACCATTCGTAACCTTGGTCTTCCCAATAGCCCCGCGATCGTCCGAGTTGATTGACTAAGGTAATTCGCGTTACCCATTTACTCTGCTTGTATCCCAGTTTAATCGGGGAAGCTACCCGCAAAGGTGCCCCGTTTTGAATCGGCAGGGGTTCGCCGTTTTTCTGGTACGCCATCAGTGTTTGAGGATGCAGGCACGATCGTAAGTCCCAGCTTTCGGAATAGCGATCGGCGGACTGAAAGTAAACATATCTAACATCCGGTTTCGGTTGCGCCAGTTGGATCAAGTCTCGCAGCCGCACTCCGCCCCACTGCACGATCGCTGCCCATCCTTCCACACAGACATGACGAATGACCATCGAGGTCAGCGGTAATTTGTAAATGTCGTTCAGGCTCAGGGATAATGGCTGATTCACTTCGCCATCAATAATTAATCGGAAGGTTGCTGGATCAAGGACAGGGGTAAAGCCAAACGTATTGACAATAAGCTGATTTGGCTCGATTTGACTGACTGCAAATTCAGGAACAGGTTTTTCAGGCTGAAATAATAGTTCCTCGAATTTTTGATTGAGCGGTTCTGTGGCTGCACCCACCATGTCGGCAAAAATCGGAACGCCACAGCCGCCAAGAATCAATCCTGAGCTTGAAACTCCAGCAATTTTGAGAAATTCACGCCGCGAAAAATTCTGCATTACGACTACCAAAACATTGAATCAATCAAGCGAGAGCCACCAACTTTGAGCGCGAGAACGGAATGAACGATCGCAAATCCAATCACGGTCGGAACGCTAGAAAAATGCACAATTCTTAACGCCTGCCAATCTCCAAACATCTCGACAATCCAGGGAAATTGAGCAGGTTTATACATTCCAATGCCGCTCAGAATCGCAAGCAGCAGGATGGGAACGATCGCCGTGTAAGCAACCCGATGCCATGCGTAATATTTTCGCTTTGGGTTTTTTCCGGTTTGCAGGGCTTTGATATCGTTTGTGCCCACGAATCGATGCTTCCACCGTCGCGTTACGACGACATAAATTCCATACCAGAGCAGGTTCAGCGAAAACAATCCCATTCCAGCGAAGTGCCAATCTCGCCCGCCTGCAAGCCAGCCGCCTAACGTAAAGAGTGGCGGAATTGGAATTCCTGCTCTACCGCCAAATACCGGATTGGCATTGTAGATTTGCAATCCGCTCGTCAGCATGACAAACAGGCTGACAACATTAATCCAATGAAATGTTTTTGCCAGAATTGCCTGTTTCGGTAAAACTTTGAGTTCCATTAGCGCTTCACAAAACATCACATACTGCTAATGTGACACAAAAAGAACCCGTAGCGTATGAATGACAAAACTACGGGTTTGAACTTTTCAATTACAGAAGTAGACGGATCGGCTCACCTTGCGATCGCTCAGTAGTGTTTCCAAGCAAAATATCAACCAGGCTTACTTCGATCGATTCCCGTTGCTGTGTCCGGTTGTCACCAAAACTCGCTCCGCTAACTTATCGGGGACTTCTTGTAGATGATCGAATTCATATTGGAAGAAGCCGACTCCCATAGTTTGCGATCGTAGTTCCACAATTAAATCGTGCATCTCAGCTTGCGGCAGTAGAACAATCACATCATCCCAACCGACCCAGCCATCTTTGGCATCGTAGCCCAGCACTTGACCCCGCCGACCACTCGACAATCGCAGCACCTTCGAGGTGAAGTCTGAAGGAACTGAAATTGTCGCTTTAACAATGGGTTCTAACAACACAGGCTCACATTTCGCCATACCTTCTTGCATTGCAATTCGAGCCGCTTGTCTAAACGCTTGCTCTGAACTATCAACGCTGTGGTAGGAGCCATTAGTTAAAGTCACGGCAACATCAACCACCGGGAATCCAAGCGGGCCATGTGAGAGATATTCTCGCACTCCCGTTTCAACACCAGGAATGTATTGCCTGGGAACCACACCGCCAACGATCTTCTCACCGAACTGGAAGCCCTCACCACGCGTGACAGGTTGAATATCGAGATACACATCTCCAAACTGTCCATGTCCACCGGTCTGGTGTTTGTAGCGCCCGTGTGAGTTAATCGATTTACGGACAGTTTCTTTGTAAGGAACTTGCGGTAGATGCGTGGTCATGGGCAGGTTGTATTTGCGGCGTAAGCGATCGAGCGCCACTTGCAGATGAATTTCGCCTTGTCCCCACAAGATGATTTCATGCGTATCGCCATGCTGCTCCCAACAGATACCACAGTCCTCTTCAAGCAGTTTCGCTAATGTTCCAGTAAGCTTCACTTCATCATTGCGCTTCTCTGCCTGGATTGCCATTGCATAGACAGGTTTGATTTGCTCTGGCTTCGGCAGTGAGAGGGCTTGTCCAGTAGTGAGTGTATCTCCAGTTTTAATCCCTTCCATCCGAGCCAGCGCAACAATCTCCCCTGCTTGAGCCGCATTGACACTTTGTTGTTGCTGACCCATCAAGCGATACATTCCACCAATGCGAACTCCGTTTAAGGTCATGCCATCCGTGATTGTTCCCTGCCACACTCGAACCAGCGAAAGCTTACCGCCCTGTTGAGTATTGTAGGTTTTCAGCACTTGAGCAATTTCGGTGTTGCCAGCTTTGATGCCACGATGCTCTGAGATCGTTTCTGGTTCCGGAGTTTCACGCAGCAAGGCATCGAGTAAAGGTCGTACTCCAAAGTCTCGATCGGCACAGCCAAAGAACACAGGCACAATCAAATCTGCGCCCAGTTCCATCTTCAAGTCTTGCAAAATTTCGTCTTGGGGTGGCTCGATTTCTTCGAGGAGTTCTTCTAAGAGATGATCATCCCAATTTGCCAAGGTTTCGAGCATTTCCATCCGCGCTAGTTGCTCTTGGTCTTTGAGGTCTGCGGGGAAAGCCACCGGATCAGCAGGCGCACCCGGATGATAGTGATAAGCCTGTTCTGTGACTAAATCGATAAAGCCAGTCAGCGTTTCTCCGCGTCCGATCGGGTATTGATGCGGCACCAATGGACGACTTGAAACCGCTTTCAGCGCGTGTAGAACTTCCATAAAGTCCACATCGGCGCGATCCATCTTGTTGAAGAAAACTAAGTGCGGAATTTCCCAATCATCCAAGAATTTGAACAATGGCGACAAGGTGAGAACGCGATCGACTAAAGGTTCTGACACCACAACAACCGCATCCACACCGATTAGTGCATTCAGTGCTTCTTGAGCAAATTCAACCGAACCGGGACAATCGAGGAACGTAAACCGCACTCCTTCATAAGTGGTATAAGCCGTGTTCAATTCAACCGTCATTTGGCGATCGCGGGCTTCTTGGCTGCTATCTCCGACTGTGTTTTTGTCTTGCACTGTGCCTTTGCGAGTAACCGCATTTGTGACCCAAAGCAAACTTTCTAGTAAAGTCGTTTTGCCGCTGAGGTAAGGGCCTACGATCGCCACGCTTCGGATGCCAATCGAATTACTTTGCATACCATCCTCCTAGAAGTAAATGAATGCGCGATCGTATCCAGTGCGATCGCATGAATAGAAATAGCAATCTTTACTTCAATTCAAAGTGCAGAAACATAGGCTCGATTCTTCACCGTGAAGAGTGTGAAAATCAAGACTGTTCAGCACCTAAATTGAAGCGATTGATAAAATATCTGCTCTTGTTGAAAGAAAAAGATTGTTCAACCTGAGAACTGATAATGTTGGATTATCAAACTGTTTTGATTCGCTACATCAAAACCTCAGATTGTCTTAATAAAACTGTCCTAACAAAAAGGGGCGCGATTGAACGCACCCCCTTTTGTTATCTTATAAGCGATTCAACATTGTCGCTTGTGTGTTTACCACTGCCGTTTTGTTGGGTTTGGTGTCCGTTTTGATGGGTGTGTCCGTTGCCATTTCGGGGCTGAATTACACCGTATCCACCGTGATTGCGCTCGTAGGCGACGTTGATCTCACCCGTTTCGACATTGCGGAACATATAGAAATCATGTCCCACCAGTTCAAGCTGCTCGATCGCTTGATCCACGGTCATCGGCGCCATAGAGAAATACTTGGTGCGAACAACTTGCGCTGGAAGTTCTGGCTCTCGATCAAGATTCAGATCTTCAATCATCGGCTGATCGTCCACGGTTGCAACAGATTTGTCGTGGCGATGGTTCGATCGTTTCTCCTTGTATTTTCTTAAACGACGTGCAATTTTATCTGCAACTAAATCAATACTCGCGTATAAATTTTCGCTCCCTTCCTCTGCTCGGACAACAGTTCCATTTGCGTAAATCGTAACCTCAGCAATCTGCTTAACCAGACGGGGGTTGCGGCTAACAGAGAGATGAACATCGACCTCAGTTGTGAGGGTTTGATAGTGGCTCACCGCTTTCTCAATTTTTTGATGAACGTACTCTCGAATTGCATCTGTAATCTCGATGTTCTTTCCCTGGATCACAAGCTTCATATAAGCTATTTCCTCCCGTGAAGTGGTGGGTGATTAACTTCACACTAGCACTTTGTATTGGAGCAAACCATCTGGTTAAAAATGTTTTGCATCTGTTGACAATTCTTGATTTGAAATGTTCGGTAATTTCATCTTGATTCCGCTTGATTTTTTTGTAAAAGTAATCCAGAGTGAAATGTTTGAGGATTAATACGTAGATGCGATCGTGTCTTCTCTACACTCAAGGTTTAATGCCTTACAAACTGGCTTGGGAGTGGCAGCGATCGCTAGCTGATGCCCGGAAACAAAACCCCGACCTTAATGATGTTTTAATATTATTGGAACACCCTCCAGTTTACACATTGGGTCAAGGTTCAGATTTAGGATTTCTCAAGTTCGATCCAAATCAATCTGAGTATGAGCTACATCGCATCGAACGCGGCGGAGAAGTGACTTATCACTGTCCTGGTCAGGTTGTAGGCTATCCGATTCTGAACTTGAATTACTATCAAAAAGATTTGCATTGGTATCTCAGGCAGTTAGAGGAAGTGATTATTCGTGTGTTAGCAGTCTATGGGTTAATGGGAACGCGAATTCCGGGACTGACCGGAGTATGGGTAAAAGATCGAAAGTTAGCCGCGATCGGCATCAAAGTCAGCCGTTGGATCACAATGCACGGCTTTGCTTTGAATGTTAATCCTGGCTTAAGTGGATTCGATCGCATTGTGCCGTGTGGCATTGCAGATAAGGCTGTGGGAAGTTTGGAGCAGTTTGTACCAGGAATTACGATCGAGGAAGTGAAGCGAGAAATTGCGATCGCATTCGCAGATGTGTTTGAGGTATCACTCACTCAATGCTACGAATAATCGTCGCTGCGGCAGGTATAAGATCTTTATCGAAGTGTTTCTGGATGATAGCTACTTAACTTAAGAGAGTTGCCAAAGTATAGTTCTAGTGCATGTCCTACCAATGATCATTTTCTCTGACATAGCTTATCTGATTAACAAGCAAACCTTAGACCAGCCTTAACCTTAGTGTGGAATTGTTTAGTGTGGAATTGTTTAGTGTGGAATTGTGGGTGTTGAAGCTTTAGTAATTTCTCTTAGAGCTTAGATAAACATCTGAGATTAAGAAATGAAAGGCTCACATCACTATTAAGCCGCTGCTTACTCATATCTCGATCGAGCTTTTCCCATTCTTTTCATGTTCCAACGCTTACTAGCCGTTGGAAAGTTTTATGCGGAAATTTTTCAGGCTTTCGTACAGACCCGTTCCTCAGCAGTTCAATATACAATCTCCCCTTGAGACACTATGACAACTGGTAATCACGTTATTTTCATTCACCCAGATGGTGCAAGTCCTTCTCACTTCGCAGCTACCCGCTTCATCGATAAAGGTCCTGATGGACGATTAAACTGGGACAATCTCGATCGTGCAGGTGTCTACTTAGGACACATGGAAGACCAGTTAGGAGGAACTTCTAATGCCGGTGCCGTAACCCACGCAACAGGTGCAAAAACCTACGCAGAATCGTTTGGTCTTGATGCCGATGGTTCTCCCGTTGAGTCATTATCTGGCAACACAGGTAGAACAATCGTTCAAGAAGCGATCGCTGCGAATAAAGTAACCGCTTTAGTTCAGTCAGGAGCAGCTTATGAACCCGGTACGGCTGCATTCGTGGCTCAAGTTGGCGAGATCACTGTCAATGGTCAGCGAATTCCCCCTCGTCAACGATTAGCAGACATTACTAAAGAAGTGATTCTATCTGGTGCAGACTTTATTTTAGGTGGCGGTGAACTAAACATGATCCCCGTGGGGCAAAGTGGCTTCCACGGCACGGCTGCTGAGTATGATGCTCTAAGTACCAACGCGCTGCAACGTCCTTCTGAAAACTTAATTGAGCTAGCAAAGAGCCTAGGTTACACCGTGGTGTATACCGAGGAACAGCTTAACGAATTGCTCGATTCCACCAAGTACCCGACACCCCCAACCAAAGTGTTAGGAGTCTTTGCTCCAGTCCACACCTTTAACGATCGACCTGAAGAAGTTCTAGCCCAACGTGGGCAACCGCTCTACGTTGAAACTGCTCCAACGGTCGGTGAAATGTTGGATGTCACCCAGAAGTTGATGGAACAGCACCCCAACTTCAACAATGGCTCCATTGCGATCGTCGAAGAAGAAGGCTCCGACAACTTCGGCAACAACAACAACGCGGCTGGAACAATCGAAGGCGTTCGCCGCGCAGATGCAGCGATCGGGATTGCATTAAACTTTGTGAATAAGTATTCCAATACCCTGCTGTTAACCGCCGCAGATAGTGATGCAGGCGGATTGCAAACCACCGATCGCGATGATCCCGCTGCACCTGTTGGAACTGTCAATGCCAATCTCACCACTTCAACCCGTCCTGTTCCCCTTGACGGTCAAACCGGAGCAAACACTACGCCCTTCGTTGCAGCTCCTGATGCAAGTGGCGATGCTTTTCCCTTTGCTGTAGGCTGGGTCGGAACGCCTGACTTTAGCGGCTCGATCGTCAGCAAAGCTCACGGACTGAATGCAGAAAAGCTACCTGCCACTGTGGATAACACAGGCATGTACGAGTTGATGTACGAGACGCTGTTCAATACTGAATTGCCCACTCGCGTTACGCCTCCTACCCCGGCTCCGGCTGCAACGAAAGACACAGGGAACGTCATCTTTATTCACCCAGATGGCACTAGCCCCTCGCACTACATGGCGGTACGTAATATCGACAAAGGGCCAGACGGTCGATTGAACTGGGATATGATGTCCAACGCTGGTGTTTACCTGGGACACATGGAAAACCAGCTGACTGGAACGTCCAACGCGGGTGCTGTGACTCACGCCAATGGTGTTAAGGTGTTTGATGAATCCTTTGGTCTGGAGGAAGATAACACCGAGATTGTCCCACTGTCTGGTAAAGCTGGCAAAACAATTCTCGAAGAAGCGATCGACGCTGGAAAAGCAACTGCTTTGATTCAATCCGGACATTTGGCAGAACCAGGCTCTGCTGCCTTTGCGGCTGAAACCACAAATCGTTTAGGTGACGATATCCGATCGCGAGACAAGTTTTCTGAAATCATTGAACAAGTGATTCGCTCTGGTACGGATGTGATTTTGGGGGGTGGTGAGCTTTACATGCTCCCCAAAGGAACGACCGGCTTTCACGTCACGGCTGAATTAGATGCCAGTGAAAGCCGCCCAGAGCGTCGCCCAAGTACTAACTTGATCGAACTAGCACAGTCTTTAGGCTACACGGTAGTCTACACCGAGGAGCAGATGAATGCTGCGGTGAATGGCTCAACCCCACCAGAAAAGCTCTTAGGCGTGTTTTCTGCGATTCATACGTTTGACGATCGTACCGAAGAAGCCTTGGGCTTAAATACAGCAAATCCGAAGCCGCTCTATGTCGAAACCGCTCCGACAGTTGCGGAAATGCTCGATGCCTCTCTCAAAATTATTCAGCGAGACCCGGATGGTTTCTTTGCAGTAGTTGAAGAGGAAGGAAGCGATAACTTCGCGAACAACAACAATGCCGTTGGAACGGTTGAAGCAGTCCGACGGGCGGATGCGGCGATCGGGGTTGCGATGAATTACGTGAATACACAAGACCCCAACACGTTAGTTATTACTGCTGCTGATAGTGATGCTGGAGGGTTGCAGGTTTCCCAGTTTAAACCTTACACTCGTCCGACCGGAAGCGCGATTACCACGCCAGAATTGCTCGATAGCGAAACTGAAGTTCCTTTCATTAATGTCAATCCCACCACGACAAACACGACTCGGAATTTCCTCGATGGTGTGAATGGCAGCACAGCGAGCGCTGACGCTCCTTGGAAACCTTTTGCATCAATGGATAGTTTGGATGGCCCGATGGGGAATTTTGGAGTCGGCTGGGTTGGGACACCCGACTTTCCGGGTAGCATCGTTTCCAAAGCTTATGGTATGAATGCCGACCTACTGCCCAGTACTTTAGACAACACTGAAATTTACCGTCTCATGTACCAAACGATGTTTGGGGTACGGTTTTCGGAGGTGCTTAAGGCTGAGGGTGGACAAAAGACGGCTGAAGTAACGACAGGCGAGGGTTATCTAGCTGTTGTGAATTTTGGTGGTGTCGGTGTTGATCCTTCAGAAAGCACGATCGCTGAAGCAGACACAATTCAATTTAGGGGTGCGGATTTGACGGCTCGCAATCTGTTGCTGACTGAGCAAGGTGATGATCTTGTGATCAGCTTTGAGGGTGTTGCCAATACAGGTGTGATTCTACGAAATTTTCACTCGGAGAATCTAAATAATCTGAGTCAAGCAACAGGAGCATCTATTGACCTTGGAAAATTGATCTTTGACGGGCAGAGCAGTGTTGAAGATAGCTTTGATGTGTTCAGAGCCGATGCAGATCTCGCTCAAATCCTGAACCGCAATTCTGTGACCTTCTTCAATGATTTAGATAATACGGTGAGCGGGTTTGACGGCTCGAATGATGTAATGAATGCTCAAGGGGGTGACGATCGCAGCTTCGGACTTAGCGGTGATGATCTTCTGCGCGGCGGTGCTGGCTTCGACTATCTCGATGGCGGCCTCGGCAGTGACATCCTGGTAGGCGGTACAGAAGCTGATGTGTTTGCGCTAGCAACAGGGAATGGTTCTGACACAATCCAAGACTTCAACATCTCCGAAGGCGATAAGATTGCTCTGTCAGGGGGATTGACCTTTGGACGGTTAAGCCTTCTCCAAGGGACAGGTGCGAATGCTAACAATACGCTCATTCAAGCGGGAACTAGCAATGAGTTGTTAGCAACGTTAGTGGGAGTTCAAGCAAGCAGTCTGACACAATCTAGCTTTATGTTGATTGCTTAGCGTGAAGGAGAGCAGATTGAAAACAGCCTGCTCTCTTTCTGAACTGATACCAGATTGATTTGTGGATGCGACAGATTCTCGCCCCCTAAATCCCCCATTCTGGGGGACTTTGAGTATGATCTGTCGCATTCTATGTTTAATTCGGTATGACTCGGGCAGGAGTATGCAACATCTTTTAACGTCAGCTCGACGGATTTCCTCGCTGCGTTTAGGCTCGATCCTGCCCCCTAAATCCCCCATCTTGGGGGACTTTGACGGTCGGGAGAACTCATGAGATTGGGGAATTTTGCTTCTCCAAGTCCCCCACCCGTGGGGGATTTAGGGGGCAACGCGCAGATCTAAACGTAGTCAAGAATTTGCGTCGAACTCACGTTCTTTTAGCTCCTGCCGTATTTTTTATTACAACGAATACCATAGTTAATACTGATTCAATAATTGATTCTTAACTACATCAATCAGTGTTAGTTAAGTGTTGATTTTCATGCAAATTTTAGATGCCTTTCCTTGCACATTTTCTATTAATTGCAGCAATCTATTTTTTAACCTAACTCTTCTCTCTTACATAAATCATTCTTAATCTTGATATGTAATACTGCGGTGAACACGATTTTTATTCACCTGTGTTACTTAGGTATAGAAATTTATGACGATCGTTACATTAAAGGGATTCGCATCATTACCCGCCGATACATTTGCAGAAGGTCCTGATTCAGGTAAAGACATCTCAGGGAATGGGCGAACAGGCCCGTTCCCTGGGCAGCCTGTGCAAGGACTTAGTGCGGTTCAGTTTGCGAGTCCGAACTCTTTTTGGTTCATGTCCGATAATGGCTTTGGACGTAAAGAAAATAGTTCCGATTTTCAACTGCGAGTTTATGAACTTCAGCCCAATTTCCGGGAGCGCGAAACCGGAGACGGCAGTGTTCAAATTCTCAACTATTTACAACTGAATGATTCTGATCAAAAGATTCCATTCTCGATCGTCAATCAAACGCAAAGCGATCGCCAATTAACTGGAGCAGATTTCGACATCGAATCTTTTGCGATTGGGGCAGATAAAACCCTGTGGTTCGGAGACGAATTTGGCCCGTTCTTGCTAAACACGGATGCAACCGGGAAAGTGTTAGACGCGCCGATCCCGACTCCGAACTTCTTTAATCTCAAGACGCTCAACGGCGAAGTTCCAATTGTAATCGGACATCGGGGTGCTTCTGGAGAACGTCCCGAACATACGATCGCAGCTTATCAGCTAGCAATCCAGCGCGGAGCCGACTTTATTGAACCGGATCTGGTAACGACAAAGGACGGCGTTCTGATTGCTCGTCATGAGCCAATGTTAGCGGTGGTCAAAGATGACGGCACAGTTGATCTAAGCAACACGACAACCGATGTTTATCAGCGCCCAGAATTTGCCGATCGTAAAACAACGAAAATTCTCGATGGCACACCTGTAACGGGCTGGTTTGCGGAAGACTTTACGTTAGCTGAAATCAAGCAAATTCGAGCGATCCAGCAATTGCCATTTCGTTCAACTATCTATAACAGCGTATTCGAGATTCCAACGCTCGATGAAATCATCGAGCTAGTGAAGCAAGTTGAACAAGACACCGGGCGCAAAATTGGTATCTATCCAGAAACAAAGCACCCAACGTTTTTTGAAACCCAAGGCTACAACACGAGTGAACAACTCATTGATGCGCTGGTCGAGAACAATTTTACTGATCCCGATCGTATCTTTATCCAATCCTTTGAAGTTGGAAATCTCAAAGATCTCAAGTTCAATTTGATGCCGGATGCAGGTGTAGACATTCCGCTGGTTCAGTTGTTTGATGCAAGTGATGTGCGAAACGATGGCACATTGATTGAGATTCAACCTTACGATTTTGTAGTCAGTGGCGATTCTCGCACCTATGGTGATTTACGAACTCCAGAAGGTCTAAAAGAAATTGCTACCTATGCGAGCGGAATTGGTCCCTGGAAAAGAATGATTGTGTCGGTGCAGGCCGTCGATCGTGACGGCAACGGGCAACCCGACGATCTCAACAACGATGGAACTATCAATGACGCAGATAAAGTAACGCTGCCGCCTAGCTCGTTGGTTGATGATGCTCACGCAGCAGGCTTGCTTGTGCACCCTTACACATTCCGCAACGAAAGCCGCTACCTTGCCTCGGACTATAAAGGCAATCCAGAACTAGAACTGCGCCAGTTTATCGAATTGGGTGTGGATGGCTTCTTTGATGATTTTCCAGGCACAGGCGACTTAGTACGCGATCAAATCACGGCTCCGTTTGTGCGATCGCCCCAAAACCCTGATGTTTTGAAGCGACCAGAATTCGATACGCTAACTGGCAATGCACCGATCGTAATTGGACACCGAGGTGCTTCGGGCGAACGTCCTGAACATACATTGGAATCCTACAAAGTTGCGATCGCAGGTGGAGCCGATTTCATCGAACCGGATTTAGTCGTTACAAAAGATGGCGTTCTGATTGCTCGTCATGAACCGATGCTCGCTGTTCTCAATGCAGATGGTTCACTCAATACAACAGACACCAGTACTGATATCTATCAACGTCCAGAGTTCGCCGATCGTAAAACAACGAAAATTCTCGATGGTCGCTCTGTCACAGGTTGGTTTGCGGAAGATTTCACCTTAGAAGAAATCAAGACGCTAAGCGCGATCGAGCGATTGCCTGCATTGCGTGGAACTCAGTTCAATAATGATGGGCTAAAAGTTCCAACCTTGCAAGAAGTGATTGACTTAGTCAAGCAAACCGAGAAAGAAACTGGACGTAAGATTGGCATCTATCCAGAAACAAAGCATCCAACCTTTTTCGCAAACCAAGGCTATAACACGAGTCAACTCTTGATCGATACACTCGTTGCAAGTGGCTTTACTGACCCATCCCGGGTCTATGTTCAATCGTTTGAAGTGAGCAATCTAAAAGACCTCAATCACAGCATCATGCCTAATGCAGGCGTTGATCTGCCGCTCGTTCAACTGATTGGTGGATCAGGCAGCCCCTTCGATTTTGTTGCAAATGGTAACGCTCGCACTTATGCAGACTTGGTCAAACCGGAAGGACTTGCAGAGATTGCGACTTATGCAACAGGCATCGGTCCCGACAAGCGATTGATTATTCCAGCAAGCACGGTCGATCGTAACAATGATAGTAGACCTGATGATTTGAATGGAGACGGACAAATCAGTGATGTCGATCGTGTTCTAGGTACACCGACGACGCTGATTCAAGATGCTCACAGTGCAGGTTTGCTCGTACACTTGTACACGCTGCGAAATGATCCGTTTTTCCTAGCTTCGGACTATCAGAACAATCCTAGAGCTGAGTTTAAGCAGTTCATTGATTTAGGCGTAGATGGCTTCTTTACTGATTTTCCGGGAACAGGTCGATCGGTCTTGATCGATGATTACTTTGCCGGAACAGGCTATTCGCGTCCAAACTTAAGTCCGAGTGCATCCCAATCTTACGTTACCGATGCGAATCAGCCTTACTACGGCAATTTAGTTGTTGCAAATTTAGGGCAATCGAGGGGATTTGAAGGAATGGCAATTAGCCCGGATCAATCCAAGCTGTATCCGTTGCTAGAAGGGTCTGTGGTTGGCGATCCGAGTAATGCTTTAAGAATCTATGAGTTTGATGTTGCATCAAAGCAATATACCGGGCTAGTAGGTTACTATCCTTTGTCGAGTCCGAACCATGCGATCGGCGATTTTACCGTTGTGAATGACAACGAATATCTGGTGATTGAGCGTGACCCTAACCAGGGTGATGCGGCTCAATTCAAGAAGATTTTTAAGGTTGACTTCTCTCAAAAAGATGCCAATGGCTTTGTTGCAAAACAGGAAATTGTCGATCTACTAAAGATTGAAGATCCAGATGACCTTAATGGTGATGGCAGTACAACGTTTAGATTTCCGTTTGAAACGATCGAAGATGTTTTAGTCATCGATCCATTCACAATCTTGGTTGCAAACGACAATAACTATCCCTTCTCGGTAGGTCGTCCACCTAATATTGATAACAACGAAATTATTCGGTTGCAACTTGAACAACCTCTCAATCTTGATCCGCGTGTGGGTTTAGCGGCTGTCAGTACTCCGGCTCAAAGTCGGTTGCTGCAATCTGAGGATATCTCACTGCCTGCGGGGCTGGGAACTGGACGATCGCCACTCACACCAGAACTGGGGTGTTATTCGGATCGATCGTTCAGTCAATTCGCGCTCAGTGATCCCCTCACAACCATGAAGTGAGTGCGGCTCAGGGATTCATAAGCACGATCGGGGACAGGCGTGAAGTGTTGTCAGAATTTGTCAGACTTTACCAACGCAAACTCTCGCCGTTCGTGCTGACTGAGATCTTCCAATTTGGACCTAGCAAAACAGAACCATGAGCAGAATTGATGCTGCAAGTGACCAATGGCAAGCCCTTTTTCAACTTGACATGAGTTCGACGAGCCTGTTGCTGCGTTTGCGTCCCGCCCCGGATTTTTAATCACTTGGTGGAATAGCAACGCAGCGGAGAACTTTGTCGAGCTCATGTTTTTTTGAGGGCTGTAACAGAATTTGAATGCTAATTTTTCTTTGATCGATTTACTTCAGCTCTGTTTAATAGAATCGTTCTTTCGCTCGAATCCTAGGCGACCCATTTTTACCGCTCCCCTTGATCGGATTTGCATTCGCTATGATCAAGGTGATTGTTTTATGGAGTCGAAAATGGCTCACTTAGCAGACCGTCGATCGCAGAATGTGGCAGGCGATTTTTATGTTGATCGTTCTTGCATTGATTGTGATACTTGCCGCTGGATGTCTCCAGAAATCTTTGCTCGCGAAGACAGCCAATCGATCGTATTTCATCAACCCGCGAATGAAACTGAGCGGCTCCAAGCACTGCAAGCCTTGTTAGCCTGTCCAACAGGTTCGATCGGAACCGTTGAAAAACCAACCGATATTAAACTTGCTCAAGCGAGCTTTCCAGTTTTAGTTGCTGAAAATGTTTACCATTGCGGCTATCACGCTGAGAATTCTTATGGTGCTGCAAGCTATTTGATTCAGCGTCCCGAAGGTAATATCTTAATAGACTCGCCAAGGTTCACGCCTCCATTGGTAAAACGATTAGAGACAATGGGTGGAGTGCGTTATCTTTACTTAACGCATCGTGATGATGTTGCGGATCATCAGAAGTTTCACGATCATTTTGAATGCGATCGAATTTTGCATTCCGACGAGATCACCCGCAGTACGCAGAGCGTTGAAATTAAACTCACAGGAACGGAGCCATTTCAGCTTGATTCTGAGTTGTTGATTATCCCAGTTCCTGGGCATACCAAAGGACACACGGTTTTACTGTATAAGAATAAGTTTCTGTTTACAGGCGATCATCTGGCATGGTCAGCAAGACAAAATCATCTGGTCGGATTTCGTGAAGCGTGTTGGTATTCTTGGGATGAATTAAAGCGATCAATGCAGAAACTGAGTCACTATGATTTTGAATGGGTGCTGCCGGGGCATGGACGGCGCTATCATGCTGACCTTGAAACGATGTACCAAGCAATGCAAAGATGTCTCGATTGGATGGGATTAAACCAAGCGACCGGAGATTGGGATGATTGAACAAGAACGGATTGACGCGATCGTTCATACGCTCGAACAGGACTTACCAACCTTGTTTAAGAAGGGTATTACCTAACGCGATGTGCGACTAATCTTAGGCTACGTCGAGTTGCAATACATAGAGGCTTCATGATCACAGGCATCCTCGAAATTTTAGAAAGCCGCATCGATGAAACTGATTGATCTCCCTAGTGCGATTCGGAGCCTTCAAAGTCCCTCTTTCCAAAGTACCTCTTTCTGGGCATCTGAAACAAAGTATCAGGTGCTGTTAGATAGACATCCATAAGGATTGAACTGTAGATGCGTCCGATTTATCTTGATAACCATTCAACCACACGGGTAGACGATCGCGTTTTAGCCGCAATGCTGCCCTTTTTCACAGAGCATTATGGCAATCCCGCAAGTGTAACTCATGCTTATGGTTGGGAAGCAGAAGCTGCTGTTAAACAAGCCCGCCAAATCATTGCAGAAACAATTCACGCCACACCCGAAGAGATTATTTTTACCAGTGGTGCAACTGAAGCTAATAACTTAGCGATCAAAGGGGTTGCCGAAGCTTACTTCAATCAAGGACGGCACATTATTACGGTTCAAACCGAACATAACGCCGTTTTAGACCCCTGTCGCTATCTAGAATCGCTAGGATTTGAAGTAACTTATTTGGGAGTTGATCGCTTCGGCATGATCAATCTGACTGAACTTGAAAAAGCCATGCGTGAAGATACAATTCTCGTCTCAGTCATGGCAGCAAACAATGAGATTGGTGTGTTGCAGCCGATCGGCAAAATCGGTGAACTTTGCCACAGTCGCAACATTCTTTTTCACACTGATGCAGCCCAAGCGATCGGTAAGATTCCGCTCACGGTCGATCACATTGATTTAATGTCAATCACAGGACATAAGCTTTATGCGCCAAAAGGGATTGGTGCATTGTATGTGCGGCGAAAAAATCCGAGAGTTCAACTCTCAGCACAGTTACACGGAGGCGGACACGAGCGAGGAATGCGATCGGGAACACTTTACACCCCTTTGATTGTTGGACTCGGTAAAGCAGTTGAAATTGCTGATCCAACTTCTGAAGCGGCGCAGATCAAGCAATTACGCGATCGTTTATGGCAGCAATTAAACAGGGATGGCATTCATCTCAACGGGCATCCACAAGAGCGTCTACCGGGAAATTTGAACATCAGCATTGAAGGCGTAGACGGACAAGCTTTACTGCTGGGATTACAATCGACGATCGCGGTTTCATCCGGTTCCGCTTGCACCTCTGCCAAGATAGAACCTTCTCATGTGTTAAGCGCGATCGGAGTTCCTGATGAGTTAGCCTATGCTTCGATTCGCTTTGGAATTGGACGATTTAACACTGAAGAGGAGATCGATCAAGCGGCTTTGTGTGTTAGAGAAACCGTACGATCGCTCAGGCAAGCTTAAGTAAGCCTTGGGACACAAGAACTTCTATCGCGAGAACGATATGCCGAGTTCGCTGCTTCCAGTAAAACGTAAGAGGCTAATTTTTACGGAGACTGTATTCTATGAAACCCAATTATTTTGTAAAGCGTTTAATCACTGGATTATTTGCTGTTCTAATGATGACCTCGCTTTGGTTCTCGACTCCGAGTGCAAACGCATCTCCCGTGCTTTTAACAACCGCTAAAGGTGCAGCACAAGCAACTGAAGATAACTCCAAGGGCTTAGTGGACAACGTTAGAGACAAAGTGAAAGACGCGGCGAAGAGCAATGCGAGCAAGGTCAATAGCTCGACCGACGGAGATAACACTGCTGCACGTAAAGCACGAGAAGATGCATCAACCATCCAGAAGCGAGCAGATGAAGATGCGTCTCGGACAAAAGACGCGATCGACAACAACATGGGCGCTGTGAAAAGAGCAGTTGACGGCATCAAAGATGCGTTCGGTCAATAGTCCCTAACTCTTAGAAAGCAATCAAGTCCACTGGAATTCCCGGTGGACTTTTTTAGTCGGAACATACATCAAACACACATCAACATCAATAGTAATGACAGTGAGCACAACTATTGGGTGGATCAAGCGTGGGTGGATCAAGCGGCTAGATTTACGCCTCAAGATCAAACCGATCTAATTCAGTTTATGCTGTCGATCGAGGATGATGCGGCTGTCAAACTATAAAACTAAGCAGGGAACGTTCCACCGTTTAAATCGCGAAAACTATCTGAAGCAACAAGCAGCGTGATTTCAGTCCATTGTGATGTAAATCACTTTTGAAGTAAAAAAAAGTCACAAGCCAGTCCTCAGCCTGTCACCGACTTCACGGGGTAGAGCGTCAATACTAAGGTTACGATAATTTCCCATGCTTCCCAATGAACAATCTTCCATTGCCCTCAGATACGCTTTCTGAATTATTTGCTGAAGTCAGCAGCACTGGAAAAATTGCCCTGCGTGATTGTCAGCATCTTAGAGATGCTCTGCTCAACGACCAGACCAGCGACGAAGAAAAACAAGCAATCGATCGTTTACTCTACGCCGTCCGCTTGGGTCGAATTCAGCTGATTGAAGAATCTAATGTCTGAAGACGGCTGATCATCCTGCCGCTGACAATAAAACGCTCTCCACCATCGCAGCAACGATCGCTCCTAGTCTGATTTGAAGTCCACAGAGCGATTAGCGCCATAAGCTCATCTACCTAATGCCGTAACTCGATAGCCAGATGTGGAAGTTCCGTAAATACTCGTATGCTCTTCACTGACCCTTTTATTACGGAGGTTTACGTGCGGATTGCTCAAATTGCTCCTTTATGGGAAACGGTGCCTCCTCCAGCCTATGGAGGTGCAGAACTCGTGGTGAGTCTATTAACCGAAGAGCTAGTTCGTCGAGGACATGATGTAACCTTGTTTGCGACTGGGGATTCTACAACTCAGGCAAAACTCGATGCGATTCATCCTAGCGCACTACGCCTTGATCCATCGGTTCAAGAATTTAATGTTTATGAAGCGATCGAGCTAAATCGCGTTTATCAAAATGCTCACAACTTTGACATTATTCATTCACATATCGGTTTTGCCGCTTTAGCCTGCGCTCAGTTGGTCAAAACGCCCACCATACACACCCTACATGGCACATTCAGCTTAGATAATCAGAAAGCCTTTAGTTTTGCGAAATCACAACCTTACGTTAGTATCTCTAAATCACAACGAGAACCCCGATTAGGATTAAATTACGTTGCCACCGTCTATAACGGGATTGATCCTTCCACCCATCGATTTTATTCCCAGCCAGACACGCCTCCGTATCTGGCTTTTTTAGGGCGACTTTCACCGGAAAAAGGCCCGCACCACGCGATCGAGATTGCTAAGCGCACTGGATACCCGCTGAAAATGGCAGGTAAGATCGATCGAGTTGATGTGGACTATTTTGAGCAGGAAATCAAGCCGCACATTGACGGGGAGCAGATTCAATATCTGGGTGAGGCAAATCATGCTCAGAAGAATCAACTGATGGGAAATGCGATCGCAACGCTATTTCCGATTACCTGGCGGGAGCCGTTTGGACTCGTCATGGTTGAATCAATGGCAGCGGGAACTCCGGTGATTGCGCTGGAACTCGGAGCAACTTCCGAGGTGATTGCACATGAAGAAACTGGATTTTTGTGTCAAAACGTGGATGAATGTGTTGCAGCAGTGTATCGAGTTCATGAGATCGATCGATTTAATTGTCGCAAGCACGTTGAAAATAACTTTAGTGTGAAGCAGATGGTGGATGGTTATGAAGCGGTTTATCGTCAGATTTTAGCTGAGAAGTATAGCCAAAACGGGCATAGCAGAAATTCTTCGCTGATATCACTAGAACGTTAAAACACTGTTTGAGATATCACTAAAATTGAGCATTTAGCGATGGGCAATCCATTAAGATTGCCCACCTTTTTGAGTGTTCTTTTCAGTAGAGAGAATGTTGTAATGATGACAAATACGATTTTTTAATTATCATTAATTTGATGGGAAAGACGCACTAATGTCCCTAAATTTAATCGAATTTAAGAACAAGGAGATTGATTATGTTGAGACAAATCGGGGTTGGAGTCTTGGCGACTGCAATCGCAATCGGTGGAGCAACGACTCCCGTATTTTCTCAATCTACCCAACCTACAGTCGCTCCTGCACCCGAAGCACAGTTTTCACCGAAAGCACAAGTGACCCTCAGCGGCGATCGCGTGGATGTTACATTGATTAATCAAACCAATGCCGCAGTTCTCTATCAAGCGATTGGTGATACGCAGGTAAGAACGCTACCTGGACGCGGAACCGTGACGCTGCGAGGACTGCGGGTTCCAACCACTTTGACTTTCGATCGTCAAGATGCGGGCTTGCTGAATGTCACTCCGAAACAATCCGCCACCTTGCCTGGCACGATCGAAGTAACACTGAATGCAACAACCAACTTAGCAACCGACAGCATCACAATGCGAGTCGAAAACAACGGCTCAGTTTTCCTTTATTAAGAATCAACGCTAAGAAGAGCCTTGATCCTCTTAGCGTTCTATTTGTTTACTTCACTGCGTTAGAAAGGATCTGTCCTAACTGTTGCAGCTTTGTTGCTGCTTCTCCTTGCTCGGTCGCTGCGGCAGCAGTGGCTTGCTTTCCGAGATCAGACAGAATCGATCCAATTTCACCACCACGCATCCCGCCATCGATCGCGAGCTTAAGTTCTCCCAAAGTTTCTGCGAGTTCGGTTCCTTTTAACTGGGCTTGCCAAGCTTCAATATTGGCAAGTGCAGCCTCTGGATCGATTTGAACTAGGTCAGAGCTGAACAGGGCGATCGTTTGATCAAGATTTGCAGATTGAGTTGAGTTTGCCATAGTCGCATCCTATAAAGTTGAACTCCTTATTGTTTGCGATCGAGCGTGGTAATCCGTCAACCTGTGGGGAGAATTCCATCCAGTCGAAGTACCCGTTTGGGGAATACTGTTTCTTGTGCGGCTTGCTTATGGTGAAGGAGTTCGAGCAGTTGAGTTGGTGTTTATCATCCAGTGCAGAAGTGCAGTCTGCCACTTGGAGGATAAACACCAGTTTCTTTAGGAGTCTGCACAATACGGGCAAGATACTCCCGGTTGATACTGCGGCGAGGCTTGTTCATCCTGTGAGATTGGATGACCACAGGCTTGGCACATTGTATAGGAACCATCGCTAACACTATGAGTCACTGCGACTCGCTGATCGAACACAAAGCATTCACCCTGCCATAAACTTTCTTCGGGGGGTACTTCTTCTAAATATTTGAGGATGCCACCTTCGAGATGATAAACCTGCTCAAAACCTTGAGCAAGCATGTAGGACGAAGCTTTCTCGCAGCGAATTCCGCCTGTGCAGAACATTGCAACTTTTCTATGGTGGGTTGGATCAAGCGCAGTCTGGACATACTCCGGGAACTGCCGAAACGAAGCGGTCTGCGGATCGATCGCGCCCTCAAAGCTACCGATCGCCACTTCAAACTGGTTTCGCACATCAATCACCGTCACCTCCGGATCAGAAATCACTGCATTCCAATCTTGCGGTTTTACATACGTTCCGACTTGCTGAGTTGGGTCAGCTTCTGCACGTCCCAAAGTGACAATTTCTTTTTTGAGCTTGACTTTCATGCGATCGAACATTTGCGATCCTGTTTCAGATTCTTTGATCGTTAAATCTGCAAACCGTAGATCGCGCTTGAGAAACTCTAGAATGGTGTCGATCGCGTCCTTTGAACCAGCGATCGTACCGTTAATTCCTTCTTGTGCCAGTAGAATCGTTCCCCGCAAATTCTGGGCTTGGCAGAGGGCAAGCAGGGGCGATCGTAGCTCTACGTAATCTGGCAGTTGAACAAATTTATAAAAAGTAGCGACCAACATAAGCATCAAGACAGTTCGGATTCCTAGTTTAGCGCTTGCAGATGTTTCCGTGATTCGTGCAATTGCTATTGAAGCAGACTTTACGATATTACTCGGTTTTTACATTATGCTGCTTCACGGTTCCTGGTCACGCTTGATTGGAGTTATTACAGTTCTTGCCCTGGTTGCAGGCTGTTCTTCTACGCCTCAATCTCAACCCAATGCACAGAGCAACACTGCTACTCCTAGCCCTTCTGTTAGCCCTTCTCCACCTGTTTCGGAATCTTCTGCGCCAATCGCAAAGAGCAACACAAACGACGAGACTTCTCAACCCACTCCTGAACCTGATACACCACGCGATACACCTACTCAGGGCACTCGAACGGTTGAAAAGTGCATAGTTTTGATGGCGAGAGTGAATGATCCGGATTCCCCGCTCAATGTACGATCGTCTCCCAAAGCAACCACAACCGAGAACATTGTCGGACAGCTGGAAAATGGGACATATGTAGATGTCAAAGAAGAGCAAAATGGCTGGTTTAGAATCAGTGGTGAAACGCCGGGATGGATTGCTAAAAACAGAACGGACAAGACCTGTGGTGAAAAAACTGAGCGCGTTCAGTTTGGCAGGGGACAAGACTCGATCGAGATTCGCGATCGCTTCGTGGGCGGCGGAACGCATAGTTACCGCTTTAATCTTGCCAAAGGGCAGAAAATGACGCTAACGAGTGGCAGCAATCGTGGTGAGCTTCTTCCCGCAGTCATTTCGCCCAGTGGCAAGTCATTAATTGCAGATCTGGAGCAGCCTAGTTCCTGGACGGGCACACTCCCTGAAACCGGAGATTACACGCTCCAGTTTGACTCAAACTTCAAAGGGTACGAATACACCTTTGAAGTCAAAGTACGCTAAATGCCTAAGCGCTGATAGACCTGATCTAAGTTCTTCAGGTGAACTTGTGGATCAAAGCATTCATCGAGTTCGGCAGGCGATAAGGTTTGAGTCACGCGCTGGTCTTCGCTCAAGAGTTTGCGGAAGTTGCCGTCTTCACGGTTCCAGGCTTGGTGAGCGCAGGATTGGACGATCGCATAAGCATCTTCCCGGCTCAACCCTTTTTGCACCAGTGCTAACATGACGCGCTGACTGAATACAACACCCCCGTAGACGTTCATATTCCGCGCCATGTTCTCCGGATAGACCAGCAGGTTTCTGATCAAATCTGTGGTTTCTACCAGCATGAAGTGCGCCAGAATGCAGGCATCCGGTAGGGCAACTCGTTCAACTGAGCTATGCGAAATATCGCGCTCATGCCAGAGGGCTACGTTTTCGAGTGCGGCGGTTGCGTAACCCCGGAGGAGACGCGCCATTCCGGTCAAGCGCTCCGATCGAATCGGATTCCGCTTGTGGGGCATCGCAGACGAGCCTTTCTGCCCTTTCGAGAAGAATTCTTCAACTTCGAGGACATCGGTTCTTTGGAGGTTGCGAATTTCAACCGCGAACCGCTCGATCGAGGCTCCCAACAATGCCAAGCCATTCATAAAATCAGCGTGACGATCACGGGAAATTACCTGCGTTGAAGCGGCATCGGGTTCTAGTCCCAAATTCTGACAAGTTAATGCTTCAATGCGTGGGTCAATATTGGCGTAAGTTCCAACGGCTCCGGAGATTTGACCAACCGCGATCGATTTTCTCAGGGCACAGAGACGATCGCGATGACGCAGCATTTCTGCTAACCAGCCTGCAAGCTTGAATCCAAAGGTAATCGGTTCTGCGTGAATGCCGTGCGATCGACCAATCATCACCGTATTGCGATGTTGTTGGGCTTGGTATCGGATCGCTTGGATCAGCGCTTCTACGTGCGTCATGATCACCTCTAGACTTGCCACCATTTGCAGTGCCAGCGCAGTATCTAGCACGTCTGAACTGGTCATGCCCAGGTGAATATAGCGTCCCGCATCACCAACATATTCATTGACGTTGGTTAGGAATGCGATCACATCATGACGAACTTTCGCTTCGATTTCGAGAATGCGATCGACATCGAAGTTCGCTTTGGCTTTGATTTCTTCGACGGCTTCTTGGGGAATGTAACCTAGCTCTGCTTGTGCTTCACACACTGCAATTTCAACTTGTAGCCAGGTTTTAAATTTGTAGTGATCCGTCCACAAATCGCCCATCTCAGGCAGGGTGTAACGCTCAATCAAGGTAGGTTCTCGAATTCAACCGTCACATTGTAGCGCCTCTGGTTGACGCTTCAAAAGTGGGATTTAGGCGCGACCTGTACAGGATAAGCCTTCGACGATCGCCGAGGGCGTATAGCAAGAGCCGTTCCAGTCTGCATCGCCACCCAATTCGACTAAATTCTTTAATGCGGTGTAAACATTGCCTGCAACCATTGTGTCTTTGACCCGTCCCACAATCTGACCTTTCTCAACGCGATAACCGAGATCGACATTCACCGAAAATTCACCCGAAATTCCCGCACCGCCACCGAGCATCTGATCCACGATCAAGCCGTTGTCGATCGACGCAATTAATTCCTCTAGCGATTTCTTTCCTGGCTCAACCAGCAAGTTAAATAATCCCGGTGTGGGATAGCTGCCTAAGCCCGATCGAAATCCGTTCCCGGTCGTGCCGCTACCGAGTAATTTTCCAGTCGTGCGATCGGCGTAAAACAGCTTGAGTTCGCCGCGATCGATAAAGGTAATCATCCGAGTCGGTGTGCCTTCATCGTCAAATGGACAGCTAAAGGGGCCTGCATTCGGTTGTTGTGAAAGCGTGATTGCTTCTGAAGTCACAAGCTTACCGAGTCGATCGTTCCAAGGTGATGCGCCTTCGATCACTTGCTTTCCGTTTAACGCCGATTGCACCGTTCCCCACAGCATATCCACCGCTTTCGAGGTGAACAAAATTGGCACTCGTCCGACCGGAGTTGAGACATTTTCTTTTGCCCAGTCTAATCGCTGTAACACTTGTTGAGCGATCGCCACCGGATCAAGTCGATCGCGCTCAGTCTGACCATCAGAGACATTGAGAAAATCATCGCCCCGAACCCATTCCACTTCAAGAAAGCCGCTCAACGTTGTATCCATATAGCCACAGTCGAGTCCGTGGGAATTGATCAAGCGCGTCGTTTCCGCTTCACAATCCCAACCGCTAGAACTCAGCACTTCTGGATAACGATCGCGCACCAGTTCGATCGCGGTTTTGCCCCATTCGACTAACTGCTCCACGCTGACCGATTGCCCCACATCGGGATAAGACAATTGCGAAGCGGGAGACAGTTCGATTTCTTCGGGTTCATTCAGTTGACTGATGGCAAGGGCACGATCGACGAGTGCTTGCGGTTCAACGGCTCCATACGCTACAGCTAACCCTGGGCGACCTTGTTTCCACAAGCGTAAGGCGGTTCCTTCGGCTTCGGTGCTTTCGAGTTGTTTGAGGCGATTGGCTTCAAAAAAGACGGGACGAGACAGCGATTGCGATTGAAATACTTCAGCGCATTCGGCTCCGGAGCGTAAGGCAAGATCAAGCAGTTGTTCGGGTAGGGAAGACGCGATCGACATAGAAATTTGGGGACAAAAATCTGGGAAACAAGGGGCGCTACCGTTGGGCGATCCCAACTCTTGATCACTGTACGCCAAATTGATTTCTTGTTAGCGATCACGTTTGAAATTTAGCGATGAGAGTTATGGAGGATGTTGATTAATCGAGCGTAGAACTTGGCGAAGATTGACCACTCCTTCTCGATTAAGCTGTAGACGCTCAACCGTGGCACGTCCAGTCGGGGTTAGCCCCAGAATTTGATCTGCATTGTCGCTCCAAGTGAAGTGATCTTGCCAATTGTGTTGTCGGGGATGATAAAGCGGAGCAAGTTCACCTGTAATTGGATCGATCGCTTCTGTGTGGTTGTATTTGAAATTGTTGCAACCTTGGCAGGCAACCGCAAGATTGTCTAACTCGCTCGTACCGTCTTTTGAATGAGGAATGATATGTTCGATCGAGAAAGGATCAGGCGAAAATTTTGCTTGGCTCAGGCAATACTCACAGCAATAACGGGCGCGTTGTTGGATCTGTTTTCGTTGCTCTGAAGTGAGGCGTGATTCAGGCATAATCCATAATTTCTGGATTGGGATTGATGCCTAGAGATTGCATTAACTCGGTTAAGGGTTGATTCCTTAGCGCTGCAAGTTGGATCATGGCTCGAATGCGATCAACGTTGAGGCGTTCAAGGCGATCGGTTAATTGAATGAGAATTTCATGTTCTGCGGGAGTGAGGATTTCAGCTTGACGTTTGGCGATCAAAGCGTGGTATTGCTGCCAAGTTTCTGAGGAAAAGCCAATGTTGATTTTTTGAAGCAGTTCGGCTTCGGTCGGTAGCGAGGTCGGGGAACTGAGTAAACGTTCTTGTAGGGTGTTGAGAATGTAGCGATCGGGTTCAAGCCCTTGCTTGGCGGCTTCAATGCGAAGTCTTTGTTCGAGTTCTGGAGACAGGGCGAGGGTGATGTTGGTCATGTCTGTCTTAGAAATAAATCTGTTTATAGTTTAGCGATCGCGCATCGGTTTAGAGAATGCACGATCGCGTTTGAAATTCAGCGTTTGATTGTATGGATCAGAAGGGCGATCGACGTTCTCTTCTTCGACACTGAACTCTGATGACTCATCAATGCAGCTTAAACAGTCGTGAACGAGTCTTAATGACTCAAGCGCGAGTGATCAATTCTCGTGAATCAGATTCAAAGACTCAACGACGAGTGTTTGAGACTCGCGCTTGAGTCTCAAACACTCGTCGTTGAGTCTTTGAATCTCGCGCTTGAGTATTTGAAACTCGCGCTTGAGTGTTTGAGACTCGCGCTTGAGTGGTGAATTGTGAAACGCAGAGTGGGGAGACGATCGCGCCGGAATTTATCGTCGCTTGAGGGTGTGGATGAGAAGAGAGATCGATTTGAGCAAGAGATAGTGCATTGCTTGGGATGGTTAATTAAGCCACCGTTGAACACCAATTGCCTGCATAATCAGTTCGACAGCCAGTCCAAAAACCATCTGCAAGGCAAATAAAAGCAAGATCACCCCCCCTGCAACCTGCAAAGAAATCAACTGAATATCCATTGCTGCCAGAATTGCTTGTCCTACCACAATCGACCCCAATAGAATGCTTGTGGAGTAAATAACAGCCTTGAGCGCGACGTTGCGTTGGCGATAGATGTGTTGATAACGCCGCAAAAAGAACGACCGTTCCAATCGGTTCGATCGTCACCCACAAGTCAAGAAATCGTTTAGTGCTTTACCAAGCGTGGTTAGAGTTCACACCGGAATCAACTGAAACTCCTTCACAGCAGGTAGAAAATTCGCGTTCTCATGCGACGATCGACTTAACTTAATCAATACAAACCGTTGAATTGGTGTGAGCGATTCCCATTGCTTGGGTGTAATCCTCACGCCAACTCTTTCAGCTTGTTGAATCACGCTTTCAGGAATATTGACCGCATCATTCCACGAGGGATTCTCGTCGATCGCTAAGTCCGTTGCTGTCTCTCCTGTACGCTGCTCGATTAGCTGGTGTAATAATTCTTTGTACTTGCGAACTTCATCTTCTGTGCTGCAAGGTGCATCAACGGTCTGTTGTCGATCGGATTCACTAAACTTATTCCACTGATGTAACTTTAGTTTGACACCACAAGTATCTAACTTGTATCGCACAATCATTGGAATGCAGCGGAGCGAATCAACAAAATCAGATTCAAACTGAAAAAAAGGACTCATCGATCGCTTCCTTAATGATGATTTCTTGGGGGAACTTTGCGAACCAGCCAATAGCTAACCGAAAGGGCAAGAATCGCGGCTGCCAGCGCAATTAAATCGAGTCCAGCCGTTTTCTCTAAATCGAGAATGATGATCTTTCGAGCCACGGCAATCAGTGAAGTCACAATGACCAACTCGACTTGAATGACGTGCTTTTTCAAGTAAGCGGTAATGTTTTCTAGAATCTCAAACGCGATCAGAACATTCAAAAACAAACCAAAAATTGTAAACAGAACTCTGGTCGAGTTGTCATTCGGTGAAATCGAGGTGAGTTCAACAAACAGCACTCTGCCGAGTTGAAACACTGATAAAAAAATCACCAGCAGCATCATGATCGACAGGATCTTGGAAACCCAGCCTTCAATTCGTTCGAGGAAACCGAGAAAATTATCGTCTCTCAGTCCCTCACGCAAGGATTTCCACAGGGATCGCCGCATAAATACCTACCACCTCTACTGCTGAGAGCATACCGAGTCACGGCGATCGCCGTAAAGAGAATCATGTGCTTTGTTACATCGCGGATTCTATCAACAACAATTAGGTAGAATCTATACTTGAAGAAACCGCTAAGAAGCAGAGGCAAGAAGTGTAGCTTGCGTTGACTCGCTGGTGTCGCTTTCACAATCGGAGCCATCGATCTCTGCGATCGGAATCAATTGAACCGCACAGGCTTTCAGTTCGGGTTGCTTCGAGTCTGGACAAGCGACTTCATGCGTTAACGCATTCGCTTCGGATTGCTCTGCCCACAATGCGCCCCAGTGCATCGGCACAAACACCGTTCCCGGCGGAATCGCTTTTGTGATCTTGGCCGGAAATCTTGCTTTTCCTCGCCGCGATCGCACTTCAATCCATTCCTCAGCTTCGATGCCTAACTGATCTGCATCCTTGGGATGAATCTCAATGAATGGATTCGGATACATCTGGCGAATTTTCTCGATTCGTCCGGTGCGGCTCTGAGTGTGCCAATGTCCATACAATCGACCTGTCGTTAACACAAACGGATAGGTGTCATCGGGCGGTTCTGCTAATCCACGCGAGTAGACGTTAGAGAACCGTGCCTTGCCATCAGCAGTGTGAAACTTCAAATCGGTATAAAGGCGTTTCGCGTTTTCGGTTTTTTGTGGAGTTGGTTCGGCTTTGTTGGAAAAAGGCCATTGCGTTGCGCCCATTTCGCGTAAGAAAGTATGACTCAATCCGGATTGATCACAAGGTCGATCGCGGGTAATCCGCACAAATTCCGCATAGACTTCAGCCGAATAGTTAAACGCAAACTGCTTGCGATAGCCCAATCGTCGTCCAACTTCTGCAAAAATTTCCCAATCGGTTCGCGCTTCACCCGGAGCAACCCGAAACTGAGGACACAACGTCACGCGCCGTTCAGAATTGGTCATGACTCCCGTTTTTTCGCTCCATTGTGTTGTCGGTAGCAACACATGAGCATAGTCTGCCATCTCGGTTGGATAGTAGCACTCTTGATACACCGTGAAAGGCGATCGACGCAGCGCCGCTTTTGTCCGCTCCAAATCTGGCATACTTACGGCTGGATTTGTTGCTGCTACCCAGAGCATCCCAATTTCCCCGGTTTCCAGCCCTGTGATCATCTCCCAAGCTGTGCGACCGGGATGCGGCGAGATTGCACCTGAAGGAAGCTGCCAGAGCTGCTCAAGTTCGGCGCGATGTTCGGCGTTCATGACCGATCGATATCCCGGCAACAAATGAGACAAGCCACCTGCTTCCCGTCCTCCCATTGCATTCGGTTGTCCGGTGAGTGAGAAGGGGCCTGCTCCTGGTTTGCCAATCTGTCCGGTGAGCAAGTGAAGATTAATAATCGATCGCACCTTTGCTGTGCCTTCTGAAGACTGATTGATCCCCATCGACCACATGGACAGCACCCGCTTCGATTGGCTCCAATAATGTGCAGCCGTGAGCAAATCCACTTCAGCAATGCCACACCGAACAGATACGACATCGGGCGGATAGTGGCGAATCACTTCTTTGAAGTCTTCGAACCCGTTCGTGTGGGCATCAATAAATGCCGGATCGATATCTCCCCAGCGCAGCAATAAGTGAGCTAAGCCATACATCAAGTCGATGTCCGTACCGGGATTGATTGCCAGATGCAGATCAGCCACTTCAGCAGTTTCAGTCCGACGAGGATCTACAACCACAAGCTTCACATCGCGATTTTTCTTGTGGTAGCGACGAAAGCGGTTAAAGACGATCGGATGGCATTCTGCCGTATTCGTTCCAATTAGAAACGCACAATCGGTCTGCTCTAAGTCTTCATAACAGCAGGGCGGGCCATCTGAGCCAAAGCTTTGAAGATATCCCGCAACTGCCGAAGACATACACAATCGGGAATTCGCATCAAAGTTATTGGTACCGAGACAGCCTTTCATTAGCTTCTGCGCGATGTAGTAATCCTCAGTCTGGAACTGTCCCGATCCATACATCGCGATCGCATCTACGCCCTGCGTAAACTTCACTAAACGAATGCGATCGACAATCTTAGAAAGCGCCTCTTCCCAAGTCACCCGTCGAAACGGCTCATCTAGTGAATCCCGCAGCATCGGATAGCGCAGGCGATCTTTGTGGAGGGATTCTGCGATCGTTGCTCCTTTGACACAGACTAATCCTTGACTGGAAGCATGAGCGCGATCGCCGCGCACATTCCAAATCGGTGTTCCATCTGAGGCGCGGTTGATGGCTTTACCCGGCAAGGCAGGCGGCAGCACCTCTAAGCCGCAGCCAACCCCACAGTAGGGGCAGAGCGTTTTAGTTGGTTCAGCCATAAATGGTTCTCTCCCTGTTATGTCTCAAGTTCTGCTGGCGGACGCTGAAGGACTTGAAGGTGCGGACAAGCGATCGTTTGCAGCAATTGCAATCCGGTTGCAGTAAACATATAAATTTCTAGCAGTTCTTCGGGTAAGGCTTCAAAAATAAGTTTTTCCCCAGGGAATACAATGCGATCGAGGGATAAATCAGGATTGTTTTGTAACCGGATTTGCTGAAGCTGTCTAGTTGAGTTGATGTAGTAGCACAAGATTGGAGTCATGAAATCAAGGGGGGAGCCAGCCCTGAAAGAAAACAAATCCGAACCATGAATCCCACAAAGCCAACAGTGAGAGATAGAGCCTTCAAGTCTCAGTTCATTCTGATTGGGGTGCTTCGAGTTGAACTGTGTTATCAGTTACGAGCTGACACTTCTTCAAGATTAAATCCGACCGCTACAAGCGCATCTGATTGCGATCGTACCGAACAAAGCTGAGGATGTGTTCGGTACGATCCGCTTTGTCAACGTTTACTCATCATCGTGAGCATAGCGACCAAATAGAAAGTCAAGTGCCTGGTTCCGCAGGGTGTAATACTGCGGGTCTTCCATTAGTGCCGCTCGATCGCGGGGACGAGCAAATGGGACAGTCATGATTTCGCCGATGTTTGCCGCAGGCCCGTTAGTCATCATCACTACGCGATCGGCAAGAAACAAGGCTTCATCAATATCATGCGTAATCATCAGCACTGTAACTTTGTGCTGTGACCAGATTTGCAGCAGTTCTTCTTGCAGTTCTTCTTTAGTGATGGCATCGAGCGCACCAAACGGTTCATCCAGAATCAGCACTTGTGGATAGATCGCAAGGGCGCGAGCGATCGAGACTCTTTGCTTCATGCCTCCCGATAGCTGTCCTGGCTTTTTGTTGGCTGCTTCTTCGAGTCCAACCATTGCTAAGTGCTGATGCACAATCTCGGTTTTATCTGCTTTAGACTTCTCTGGATAGACTGCATTTACCGCGAGATAAATGTTCTCGAATGCAGTTTTCCAAGGCAAAAGCGAGTAGTTTTGGAACACGACCATGCGATCAGGCCCCGGTTGCAGCACTCGTTTACCCTCAACGCGCACTTCGCCCGTAGTAGGCTGACCAAACCCTGAAACCATGTCCAGCAGGGTAGACTTACCGCAGCCGGAGTGACCAATGACACAGACGAACTCACCTTCAGCAACAGTCAGATTCACATCTTGAAGAATGACAGCTTCGCCACCATCTTTTTTCGGGTAGACCTTGGAAACTCCGTCAATCTCGACAAAAGGAGCGACGGCGAGAGCTTCGGTTTGAGAGGTTTGAGCGGAGAGAATTTGCATAAGGTGGGGAGTAGAGGAGTGAGAAGAATAGAGGATCAGAAGGTTTCTGATCCTTGAAGTTTAGGCTGCGATCGGAGATTCGACTGCATCAAGGTTGACTTCTTCGATGCGAATCTCGCGATGGATTTCTAGGCTGTTAAGGTAGCCGATCGGATCATCAGGATTAAACACTTTGCCATCGAAAAGGGAGAAGGAACTACGATCACCTTCATTGTCCGGGAAGCCAACTTCACGGGCAGCACGACCATAGAGATCGACGCGACGGACGCGATCGGTGACTTCGATCCAGTTACGCGGGAAGGGAGTAATGCCCCATCTGGCAAGCTGAGTTAGAATCCAGAGTCCTTCAACGCGACCGGGACAGTTCGCATTGTCCACATGGAACTGATTAAAGCGGAGGAGATTGGCTGGGGTTTCGCCTGTGCCCTTGTCGTAAGCATCAATGAATCCAGGGCGGGCGTATTCTGCGGCTGCACCCACGTATTGAGGGCGCGCTAGCAGACTGAGAATTTCTTCGCGGTTTCTACGATCGTCACAGTATTCACACGCTTCGAGCAGAGCTTTGACTAGAGCATTGTGCGTCTCTGGGTGTTGATGTGTCCAATCTTCGCGCACGCCTAGCACTTTCTCAGGATGTCCTTGCCAGATATCTAAATCGGTTGCAATCACATAGCCTGATCCTTCTTTGACAGCGCGAGAGTTCCAGGGTTCGCCCGCACAGTAACCATCAATGTTGCCTGCCACTAAGTTAGAAACCATTTGCGGTGGTGGAACAATGGTGATGGCTAGATCTCGATCGGGATCAATGCCCCCGGATGCTAACCAATAGCGCAGCATCAGATTGTGCATTGAAGTCGGATAAACCACACCCAAAGTATGAGCGCGATCTTGCGTCTCTTCGAGGAAGCGTTTGAAGTCAGAGAGCGATCGGACTCCTTGCTCCAAGAAAGATTTTTTCAGCGTAATCGAATTTCCATTGCGCGATGTCACCAGTGCAGTCACGACCGGCTGAGGGGCATGACCTCCATAGCCCAACGTCATGGCTAACGGCATCGCTGCTACCATTTGCGCTGCATCGAGTCGTCCGGTGCGAATGCCTTCCGAAATCGCTTTCCAGCTTGGTTCGCGGCTGAGTGTGACTTGTTCTAGCCCGTGCTTCTTGAAGAAGCCTTTTTCTTGTGCAACCACGAGCGGTGCACAGTCTGTGAGGGGAACAAAACCGATTTCGAGATTGACCTTCTCTAAGCCATTGCGGGCGATCGACACTCGTTCTTTGACTTGGCGTTTCTTCGCCCGTTTCTGCTGATTGAGGAAGTAGATCATCTCATTGCGTAACGCATAGTAGCTGGGATGATTCACTACTTCTAAACGATTACGCGGACGGGGAATCGGCACCGATAGAATTTGTCCGATGTGAGCTTCCGGGCCGTTCGTTAACATCACAATGCGATCGGAGAGCAGCAAAGCTTCATCGACATCATGGGTCACCATAACGCAGGTGACATTGTTCTCCTGTGCGATCGACATTAACTGCTGTTGTAGATTGCCTCTCGTTAATGCGTCTAATGCTCCAAAGGGTTCATCGAGTAAGAGCAGCTTCGGACGAATTGCCAGAGCGCGAGCGATCGCAACTCTCTGTTTCATCCCTCCGGATAGTTCTTTCGGCTTTTTGTCGGCTGCATGGCGCAGTCCTACCATATTAATGTGATGTTCAACTACACTTTGCCGCTCCGATTTTGGTGCATCTTTCATCACCTTATCGACTGCTAATGCAATGTTCTCGCGGACTGTCTTCCAGGGTAAGAGCGAATAGTTCTGGAACACCATCATGCGATCGGGTCCTGGCTCTGTGACTTGTCGCCCTTCGAGAATTACACCGCCTGTGGATGCTTGATCGAGTCCCGCAATGATATTCAGCAGCGTGGACTTACCACAGCCAGAGTGTCCGATGAATGAAATGAACTCGCCTTGTTTGATCTTGAGTTCGATGTTTTTGAGCGCAATGTATTCACCGCCATCCTTGAGCGGGAAAACCTTATCAACGTGGTCAACTTCTAGAAAAACAGACATATGCAGCAATGGGGTGAAGGGTTTAGTGATCCGAAGTAATGCGTGAGCCAATCCAACCAACCAGACGATCGAGCGCTAGACCCACAAGACCCGTCGAGAAAACATAGATAATCGTTTTACTCATGCCTAGATCGCCGCCGGAGTTGTAGGCATCCCAGATCTGAAACCCGATACCATCGCCGGGTGTCATCATTTCTGCCGCCACGATCGCCAACCACGCCAACCCAATCCCAATCCTCAAACCGCCAAACACATAAGGAACAGTCGAAGGCACCAGAATGCTAAAAAAATACTCTTTGCCTGACAGCTTCAGTACCTTAGCCACGTTGTTATAGTCCTGCGGAATTTGCTGTACGCCGAGAGCCGTATTGATTACGATCGGCCAAATTGCGGTGATGAAGATCAAAAAGATACCCGCAGGGCGACTATCACGAAAGATACCCAGCGCGATCGGCAACCACGCCAGCGGCGGAATCGTTCGCAGAACTTGAACGATCGGATCAACACCCGTTCGCATAAATTGGCTGACTCCAAGCAAAACACCGATAGCAATCCCAGCCACAGCCGCCAGCATATATCCAATTAGAACACGCTGCAAACTTGCCAATAGCAGAAAACCAACTCCTGTACCCGCTTCCCCGACCGAGAAGGGATCAAGCACTAATATCCAGGTTTGTTGAATCACCTTGATCGGGCCTGGCATTTGTGAGTCCGGACTCATGCACAGCAGTTGCCAGACCGTTAATGCAGCCATGACACAGACAATTACCGGAATCAAATTATTGCCGTAATTTTTCAGCGCTTTTGAGAACTTGGACGATCGAGCGGGACGAAGAGACGGGTTGATAGTCATGGCAGAAGAGATAGTTGATGAGGATGACGGTGAACTGTGAAGGGCTAGTTGACTAACCAGTTGGCTAACCCTTCAGGCTGAACTCACTTACGCGACTTTGATCTTCAAGCTATCGAGGTAAGCTTTGGGATTTGCCGGATCGAAGGTGACGTTGTTGAAGAAGGTTTCGACTCCACGCGAAGTCTCTTTCGGAATCACGGCTTCTTGTCCGATCGCTTTTGCCGCTTCTTTCCAAAGATCTTCTCGGTTGACCTGATCAACTAATGCTTTCGCATCGGTGCTGGCTTCAAACTTGCCCCAGCGCATATTCTCGGTAACAAACCACAGATCATGACTCTTGAACGGATATGAAGCTTGGTCGCGCCAGAACTTCATCAACAAGGGACTATTTTGCAGTGTCCGACCATTGCCAAAGTCGAAGTTCCCTTTCATCCGCTCTAGAATGTCCTCGACTGGAGCATTAACATACTTTTCAGCCGAGATGATACGACACATTTCCTCTTTGTTTTCGTCCTTGTCGCACCACATCTGCGCTTCTTGAACTGCCATCAACAAGGCTTTGGCAGCTTTCGGATTCTTATCGACCCAATCTTTCCGCATTGCAAACGCTTTTTCGGGGTGGTCTTTCCAGAATTCTCCGGTCGTGATCGCGTTGTAGCCGAGTTTTTTGTTGACTAAGCGATCGTTCCACGGTTCACCCACACAGAAAGAATCCATCGTCTTGGTTTGCATATTCGCAACCATCTGAGGCGGCGGAACTACCACGATTTCGACATCGGTTTCGGGATTGATCCCACCTGCTGCTAACCAATAGCGCATAATTAAATCATGGTTTCCACCCGGGAAAGTCACCGCACACTTGAACTTTCTGCCTGAAGCTTTCATCTCATCGACTTTTGCCTTCAGCGGCGTACTATCCGCACCGAGATTGAGGTTTGCGTAGTCGCTGGCGATCGATATGCCCTGACCGTTGGTGTTCATCCGCGCCAGAATGCTCATCGGCACTGGCGTATTGCCTTTGGTGATCTTCCCGGTGGTCATGAAGTAGGGAATCGGAGACAGAATGTGAGATCCATCAATGCCGCCTCTTTCGGCACCTAGCTCTAAGTTATCGCGCACCACTGCCCAGGAAGTCTGCTTGGCGACAGACACATCTTTCATGCCGTACTTGGCGAAGAAGCCTTTTTCCAACGCAACAATCAAGGGAGCCGAATCCGTCAGCGCGATAAAGCCAAGTTTAGCGGTGGTCGTTTCTGGTGCATCTGCTGCACTTACGTTCACAGCAGGAGCCGCATTCGTCGTAGATGAACTGCTCGAAGCACTTTTATTCAAGCCTGTGCTGCAACCATTGATAATCAGCGTACCTGCTGCGGAAGCACTTGCGGTCAAGAGAAACTTACGTCTTGAAAGATTAGACATGGATGATGGTTAGAGAAAGTGTACTGGGAATAAAAGGGAAAGCACAGCAAGTGCTGATGTGTAAGGGCGAACAAACTTAGGCATCGAGAACGATGCGATCGACGGGACGAGCAATGCAAGTTAGGATCTTTCCGGCAGCTCGATCGCGCTCGTCTAGTGCATCCGGTTCACCGTCGTAGCTAACTTCACCTTCGAGTAGGGTGCATTTGCAGCTACCGCAGGTTCCAGAGCGGCAAGAGCTATCGATCGCAACCTCTGCCTGATCGGCAACATCAAGAATGAAGTCATTTTGAGTACAGGTTACATCTTTACCTGACCGAACGAAACTTACGGTAGCGGGTGTTACCACTGGCGTTGGCACGACCATGGGAGAACTGAGAACATACTCAAAGTCTTCGGTTGTCGATTGACCGTTGGGCGTTTCGGTTGCGGGTCGATCGAGGGTAATCCATGCCGTTTGAGCAAGTCGGGTGGATTCGGGCAACTCTGACCAAGGACGTGCGCCAAACTGCTCAATTAAGATCTCTTGCAAAATCGGCTTAAGGTCTTCACAGGGAATGCTTTTTCTCACACAGGTTCCAAGCTCAGCGTGTTTGCCAACTTTGCCACCCATGTAGAGATCCACACCTTCCACGGTGCGACCGTCTTTGCGAACTTTTGTACCCATCAGTCCGATGTCTGCCACCTGCGGTTGTCCACAAGAGTTCGGACAGCCTGTCCAGTGAATTCGCACCGGACGCGGACAGTGCAATTCTTGTTCGAGTTCTTGCATCAAAGCGACTGCACGATTTTTGGTTTCAATCAGAGCAAAGTTACAAAACTGTGCGCCTGTGCAAGAAACTAAAGCGCGGGAGAGATTTTGCGGCTCGATCGAAAACCGTTTGACGATCGGCTCTCTCAGCAATGCCGAAACGCGAGAGTCTGGAACATTGGGAATGATTACATTCTGTTCCACGGTAAAGCGAACTTCGCCGCTGCCGTAAACTTCTGCAATTCGAGCCAAATCAAACAAGTCTTGAGCGAATAATCGTCCCACGGGAACGTGCAATCCGACATAGTTAAGTCCCGGCTGTTTTTGAGCATGAATGCCGATGTGATCGCGTTTGTCCCAAAGAATCTCATCTTTCAGAGCAGCAGGCGTGAATTTGTAGCCTAAGCGGTTTTCCACGGCTTCGCGAAAGGCATCGAGACCCAAATCATCAATCAGCCACATTAAGCGGGCTTTCTGTCGATTTGATCGCAAGCCCAAATCACGATACACGGTCAAAATCGCTTCACAAACGGCGACGACATCACGCGGATCAACCCAGGCATTTAAGGGAATCGCTGCATCGCAGCGCTTTGCTGAGAAGAAGCCACCGACTAAGACATTAAAGCCGAGCGTCCCCTCTTTGTAAGCAGGCACAAACGCGATGTCATTGATTTCTGCATGAACCGAGTTATCGCGACAGCCCGCGATCGCAATGTTGAACTTACGCGGCAGATTGCTAAAGCTCGGATTGCCACGACCATTGTTCGTGATCATATCCTGCACTTTTCGCACCAGTCCGCGGGTGTCGATCAACTCATCCGCATCAATCCCAGCGACGGGCGATCCGGTGATGTTGCGAACGTTATCCATCCCGGACTGAACGCTCGTTAATCCAGCCTGATCGAACTTGCGGAAGATTTCCGGTAAATCTTCGATCCGAATGCCGCGCAGTTGAATATTCTGGCGCGTGGTGATGTCCGCATTGCCGTCATCGCCATAACGCTGTAGGATTTCTCCTAACACTCGCGTTTGCCCACTGGTCAAAATTCCATTCGGAATTCGCATCCGTAACATGAATTTGCCAGGGGTAACGGGGCGGAAAAATACGCCCAGCCATTTCAAGCGATAATCGCGATCGGTTTCATCCATTGCTTCCCAGCCGAGATGAGCGAACTGCTCTAGCTCTGCTTTCACCGCAAGACCGTCTTTCTCTGCTTTGAGTTTTTCAAACTTATTCTGAGTGGGCGCAGATGCAAGGGTGTCTGTCATGGATTGAGCCTATAGATAAAGGTGTTCCAGAGCGAACACAAGTCTGATCGTTTCGTCTCCCCAATTCGATGTCTTTGGATGCGACGTTGACCATGCAGTAAAGGTAAGCGGGATAAGAGAGAAAATTCGTAGCTGTTGTTACAAAGTATGTCGTAATATGACGTTTTTGCATAATGGCTATTCGTTTTCGTCATCTGCCCCTAGAAAGAGGTTCGCCACCGTACCTTAGAACAAAGAGGAAAAGGAGAACGCGATGCGTCGTCGAACATTTTTATCGTGGGCTGGAGTGGGTTGGCTGATGAGTCGAGTTCCAGCCGGATTGACTGCGTTTCTTGCGGCTTGCACGGGGCGGGGCAATGAGCAAGCAAACGCTAAGAGATTTGAGACGGTGGGAACGATCGCAGAACTCGATGCCAAAGGTTTCCTACAAACCGAGTCCCCGGCTCCGATCGTGGTGATTCGCAGTCCATCTGATCCAAAAACGCTGATTGCAGTCAATTCGACTTGCACCCATCAGGGCTGCTTGGTCGGTTGGAGTAAAGAGCGTAAATCGTTCGTCTGTCCCTGTCATGGCGCGGCATTTGCTGCGGACGGTACAGTGCAAAAAGAACCAGCCGCGAAACCGTTAGAGACTTATCCGGTTCAGATAGATGGACAGAATGTTCAAGTGAAATTAGGTTAATGCGCTTTTGGATAGAGGAAGGTCGATCGGCATTGATCCACTGTTAAATCAGACCTAAATCATTGGAGGTTTGGCTTATGACTCAGGCTGCAATTCGGAATGAAGCCATTAGTAACCTTGAGTATGACTTGCTCACAGCGTTGCAAAATAAGGCAGAAGCGGTAAAAGCATACGAAACGTACATCAAAGACGCAGAACAAATGCAGTCTCAGCCCTGTGCTGAACTATTCCGCAAGCTGAGAGACGCAGACATGCAAACGGCTCAAGAAATCCGTCATCATCTTCAACAAGTGATGCAAAACGGTAAAATGTAAAACAGAATCTAAAACAATGAGTGCGGTAGGGATTGATGCTCTACCGCACTCATGTAAACATTGCAATCAATTGATGCGTTTTTGTCAATGACTGCCAAGACGATCGCCGACTTCTGTGGCACAGTAACATCAGACGATAAATGCTGATGTGTGATCAGAACGGCAGGCAAAAATTGTGCAGAACTTAAGCTATTCCGAGATTTTAGAGCAGGCTCAGTCCGCAGCAAATCAGCAGGACTGGGGACAGTTGACCTACAGATTGCAGCAGATTCTCTTAAACGATGAACTGGGTGAGACTGAACGATCGTTATTCTGCAATCCAAACACTACGACTGTGCTGCTCGACTTAGCAATGCAGGTGCTAGAAGGCGGCAGTTTTCAGGAGCGCTGGGAGATTGGTAAACTCTTTCCAAGCTTTGGGACGGATGCGATCGCACCCTTAATTGAACTATTAAACGATGAAGAAGCGGAGTTAGAAGCACAATGGTTTGCGGTTCGTATTTTAGGCAGCTTTAAGCATCCACAAGTGCTTGAGGCTTTGATTGAACTGCTAAAAAATTCCCAGAGTCAGGAATTAAATTCGATGGCAGTTTCAGTGTTAGCCAGCATGGGAAAATCTGCTGTTCCGATGTTAGAGCCATTGCTGGTAGAAGTTTCTACGCGACTGTTTGCCGTTCAAGCGTTGGGACAGATTCGGCGATCGGAAACGGTTCCATTGTTGATGCAGGTGGTTCATGATTCAAACGCTCAGGTTCGCGCCATTGCGATCGAAGCGCTCAGTAGTTTTCATGCACCTGAGGTTGTGACTGTTCTCATTGATGCACTGCAAGATCCAGTCACACAGGTTAGATTAGCTGCGGTCGCTGGATTAGGGTTTTGTCAAGATTACCCAAATTTAGTGATCTATCTTCGCCCGATGCTGCTGGACTTGAATCTTGAGGTGTGTCGGCAAGCTGCGATCTCGCTTGGCAGACGGGGAACTTCTGAAGCAGCAAGGGCACTATACGAGACTTTGAGATCGCCGCATACTCCAAAAAATTTAGCGATCGAGCTAGTGCGTGCATTAAGCTGGATGAAACTGCCTGAATCTTTGAATTACTTAGAAGATGCGTTGTTACAGTTGGCGCTGCCGGAGGCGATTCAACTCGAAATTATTCAATCGATGGGGCGGATTGACTCAGACACCCTAAAGTTTCAAGCAACCGGAATTCTGTTAAATGTTTTGCCGCTTTTGCGTTCCGCTGTGACTCGACAAGCGATCGCGCTTTCTTTAGGACAGTTAGGCAATGTGGAAGCTTTAAGTCCTCTGATAGCACTCTTAGCAGATGCAGAGGATAGTGTACGGTTTCATGCGATTTCGGCATTGAAAACACTGAACGCAGAGTTAGCTCATCAACAATTGAAGCGACTTGCCAAAGTTGAGCCAGAAGAGTCCAGGCTAGGACAAGGAATTGCGATCGCGCTTCGAGAATGGAGCTTTTAAATCGATTGTTGAAAGGTTTGTACTGCTTCTACAAAGTCGGTTTCAGCGATTAAAATACAGCGCTGCAATAGATTGATATCCAAGCGATCGAGTCCTGGTAGTTCGCTACGATCGATCTGGTGATAGCCTTCTTCGCGCAGGTGATAAAGCTTTAGAACGCCATCCTCCCAGAACCACACTTCAGGTACACCCAACGCCCGATACTTCGCCAATTTATTCACGCCGCCACTGGTGAAGACAACTGCAATAGATAAGTCAGGAATCGGCTTCAATCTGCCCAGACAAAAAGATTCGTCTGCTTGAGCAGAAACTTCTCGTTTCCGCTCTTGTGTTACTGAGCCAGTCATCTGAAACCAAACTCCTTGCTTCAGCAGGAATGTTGAGACTAGATAATTGATAATGCAGGAAAAACGTTCGTGGTCTAGTCCGGGCATAAGGATCTCGATCGTTCCCTTGTAATAAGACAGCTTTACTCCTGGCGTTTCTGCAAATCCTTGTTGGATGTGCTTGAAATGCTCCCAGGTTCCTTGAATCACCAATTGTTGATCAAGGTCTTTTGATAAAACTTGAGCCATAAAATAAACGGTGGCGATCGTTTTCTTGATTCTCACATAGATTTCTGCCGAAGCCGTTCAAAAACTACTGCTTTTGGCTTGATTTGACGCTCCAAAAGAATGATGTCGCCAATCGCTTTGGTTTCTATTGTAGAAATAATTCACAATTAACCATGAAATACTGCTATGGCTCTTCATAAGATTAAGGATTTTGACCCTGACTACCGCACACACTTCGATAACAATGATGTCATTGGATTTGATGTGTATTCTGGTAACGAAAAGGTCGGCTCAGTCGATGATGTTCTAGTTGATGATGATGGATCGTTTCGCTATCTCGTGATCAACACGGGGTTGTGGATCTTGGGCAAAAAAGTCTTGATGCCGATCGCGCAAGGGCGCATTGCATATCCCGATCATCGGGTTTATGCAAACAGTCTGACCAAGGCTCAAGTGGAAAGTTTACCGACCTACGATCCAGAGCGATTGATCGATTATGACCATGAAGAACAAGTTCGGGGAGTGTATCGCCCGACAACCGCTGCAATGAGTGCAGACATGACCTACGATCGCTCAAGCTATGGCTACGATCGCGATCCGGATCTCTATGGATTGGACAATGATCAAACCTTACGTCTCTACCAAGAGCGCTTGATTGCTAGCAAGACTCGCCAAAAAACGGGTGAAGTGACCGTCGGTAAGCATACCGAGACTGAAACCGCTCGTGTTTCTGTGCCAATCGAGAAAGAGCGCGTCGTCATTGAACGGACTCCGGTGATGGGAGGAATGCCTGTGACTGTGGGTGAAGCTGATTTTCATGAAGGTGAAGTGGCGCGAGTCGAAGTTTACGAAGAAGTAGCCGACATCCAGAAAGAAGCCTTTGTGCGTGAAGAAGTGCGCGTGAAGAAGGTTGTCGATCACGATGTTGTCACCGCAGAAGATCAAATCCGCCGCGAAGAGGTTGATCTCAATGTCGATGGTACTCCGATCGTCGAGAAGAAACTCTAATCTCAATGACTGCTGAAGGATGAAAGTTACCTTTCATCCTTCGATCCTTTATTCTTCATCCTGCCGCTATGATCCCCCAAGCTGATGAATCCCTGACTTCTGAGGTTCTTACCCCTGAAGAAGTTATTCAACTGTTAGAAGAACGGTTAGTTGTTCGTTCTGATAAGCGTAAAGTTGGCGAAATTGTTGTCCGCAAAGAGATCGAGACTCGAATTGTTGAGGTTCCTGTTCGACGAGAAAAATTGATTGTTGAGCGGGTTGACCCGACTTACGAGCGGATTGCAGAAATCGATCTGGGTCAGAGCCAAATTAATGGCAAAGAGCACACGAACGGAACCGCGATCGCGAACGGTAACACGATTCAGGGTGAGTTCGATTCACCTAAAACAGTGAGTGATCTGCTCGACGCGATCGCCCGGACTCCCGATCATAACTGTGCCGAAATTCGGATCGAAATCACGCTCAAAGACTCGAAACACAAAGAAACCTATCAAGCCTGGTTCGATCGCTGTCGTAAATCCTAGAGGAAACTAACATGACTACTCAAATTGAAATGCCATCTAGCTCTGCTATTGAGTCCACGCCTACAACGGCTGAGCAAATGACTGAGCAAGAGATGATCGAAGCGCGTCGGCTTGCTGCGTGGGAGCGCGATCGCGCTCAGATCGAAGACTTTTTCAGTGATCCAATGAAGTACATTTCGGCATTCTGGCAAGAGTATAAGCCGATCGTCTATGTGCTTGGTGCGATTCTAGTCTCCTTGTTTGCGCTGAATCTTATCTTCGGAGTCATTGGCTTTGTGACGAGCCTTCCAATCATTAGCGGGCTGTTAGAACTGGTTGGAATCGGTTACACGGTTTGGTTTGTGAACCGCTACCTGTTGAAAGTTGAAACTCGCGAAGAGCTTTCGCAGATGATGGATGGCATGAAGCAAGATGTAATTGGAGCAGCACAGCCGATCGCCGATGACTTCAAGAATGCGATTAATCCTGACGAAACTCTGTCTTAGGAGGAATTTCGATTCGTTGATTGTTCTTTATTCTAATCACAGTGTCGCAAGGAAGGCTTTGTATGTTGCTGCAAGAAAAAGAAACGGGTAACTTACTCGAAGTTCTGGATGTGAAGCTTTTGATTGATCCAAACGAAGAGATGGTTCCTGCCCGCGATCAAGCAGGGCAAGAAGAGCAAGACCCAGAAAAGTATACCAAAACTGCTTTAGTGTTTCCTTCTGGTGAGGCATTACCCCGCTGCTGGCTGGATGCGAACTATCGCAATAATTAGGTACGGTTAAAGATCTCTAACATTCTTAAGCTGTTGGAGATCTGTTTTTTGTTGTTTACACCTTTAATAAGAGATGTTTCGCGACTGTTTTTTACTATTCAAAGAAATGCGTCAACCGCAACCACGATCGCCACAACACTGCCTAGAACTGTGTCATCGTCAGGGAGATTTAAGCACTGATGCTGAGTCTTGCACTGATTTAGAAGCTTGTCTAGCTCGTTACCGCCGCCATCAACGAAAGCAAGCATCGATAAATTGAATTGAGAAACTACCAGACCGTCTGAACGTTTGCCAAAGCTTGAACCTTGTGATCACAGGTAATCAGCGGCAGATTTAGCGAGAAAGCTGTTGCTGCAATAATGCGATCAGGCATTTCGGGGACTGTCTCTCTCGGAATTTGCTGTATCGCTATTGCGACTTCTAGGTTCAGCGGTGCGATCGCAATTCCTATCGAAAAGTCTGAGGTAAGCTTCAGAAGGTTAGTAAAATCTGCATTAGGAATCCTTCCTTTTTCAACCAGATAAACTATTTCTACGAATGAAATTGCTGAAATGTAGATTAAATCACCCGCTTGAATTGCTCGATCCAGCGTTTCGCGTGCAACTACTGAAAGCTTAGACGAATTGCGAAGATACCAAATGATTGTATGGGTGTCTGCAACAACTGAACTCATTCAATCTCTCTTGAAAAGTTGCTCCACACTTCTTGTCGCACCTCTGCAATGTCCTCTTCTGTAATTTCTTCTACGTTTGCCCAAATACCCCTGAGCATGGGACGACCAAGTTTTGTTTCTGTTGTTTGTTGCAACGATTCAATAAAATTTAAAACTTCCCCCTGTTTCTCAAGTGGAAGTTTTTGTAACTCTCCGAGAATGATTTGGTGAATCGGAGACATGATAACTCTCCTGCACAAAGATAGCTCAACATTAGCACAGCCGATGCCCTACCTTCAGCAGCTGAATTCAGCTGCTGAAGGTAGGGCGAATTTCCTAAATTAAGCCAGATTGCAATTGCTGCTTTGCCTCTGCCAAGGCTTCCGGTAGTTTGCTCGTATCTCGCCCGCCTGCTTGTGCCAAGTTCGGACGACCCCCGCCGCCACCGCCGCAGATTTTTGCGATCGCACCGACAACTTTCCCCGCTTGCAGTCCTTTCTTTACGACTGCTGGACTAAACGCCGCCACAAAGCTCACCTTACCCGCTTCGGGAATTGAACCCAAGACGATCGCGCCTTCACCTAATTTTTGCAGCAGTTGTTCTGCGGCTTTCTGAAGCGCAGCCGGATCAACGCCTTCGAGTTGAGCCACCAGCATTTTGAAGTCTCCAACGGTTTCAGCTTCAGCTAACAGTTGATCGGCTTTGGCGATCGCTAGCTGTCCTTTCACCGCTTCCAATTGCTTCTGAGTGTTCTTCAGTTCGGTTTGGAGTGAAGTAATGCGATCGGCAATCTCTTCGGGTTTGACTTTGAAGCGATCGCTTAACTCTTTAACAACAGCCTCGCGAACATTGAGATATTCCAGCACCGATGCTCCGGAGATTGCTTCAATCCGTCGAACTCCCGCCGCAACTCCGATCTCAGAAACAATCTTGAACAACCCAATTTCTGCGGTGTTACTCACATGAGTTCCGCCGCATAGCTCCATCGAAACCCCAGGGAAATCAATCACGCGAACTTCATCCCCATACTTTTCACCAAACATTGCGACTGCACCTTTTGCTTTCGCATCTGCGATCGGCATAATGGCAATTTCTGCTTGATGTCCTTCTGCAATCCAGGTGTTAATTTGTTCTTCAACTTGTTGCAGTTGTTCCAGTGTTAAGGGCTTGGAATAGTTGAAGTCAAACCGTAAGCGATCGAAGTCAACTAATGATCCCGCCTGCGAAATGCTTTCATCGACAATCTTACGCAGTGCTGCTTGTAGCAAGTGTGTGGCAGAGTGATTGGCTTGGGCGCGACGACGACAGGACAGATCAATCTGAGCGGTGACACGATCGCTCACTCGCACCGTTCCGCGCTCGACTCGTCCAAAGTGAACAAAGAACGCTGACTCTTTCTTCACATCCTCGATCCGAATCACCGAATCTTCACCAGACAGATAACCTTGATCGCCAATCTGACCCCCAGATTCTGCATAAAACGGCGTTTGGTTCAGAACGATTTGCACTTCGGTTCCAGATTCGACTTGCTCAACCGTTTCGCCATCTACTAACAACAGTTGAATTTCCGCTTGGCTAGAAGGTTGTTTGTAGCCTAAGAATTCTGTTTCCTGGAGGGTTTCTGCCAGCGTATCTAATGTTCCTTGAACAGTTAAATCGATCGTTTTATGAGCATCGCGTCCCCGTTGGCGTTGAGCTTCCATTTCAGCTTCAAAGCCCGACATATCAACAGTTAAACCTTTTTCAGCCGCAATTTCTTCGGTAAGTTCAACCGGGAAGCCGTAGGTGTCATATAGCTCAAACGCATCTTTTCCAGAGATCTGCTTTTGTTCTTGGTTCAAGATGTCTTCTAATAGCTTTTCGCCACGATCGAGCGTCTTGCGGAACCGTTCTTCTTCGATCTTCAGTTCCGACTTGATCACGGTTTCTTTCATTCGCACATTCGGGTAAGCCGATTCAGCCAGTGCGATCGCAGTTTCTGCAACATCAGGCGTGAAATCTTGATTGATTCCGATTAAACGTCCATGACGCACTACCCGGCGAATCAATCGTCGCAGCACATAGCCCCGTCCTTCATTCGAGGCAATGATGCCATCTGCAATCATGTGAACGACAGCGCGAACATGATCGCCAATCACTTTCAGCGAGACTTTGGTCGATTCATCTGAGATCGCGTAATCGATTCCAGCAATCTTTGCAGCGGTTTGAACGATCGGAAAAATTAAATCCGTTTCATAGTTGTTCGGCACTTGCTGGAGAATCTGTGCCATCCGCTCCAGACCCATTCCGGTATCAATGTTCTTGTTCTGAAGCGGTGTTAAGTTGCCGTCGATGTCCTGGTTGTACTGCATAAACACCAGGTTGTAATACTCGATGAAGCGTGTGTCATCTTCTAGATCGATGTGATCATCTCCGAGTTCCGGATGAAAATCGTAATACAATTCAGAACAAGGACCGCAAGGACCTGTGGGACCTGAATTCCAGAAGTTATCCTTTGCACCCATGCGCTGAATCCGATGCGCCGGAATCCCGATCTCGTCGCGCCAGATGGCAAACGCTTCATCATCTTCCTCGAACACACTCACGATGATGCGCTCTGGCGGCAAACCATACGTTTTCGTCGAAAGCTCCCAAGCCCACGCGATCGCCTGTGACTTAAAATAATCACCAAAGCTGAAATTTCCCAACATCTCAAAAAACGTATGATGTCGAGCGGTGCGTCCCACATTCTCGATATCATTCGTGCGGATACATTTCTGCGAAGTCGTAGCGCGAGGAAATTCAGCCTGACGCTGACCGAGAAAAATCGGCTTAAACGGCAGCATTCCGGCGATCGTCAATAACACAGTTGGATCTTCAGGCACAAGCGACGCGCTGGGTAGCGGTTGATGACCGCGCTGTGCGAAAAAATCAAGAAATGTCTGCCGAATTTGAGCGCCGCTAAGAGGAGTAGCCATTGAAGTCCAGAAAATTTCAATCAAGTGCGTTATTTATCTTATCTTGCCGCAGGTTGACGAATTTGGCTGGCAAAACTTCTATGGGTCGCCCCAATTAAGCAAGCTGTTGCCTAATCCACTGTCGAAATGCTTTCAAAGCTGCATTTCTGCCAATGATGTCGCTTTGCTCTCGGTAGTGTGGAATGACTTGTGCGATCGATAGATTTGCAAAAATATCTCCTCGCTCTGAAACTTCTACTGACCGTTTCGCAACACATTGATTTGAAGTTTTCCTTTTTCAAATCGCCATAGCTCCGGAACTCCTAGCGCTTGATAAATGCTGGATGCGTCCGAGACGTTAAATCAATTTCAAGCGCGAGATCGGAGGGTGGATCAACACTCAAATCTAGACGCTTCTTGCCTCGAATTTTGGACTCGTTCTGAATGTAGAAACACTGAGCGGGTGCAATTCCTTTCAGCATTCCTTGATTCTTAAAAGTCGTTGAACCTAATGTCAGAAATTCAATGTCCAGTTCTTCTAATAACGCTTTGATTAGATCTCCGATAATCTCTTTGTCACCTTCGTGTTCAGGAAGTGGGGTCATAGTCTCTAGCGTTCCGTTGTCATAAGCAATTCGAGTGGAGCGTCGATCGCCCAATTCTTCTAAAATTTGCTCAAATTCTTCCCATGAAACCTCTTGTAACAACACTCGTTGCCCTGGTGGAACCTCAATTCGCTTTAGTTCTAAAAGCATAAAGGTTGAATCTTAATATTTTTAATGGTGTAAAGCTGTCATTAAAGCCTCAATCATTCAACTCAATACTGAGAGGACGGCGAATCTTGTCTTAATTTGCCTGCAACCCAGATTTTTAGAAGCGATTGACTGACTGGCAGGAATTTGAGATCCAATTTTTACTCGAAACGATTGGGGACAAATCACAACTTTTAGACAGATTACCGTTAACAATTTCAAACCGCACATTTCAGATTAAATGCGATTCACCGGGGACGAGCACAACCCTAGTCAGAGAATTGCATCCAACGATCGCCTGTTGCATCCAGCAGCACCCAGAACGATTCGCGATCGACAGAGTGCGATATTACTGCGGCAGAGAAGAATGCGTCATTCCACTGGTTCTCTTGCCGGAGCTTGCGAAATTTTTCCCGTCAAAAGTTCGGCAAGCATAACACCGACATCGCCGTTATATTTTTTGTCTTTCAGGCTTTTTGCCAGATAGCTCATCGTCACTGCAAAAACAGCGCTGTCAATATCTGGCAAAACCCGATCGTTCAAAATCATCTCGATGCCCGTCTCAAAAATTGGGATGTCAGGGTGATCGATCGCGTAGTGGAAAGACTTAAAGAATGCGATCGCGTACTCTTTCACATCCTCAGCCCCAAGCTTTGTCATGTGTTCCTCGATCGCGTCAGACAACCCTTTGAGCGGATTGTCTGACGGATCTAAGCCTAAGCGCTTTGCTTCTTGATCGATTCCTTGAACCATCCAGTCTGGAAAGTCAATTCTTACTGATCTCTGTCCTAATCCTGGACGTGATGCTTTTGACAGGTCTAAAAACTCGATGATATCTTCGGCGTTGTCAAACCGTTTATCAAATTCTTCTGCTTTCATAAAGTTCTACCTCGCTATCTCTTGCACGTCGAACGGAAATGATCCGTACCATTTCGGCTCGATATGTTATGACTGCTGCCCAATATTGCTGAGAGATTTTACCAATGACAAGGAATCGTTGTTCATCTTCTGTTCTGGCTGGGATCTCAACGCGCTCCGAATCTGTCCATAACCGTTGAGCTTGATTGAAGTCGATTCCATGTTTAACTTGATTAGCCGCACTCTTATTGGGGTCAAACTCAAACTCCAAAAAACCGAACTCCTCTAGCCATCATTCTTCAATCATACAGAAAACAGCCGTTTCCTCGAATTTTGAAACAATAACAACAGATAAAGTACGGAAATCCTTACCTTTTGGCAGAGCGTCCTGACGGGAGCGATCGCAGTGCATTTTCTACAATGGAGAAAACGATTCGGGATAAATCCGCAATGCCAGTAGAAACAAACAATAAGCGCACTCAGCGCCCTCGGCAGTTCGGAGGCGGATTGCTGATTGTATTTGCGTTACTATTACTGCTGAATTTTGTGGTGCCAAGCTTTAGTTCACAATCTCAGCAAGTTGCTTATAGTGATTTCGTCTCTCAAGTGCGATCAGGCAATGTCGATCGGGCAATTATTGGAAACGACAAAATTGAATTTACACTGAAGTCAACACAGCCTGCTCAGGATGGGACTCGTGCTCCGGTGTATACCACAGCTCCGGTGGCGATCGACCTCGATTTGCCGAAGATTCTGCGCGATAACAATGTTGAATTTAGCGCGCCTACGCCAAGTCCTTACAGCTGGATTGGTACAATTTTTAGCTGGGTGTTACCGCCGCTGATTTTCTTTGGAATCTACAGCTTCTTTATTAACCGTCAAGGAGGCGGAGCCGCAGCGCTTACCGTTGGAAAAAGTAAAGCCCGCATCTACTCAGAAGGCACAACGGGCGTTAAGTTTACTGATGTGGCAGGGGTAGACGAAGCTAAAGCCGAACTGCAAGAGATTGTTGATTTTCTCAAGAATGCGGAGAAATATTCACGCTTAGGGGCAAAGATCCCGAAAGGAGTCTTGCTGGTTGGGCCTCCTGGAACCGGGAAAACGATGTTAGCCAAAGCGATCGCTGGAGAAGCAGGGGTTCCATTCTTCTCGATCTCAGGTTCTGAGTTTATTGAACTATTCGTCGGGGTTGGTGCTTCTCGCGTTCGTGACTTGTTTGAACAAGCGAAACAACAAGCGCCTTGTATCGTGTTTATCGATGAGTTAGATGCGCTTGGTAAGTCTCGCGGTTCTGGAAACTTCGCCGGTGGCAACGATGAACGCGAACAAACGCTAAACCAGTTGCTGACTGAGATGGATGGCTTTGATGCGAATACGGGTGTGATTCTGCTGGCAGCAACCAACCGCCCAGAAGTGTTAGATCCAGCGCTGCGTCGTCCTGGACGGTTCGATCGTCAAGTAGTCGTCGATCGTCCTGACAAGATTGGGCGTGAAGCGATTCTCAATGTTCACGCTCGCAACGTCAAATTAGCAAGCGATGTTGATCTTTCAACGATCGCGGTTCGCACTCCCGGATTTGCAGGTGCAGACTTAGCCAACTTGGTGAATGAAGCAGCGCTGCTTGCGGCTCGAAACAATCGCGATTCTGTGGTGATGGCAGACTTCAATGAGGCGATCGAGCGTGTGATCGCAGGACTTGAGAAGAGATCGCGCATCCTGAACGAAACTGAGAAGAAGATTGTCGCCCATCATGAAGTGGGACACGCGCTGATTGGGGTATTGATGCCCGGTGCGGGTAAGGTTGAGAAAATCTCGATCGTCCCGCGTGGTGTAGGTGCATTAGGCTACACGCTGCAATTACCAGAAGAAGATCGCTTCCTCATGGCAGAAGACGAAATTCGGGGACGGATTGCCACTTTGCTGGGCGGTCGATCGGCAGAAGAAGTCATTTTCGGTAAGGTTTCAACCGGAGCCAGTGACGACATTCAAAAAGCCACGGATCTTGCAGAACGTACTGTGACTATCTACGGCATGAGCGAGGAGTTAGGCCCGGTTGCCTTTGAGAAAATGCAGCAGCAGTTCATCGAAGGATACGCTCCCTCGCGTCGTCAGATCAGCGCGAAAGTGACTGAAGAAATCGATCGCGAAGTCAAAGCGATCGTCGATAACGCGCATCACATTGCCTTAGCGATTCTGAAGAACAATCGATCGCTGCTGGAAGAACTATCTCAATCCTTGCTGGAGCGAGAAGTGCTTGAAGGTGAAGCATTGCGGGCTGAGTTAAGTCGAGTACAACCGCCTGCTGAACTAGAAGCTTGGTTAAAGACGGGTAAGGTTACTCAAAATGCGACAGAGTTGCACGCCGTTGCATAATGAACGATCGAAAAACTTCTAATCATCTTCAAACGCAGCACAAAAATATACCGTGTGAATACGGATTCTCTGACATGATTCTCGAAGCTTCCAGCGTTTTGCAGACCAGATTTCGGTGATTCTACAGATGAGGAATTGCATCGGCGCTGCGATGATTAGCGCATAAGTCATTTCATTAGAGAGTATCAACTTTCACAGCTACCAGCCCAGTGGTGTCGCGCCACTGGGTTTTTTGTATCCCAATTTTTTGTATCCCAATTTGATGTGGTTTGATTTGTGAATAACGCCTTTCAAACTATTCCCTAAAATTTGTCGAGAACCACTCCCTTTTGTTCATAGAATGGATTGGATTCACGCTTTCTAACACGAACCGTGTCCTAGAGCTTCCGTATTGACCGATACAACTTCGCGGATCAAACTCACGTTCACTCTTGTAGATTGCCTAGATTATCCCATTACCCAGATTTTTCTATGACCTCCTCGATTCGGATTCTGATGTGTGCGCCTGACCATTACGATGTGGATTATGTGATTAATCCGTGGATGGAAGGCAACATTCACAAGTCTTCACGTGATCGCGCGGTGGAGCAATGGCAAGGACTGCATCACTTGATCAAGGAACACGCGATCGTTGATTTGGTGCCGCCTCAGAAAGGCGTTCCAGACATGGTGTTCACAGCAAATGCAGGCTTAGTTCTCGGTGAAACTGCTGTTCTCAGTCGCTTCTACCACAAAGAGCGCCAAGGCGAAGAACCGTATTTCAAAGCGTGGTTTGAGGAGAATGGCTTTACGGTTCACGAACTGCCGCCAGAATTGCCGTTTGAAGGCGCGGGCGATGCACTGTTCGATCGCGAAGGTCGCTGGCTTTGGGCGGGATATGGCTTTCGGTCAGAACTCGATTCGCATCCTTATTTAGCAAAATGGCTCGATGTCGAGGTGCTATCGCTGCGATTAATGGACGATCGGTTTTATCATCTCGATACTTGCTTCTGCCCGTTGAACAATGGCTATCTGCTGTACTATCCACCTGCGTTTGATGCGTATTCTAATCGGTTGATCGAAATGCGGGTTCCGGCTGAAAAGCGCATTGCAATCTCTGAGCCAGATGCCGTCAACTTTGCTTGTAATGCGGTAAACGTGGATCACATTGTGATCATGAACAAAGCCAGCGCCGACCTGAAACAGCGCTTGGCAGATGCAGGATTTCAGGTACTAGAAACCCCGCTAACCGAATTTCTCAAAGCCGGGGGTGCCGCGAAATGCTTAACGTTGCGCGTGACAGAACCCGTCCGTGTGGAACTCCATGCGAGTGCGACGATCGAAAGCCGAGTTGTGCAACTTGATGGTCACTTGCTCGATTCGGGTGTGATCAATCGCACGCTCGATATCATTGTCGAAGCAGGCGGTAGCTTCCAAGTCTTGAACTTCAACTTAGGGACTCAGCGTCAAAGTACCTCATCGGCAGAAGTGAAAGTCACGGCTCCATCGCATGAAGTGATGGAAACGATTATGTCGCAGTTGATTGATCTGGGTGCATTGCCGCGTCCTCAAGAAGTCTGTGATGCCGAGCTTGAACCTGTCATTCAAAATGGCGTTGCGCCCGATGATTTCTATGTGACCACGATTTACCCAACTGAAGTTCGAGTCAACGGCGAATGGGTAAAAGTCGATCGTCAACGCATGGACGGCGCGATCGCGGTTTCTCCGGATGGTCAATCCGCACAATGTAAATTGCTGCGAGATTTGACGACGAGCGATCGTGTCGTGGTCGGAGTCGAAGGCATTCGCACAATCCGTAAGTCATCCTCGCGTGAACAACGCAACACTCAGGAATTCAGCTTTATGGGTGCAGGTGTATCGAGCGAACGGCGGGTTGAATTAGTCGTCGAGCAAATCGCTTGGGAACTGCGGCAAATTCGAGACCAAGGCGGTCGTGTAGTTGTGACAGCAGGGCCTGTTGTGATTCATACAGGCGGTGGTGAACATCTAGCGAAACTGATTCGGGAAGGCTATGTTCAAGCGCTTTTGGGTGGAAATGCGATCGCGGTTCACGACATGGAACAATCGCTGCTAGGAACGTCGCTCGGGGTGGATATGAAGCGCGGCGTTTCAGTGCGGGGTGGACATCGCCATCACTTGAAGGTGATTAACATGGTGCGCCGTTACGGTAGCATTGCCAAAACGGTTGAAGCAGGTGTTCTCAAGAACGGTATTCTCTATGAGTGCGTTCGTAATAACATCCCGTTCTCGTTAGCGGGATCAATCCGAGATGATGGCCCGTTACCCGATACGAAAATGGATTTGCTCGAAGCACAGCAGGATTATGCTCGTTTGATTGAAGGGGCAGACATGATTTTGATGCTGTCTTCGATGCTGCACTCGATCGGAGTTGGGAACATGACTCCTTCTGGTGTGAAGATGGTCTGTGTGGATATTAATCCAGCCGTAGTGACGAAGCTGAGCGATCGAGGTTCGATCGAATCGGTTGGCGTGGTGACAGATGTAGGATTGTTCCTAAGCTTGTTGATTCAACAGCTTGAGAAACTAACCAATCCGTATCAGATTGCTGAGAAAGTTTAGGTGTGAACTATCGCTAAAACAATGAGACATCTGGAGGAGATTCTGGATGTCTCATTGTTTTAACCCATTAACGTTTTATACCGAATCAATTTGTTGATGCGACAGATCCTTCGCCCCCTAAATCCCCCATACTGGGGGACTTTGAGAATCCGAAACAGATTTGGCTTGAAGTCCCCCACTCGTGGGGGATGTAGGGGGCTTCCAAGATCTGTAGCACTCAAAAATCAATTTGGTATTAACCTATCAACTCGCATTCGCAATTCGATTCGAGGTCAATCGTTGAAATCGCCATACAAACGCAACAGCCGCGATCGCAACCGAAAGCAAAATCCCCAGCCACAATCCGACTCCGCCTAACTGCAACGGAAACGCCAGCACATAAGCCGTAAACAATCCCACGCACCAATAGCACAGCAAACTCACGATCATTGGAACACGAGTATCTTTCAAACCTTGCAGCGCACCATACGCAATCTTTTGCACCCCATCAAAGAAATGCGCGATCGCTCCAATCCGCAACATTGAGACCGCTAATCCAATGACTTCCGCATTTTCTTGTGACTGAACATCAAGATATAGTCCGACGATCGGGCGCGGAAAGAGTACCAGCAACAGTGCAATCAATCCTGTCCAAATCGCTCCGACGCTGAGACTTACTTTTCCTGCCTGCCAAATGCCCACAGGGTTACGCTGTCCCAACCATTGTCCGATTCGCGCTGTTGTCGCAAAGGACATTCCCAATGGAACCATAAAGATCAGATTGATCGTCTGCATCACAATCTGATGTGCTGCTAAACCCGTTGCACCCCAAAGTCCCATTGCATAGGTCAAAGCGGTGTAAACACTAATCTCAAGCGCGGAGAACACACCGATCGGAATGCCAATCTTGAGCAATTCGTAAATCTCCTGCGGTTGAGGCGGATAGATACGATCGCAGAATCGATATTGCCTTAACTTCGGATGGCTCAAGACATAGCCGATCAGCGCGAGAAACATGCCCCACAAGCTCAGCACGCTTGCGATCGCGAGTCCTGCTAACCCTAAACGCGGAAACCCAAATTGACCAAACCCCAGCACATAGTTGCCAACAATGTTAAACAAAGTTCCAGCAATCACAATGATCATAATCGGGCGGGTTTCAGAAATTGCTGCAACCACACCCCGCAGCATGGCAAACCCCAAAAATGGAAACACACTCCACAGCAAAATATCGAGATAAACATTTGCTAGTTTGACGATCGCCACTTCTTGACCCAAGGATTGCATCACGGAATCGAATAGGGCGATCGCAATCATCAGCGGAATGGTCAACCCCGCACAGAGCCAAAGTCCTTGGCGCGTGACTTGCTCAATTCGCGCTTTGTCTCCTGCGCCATATGCTTCTGCAACCAGTGGACTTACGCCCATTGCAATCCCACTCGCAGTGACTACAAACGAAAAAAATGTAATCGTTGCTAATGCGCCCGCCGCTAGAGTCTCTTGCCCCAAATGCCCCATCATCACGGTATCGACAAACCCAGTTGCAAGTTGGGCAACTTGAGCGCTGGCGAGTGGGACTGCAAGTTGTAAAAACGCTTTGAGTTCCTTACGGATACTGACTTTAGAAGCTAAAACCATCTACTTTCGTTACATTTTTTCGTAATTGCTTCTTCTACAATGACAGATGCAAAACCCTGCGAGATACCCAGAATTGGTCAGTCTTACAAAGTTCTGCTGTAAGACATAGATACGATTGCGCTCCTATCCCGAAATCCTAGCGGTCATCAATCACGGTAGACTCTAATTAAGTTTTGTTTCAATAAGTTCTATGCTGCATCGAAATTTGCTTAAGGGTTTGATTGTGAGTGTCTGTGCGATCGTCATGAGCTTGAATCTAACGATTCCTGCGTTTGCAATGGGTGGAACACTGCCACCGATCGATCAGCCCGCACCGGAATTCGCGCTACCGAGTAATGAAGGGAGCGGAGCGGTTTCGCTTTCAGACTATCGCGGTAAATGGGTCGTTGCTTATTTTTATCCGGCTGACTTTACTCCGGGTTGCACCTTAGAAGCGCGGAAATTTCAGGAAGATATGCCGAAATATCTCGATCGCAACGCTCAAATTCTGGGGATCAGTGCAGATGACGTGAACTCTCATGCAGATTTCTGCGATTCGGAAAGCTTGAGATTTCCGCTCCTTGCTGATGCCAAGGGAAAAGTCAGCAAGGCTTACGGATCTTGGATGGGAGCGAGATCGGCGCGTCATACCTTCATCATTGATCCAGAAGGAACACTTCGAGCCACTTTTACAGGTGTGAACCCGATCATCCATAGTCGCGAAGTGCTTGCAAAACTGGATGAACTGCAAAAAGCGGGTTAGTCCGAAGATCAATTCGCCCTATCATTCCTCATCTTTTTATGCAGACTTACGATTGGATTGTGATCGGTGCTGGCATTACTGGCGCATCGCTCAGCTATGAACTGACGCAGCAAGGCTTTTCGGTGCTTCTCCTAGAGGCTGATCCGAATTCTCAATCTGCAACTCGATTAAGTTACGGAGGCATTGCTTACTGGTCAGGCACAACCGATCTAACTCGCCAACTCTGTGCTGAAAGTAAAGCGATTTACCCAACACTCTCGGCTGAATTGGACGGCGAAACAGAATTTCGTGAAATTGATTTATTGCTGACGATCGCCCCCGAATCCGATCCTGCAAAACTGGTCGCCGCCTACGCCAATTTTGCGACACCACCCCAATTTCTCACCGTTGAAGCCGCTTGTGGCCTCGAACCCTTACTTGATCCGGCGGGAATTGCTGGAGCGCTCACGGTTAAACATGGGCATATCGATGCGGGAAAAACAGCACAGGCTTACATTGGAGCAATGCAGCGAACGCGGAGCGCGGTGCTTGCGCCGCGCGGAACTTACAAGATTGCTACGGTGACAAACTTAATTGAAGGTGGAGTCAACACTACAGAAGGCGAGTTCTTTGGGGAAAATGTGGTGTTTTGTCTGGGTGGAGTGACGCGACAATTCTTGAAAAAAGCGGGAATTGCGATCGCCCAATATTTCACCCATGCTGAAATCATCGAGATTCCAGCCACGGATTTACGCCTCAGTACCTTAGTGATGCCTGCTGAAGCGGAACGATTTCAACTCGAAGCGAATGCCAGTCGAGATGATGTGATTTGGGATCAACCGGGCGCAGAACCTGCACCTGCTATTCTCGATGCTGGAGCCGTGCAATTTCTCGATGGACGGCTGCTGATTGGACAAGTCAGCCGCACCTTAACTGAGCCGAATGCAGCGATCGATGCAACTCAAAGTGAAGCAGACTTGCGAAAGAAGATTAGTCGGGTGTTGCCGAAAGTTGGAGCGTTAGCGGGCAATTGGCAGCATTGTTTAGTGGCATTTAGCGGCGATCGTCTCCCCCTGGTGGGCAAGATTCCAGGGCGCGAAAATCTTCATGTTTTCTCAGGGTTTGGTAATCCGCTGGCGATCGTGCCGCCTCTAGCGCGTCGTTTTGCACGTCAAGCAAAAGGTGAACCTGATTCACTGCTAAATCAGGTTTCACTCGATCGCTTTAGCTCAGTCGGATAAATACACCACCGCGCTGCACCCCGGATCGATTGCCGTAGTTACTAATGGTCAGCGATCGTAGATGTTCAAAAATTGGCGCGGCTGCGAGTTCTGCAACTTTAAGAATCGGTAATTGCTGCTCTAAAATCGGCTGTGCCGTTTCCCAATCAACGTATAGATATCCGGTGTTCTCTTTTTGTAATGCTGCGATCTCTTGATCGAATGTTTTGCTATTTGCTAAGACGTTCTTTTTCGCATTCAGAATCGTATTCATCGCATTCATCGAAGTTGCGAAAACTTCGTAGTTTCCGATCGTTGTGTGAACTCCAACCACTTCAGCATCAATTTTCTTGGCGGCATTGGTAGAATCCAATCGCGTCCAAACCGATACAGGTTGATCTCCAACTTGCAGCGTTCCTGCCGTAATCCCTTGTGCTTTACCCAAGTCGTCAAGATGTGCGATCGCGCTGTCCGCATCTGCGGTTTTCTCTGCCACAAACACCCAATCCGATGATTTCGCATTTGGAATCAATGCCAGCGCATATTCACCTTTGACCCAGCTAAAAATATCTTGCGGTAAGTTTAGATTCCATCGCTTTCCAAGTGACGCGATCGAGGAATCAATCCATTTTGAAACTACCTGCTCACTCGATAATCCTGACCACAACTGATCTAAATTCACTCCGGCTGCTGAAACGGGCGCGATCGCGGGAATGTATTTCAGCGCATCGATCGCCTGTTTCGATAAATGAGACTCTGTACCGCTCCGAATCAGCGCAGTCTCCGCAACTAATCCTTTGCGATCCAAAGCGAGCGCGATCGCGGCAGAGCCAGCCTCTTTGATGTCCTGACCATTCAACGCAGCCAACTGCGGCAGATTTGCAAACATAACGCCAACTCGCCCATGATCGAGCTCTGCGATCGCCTGCTGATATTCGCTTGAATTCTCCAAATTGAGTTCTACAGCTTGAACATTATTAATCGCATTCCGCAGCACTTTCGGACTATTCGCAAACAGCACAAACTGACGACCCACCACGGCGGTTGCGATCGTCATTGGTACAGATTCCGTCTCTACTTTGCCGTAGATAATCTTCGTACCTTTGTAATCCTCAAACGCTAAATCGGCTCCAGCAATCGCACGTTTTTGCCAGAAAAGCTGAAGAAACTCCCGCGATCGCTCGGTATCCTTAGTCGCCAACGCTAGCAAGTAACCTGCTTCTTTGCCGTTCTCGTCATCGCGATCGACATCCAGACTGGTAATCGCTGCGGTAATCTCATCGCCTAACCACGGCTTCACATCTCGTTGATAATCCAGCTCCGCCCCCAAAATGCCTTGCTCAAACCGCTCAAATTCCTGGCGCGTCGCAGCACGATCGCTCGGTTTTGCCACCACTTGACGCAAACTCTCTAATCGGTCTGGATTGACTAACAACGAAGCCATCAGAGGCGCTTGCCTGGAAACAAACATCGCCGCAGTCGGCGTACTCTTTGGGCTGCCCTTGAGTAAACTGAACGGACTTTGAGCGAAAATCCAGCTAAACCCGATCGTTGCCACTAGCAGGAGAACGACCGCGATCGCAGCCACGGCATTGAGAAAAGAGCGAAACTTCATAATCGTAAGATCACTTTCTGTCCAGAAACATTATCCGGGCTTTGCCCCACCTTTCAACGCCTCTTGAGCAGAAATCCCATCGCCTTGAAATCCAAAGTACCAAAGTACCGCTGCTGCTTCCGCACGAGTCACCGAGCGTTTCGGCTGAAAGAGTGTCGTATACCCAAAAGCACGCCGAATGTTGGATTGATCCCCATTTTGAAAATCAACATACACGGCTCTGAGCGCTCTTGGATCAATCCGATTGGCATCCTGAAATCCCCAAGATTGCTTCACAGATTCGATCGTGGCATTCGGTAACGCTTGCCGCGTATCCACCGGAATCTTCCACAAAATTAAGTCTTCTCGACTCAGGGGCGCATCCGGGCGAAATAAGGCAGCCCCACTATTGCCAGACAACGGACTCGGAATTAACCCCGCTTCTGCTAATCCTTGAATCGCCCCAAAATCTGGATCTTTGGCGTTGACATCCCGGAATGCAGCTTGCCCCGTATTCACCGCTAATCGAATTTGACGAGCGGGACGATCGCTGTAAATCCGATTGTTTGCTGTCACAAGCCACCGCGCATAAACGCGGCGAGTAATGTTTTTATTCGGGTCAAAGCGGTTATTGTTTGACTTCGCTTGAGTGTCAAAGATGCCAAGCTGAGCTAAATCTTTGAGATAGCTGCGGAGTTCCTGTGGTGCTTGGTCGAGATCGGAAAACTGGACGTTAGAAGTATTCGCAGGTGGAGCAGCATTAGTCTGCGGCACAGGCCCAACAAAGTTAGGATCACTCGGTTTTAGTGCGGTATTCGGAGCTTGATTCGCGTCGGACTTGGTTTCGATCGTAAAATTCGTTCCATTCTGCGCTGCCTGAATGCCGATCGCGGCTTTCAACCCCTGCCGCGATGCAATCAACTGTCCTTGATCCGCGTTCTGCTGATCGAGCGTCCACCCGTTCTTTTGCAGTTCATCCCGGTAGAAATTGAAGACACGATCGCGAGCGTCCAGGCTTTTCCATCGCGTCACCAAATCAGCGCTTTGCTCAGTGGAGAGTTCACCCGTTGATTGAACATCAATCAGCGTGGCATTTGGATACTTGGGAATTTCTGCCGGAAACTTCGGGGGCAGCTGGACGAGCGGTTGACTCGAAGCTTGCGGACTCGGCGATCCATCCAGTCGCGGGTCAGCCGCAAGTGAATCCCGCAGCGAGTTTGCACCGGGAAGGTTAGAACAACTGGATAAGGGCAACACACACAGCATTGCCAACCCCAAAGAAGCCGTTAATTTCTGAAGCGGTATCACGATCAACTGTCCATCACCACTCCTCAACACTAGCGCAAATCGCTTTAGGTTTGGGTGGTGTGCTTGGGTGGTGTGTTTGGGTTGCGGGTTTGAGTTAGTCGCGATCGTCGTCAAGAATCTTTTGTAAGCGCGATCGCTCCATCAAATAGTAGTCAGATAGTCCTGTGCGAGTGGCTTCGAGTTCTTGTGATTCTTCGGAAAAAATCTCAAACTTCTTAAACCACCAGTCCAATGCTGTTGGAAATTTCACGTCTTCTTGCGTCGCTTGCAAAAGTTCAAGAGCGCGTTCTCTGATGCTGTCATTCGGTGAAGTGTCATCTTCTTGCAGCAGGATGCAGGCTCTTTCTCGCAGCTTAGCGCGAATTTCAGCAGAAGAAAGCTTGAGGCACTCCGGAGAAATATCGCCGAGAAGCAATCCGCGATCGGTGTAGAGCAAGAGCCGAATTTTACCCATCTCGAAGGGAGTGTTGCGGATAGTGCAGAGCAGTTTTTTAGGGCGGATTGTTAACTTTCGATCTAATTGAATTCTCATATGCGGAATGAGAGGTTAAGGAGCTTTAATGCTCTTAAATTAACGGATTTTATCCTCAAACCTTAAGAGGTTTTGCAATTCTCTATATTAAAAACTGTTTTCTTTGAGCTTAAAGAATTTTATCTTTTGTAATCTAGATGACACTTCAATGGTACTTAATTTGTTTACGATCCAACGACTGCTGCGTCATTTTTCGCGTTGCCTGACAGAATACCCATGTGTTTAAGGATACTGAGTGAACCTGCAATCTGTGTCGCGATCCGATATTTTGTATGTGATTGATCACTGCTGGATGGTTGAAGATCCGCGTGTCGATGAGTATGCTTATCAATTTCTCAGAATTCAAGATCGACATCGGGTTCAGTTTGAGCAGGCGTTTGAATGTGCTGATGAGAACCAGTATGAAGCGATCAAGCGTCAGTTAGACGAAATTCGCGAAGAGCGCGATCGCGCAGAAGAAATTCTTTACTGGCTGTTTTTAGACTCCGAACTGCGGCAATGTGGAAAGTCTGTGCCAGATTTGTGGGAAGAAAAAGCCCATTAGGAGCGCTAGAAGAAATCCGCGCAAATGAGCGATCGCACGGTAAGCTGTCAATGTAGCGAAAACTTTACGATTCGATTTGAATCTTTAGTGACACGAAACTTTAGCGACACGAAACACTTACTGGGCGTTAGACACTGCAACTATGTCCGAGCAATCTTGGCAAGAAAACGATTCTTTTGAGCTTGAGGCGTTGACCGCATTAATGACGGAGTTACCCGATCCGGAAGAACCGAAAACCTTTCGCGGATTTCAAGGACGTAGGAAGAAAGCGGCGGTCGTGTTTGCTGCGATTTGGGGCAGTACGATCGCGCTGCATCTAATGGCATGGAGCTACTGGTTAGTTTTGGGTGTGACCACGTTGATGAGCCTTCATGCGGCTCGATTGATTCTGGCGCGTCCTTGCAGCTTGCCTAAACCGCTCGAAGATGATGATGCTTTCCCAAGGGTGTCGCTGATGGTGGCAGCCAAAAACGAAGAAGCGGTCGTTGGGCGCTTAGTCGAAATGCTGTGCGGATTGAATTATCCAAACGATCGCTACGAAGTTTGGATCATCAACGACGACAGTAGTGATCAAACGGCTGAAATTCTCGATCAGTTAGCAACGCAGTACCCGCAGTTAAACGTATTTCATCGTCCCGCCAATGCAGGCGGTGGTAAATCCGGCGCGCTGAATCAGGTATTGCCGCTCACACAAGGCGAATTCATTGTTGTGTTTGATGCGGATGCTCAAGTAGAACCCGATTTTCTCCGGCGCGTATTGCCTGTGTTCGATCGCGGTGATGTCGGTGCAATCCAGGTTAGAAAAGCCATTATTCAAGCCGAGCCAGAGTTTCATTCAAAAGATGCAAATAACTTCTGGATTCGAGGACAAATGGCAGAAATGGCGCTGGATGCGTTTATTCACCAGCAGCGTTCGACGATCGGTGGATTGGGTGAACTGCGCGGCAATGGTCAACTGGTACGCCGAGAAGCGTTGATCGATTGCGGCGGCTGGAACGAGGAAACGATCACCGATGATTTGGACTTGACTTTCCGGCTGCATCTGAATCAGTGGGATATTGAAGTGGTGACGGAGCCCGCGGTGTATGAAGAGGGTGTGACGAGCGCGATCGCGCTTTGGCATCAACGAAATCGCTGGGCGGAAGGTGGCTATCAGCGCTATCTCGACTACTGGCGGTTAATTTTGCAAAACCGCATGGGAACCCGCAAAACGCTGGATCTGGTGATGTTTTGGACGCTTCAGTATGTGATGCCGACTGCTGCAATTCCCGATTTTCTCATGGCAGTGCTGCGTCACCGAATGATGCTGACCAGTCCGATTTCCGCGATGATGATGTTGCTGTTTTTATTCAGCGCGATCGGGGGCTTGCGCCGTGTTCGACGGCTCAAGAGTGCAAAACATCAATCGTTGCTCGATTGGGCAACGCTGATGGTTCAGGGTTTGCGGGGCGCGATTTATATGCTGCACTGGTTTGCGATCGTGTCTACGGCAACGTTGAGAATGTCAATTCGCCCGAAGCGCTTGAAGTGGGTGAAAACAGTGCATCGTGGCGCAGACGATTAGGAACTTGCACGAATTTTCTGAGTCAAATGGCATTGACATAAGTTTGATAAAAGCCTTTGGCTTGCGTTGAAGTCTGCGGAAATCCCCCTAAATCCCCCACGAGTGGGGACTTTGATTGTTTGATGAACGTCTGGTGGGGCAAATCCGATCGTGTTCTTATCCGAATCATTCATGAAACGATCGCTCATTCTCAGTTTGTTACTTTTTGGGGTGCCGACTGTTCCGCTGCTGGCACAGCCCAAACCGATTACTGCTCCGGTTCAAGTACCACTCAAACCGCTCGTGAAATCTCCGGTCGCAATTGATGATCAGATTTTGCGCGATCGTCGAGCCATGCTAAGCGCGATTGATCACAGCTTGCGATACTTAGAAACTCCGAAAGCAATTCAAGCCTATGAGAAATATCCGGTCAAAACCGTTACTCGCGATCGCGTGATTCGCAGCTTGAAGCGCTTTCGACAATTGCTGTTAACCGCGAAATCGAACCGAGCGCTATCAAGAGCGATCGCACGAGAATTTGTGTTTTATCAATCGATCGGCAAAGACAACCAAGGAACGGTTGCGTTTACGGGGTATTTTGAGCCAGTTCATACCGCTAGTCGCACTCAAACCGCTACCTATCGTTACCCGCTATACTCACTTCCTGCTGACTTCTCACAGTGGAAAAAGCCACACCCAACCCGATTAGAGCTAGAAGGTACAGACGGATTACAGAGTAGTAAAGGTAAGCTGCGCGGCTCGGAATTAGTGTGGATGCGCGATCGACTAGAAGCCTTTTTGATTCAAGTTCAAGGCTCCGCCCGCCTAACGCTGACTGACGGAACCACAATGACGATCGGCGTTGCAGGATTAACCGATCAGCCCTACACCGGAATCGGACGCGAATTAGTCAAAGACGGCAAGCTGAAGCTAAAGGATCTCAACCTCCCGAACGTGCTGAAGTATTTTCAACAGAATCCAAAAGACCTAGATATCTATTTGCCTCGGAATCGTCGGTTTGTGTTTTTTAGAAATACCTCCGGAGCGCCCGCCTTGGGAAGTCTGGGAGTTCCGGTGACTGCCGATCGCTCGATCGCAACGGACAAATCACTCATGCCGCCCGGAGCATTAGCGTTGATTCAAACACAGCTACCGATTTTGAAGGCGGATCGGCAGTATGAGCCGCGATCGGTCAGTCGCTTTATGTTGGATCAAGATACAGGCGGCGCGATTATTGGCGCAGGACGAGTGGATATTTTCACCGGAACCGGAACCCAAGCAGGGAACGAAGCAGGGCTAATTAATGCAACCGGACAGTTATATTATCCGTTACTGAAAAACTAAAATAACTTCAGTCTACTTCACTTCAGTCACACGCCAACTTAGCTTCAGATTGATCCAGAAATTCCAGATGGTTACAGCGATGATTGCCAGGAAGTTTGCGACGTAAGCGTTGAGATGCAGACCGTTGAACAGGAGATTCAACAGCAAGATTTTCAGGATCAGCCCCATCAGACAGATGATGTTGAACTTCACAAACCGTTTAACAATCTGTCGCCGTTTTCGCTGCTGCTTAGAAAAATCTCTAAATGTCCAAAGATCGTTCCACAAAAAGTTATTGACGATCGCCAGTTCCGCCGCCAAAATCGCACTGCGAGTCAGCCCAAATCCCAAGACATCATAAAGCAAGTAGAGCGCCGTCATATCCACTGCAAGCCCGCTAAATCCGACTAACGCAAAGCGGATAAAGCGCCCCAGTGGAAAATCCAATTTGTGTGAAATTCGCCCCAGCCGACCAGTTGAAAAGCGCAGCCGCAGTAGATGGTGAATGTAGTCTTTGTATTGCTTCCAAGTAACTTTACTTTCACCTTCTTCTCGCTCTTGGAAGACATATCCAACTTCCGCAACCTGTGCAATATCACCACGCCCCAGCACTTCGATCAGGATTTTGTAGCCCAATGGATTGAGAACTTGTCCTGCGATCGCGCTGCGTCTCACCATAAAATAGCCGCTCATCGGATCTGAAACTCGGCTAAGCACATTGGGTAAAATCACCAAGCCCAGCGTCTGAGCACCTCGTGACAGAAACCGTCGCACCGCGCTCCAGTCACTGACTCCGCCTCCTTCAACATGACGACTCGCAACCGCCACATCTGCACCCTGAGCGATCGCCGCAAATAGCTTCATCAACACTTCTGGCGGGTGCTGCAAGTCCCCATCAATCACACCCAACACTCGCCCTCTCGACGCTTGCCACCCCCGAATGACTGCGGTTGAAAGTCCTCGCTCGGTTTGACGACGCATCACGCGCAGATGCGGATAGTCTGGCATCAACGCTTGCGCCAGTTCCCAGGTGCGATCGGGGCTGTTATCATCCACTACAATCAACTCGTAATCATTCGGCAAAGCCTGATCGAGAAGATTACACAGAATCCGAATAATCCGGTGAATGTTGCCGCTTTCGTTGTAGGTCGGAACGATCAACGAAAGCTGAACCTGTTCAGTCAGTGTATCTGCCGAGTTGCGATCAACCCCGATTGAACTGAGTGATGCAAGGCCATCGATCCTGAGCGCACCAGAAGGTGTGGGAAGAAACGAGGAGTTTTCAGAAATGGTAGGCATAGGCGAAGCGAAGATCGCTGTGGAATCACTTCTGTCAATATATCGGAAGAAGATTTCTGAATCAGTAATTTTACGGGAGTTTCATAAAAAATCTCCTTCTGTGTAGTACGGATAAGGTTCCTATCCGATCGCCTAGACAGGTGTTCTGAACCGCTTTACAACCTTGTTAGAAAGTGCGATCGTGTGCGGTTGCTCATGACTGTCGCCGAATTTCAGTAAGCTCGTCGATCGCGGGTTCTTCGCGCATTCGATATTTTCTCAAGACGAATGGTGTAGTTTATGACTTTCCCAAAACAGCTTCGTTTTCTAGTAATCCTGCTGCTTGTCGTGGGAATCTGCTTTAGATTTGTCAATCTTGATCTCAAATCTATCTCCTTTGATGAGTCTTACACCCTTCTACGCAGCACAGGTCACACTGAAGCGCAGATGTTTCAGGACATTGTGAATGAGCAAGTAATCGGTCGCGAAGCCCTGATGAAGTATCAGCGGATGGATTTAAGCCGAACGACCACTGATGTAGTCACAAGTTTGGCAAAAGAAGAGCCGCAACTCCCGCCATTTTATTTTGTGTTAACCCACTGGGGAATGCGGTTCCAGGACTCGATCGCAGTTGCCAGAGGGCTATCGGTCTTCTTTGGTCTGCTGGTGCTGCCTGCGGCTTACTGGTTAGCCTGGGAATTGTTTGGCTCGTCGATCGCAAGCTTGATTACGACAGCCCTGATCGCGCTTTCACCAGCCCATCTCGTTTATGCACAAGAGGCACGCCCTTACACTTTGTGGATCTTTCTGACCTTAGTGTCTAGTGCTGCACTGCTCCGTGCCCTGCGATACCCCTCGAATCGCCACTGGTGGCTTTATCGACTCACTCTAGTCGTTGGCGCTTACTCGTATCTCTATTTTGGTTTAGTGCTGGTGGCGCACTCAATCTACTTTTTATTCACACAAAAGCTCCAGTGGAATCAATCAGTCCGTCGCTTTGCGGTCTCACTGCTAATGTGGGGACTGGCGCTTGCGAGTTGGATTGGATTCGCCATTTATAACAACTTTTCTCCACGCCATATTGCAGGCTTCTTCAATAACAGCGTCAGCTTGCAGCATTTGGTGAACCGCTGGGTAATCAACATGACGCGAGTTTTTCTAGATTATGGGCTGGGGTACCCCAAGTTTGATATTCCCTATCACGTTCCTTTTGCGCTGACCGCTCTCCTGCTCTCTGGCTACGCGCTTTATTACTTGTGGACGCATACTGAAAAGAAAACTTCGCTGCTGCTTTTGAGCTTGATCGGCGTTCAAGTTGTGATGTTGATGCTGCCAGACTTAATCTTGAGAAGATATCGCTTTTCCGGTGAGACTCGCTATTTGTTTTTGATCTATTTGGGCATTCAATTTGCGATCGCCTATCTATTTACTAAAAAAATCGCTTCTGCTTCTAACCCCCGCTGGCAATCGACAGTATGGCAAGCCGCACTGATTTGCGTTTTGTTAGCTGGCGTATTTTCTGGTGCAGCGAGTTCACAAGCCTCTTATTGGTGGAACAAAGCCATTCCAATCAATCCCCAGCAAACCGCCACAATCCTGGGTCGAACTGCTCGGCCTTTAGTGGTGAGTAACTCACCCTTTCCCAACCTGATCATCGCCTTGAGCTACGCCCTTGATCCAAAAACCAAGTTTCTGTTAGCAAAACCGGGTACGGCTCCGAAAATCCCCGATAACTTCACTGAAGTATTTTTATACGACGCTTACGAGCCTCTGTTGTCAGACGTGCAAAAACAAGGGTACAAACTCGAAGCTTTCCCGCTCACCGAGGAATACAGATATTACAGGCTGGTGAAGCAATAATTGAAGTGGGAAGTGGTACGTTGTTCCCCTGTTCAACCCCCTACTCCCTATTCCTTTCGCAAATGCGCGGGCATTCCTAGTGATTAGGGATTTCCGTCCCTACGATCGCGCCCCTCACGTCCAGAAACACGCTACTCTGGAAAAGATAACTCCTGATCAGTTCCTCCTATGTTTGACGCTCTTGCCGATCGCTTAGAACAAGCCTGGAAAAAAGTTCGCGGTCAAGACAAAATCACAGATTCGAATGTGAAAGATGCCTTGCGAGAAGTTCGTCGCGCGCTGCTCGAAGCCGATGTCAACCTGCAAGTGGTAAAAGATTTTGTCGCAGAAGTTGAACAAAACGCGCTTGGGGCAGAAGTCATTGCTGGAGTGCGACCCGATCAGCAGTTTATCGAGATCGTCTACAACGAGCTTGTCAAAGTCATGGGTGATGCCAACGTCCCCTTGGCTGAGGCAGAGACGGCTCCAACGATCGTTCTCATGGCGGGTCTGCAAGGAACGGGTAAAACGACTGCCACTGCCAAGCTGGCGCTACACCTGCGGAAAGAAGATCGTAAAGCTTTATTGGTTGCCACGGATGTCTATCGACCGGCAGCGATCGACCAGTTAGTCGCGCTGGGCAAGCAAATCAATGTGCCTGTGTTCGAGTTGGGCAAAGACGCTGATCCAGTTGAGATTGCGCGTCAAGGGGTGGAAAAAGCGAGAGCCGACGGCTTTGATGTCGTGATCGTGGATACGGCTGGGCGTTTGCAGATTGACGAATCGATGATGGGCGAACTCAAGCGCATCAAAGACACAATTAAACCGCACGAAACGCTGCTGGTTGTGGATGCCATGACGGGTCAGGAAGCTGCAAACTTGACTCGGACGTTCCACGAGCAAATCGGTGTCACAGGTGCAATTCTGACCAAGATGGACGGCGATACTCGCGGGGGTGCAGCACTCTCGGTGCGTCGGATTTCAGGTCAGCCGATCAAGTTTATCGGGATCGGGGAAAAAGTGGATGCGTTGCAGCCGTTCTACCCCGATCGCATGGCATCGCGGATTCTTGGTATGGGTGATGTCTTGACGCTGGTGGAAAAAGCCCGCGAAGAAGTAGACATGGCAGAAGCCGAAAAAATGCAGGAGAAGATTCTCTCTGCACAATTTGACTTCACAGACTTTCTCAAACAAACCCGCCTGCTCAAAAACATGGGATCGCTCGGTGGTGTGATGAAGCTGATTCCAGGCATGGGCAAGATGGTGAACGAAGAACAGCTTCAAAAAGGCGAAGAGCAACTGAAAAAAGCTGAAGCGATGATCGGCTCGATGACCGTTGAAGAGCGCAAAAATCCCGATCTGCTCTCCAATTCCCCCAGTCGCCGCAAGCGCATTGCTAGGGGTTCAGGTCACTCGGATAAAGAAGTCAGCGAACTGGTGACGAATTTCCAGAGAATGAGATCGATGATGCAGCAAATGGGTTCCGGCCAGATGGGCTTCCCCGGTATGGGTGGAATGCCAATGGGCGGACTTCCCAATCCGTTTGGTGGCGGCAATCCGTTCGGCGGCATGGGCGGTGGAATGCGTCCCCCTCAGCCTGGATATAGAGGCTATCAAGGCGGCGGCAAGAAGAAGAAAGGCGGCAAAGATAAGAAGAAGAAAGGCTTTGGTAATTTGTGAGGTTAGAGACTAACGCGAAGCCCTGACTGTTGGGTTCGAGTGGGATGAGGAAAGTGGGATGAGAAAAAAGCTAAATCTCATTTGCATTCTTAGCGTTCGACTCGCAACCTCATTAGAAAAAAGAATGTATGACCAAGGGCTCTAAACCAACCTTGGATTCCGATGGCGAGGAATTAAGCGCTGAGTATGATTTCAGCCGCGCAACTCGACGTAAATCATCAGAGATTAACTTCACCAACAGTCAGAATTGAATCTGATGCCGGAGTAAGAGAAGCCAAGATTAAAACGGTTGAAGTTCGAGCGATCGTTGCAGAGGATGGCAATCTTACGATTCAACTTCCTAGCGACATTACACCTGGAGAACATCGAATTGTTTTGCTCCTTGAAGAATCAATTTAGTGGGGGTTACTTGCTGAGCATTGCTGTTTCAATCCTGTTCTGCTAGCGCAAGCTCAACAGTAAAGGTTCTGAGATCGCCCTATACAACATGAGCCAATTTCAAAACAACTCCCCGCCTCAGTTACACACTTCGGAAATGTTGCAGAATTTATTGCAGCAGCACGATCGCGAAACAATTCGTTTGGGTGAACTGATTGAGAGCTTAGGAAGTCGGGCGTTTGGGCCAACATTGTTAATTTGCGCGTTACCGGAAGCCTTGCCATTACCGATCGCAGGTGTTTCTGCCATTATTGGTCTGCCGCTGGTCGTTTTCTCAATTCAGTTACTGTGTGGTTTTTCCAGTCCGCGACTTCCGCGCTGGCTAGCAAATCGTAGTTTCAAGCGCAAAGATTTCGAGAAAATTGTCCGGCAAATTTTGCGGTATCTTCAAAAGTTTGAACGGTTGATTCGCCCGCGCTGGCACTTTGCAACAACGCCGTTCGTAGAACGATCGCTCGGCTTGCTGTTCCTGCTGCTTGCCTTTGTGATTGTGCTACCGATTCCGTTTGGGAATATCTTGCCTGCGATCGCGATCGTCGCGATTAGTCTCGGATTAATCGAAGCCGATGGCGTATTGGTTGTGTTTAGTACGATTGCTGCTCTAGTGATTCTTGCACTGATGACCGGCGCGATCGTCATTTTCTTCTCAAGCGTTTTTCAGTTCCTCTCAAGAAATATTCGTTGAAATCCGCCGCGATCGCGCTTATCTACCCTCACCGTGTTAGGATGTCTATTCCGGGAAGTATGGCAAAACGCCATATCACTTTGTAACTATTCATAAGGAGTCCTCGGTTCTAGTCATGCTCAAATTGAGATTAAAGCGCTTCGGTAAAAAGCGCGAAGCCAGCTATCGGATTGTCGTCGCTCAAAGCACCAGCCGTCGCGATGGTCGCCCTTTGGCAGAAGTCGGATTTTATAACCCCCGATCGGATGAAGTCCGTCTGGATGTGCCTGTGATTCTCGATTGGTTAAAGAAAGGCGCACAGCCGACCGACACCGTTCGCGACATCCTCTTCAAGAACAACGTGCTTGAGCAACTGAAATCTGAATCCGTCTAAGACTTGTGAAACCTGTAACTCCAGACTACGCCGGACTCATCCGGTTTCTTGTTCAACCTTTTCTAGAAACGCCCGATGCTCTACGAATCGACTGTGAAGTCTTAGCCAACGGTTCGAGAATTTGGGTGCGTTTAGCGTTTGAAGGAACCGATAAAGGGCGCGTGTTTGGGCGCGGTGGGCGAAATGTTCAGGCAATTCGGAGCGCGATCGAGGGGGTTGCCAAAGCTGCGGGACAGACGGTGAATTTAGATATTCACGGGAGCGGTCAGCAGCGAGAGAATGGCGACTCAGAACGTCCGCCCCGTCCCCAAGGTCGCCCCTCGCCGCGAGGAGATGCACCCCGACGACCGACCAGAAATTAATCGATTAAGGCATCTCATCTGTAGATGCCTTTTTTGCTGGGACAATTGTGAATGTCCTAGACTAGAAGCAGAATCCTTATTTGGTACTGCATGGAAACATTTACGCTGCCCCTGCCAAGTCCTGAAAGCGCGATCGCACTCTCTGGCGATCGAGAAGACAATCTGAAAATTCTTGCCCGTCAGACTGGAGCTACGGTTGTGCTGCGCGGGCAGGAGTTGATGATTACGGGAACGCCGAATCAGATTGAGCTAGTCAAGGGGTTAGTCGGTTCGCTAGAGTCTTCTTGGAGCAAGGGACAAGCGATTTCAAGCGTCGATATTCTCACGGCGCGTCATGCCTTGGATACGCATCAAGAAGGCGAACTTCAGACGATTCAGCAGGACGTATTGGGGAAGACGCGGCGCGGTGAAGCCATTCGGGCGAAGACGTTTAAGCAACGGCAGTATATTCAAGCGGTACGATCGCGCGATTTAACCTTTTGTATCGGGCCTGCGGGAACTGGAAAAACCTATCTCGCTGCGGTTTTGGCGATTCAAGCGCTGTTATCGAATCAGTATGAGCGCTTGATTTTGACTCGTCCAGCGGTGGAAGCCGGAGAAAGACTAGGGTTTCTACCCGGAGATTTGCAGCAGAAGATCGATCCTTATCTGCGTCCCCTGTACGACGCACTATATGAGTTTGTTGAGCCAGAAAAAATTAGCGGCTTGATGGAGCGTGGGATTATTGAAGTGGCACCGATCGCGTACATGCGAGGACGCACTTTGAACAATGCGTTTATTATTGTGGACGAAGCACAAAATACAACGCCAGCGCAAATGAAGATGTTACTGACTCGGCTTGGGTTTAAATCCAAAATGGTTGTCACTGGAGATTTGACGCAAACAGATTTGCCAATGCATCAGGAATCAGGATTGGCAATGGCGAATCGGATTCTGCAATCGATCGACACGATCGCATTCTGTACGCTCTCCAAAGCTGATGTAGTCAGACATCCACTGGTGCAGCGAATTGTGGAAGCTTATGAGCAGTACGAGAAGTAATATGGACACGCTCAATGTAATTCTCAAAGTGATGGGCGTATCGTTGCTGGTGTCGATCGCAATTAAGTATCTAGCTCCTTTTGCAGCGATCGAACCCACCTTATTTAATGTATTGTTTGCTGTGTTATCTCCTGCATTGATTTTAGCAACCGTACTTTTATTCAAGTTCTCACGCAATCATGGTTAACCATCAGTTTCCAACGGGCTTTGAATGGGGTGCTGCAACTTCGGCATATCAGATCGAAGGAGCGGTTAAGCGAGACGGACGAAAACCAAGCGTATGGGATACTTTTAGCGCCAAGCGGGGCAACACCTTTCGAGGGCAAACAGGCGCGATCGCTTGCGAACATTACGATCGCTACGAAGAAGACATTAAATTGATGGCAGAGTTGGGCATCAAGAACTATCGCTTCAGCATTTCTTGGTGTCGGATTGTCCCGGATGGACGCGGTGCAGTCAATGAAGCTGGAGTCGATTTCTACCGTCGATTAGTCGATTGCCTGTTGGATCACGGGATTACCCCTTGGGCAACGCTGTTTCATTGGGATAGCCCCCAAGCGTTGGAAGACCGATACGGATCTTGGCGCAGTCGCGAAATGGCGCAGGATTTTGCAGAGTATGTCGGTGCGATCGTAGCTCGATTGAGCGATCGGATCACGAACTGGATGACACTGAATGAAATTACTTGCTTTACGCACTTAGCCTACGCGGTGAACAAGAAGCCGGAAATGGCTCCAGGAACGCGGGTAAAGTCGCTGAAAGAAGTCTGGCAAACCTCGTATCATGCGTTGTTAGCACATGGATTAGCGTGCCAGGCAATTCGAGCAAATTCAGCGAGATCGTCGATCGGCTTAGTCGATAACTTTGGAGTCACTGTGCCCATCATCGAAGCACCGGAACACATCGAAGCTGCAAAAAAAGCCTTTCCCTATCACTTTCGCAATGGTGGAATGATTTATCCCGCATTAACAGGTGAATACCATCCAGGCTTTCTGAAACAGTTAAGCAATGATGCTCCAGACATTCAATCCGGTGATTTAGAAATCATTCATCAACCTTTAGATTTTCTTGGTCTAAATATTTACACCGGCGCTTACATTCGTGCTGCGGACAATTCACAAGGCTGTGAATGGATCAATTTTCCCAAAGGCTATCCGCTATTACATATGCCTTGGTTACATCTTGTTCCAGAGTGTTTGTATTGGGGGATTCGGCACGTTAGCGAAACCTTAAATCGTCCGGATCTCAAACTTTTCATTACCGAGAACGGCTGTGCTGCTCAAGATGAATTAACCAATTCTGGTGAAGTGTTTGACACCGATCGCATTCTCTATCTGCGTCAGCATCTTCAAGGCGTTCATCGAGCTGCGAGCGAAGGTTATCCGATCAGCGGTTATTTTGTCTGGAGCTTACTGGATAACTTTGAGTGGGCATGGGGATACGATCGGCGATTTGGCATTACCTATGTCGATTACAAAACCCAGCGACGGATACCGAAATCAAGCTATCACTGGTACGCTGAGTGTATCCGCCAAAACCGCATAGTTTAGCGCCTGTATGAAGAGATTTCCCTGGTTGTCTGCATCTCTGCTATTTGCGGCATATGCCACATTCGGAAAATTAATCATCTCCACTGCCCACCTTTGGACATCGCTTGCTTCTGCTGCGAGCATCGGTGTAATTCTGGCTCTGATCTTGATGCACCCGATTACTAGCTCGGAAAAAATGCTGACCAAGTGGTTTAAGTCAGACACGGTTGCTTTTGCTTCACTGTTGGCAATCGCAGCGTTTGCATCGATCCTGCTCAACTGGTTTAAGATTTTTGTACCGATCATTATGGTGCTGAGTGCAGAATCCCTGGTGCGATTGGACTTGCAAACGGCTGAATATACTCATCACCAAGCTCTAATCATTCTCGTGGTCGTCGCGTGGTTGGGACTCGGACTCGGTTGGGTGTTCGCAACGTTTGCTTAGCGAGCATAAAACAGTCGAGCATCCATCCTGCCGCGATCGCGCAAATTTCGCACCATTCGTTCTGCTTCCCCCTCATCCGAGAAAGGACCCACTGCGAGATGCAATCCAAGCGGGCGATTGCGAATCCTGACCGCAGACTGAGAGATGCCTAGACGAATGGCTCGATTGCGATGCTCCTGCACCTCGAATTGATTGCCGGGGACGACCGCATAATAGCCCCGTTGCGGGTTTCCGGGCTGAGAAAGTCCCCCTGTAATTCGGGCATAAATTCCCTGAGTAGATAAACGTGAAACCTGCTGCCGAGCATTCACCTCATTGTTAAATATCCCTGCTTGAATCACTCTGCGTCCACTGGCATTTTGAAGAAAAGCATCCGGCTGAATCACCCGCACCCGCTGCAAGACAAATGGACTATCGCTATCCACGAAAACGCGATATCGACCGCTCACAGGCGCAACGGGATTGACGGGACTCACGCCTGGAGCCGTGTAAATCCGTTCATCGGGAGCAACATTGATGGGGGCTTGCGGTGGGAAGTCTGGGCTAGTTGAAGGAAGCGGCGCACTAGGAGTGGTAGGAATGGGGGGGACATTCGGCGGCGGGGGGAGTCTCTGCGCTTGAGCAAAACTAGATTCAACTGATAGGCTCACGACGGCAACGCTAAGCTGTACAGCAGTTCTAATCCCGATTTGTTTCAATTGAACTCGCATAGATGCCCAAGCGACAAGATAAAATTTCGGTCAGTGTAGCACGCAGCGTCTTGATCAATTCACTTTTTATCTCTGTTTAAAGATTGCTTGTGTTGAGGGTGCAGCGGAGCCGTTAGAATGTTACTTAACTTTACATTTGTAGATTGAGGCTTGCATTTTGCGTTCTGCCTATCTTCTCGTTACGCATGGAAGTCGAGATATTCGTCCCCAAGTGGCGATCGATCAACTGCGCGATCGCTTAGAGCAACGGTTATCTGTTCCGGTAGGAGCGGCTGTTTTAGAATGCGCCCCAACTGCGCTGCATGAGCAAATCGAGGAATTTAGTCGCCAGCATGAAAGCGTTTCGCAGATTCAGATTCTGCCGCTGTTTCTGCTGCCGGGGGTTCATGTAATGGAAGATATTCCCACACAAATTGCGATCGCTCAGTCTCGGATTGATACCAAACTTCAAATTCTGCCGCATCTAGGAACTCATTCTGGAATGGCAGAGGTTCTTGCTTCAAGATTGGGTGAGTTTCCCGCTGATGCTCGAATTCTGATGTCTCATGGCAGTCGTCGATCGGGTGGGAATGCGCCCATTGAAGAAATTGCAAATGCGATCAGTGCGGTTTCTGCTTACTGGTCAGTTGAGCCGAAATTAGAAACACGCTTGCTTGAGCTAAACCAGCAAGGATGTCAGAGAATTGCGATCTTGCCATATTTTCTCTTCTCAGGCGGGATTACAGATGCGATCGAGCGAGCAATTCAGGCTTTTTCCGAAGAACATCCTGACCTCACGCTGCAATGGTTGGCTCCATTTGATTTCTGTGAAGATTTGCTGTGGTTGATTACAGATTTTATTACGGTGCAATCTCCAGCCGAATTCAATTGCGCGATCGACAAATCAGTTCCTATCCTGAGATAAAACGTGACGAAATTTACAAATTTTCCAAACGTCATGTATCGAAAGTAGCAAATTTAAGCGGCTAGACTGATTACTGTGAGGTACTCAGTCTTCACTCGTTTTCTTAATCTTCCTAACGATGACTACAACAAACACAGATTGCATCGGTAAAGTCTATCTCGTCGGTGCGGGGCCAGGTGATCCGGGGTTGCTGACTCTAAAAGGAAAGGCTTTACTAGAATGCGCTGATGTGGTCGTTTATGATGCCTTGGTGAGTGAGCCAATTTTGGCAATGATTAATCCGATCGCCGAACGCATTGACGCAGGAAAACGACGCGGACGGCACTCGATGGCGCAAGAGGAGATTACGCAGTTATTAATCGAAAAAGCTCAAGAAGCGGCGATCGTTGTTCGGTTGAAGGGAGGCGATCCGTTTATCTTTGGGCGCGGTGGCGAAGAGATGACGGATCTCATTGCCGCAGGAGTTTCTGTGGAAATGGTTCCCGGAATTACCTCTGGGATTGCGGCTCCAGCTTATGCAGGCATTCCACTGACGCATCGATCGTATAGTTCATCGGTGACGTTTGTCACCGGACACGAAGAAGCTGGAAAGTATCGCCCTGCCGTAAATTGGGGCGCGATCGCACAGGGGTCAGAAACGATCGTCATCTATATGGGTGTTCACAATTTGCCGCACATCATTGAACAATTGCATCAAGCGGGGATGAGTTTAGCAACACCGATCGCAATGGTGCGTTGGGGAACTCGTCCAGAGCAAGAAGAATTGATCGGAACGCTGGAAACGATCTGCGCTCAGATGGAGTCTGCAAATTTTGGTGCGCCTGCGATCGCGGTGATCGGGAATGTTGTCAATCTGCATGAAATTCTGTCGCAGTGTCGCCCACAATTTCTAGATGTGAAATTCTAGCTGTGAAAAGTAATCCTGCGTAATTGAGGGGATTTATAAGCTTTTTGTCACAAGGTTGAAGAATCCCATCAAAAGAGATAGCAATCGAAACAACTGCTAGAACTTGCTAAAACAGGAGTAGAACGAGTGATCGAGACCGACGAAGAAAGCGCGATCGCCTGGATTAATCAGCAGATTGAAGTATTAGAGATCAACTTGACCTAGCTGGAGGCGCAATGAAGGCACTAAAAGTCATGGCAACGATCGATGATCAAGGACAATTATCCTGAGATCAACCACTTCTACAAGAAAAGAACAGCCGTGTAGAAGTAATTGTTCTCATTCCAGAAGAGACAGACATAGAGGATAAATCTAAAGCAGAACTGTTAGCTGATTTTCGGCAAGCTTGGCATGAAGCAATGACCGGACAAACAATTCCAGTCAGCCAGCTTTGGGAAGGGCTTGAGGATGACTGAGCAACCCTTAATTCAAGTTCAACTTCATCTACACTCAAACGAAATCTGCGGGACTTAACCAAGAAATATCGAAGCGTTCAGAAAGATATTCAGCCCATCATCGAAAAACTTCAGCAAGGAGAGCAACCAGGAGATCAAATACCGGGAGTGGGCTATCCAGTCTTCAAACTCAGAGTCCGGAACAGTGATACTCAGAAAGGGAAAAGTGGTGGCTATCGCTTAATTTATTACCTCAGAACAGTAACGGGCATTATTTTGCTGACCATTTACACAAAATCTGAGCAAGTCGATATTGCCGCAGACGACATTCGGAGCATTATTTCAGAGTATGAGAAGTAATCGATCAAAGGCAAGGAAAATGATTAGATAGGAGCTAGGACTTGCTAAAACGGGAGGAGAACGAGCGAGCGCAGAAGGTGAAACAACAGAACAGGTTAGTCGCGAGAGTATTTTTCAGATTCTGGAACCACAACCGTGAAAGCTGGAGCCTCGATTGAGAGCGTAAGATAGATTATGACTGTCTAGGCGAGTGAGACAAAATTGATTCAGTTTTATGTTGAAGAAAGCGGTGAGCGCATCGACCGATATCTCGCGGATCAGCTTCCCGATCTGTCACGATCGCGCATTCAAAAATTAATCGAACTCGGTCACGTTCAAGTCAACGGCGCACTTTGCAAATCAAAAAAAGCAGAAGTCGAAGACGGTGATTTGATTCAGATTGAACTACCCGACGCACAACCCCTTGAACTAAAACCAGAACCAATTCCGTTAGACATTTTGTATGAAGATGATTCATTGATCATTGTAAATAAAGCTGCGGGAATGGTCGTGCATCCATCCGCCGGACATGAATCAGGAACATTAGTAAACGCCTTGTTAGCACACTGCGAAACGCTACCAGGAATCAATGGGGTACAGCGTCCTGGAATTGTGCATCGATTAGATAAAGACACCACAGGCGCGATCGTTGTCGCGAAAACCGAGCAAGCCTTTCATCACCTGCAAGAACAATTCCGTACTAAAACGGCTCGACGAGACTATTACGCCATCGTCTACGGTGCGCCAAAACAAGAGAGCGGAACCGTTGATCAACCAATTGGGCGGCATCCCGTCGATCGACAAAAACAAGCGATCGTTCCCGAAGAAAAAGGCGGAAGACGCGCAATCACCCATTGGCAAATCAAAGAGCGCTTAGGAAACTATACGCTGCTGCAATTCGAGCTAGAAACCGGAAGAACACATCAAATTCGAGTGCATAGTGCTTTTATCGGGCATCCAGTTGTGGGCGATCCGGTTTATAGCTCTGGTCGATCGATTGGGGTCAATCTTCCCGGACAAGCCCTTCATGCTTGGCGGCTGCGATTAATTCATCCTGTAACTGAGAAGTGGGTCGAAGCGATCGCGCCTGTTCCCGCTTATTTTACAACTTTGTTAGAGGTACTGAGGAAACGGGCGTTGCTAAATAGGAGTATGAATTAGGCGGGAACCAGCACATCCCAAAATTTCAGGTACCTCAAGCGTGTGTTCTCGCCCTCGACAGAATTCACTACAAGGGGTTTGATCTAACTCCGTTTAGGTGCGGCATCAAAGGCACGAGCGATCGCATTCCAAGCTGGCTTCCGACCTAAATTCTCATCGTATGGTAATGGACGGATCGCTAAACCATCCTTACGGGGGTTAGTCTCAGCCAGCCAAGTGTAGCGATCGCTAAGTCCCCAAGTCATCACGGCAACCACAGCAGGTTCATCAAGTACCACTGACAAGTATTCTTCATAAGTACGCGCAACGCTACGATCGCGCAGTTCCCTATCTGGGGGAAGATTCTGATCTTTTACGTCCATCTCTGTAATCAGAATTTTTAGACCCAGGCTGGCCACATCACTGAGAAACCGCCTCAACTTGTTGGCGTTAAATCGCGTTTCCGCAGCATCTAAGTGTGCCTGAATGCCGAGGGCATGGACTGGAATCTTACGCGACTTGAGATCCCGCAGCAGAGCCAGTACCGCCGATCGCGTCCGCTCATCTTCGGGCTTCTCATATTCGAGTGCCGTGTCGTTATAAACTAGCATCGCTTTCGGATCGGCTGCTGCTGCTGCTCGAAATGCAATATCAATGTAGTCCTTGTCGAGCATCGTCAACCACGGAGAAGTTTGAAGCCCATCTGACCGCCAACTTGGAATACCCGCGATCGCTTCGTTCACGACATCCCAAGAGTGCATCCGTCCCGCATACCGTTTCATAACCGTCGTGATGTGTCGGGTAAGGACTTGCTCAGCATTCCGGCTAGTTACACCTTCTAGCCAGTCTGGATTGAAATGTTTCCAAGCTAGGTTATGTCCCCGAAACAGTATGTTGTTCTGCTGAGCATACTCTGCCATCCAATCTGCTTGTGTAAAGTCATAGCGATCTGATGCAGGGCGCAAGGCTCCCCACTTTAGTTCGTTCTCAGGGACTAAAATGCCGCAAGTCTCAGCAAAGAGCTTAGCGAACTGCGGATCTTGTTTCAATGAAGAATAGCTTGCGGCTGAACCATAAATCAGTCCTTTTGCAGCTGCCCGTTGCTTGAGCTGCATCTCTCCGGCCATAGAAAAAGTTTGTTTCGGATTGTCCGATGCGCGAACGGGTTGTCGCTCAATTCCAGAGCATCCTGCTGCAACTGCTCCTAAACCCAGTTGTAGAGTGCGCCGTCTTGAAAGGGTCATACACGCTCTCCTAAGAATCGCTTGGCAATAAGGAATCAATTCTGATGCAATATCGCTATCACTTCTTCATGCCTAACCGTCTTTTCAAGGCTTCAGCTAAAACCCGCGAGAAAAACAGTGGATTCCCCAAAATATATCGCTGCCAAAGCTGTCCTGGTTTTGTCACCAGTCGCGTTAACCACTCAAATCCCATGTCTGTTAACCAGCGCGGACCGCGATACACTGTGCCGGTGTAGAAATCAAGGCAGGCTCCGAGGGGCAGAAACACACGGGTATCGACGCGATCGTAGTTATCAACAATCCAGCGCTCCTGTAGCGGCATCCCAAACCCAATGTACAAAACATCGGGCTGAAAGCGATTAATCTGCTCGATCACCGCATCGTTTTCCGCACCGACTTTGCTGAAGTAGCCATGATGTCCCTCAATTTTAAGATTCGGTGCGACCGTCTTGAGCTTGGCGATCGCCTGATCGGTCACGCCTGGCTTGCCTGCCAGCAAAAATAGCGACACGCCTTGCCGCTCACAAGCTTGGGCAAGCGACTCAATGTAATCTGGGCAAGTCATGCGATGACACGAACAAAGATCATAGCCATTGAGCTTTGCGCCGAGGATGACTCCAAAACCATCGCAAAACACCAAATTTGCCTGGTTGATGAAGCGACGGTACCAAGGCAGCGAACATGCAAAGTTCATGCCGCGCACGTTGGTATGGGCAACGACTGTTTTCTGATTCCACTGAGCAGCTTCAACAATATACTCAATTAGCTCATTAACCGTAAGCTTGTGAAATTTTGTGTTTAAGAGGCGGACTTCCCCGAAGCGCTGGTAGGGTGACACTGTAGAATTCATAAGATTTGTGAGTTGCTGAGTTGCGAGTAATCGGATGCTGGATTCGCAAAACTGCGATCTCTACGCGCAGGACTGCGCTGTAGACATTGAAAGATTTGGCCAGCGAACTGCTCCGCTGTATTGCGATCGGCGAACTGCTTTTGCTGTGCCGGATCACATAACTCGCTAGGAATTTCCAGCAGATAGCGAGTCATTCCCTTGGCAATTTCATCTGGCTGCGTTGAATCAACCGTGAGTCCTAGCTGATAGCGTCGAGTCAGCTCTCCCACTAAGCCGAAATCTGAGGCAAGCACGGGCTTTTGTGCCGCTGCCGCTCGGACGACGATCGCGCTCATACCAACATGTCGTTGGTAAGGCACTAAGACGACATCAGAAATTTGAAAATAGGGATGAATGGCTTCATCTGGCACAAATCGATGCTCGGTGATGATCTGAATCGGCTTGGTTGTAGATAATTCAGCAATTCGCGCTTCAAGCTGTTGGGGTTCTTCCATTGGCCCCACTAACAACAGGGCCATTCGCTGACACAAGGCGGGGGGTAATAGCGCGATCGCGTCAAGCACTTGACTTAACCCTTTGCGGCTGCTTAGCGCTCCGAACAGCAAAAATACTGTTCGATTCGGTTGAATGCCTAGGCGCGTTTTTAGTTGCTCATACTCACTCTCAGCATAGGTATATCGCTGAACTGGATCAGGCAGATACACAGCCTTAGTGGTGCCATAGACCTGATTGATATACTCCACCGCAAACGGATCGAGGCAGAATAGGGTTTGCAGATTCGGGTAAAGTAAAAACCGAGCTAGGCAGACGCGATCGCGCCACTGCCAAGCACTCTCTTTACCTTCAGGAACGTAGTTTGGAAACGTCCCATAATGCAGAATCGGTCGAAAGTAGATCGCACTCACCGGACAAGGCAAGGTCACCTTCAGCGCCAAGCGCAGTAAAACTGTATCCAAATACATCACAAAGATATGCGTCGTCCCTAGCGAGAGTGCATACTGACGTAACAAGCGCCACTCCTGAAATGCTCGAACAATCCGACCGCGAAAGGAATGTGCTAAATCAAAGCTGTTGAATAGCGCCGCTTCTTCAGCCTCGGTAATCGATATAAATCGGACTGTTGAGGAGGATTCAGCCAGCTTGACAATGTTGTGATGCTGCTGGATAAACTTTGGCGAAACTAGCACGTCTAGCTGTCCAGGCAGATTGTGCTGACACCAGTACCTGACGAGATGCTGAATATAGCCAGGGTGATGTCCGCGAGTATCGAGTTCAAACAGCAGGAACCGCTCCTGATCCCCGTTTCGCCCTCGATTTGCAATGGGGTACATTGCCTGTGTTTCTAACATAACCAAGCGCCTCAAGTTCCGTAGCGTTTTAATTTGATCAACGAAGCCTAGCAAGAAGCATGAGTCACTGCAATGCAAATTCAACGCATCGCTCAAACTCGAAAAAGGGTTAAATAGATGTTTCGGGGCGACGCAGCGATCGCGAGGTCTGTCCTGAGCAAATCTTTTGTCATAAATTCCCCGTCAACTGACACGCTGACTAAGACTAAATCAATGCAACCCTAAATGTAGTTAGACAAGCTTTCGTGTGTGATATTCAGATCCAGCCTGTAGCGACTCTGCCGCTTTCTAGCAATGAAATTCTGGAAGCTGGAGCATCCAATTGTTTATCATTACGATTTTTCGGTGTAAGGCTACACCAGTGCTGCTAAGCGATCAGACTCTGCGGCAACCATCTCCTCGAAGATGCTCGGCAAGCTGCGCGTGATTGTCCAGTTGGGAAAATGCGACTTCATTTTCCGCAGGTCAGAGATGTAGCAAATGTGATCGCCAATACGATTTTGATCCACATAGACCCAGTTCACTTTCCGGCCGCTGATCGACTCCACCCAGTCAAAGGCTTCGAGGATCGAAACGCTATTGTCGCGTCCGCCGCCCAAGTTATAAACCTCGCCCGGTTTCGGATCATTGCGAAAAGCTTCAAAGGCTTGGATAACATCGTAACTGTGAATATTATCGCGGACTTGCTTACCTTTATAGCCAAAGACTTTGTAGGTGCCGCCCGTCAGTGCAACTTTCACCAAATACGACAGAAATCCATGCAGTTCAACTCCTGAGTGCGACGGACCCGTTAAGCAGCCGCCCCGGAACACGCCAACCTTCATGCCAAAATACTGTCCGTATTCCTGTGCTACCACGTCGGCTGCCGTCTTCGATGCACCAAACAGGGAGTGCAGGGTACGATCGATGCGGCAGGTTTCAGCCACACCGTGATAATCCTCTGCGTTGGCGTAGTCGTAACGCTTTTCAAGCTCTGCGCGGGGAATCTCATTGGGGGAATCGCCATACACTTTGTTGGTACTCATGTGAATGAACACCGCTTCTGGGGAGAACTGGCGAGTGGCTTCGAGCAGATTGACCGTTCCAAGCGCATTCACTTCAAAGTCCAAGAGGGGGATCTGGCAAGCTTTATCGTGTGAGGGCTGAGCCGCACAGTGAATAATCAAGTCAAATGTATGTTCTTGGAACAATTCAAATAAGCGATCGCGATCGCGAATGTCGATGCTGTAATGTTGAAACTGAGCAGTATTACCTTGCAGTCGCTTGAGGTTCCAGAGGGTGTCACCCTGAGCGCCGAAGAACTTGGCTCTCATGTTGTTGTCTACGCCGATGACCTGATGACCAGCGCGATCGTAATATTCCACTGCTTCCGAACCAATCAAGCCACTAGAGCCAGTAACCAGTACTTTCATGTAATCAATTCTCGTTTTGCTGATAACGTTGCTAGATGGACGCAATCTAGATGATTTTCTCAGCCTGAATCAAGCAAATATCCGCAATTTCACCGTTTCTTTAAAGTTAGTAAAATAGTGCAATCTATAGAAGAACTGGCTCAAAAAATATGGCGTTTCTTATCGCTTGAAGCCGTAACACCCTGAGTTAACGATCGGTCCACCTCTACAGTTTCGACAGTTTAAGCCATTAAAAAGTCGGTAATTGCTCATCTGGAGAGGGTTTGAAGCGCTATGACATTCAGTACGCCAAGTCGGATTGGCTCATCCTGCGCTATAAGGAGCAGTACCCTACCTCCAGCTCTATTCAGGGGCTACCTCCTCAAGGATGTTCAAAACGATTTGAATTTTGAGCGGAATACCGTATCGACTTCCGTAAATTTATCTAATCACTCCCTCATATCACGGATGACTGCGTAAAGTTTAAGTGAAGTCACCCTAGCGTGTGCTTGGCTACTTTGTCTTCGCTGTACTAAGATGCAGTCCAGGCAACGAGAGGCAAAGCTGATGCAAAGTCTTCAGTAATGATACAAGCATCAATCCAGCGTTCAAGCACCTACCTCCTAAACACTGTTACATAGGAATACGGATGTTTGAACAGACTGAATGTTGAGTTGATGTTTGATGCAGGAGACTGCCTGAATTTAGTCTGGCTGGGCTGGCTGCTTCGGAGAAGGCTGTCGATCGTTGTTGAAGGGTTGTTTCGCTGCTTAGCAGCACAGCCCCGGCGTTATAACCCCGTTCTTGCTCCTCATTCCTGCACGATTCAGACACTATATGACCTCTCAAGTTTCTCGTCCACCAGAGTCGCGCCTCCGCACTCTGCGCCCTCTACCTGAGCAACGAGTCAGGGACTTGCGCTCTCCCGCCTCGCTTCAGATTCATCAAAGAAGCGTAATGAATTGGCTTCGCTTTTCGGTCTTGATGGCACTTGACTTTGTGCTCTTGTATGTCGCTTGGCGAATCGCGCAAGTCAGCGGCACAGATCTCAGCGTCTCCTTGCGAGTTGAGGAGCGCATCATCTCGTTTACACCCACCGCCATTTTGACGGTCGGGGTGTTTGCAGTTGTGGGGCTTTATTGCGAAGGCAACGGCTGGCGGGACTTTGGCAAGCTAGGCAGAACGCTACTGCTGGTCGATGGCGCGATCGGAGTAACTACCCTATTCACCGATTCGGTAGATGCCCGTTTACTGCTTCCCTTCGCTTGGTTTGCGCTTTTGGGCACAGTGTTCCTCGTTTTAGGGCGATGCTTAACCAGCGTTTTAATCCAATGCGTGCGCCAAGCCGGAGCGGGGCGGCACACGGTGTTCATCTTCTGTCAGCCAGAGCAAGCAAAGCGGATTGTGCCGCTTTTGGGGCAGAAATCCTACTACACTGTGGCAGGCTGGAATGATTCGCAGCAGTTAAGCGATGAGCAGCGAGAAGCAACCATTCGTAGGTTGGCGCGGATGGGAGTATCTGAAGTCTATTTATGTTCACAGTTGCCTGCGCGAGAGCTGATGCTGCTCTACTGGGATCTACGGAACGCGGGAATAACGCTTCATGTTTGTGTGCTACTGGGTCGGGATGAAAGTTGCTCTGATTCACGGGTTTGGCAATTGCCTGACTTTTATTGCTCGACATTTGCGCCACCTGCGATCGCTGGCGTTGAGTTTCAGGTGAAGCGCTGCTTTGATTTCCTTGCCTCGGTTGTGTTTCTCGCCCTGACTTTCCCCGTTTATCTGGTGATTGCGCTGCTGATCAAGCTGGATTCCCCAGGCCCGATTTTCTTTCGTCAGACTCGCATCGGCTTGCACAACCGTCCCTTCCGCGTCTGGAAGTTCCGCACGATGGTCGTGAATGCACCTGAGCTACAGAAGCAGCTAGAGAGCCAGAACGAAACCCGCGATGGCGTTCTCTTCAAAATCAAAGACGATCCGCGTGTCACCCGCATTGGTAAGTTTTTGCGCCGCTATAGCCTAGACGAACTCCCGCAGATCTTTAACGTGTTGCTTGGCGAGATGAGCTTTGTGGGGCCGCGACCGCTGCCTGTGCGGGATGTAGAAAAGTTTTCAGAACACTGCTTCATTCGCCATGCGGTTTTACCTGGAATTACCGGAATGTGGCAGGTTTCAGGGCGATCAGATGTCGATAATTTTGATGATGTGCTGCAATTAGACATGGTTTACATCAAAGATTGGTCGCTTTGGCTGGATTTAAAAATCATCTTACAAACTATTAGTGTTGTCCTGCAAAAGACGGGTGCCTATTAGCTGAGCGTGAGCAGTCACCAACGGCTGTGGGCAAATCTAGAAATGCTGTCAACTTTAAAGCATAGGATAAATACAGTGAACTTTGTTGTAGAAAACAAACTGTCCCACCCCGCCTCTGAACAACAGTCTCGCGTCTGTTTGTTGTCCGCACGGAATGTGCGCGATCGCGTCACCGATGCCATGATTTATGAGATTGAAGATCTCATTAGCGACTTTGATCAAGCAGACTTACTCACTTATGATCGTGCTCCCGATCGCTCTCGCCGGATGTACACGGCAGCGTACAAAATTACGCGATCGCGACGGTTATCGCAGTGGATCACGCCTGCATTCAACGCAGTTCAGACCCTTGAGCAAGATTACGATTTATTCTTTGTCGTACTTAGAAACATCTTTGAACTGCAAGCGCTAAAGTCTCTAAAAAACTGGCGCAGCAGATGTAAGACTGCGATTTGCTTCATCACCGAATCCTGGCCTAACGATGAATGGCTGCACAAGCGCCGTCATCTATTAGAACCCCTGAAGCAATTTGATGCCATCTTGATGGGATCAACAAACAGCGTTGAGCCGATGAGCTACTATACTCGCCGTCCTTGCACTTGGATGCCCTTCGGACTCGATACCCTAAAATTCTCCCCGTCCCTGGGTCTACCAAAGCGCAGTATTGATCTCGCCTCATTAGGACGGCGATCGGAGATTACTCATGCAGCACTGCTCGAACTCAGCCAAAGCGCAAACTTCTTTTACTACTACGATACTGGCTCAAACCTAAGAACCATGGTGCCGCAGGAGCATCGCAGCATGTACGCCAATCTGCTGAAACGAAGTCGCTATTTCATTACGAACTATGCCTGTGCCGATGAGCCAGATAAATCCTCATCTGCTCAGGAAATTGGCTACCGCTTTTATGAAGGCGCGGCAGCAGGAACAATTATGATCGGCTGTGCGCCCCAGAGCAAGGAATTCCAGCAGCTTTTTGATTGGCCGGATGCAGTGATTCCGATGCCGTTTCATGCGCCAGATATCGCCCAGTTCCTAGCGGAGCTTGAGGCTCAGCCCGATCGCCTCAATCAAATTCACGTCAACAATGCGGCTCACGCCTTGCAGAAGCACGATTGGGTTTATCGCTGGGAGAAGATCCTTGCAACGGTTGGTTTACCGCCAACACCGCAGATGCAGCATCGAAAAACTCAGCTCCACCAACTGAGCCAGGCAATGCTTGAACAAACCAATCGTGCAAGCCAACCCGCGGCTCCGGTAAGAGCGGGGCGTTGATTGAAAGAAATTCTAAAGCAGCTTGGATTGAGCATCTGGGTTGCACACATAACAGATTGACTGACGACACTGATATGGGGATGCACGAGTGCTGAATCAAAGCTCACTGATCAAAGGCTTGAGAAAAGTTAAAACGATCGCGCTTCGTAATTCAATCGCAAAACGAGCCGCTGGATCGTTCGCTGTAAAAGTCATTTCGCTCGGCATCGCCTTCATCACGAATGTCTGTCTAGCGAGAGCTTTGGGGGCTTCTGGCTATGGAGACTATATTTATGCAATTACCTGGGTCGGCTTTCTCGGAGTGCCCGCCTGTTTAGGCTTACCCGAATATCTTGTGCGTGAGGTTGCGGTTTATCACGCGAACTCAGACTGGGGAGCACTCAAGGGATTGCTGCGGCGAGCGAACGAGATGGTGCTGCTGCTGTCGATTACAATTGGTGCGATCGGTGCTGTCACTGCTTGGTGGCTCAACCGCGCCAGTTTTGAAACGCTGGTGGTGTTCTGGCTTTGTCTGTTTTCTCTGCCCTTGGGAACATTAACAGCACTCCGGCAAGGCAGTATGCGGGGACTCAATCAGGTCGTCAAAAGCGACTTCCCGGAGTTGTTGATCAAGCCGATTCTATTCCTAGTTTTGCTCGGACTGCTGTTTGTCTTTCACCGCCCGTTCATCACGGTGTATTCCGTCATGGGCATCTATGTTCTTACGGTTGGCGTGGCCTATTGGATTGGCTCACAGCAGCTTCATGCCGCATTGCCTGTTGAGACAAAGCAAGCTTCCCCGGTCTATCACACTAACGCTTGGTTTCAGGGCAGCTTGCCGTTTTTAGCGATCGTTGCCATGTTTACGATCAATCAGCAAATCGATGTGCTGATGCTAGGCGCGATGAAAGGAACCAGTGCGGCAGGAATTTACACGGTGGTTGGGCGAGGAGCGCAGTTGATCCAGTTCAGCTTAGCAGCCGTTTCTGCTGCAACCGGGCCTGCGATCGCGCAAGCTTATGCACTGCGAAATCTATCACAAGTGGAGCAGGTGGCACACAGCGGTGCTCGAATGCTGTTTCTTGCCTGCGGTGCAATCTCAACCTCGCTGATTGTACTTGGACATTGGTTCTTACTAATTTTTGGTTCAGAATTTCTTCAAGGGCAAGCCGCGCTGACGATTCTTTGCCTCGGTTACTTAATCAGTTCACCGCTTGAGCTATCTGGATTGCTCCTACTGATGACAGGACGAGAGCGAGAAACCGCGATCGGCACAGGGATAACGGCGGGCTTAAACGTGGTGCTGAACGCGCTATTGATTCCAAGCTTTGGGCTAGAGGGGGCCGCGATCGCCACTGCCACTAGCCTCATCATCCGGGGAGCCATTTTTAGCACTCGCACTTATCAAACGCTGAAAATTATCCCGAATCCGCTCAGATTTTCGTTGGGCAAGCAGCAATAACCGAGATAAGCAGCAGCACGAGCGATTCAGGAAGTCGCCACAATCATGGAGGGAGCGTGAAGATTTTACTGGCAAGTAGTTATGATGTCGAAGGCGGTGCGGCAAGAGCGGCGTATCGACTGCATCAGGGGCTGCACCAGATTGGGGTAGCGTCTCAGATGCTCGTGCAGGCAAAGACGAGCGGGGACAAGTCGATCGTCGCGCCTCGAACGCAGCTTGAACAAGGCATCGCAAAAGCGAGGTTGACCTTTGATGCACTGCCCTTAAAACGCTATCGCCAGCGCCAGCCCACGACCTTTTCGGTGCAGTGGCTACCAGAAACCGTCGCTGCTCGTGTGAATCGGATCAATCCAGATTTGGTGAATTTGCACTGGATTAACGATGCGTTTATTCAGATTGAATCGATCGCCCGATTCAATCGTCCGATCGTCTGGTCGCTGCATGATATGTGGGCGTTCACTGGCGGCTGTCACTATACGGGTGTAAGTGATTCAACAGGGGGCTTGTCCTGCGATCGCTACACGCAATCGTGCGGCAGTTGTCCACAGTTGCAGAGTTCCAAAGCGCGGGACTTATCGCGCTCAATCTGGCAGCGCAAAGCCCGTAGTTGGCAATCGATCGACTTGACAATCGTGGCGCTGAGCCAATGGCTGGCAGACTGTGCGCGATCGAGTTCACTGTTTCGCAACTCGCGGATTGAAGTGATTCCCAACGGTTTAGATATCACCCGGTACCGACCGATCAGCCGCACCCTTGCCCGTGAAGCCTTGGGTCTGCCCCAAGACAAGCATCTAGCGCTGTTTGGGGCGATGGCAGCGACGAGCGATCGGCGTAAAGGCTTTCATCTGTTGCAGCCTGCTCTCCAGAGTTTGGCACAGGCAGGATGGAGTGAATCGCTGGAATTAGTAGTGTTCGGTGCCGATCGTCCGCAGCATCCGCCCGAATTCGGGATGAAAACCCATTACCTCGGTTCCTTTCGCGATGACTTATCGCTGTCTTTGATTTACTCCGCCGCAGATGTGTTTATCCTGCCATCGACGCAGGAGAATCTTGCCAATACGATCATGGAAGCGATGGCTTGTGGAACGCCTTGTGTTGCATTTGAAATTGGCGGAATGCCCGACCTGATTGAGCATCAGAAAACGGGCTATCTGGCGCAGCCTTATTGGATCGACGATTTAGCGCTGGGGATTGCCTGGACACTTGAAAACCGCGATCGTCATCGTCGATTAAGCGATCGTGCTCGCGAAAAAGTCGAGCACGAATTTACCCAAGCGCAGCAAGCCTATCGCTATCAGTCTCTGTTTGAAGATATCCTACAGAGCAACGATCGCAAGCGACACTAAAACCCGTTACTCAGATTAGAACCGGAGGCAGACCCTTGAAACTCAAAGATCTACTACTGCTCATCCAGAAATTAGAACCCTGGCTCGCTGGACTCTTCTTTGCGTACTTCTTAGGCATCGCGCTTCCCCCGCAAGCAGTGAGCATCGCCAACCTAATAAGCTATCCAATTCTGGCATTTCTGATTTTAGTCTCAGGCTGTTGGAAGAAAATCTTGTTCGCGATGACCAGAGACATTCCTCTGCTGCTGCTACATGTCATGGCGCTTGTCTCCGTGTTTTGGTCTATGGCTCCGGAGGTCACGGGCGACGAAACCAAAGCATTCATAAGAGCCGGAGTTTTCGGTGTTTACATTGCTGTGCGCTTTGGTCTGGGCGGTGAAATGCGGCTACTCGCTAAAGTTCTTGGTATCGCTGCTGTCTTGAGCTTGATCGCAGGGGTTGCCTTTCCCACGTATGGCATCCAAACAGATGGTGAATTTATCGGAGCCTGGAAGGGTATTTTTGGGTTCAAGAACCTGTTTGCGGCTCAAATGACATCTGCCATTCTGTTGCTGACGCTGCTGGGGTTGCAGCGCTCCAGATGGCGCTGGCTGATTTGGAGCGTGTGTGCAATTGCAGTGGCGCTGTTGTTATTGAGTCGAGGCAGAACTGCTTTGGCAGCGCTCTTGATCACGATGTATCTCTTTCCGCTTTACAGCATTCTCAAGCAGGATTACAGGCTGCGCGTGGCTTCAACGGCGATCGTTCTCGCCGTAAGTCTAGGTGTCGCCCTATCAATCTTCTTGAATTTGCAGTTCATTGTGGTCGATGTATTGGGTAAGAACCTTGAATTTAACGGGCGGCTTCCCATCTGGAATATGGTGCTAGAGAAGGGATTAGAGCATTTTTGGCTGGGGCATGGATACTCCGGATTTTGGACTTCTGGTGCAGCTTATCCAATTCTGACGCAGACCTGGGCAGTGAATTCTTTTCGGGCTGGCGTTCGCTTTAATGCTCACAATGGTTTTCTTGAACTATTTCTACAGTTAGGTATTGTGGGACTCACGCTTTATCTCATTAGCTTGTGTACGCTGTTTTTCAGAGCGTTTTACTTGCTGTTGCGGCTCAAAACTGTAGAACTGTTTTGGGTGTTTCAATCGCTCATTCTTGCAGCTTGCATTAATTCCGCGGATAGCTTCAGCGTGGCGAGTGCCGGGGGAGAATGGAGTATCTTTGTCTCTTTTGCGATCGCGATCGCGCTTCAGTATCGCCGCCTCAAGATCGATGATCGTTTAGGCAGTCCTTCCTCGGATTTTGACCAGAATGCTGCATTGTCTCCGAACCCTTATCCTCAGCGATCATAGTTGCCTTGACTGTCTTTTCTGTCCTTTATATTCACCAAGCTAAATCATCATGAAAGTTCTGTTTCTCACCACTGTACTTCCTGCTCGTAAGCTGCATGGCAGTGAAATTGCGTCTCAAAACATCGTCGAGGCGCTGCAGCAAGCGGGATGCACGGTCACTGTGCTGGGCTATGGTCGAAAAGAGGATGGTGCATTACACAAGGCAGCGCATGAGGTACTCGTTGCCGATCGTGCTGTTGAGACGAAAAAAGCAAAGTTCAAAGCAATGGGCTGGTTTGCGCTGAGCCTGATCAAGCGGATGCCTTATTCTGCCGCGAAATATCTCACACGCCGCTATATCAAGCAAGTTCAGTCGCTGTTGTCGGCTGAGGTGTATGATGCGATCGTGATTGATCACGCCCAGCTTGGCTGGTTGCTCGATGTAATTGATCATCCCAGAGTGATTTTAGTGGCTCACAATCTAGAACATGATATGTATCGCCAACACTATCAGCGATCAAGCAATAGGCTGGCAAAGTGGGTTTACGGACGTGAAGCTGCAACCGTTGAGGCGCTAGAAGCAAAAACGGCAGCTTCAGTCGCAGAAGTCTGGGCGTTGACGCAGCATGATGCGAACTATTTTGCTCAATTCACAAAGGCAAGAACGCTGAGCTTGCCTTCGGGGTTTGTCAGCAGACAGACTGAAACTGTTGCGAAGATGTTTGACATTGGCATTATTGGTAGCTGGGCATGGAAGCCAAACGAAGAAGGGTTGCGATGGTTTTTAGAAGCGGTGTATCCATTGCTTCCAGAGTCGCTCACTATTCACGTCGCGGGTCGAGGAGCAGATTGGCTGAGCAATCGCTATCCGAATCTGGTCTATCAAGGATTTGTCGAAGATTCGCAGGTGTTTATGATGCAGGCGCGAGTGATGGCGATTCCGACCTTGAGCGGCGGTGGAATTCAAATCAAGACGTTGGATGCGATCGCTTCGGGATCTCATATTGTAGCGACTGCGATCGCGCTGCGAGGCATTGCTAATCCGCCGCAAACTGTGGCGATCGCGGATCTGCCGCGAAGCTTTGCTCAACAGTTGATGGCAGCGATTAACGCTGAACAATCACCAGAAGCCGCTCAAGAAGCTCAGCAGTGGTATTACGATCGACAAACATTGTTCTTAAACGAAGTGAAGCAAGCAATCAGCGAGCTAACTGCATCAGTTGGAACTCATTTCAGCAGACACGCTGATTTGAAATAATCCCTAGCGAATCTTTAGGGTCGCGACGACTGGGAGATGATCCGAGCCGCCATCGGGAGCAACAGAGGCATCGATCGCTTCAAGCTCCTCACTGTGCCAAATGTAATCAATTCGTTGAACTGGAAAGGGTACACCACTGATAAAGAGTGTGTGTCCTAATCCCTGACCTCGCTCCTGAAAACTATCTTTGAGGTGCTTGCGTAGCTGTTGGTAAGCCTCAGAAGTGTCGGTTAGATTACAGTCGCACAGCATCAGGGTGGGCAGCGATCGCTGCTGTACCAGTTCTTTGAGATAAGTCGCTTCTGCGGCTCGGCGTGCATAGCGATCGCGAGTTTCAGCAATAAATTGATCGATCGGCAATAGTGGCATATTATTCGGAGCAAGATGCGTGACTAAAACATTGAGGTGCTGATCCCCGATGCGGACTATCGCTTGAATTCCGCGTTCTACCGGCGGTTCAGGTAAGGGTTTAGCGGTTTCAATGGGCAAGCGACTAAACAATGCAACGGTATGAAAGCGATCGACCGGATGAATTGTGTGATGCGGGTAGTCTGGAGCGATCGCTTTGAGCAAGTTGGATAGCTGATTCGGTTGTAGCTCCTGTACCCCAATCAAATCTGGTTTTGTTTGACGAATCATCTGTGCAATCTTGTCGTAGTCTTGATTGCTCCACAGTATGTTAAACGTCATCACTTTAAGTAGCGAACCTGCTGGAGTTGTGGGTACAGCCTTAGAGAAAAAGTGCAGTCGAGGTTGTACCCACATCACAAACAGCAGACAACCCAGAATCATCCCAAAAAATAGTGTTCGCCTTCGATGCCAAAGCGCCAAAGGCAGAAGGATGACTAACGGCAAGAACAGATATGGTGCAGTTGTATTGAGCAGCGCTAACCACCAGAAGCGATCGAAAAACAGCAAACGAAAGCTCAACCACAGCAAAAGACTCACCAAATAGCTCCAGCCTGTGATCGATAAAAGACGGGAAGAGATAGGCATAAACATTTCTGAACTGTTGCCAACAGTTCTAAGCTTCCCGTTCTATCTAAGCGATTCCACCTTAGGGGTGAAATTACGAGATTCGGCGATCGCTCCCGTTCTGTGAAGAAATTCGCGATTTGCTCGACGATCCCAAAGCGATCAACCCAGTTCGGCAAAGCGTGCAGATGTTTACAGAAATCTCGCCGGATCTAATTATTCAAGATGCGCTACTCCACCTTGGTCTCGCAACTATGCAGCCTGTAACCAGCTTACCAGCCGATAGCTAAGAGAGCTTAGAGGCGATCGCGCCTTGATTGCTCGCTTGATCGATCGCTGTTCCGACCGTACAAGCTCCGATCAAGTTCACGCCTTCAAGATTTGCGTCCTGGAGGTCAGCACAAAGTAAATTTGCGCCTGCCAAGTTTGCGCCTGCTAGGTTCGCTCCCTGTAAGTCAGCTTCCTCTAAGTTTGCTTCGGTGAGTTGTGCGCCTTGCAGATCGGCTTGGCACAAGTTTGCTCCGTGCAAGTTAACACCGCTCAGGTTCGCACCCCGCAGGTCAGCCCCACGCAGATCAACGCCTTGTAAACTGACTCCCATTAAATTTGTGCCACTGAGGAATGCACCCGCTAAGTTGGCACGAGTGAGGCGCGATCGCATCAAGTTCGCACCCCGCAAGTTACTCCCGCGCAGATCCGCCTCGGTTAAATCTGCCTGCATCAAGTTCGCACCTGTCAAGGTCGCCCGCAAATCTGTGCCAATCAATTGACACCCGACTAGGTTCGCACCGTCTAGTACGGCACCGGATAACTTTGCGTTTGTGAAATCTACGCCAGAGAGCTTTGCACCTGCAAGATTCGCACCACTTAATTCAGCTTTCGAGAGATCTTCATCCTGGAGATCCGCACCTGCAAGCTGTTTGACTTTCCCCGATCGAATTGCCCCAATGTCCATCACACCTGCTCCGTTACTTTGTCAGACAAATCTAACAGCTCGTCATCCGAGTGTGAATCCAGAAGCCACATTCCAGCCGCGATTTTGGGAGTTTGAATCGGTAAGCTCAATCCTTGCTGCATGGCACTGACTAAAAGACCCAAAGCTTCAACCAGCTTGCTATCCCAGCGATCGCCTGCTTCTGCCTGACATTGAGCAAGGGCATGGTTCAAAGCCGTCTCAGGATTCGTTGATTGCTCCTGGGTGACTCGCTGCTGAAACTCTGCCAGTAACCCGAGAATTCTTGATTCTAGGGGAATCTCATCGCCTGCAAGTCCGGCGGGTTGTCCTTGCCCGTTCCATTGCTCAGATTGGTGCGTGACGATCGTGGCGATCGCGTTCATTCGTCCCATATTCCGCAAAATTTGAGCACCGGGAACGATCGGGCAGCAAGGCGCTTCTTCGGTTTGCTGCTCAGAAATTCGTCCAAAACTTCCTGGGCTCAAAACACTATCCGCTCGCCGCAGGAATGCTAATCGGTGCAGCAAGGCTGAGAGTTTTAATCGATTCAACTGCCACGCGGGAAGATCGAGCAGTTGCGCCATTGCCTCAGACAAGGTTGCCACTTCAGCCGCCGCATTTGGATTGCTGATATCGGTTTGATCGATCAGTTGAGCCAGTCGGAGAAAGGCTTGAAGCTCATTGGAAGTCAGATTGTTATCCAATGCTTCGTGCTTTGAGCGCGCTCGCAAATCTTCCTGTCCCACCTGAAGATAGTTCACGACCATCGAAACGGCTTGATAAATCTCGTCTTGTTCGCTAGTTTGAACAGAAATTTCAGCCACTCGCGATCGCAGTTGATTTGCCAAGTCGGGATTGTACCGCTCGATATGAGCGATCGCAATATTAACCGTTTCTTCAACTAACCCCGCCTCGAATGTCCAGAATCCGTAAAATTTCCGCTCTAGATCTTCAGTCGGAACGCCTTGTACCCCGTAATCTTCCGGTGTCAGCTCCTGACACAGCACCATCGCAGTATAGGAAGGAGCCAGAATCATCAAGTGCCATTCTTGCGCCACCGGATCGGATTTTTCCAGTTCAACTAATGCCACATTTGATCGCTGGCTAGTGGGATGTTCCGCAAAGCCTGTATCTCCAGAAGCCATGATCACAATCTGTTGAGCATGATCGGCGATTTCACCGTAGCGATCGGCTTCTGCGAGGTACCATTTTCCCCGTTGGAAGGCAGTGATCACTAGCGGCGCACTAGAGCAACTGAGGATGCAGTCTTCCAGCGCGTGACAGAGCGAAACGAGCGTGTTTTTGTAGTACACACCAAAATTAAGGGGGCGCTTGCCGATCGCTCCCGGTTGGTGAGCCACTCGGAGATCATTGAGAATCGAACCTTCCAGCATATCAGTGGGAGAAGTAAGAAAGCGAGGGAATTAAGAGGCGGTAACGAGTTGAGAGTTGGGCTTGTCGATCGGCGCGGTTAACGCTTCTTCAAGGTCGGCGCATCCGAGTCTTTCTTCTAGAATATCCATAACTTCGCGCCCAAAATCATTGGGATTGCGTTTCCATGCTTGCAAACACACTTCCCCAAAGAATGAGCCGAGCGGTTCTGGATTCCAAAGCAGTTTTCGGACTGTCCAGGGTTTGACGTTCATTGGGTCGTATCCTGGCTCAAGAATGCCGTTTTTGAAAGCGTACTCTTCTAGATGGGTGTGCGGTTGCAGACCGATAAAGAAGATTGCAGGCTCAACTTTATCTGCTCCAAAAATGCGTTCGAGTTCACGGTGATAGGCGATCGTTTGGCGAATCGTTTCCGGTCGCTCATCGATTACGTTAAACGAATAGTTCACGGAAACGAGATCGTTAAATCCGGCGGCTTTGAGGTCGCGACAATTCTCTAGAACGGTTCTGAGGTTGTAGCCCATTCTCATTTTACGAACGAGTTCTTGAGATCCGCTCGTGATGCCGATTTCAAAGTAATTCATTCCAGTTTTGACCATCAAATCCGCAAGCTGCGGCGTGAGATTGTCCGCGCGAATGTAAGCTGCCCAATGAATATCCGTCATGCCTGCATCGACAATTTTTTGCAGCAGTTCGATCGCATCATCCATGTATTTCCGAGCTGGAATAAACTGAGCATCGGTAAACCAGAAATTACGAATGCCTTTGTCGTAAAGTTGCTTCATTTCTTTAACAACTTCATCGGCGGGATTGATCCGCACTTGCTTCCCTTCAATTACCGTGTAAACGCAGTAGCAGCAGTTATGCGGACAGCCGCGCTTCGTTTGCACTCCGATGTAGAAATCCTGAGACTGAAAGTAATATTCAAACTCTTTCCAAATCTGAGAGATGTAACCGTAGTTGCAGGCAGTTTTTTCGATCGGAGTTGGAAACTCATGAATCATGCGATCGCGGGGCTTCGTTTCACCCACGATATAGCAGCGTTCATCGAGAAAATCCTGACCCCGCAGCAATTTCTCTAGCAGTGTTTCACCTTCACCGACTGAGACGATCGTGCCCTTTGGCAAGCTTTTCGCCACTTGCTCATAAAACACGCTCACCGCACCGCCACCCACAACCACTTTCGCATCGGGATTGTAGCGTTTGGCGCGTTTCACGCCGCGTTGAATCAGATTAGAATTGCGCCACAGTTCCCCGTAATAGCCTGATGCAATTCGGAGTAAACCCATTGCGCCTCGCGCTTTCAGTAGCGGATTCGAGGCGTAATAGTATTCAAACGTATACTGAAGCGGGTTGCCTCCCCGTCCACCGACCGGAGCGTAAATCTGAATATCGCGCCAAGAGTACACCAGCAAAGTGGGCTGAAACTCATCAATGCAAGCATCAAGCGCTGAGACATAATCCAGGGGCGGAACCGTGCCTAAATCAAAAATCTTTTGCGTAATGTTTGGAAACTGTTTATGAACATGATCGGCAAGATAAACCACGCCGATCGGAAAAATGGGATTACAAGGCAGTCGAACGTAGAGAATTCGAGTTTCCATAGCATTTTACTCACAGTCACCCGATGCAAGATCCTGCATCGAGATCCTGAATTTATTTCACATAACTTTACGATATCACTGACTTCAGTTCTCTGCATGGCTAAGCGCCAGTTTTATCTCCAGAAGCGCAGTCGTCAATCATGATTAATTTTTCTTACTAAATATTGAATGCAAGTTTGTTGTATTCAGTATTCAGAAATTAAGCAGACTTAATTGTTTGTTAATCGCTTGATATGGCTCAATTTCAACGCACAAATCGTCTTAAAAAGCAACATTGGTAATCGCGTTTACAGTCGTCAGGGATCGCCCAGTGTTAGTGTTCAGAAACAGCCTGTTATTTAACGTAGGGTCTTTAACTGCCATGCCTCAAACTCTTGATCCTCTACCATTGGGTGGATCTGATCCCATTCTTTGTTGTTATGTGAATGCAACAAGTCAAATTCAAATTGCTCGGATTACAAATGTACCGAATTGGTATTTTGAGCGTGTAGTTTTTCCGGGGCAACGGTTGCTTTTTGAAGCGAGCGCAAACGCTCAACTTGAAATTCATACAGGAATGATGGCAAGCGCGATCTTGTCGGACACTATTCCCTGTTCAAGCTTGATGGTGAGCGAGGAGGGCGAGGACGAACCGTTTTCCAAACCTCTAGGATTAGCAATGGCTTCGACAGACTCATAAAGCTTTGTATACTTACATTTCTTTAAGATTAGTCATTGCTTAAGAGTACCGCTTACGGGTTAAAAGACTGATTTCAAACCAATAGCCACGATCGCCATGACCGATCGTGGCTGTTTTTTTGCACAATGAAGAAGACAAGTTCGGTGAAGGCTTTGGATTTACCTTCTTTTATTTGGCTGTGGCGGATTGCAGCTTGGGCAATGGGTCTAACGATCGCCGCGTATCTGGTTCAAGTTGCGACTGGATCAGAGTTGCTGTTTGGAGCGAAGCGACTGCGATCGATCCATATCGGTGTAGGAATTGCGATCGCGGTTCTCGTTCTAGTTTTACTCGGCATTGGGATCGTTGGAACGCTAGGTCACTACGGCAGTTTAGGGCATTCTAACCATCTTTGGTCAGGGCTGGCAGTGGTAGAACTCATATTTCTCTCGGCTTGGAGCGCGGTGCAAATTCCGAGTCAGCCTTGGGCGCGATCAGTGCATGTAGGCGTAAACTTCTTGCTGTGTTTGAGCCTCGTCTGGGTATCGATCACGGGTTGGCAGGTGGTGCAGAAATATCTCTAACGGGCGCAGTTGTCCAGTGATTTTGTTTGACGATCGTATGGACTCGCCAAGTTTCAGACGTTTGAGGAAAGTCCGATCGGTAATGTCCGCCGCGACTTTCCGTTCTGAGCGCTGCACTTTTTAGGATCAACACCGCAATATCGAATAAGTTGTACAGTTCACCCCAAGATCGAAGATCTTGAGCAGAAAGATTCAGCTTAAGAGCGCGATCGAGCTTGAAATTGCATAAAAGCTGGCTCAGCGGCAGTTGCAGAAATTCCTGCTGCCAAGATTGAACTTGAGCGATCGCAGCATCTAGCGTTTTCTGCTCTCGCGAAATTCCTGCACTCTGCCAAACCAACCGACGTAAAGCAGCACGGAATTGCCCAATTGGCTCCGGGTCGAACTCAACTGACAAGGTTTCAACCGCTTTTAGAGGGGCTGCGGAAATCGGGTCTAGCGATAGCGATCGGAACTGCGCTCCAAACACCAAACATTCCAACAGCGAATTGCTTGCCAAGCGATTGGCTCCATGAACTCCGGTACTTGCAGTTTCACCTACGGCATAGAGATGCGCGATCGAAGTCTGGTTCTCTAAATCCGTCCCAATTCCCCCCATCCAGTAGTGTGCTGCGGGTGCAACAGGAATCGGCTCTTTGAACACATCGACTCCCCATTTTTGGCAAACCTGAATAATGTTTGGGAATCGATGCTGAATCGTCTCGGTGGGAATCGGGCGCAAATCCAGCCAAACGGTAGCAGTCGCAGGATCGGCTTCAGTTTTTTGAATGTGATTGAAAATAGCGCGGCTCACCACATCACGGGGAGCCAGTTCACCCGAAGGATGATAATCAAACGCAAACCGATACCCGGAGCGATCGATCAAATGCGCCCCTTCTCCCCGCACTGCTTCACTAATCAAAAATCTTGGCGCACTCGGTTTGGTCAACGCCGTCGGATGAAACTGCATAAATTCTAAATCGCGCAGAATCGCTCCGGCTCGATGCGCGATCGCCACTCCATCCCCGGTACTCACCGCCGGATTGGTCGTCTGAGCAAAAACCTGTCCCCCTCCCCCAGTTGCCAAAATCACTGCCTGAGCACGAACCCAATGCACCTCAGATTTGTAAATCAAACAAACGCCTTGACACTGATTTTCCGAATCCAACCACAAATCCAGCACAAAGGTTTGGTCTAAAACCTGAATATTCTGTCGTTCTAGCACCCGTTCGGCTAAAACACTCACTACGGCTCGCCCAGTCGTATCTGCCGCATGAAGCACTCGCCGCCGGGAATGAGCTGCTTCTAAGGTCAGCGCTAGTTGATGATTGTGACGATCGAACGCCACCCCCAAATCAACCAGATGATGAATACATTCCGCCGCATTTTCAACTAAAAACTTAACCGCATCCTCGTCACATAAGCCCGCTCCCGCAACTAATGTATCGGTAATATGGAGCGAAGCCGAGTCTTGTGGGTCGATCACCGCCGCAATCCCACCCTGCGCCCAATCACTGGCAGAGCGAGCCACACTATCTTTCGTAATCAAACCGACTCGGTAATGCTGGGGCAGCGAGAGCGCTGTGTATAACCCTGCCGCGCCTGCCCCGACCACCAACACATCATACGCAGATTGCAACATCGCTTTCCCTGAAATAAAAAATCGCTCTATGCAGATTAAACCCTGCATAGAGCGTCAGCCTACAAAGTGAAAACTATATTAGCGGTAAATGCCGTTGTTATAGCGATCGCCCCCTTCCACTAGCTCTTTAGACACTTCAGTCGCCACGAAGTTATCTAAATTCGCTTCTAGAAGTTCCTTTTGCTTGTCGCTCAAGCCTGGAATGTTGAGTACATCCTCTACCGATTCATAAGGCGCATTTTTCACAATCAAGCCTGCCAAAGTCGGATACAATCCCGGCAGTTGGCGGAAAGCACGAACATTCGTGTTGTTCAAATCGAGCTTCTTACCGAACTCGGTCGCCATTTTATCTTCCACGACGTTGCGGTAGTCTGCCGCTAACACCGTCACTCTATTCAAGTTTGCTGCGACTGCGGTTTGGGATAACCAACCCAGACAGCCCACCACCAAACTAAAAACCGCCAAAAAGCGAATCAAACGTTTCATTGTTAGTCCCTCCCAACTGGATCGAGCAAACGCAATACACAGCTTTTATTAGAGCCTATCATCTTGCGGATACGATCGGAGAATCTTGCTGCATCGAAATCAACGGACAGTCCCTAGCGTTGCTCGGAGGAAGCGATCGAGATCGGCAAACGAGCAAGCATGAGTCGGAGTCGGCGTGTCATATCCTTTGAGGTCAACGCAGTAGCGCTCCAAAAACTGCACATTGCCGATTTGTTCCGCGAGATGTTGATAAGTTCGCTCACCTAAAGCAATATCTAGTCCAAGCTGCTTGGTCGCGGATTCCAGCCGAAATGCAGCGTTTACCGTGTCGCCTAATGCTGTATAGTCTGGTCGATCGCCGCTTCCAGTGTTGCCCACCATCGCAAATCCCGTATTCACCCCTGCCCCAATCTTTAACGGAAAGGGTAGCGGGTATTGATGATACAGATTACTGGTCATCTGGTGTAGTGCAGCGATCGCCTGACAAATCCGCAGTGCTTCATCTCGATCGACTCCCTGCGCTCCGTGCGTCCAGACTGCCATCACCGCATCGCCAATATACTTGTCAACCCAGCTTCCATACTCCCGAATAATATTGCCTGCTTGCCGAAACCAAGTCCCGATCACTTCAGACAGCACCTTCTCGTCGAGTTGGCGCGTCAGAACCGTAAAGTCTCGAATATCAATCACCAAAACTGAGATTAAACGGCGGACATGAAGGGTTGCGGTCGCTGTGAAGTCTCTAGAGTCAGAATCGTCAGCGTTGGCGGTTGGGCGATTTTGGGGGCAAACAAAATCCAGTTCAGTTTGCCCAAAGGTTAAACGATCGCCATTCCGCAAAGTGACCGGGATACTCACTCGTCGCCCATTGACAAAAGTTCCATTCCGACTGCCCAAATCGATCAGGTAAAATTCCCCGGTTTCCATCGATTGCAGCATTGCGTGATTTCGAGAAATCCAGCGATCGGGAATCACAAAGGTATTGTCTTCGCTCCGTCCGATCGTCCAGCAATTGTTTCCCACCAACGGAAGCTGGCGGCTATTCAGATCGCTGCTGTGCAGCACAAGGTGGGGAATGGGTTGGAGAATGACCACAGGCTCAACAAGGAAAGAGTGCATCCTCCCTTATGATGCAACGCTCAACGCGGAAATGTTTCAGTAGTAGCGCTTGGAATATGAAAGTAAGGTAAATTATTTTTGCCCGTAATTTCCGCAATTCTGGCGTAGCTACTTAGAAGAAATTCATGAACTCTAAGTAGCTATGCCAGGGTCGCTGCAACCCAAAATAAGCTGTCAACCAAGATTGTACTCAGCACCGCGCCACCAAACGCAATCCAAGGTGCTGTTTTCATTCGTAGCGAAGCCATACCAACAATGAGTAATGAAGCTGCTAGTACAATCACCCAGAAGATACCCGACGGTGTGTACATCTGAATCAGAGCTTGCTGAAAGACAGGCTGAACGGCATCGGGTTCAACCTGCATGAGTTTGCGCCAGTAGGGAATCAGATCCGTGAGATAGAAGTAAAGATCGGTGAGTGCAGTCCCAAACAGCGAGCCTAAGTAGAAGAAGTTTCCCAGCTTGCACCAATTTTGTCTGAGACCCCAAATCGCGATCGGCAGTCCAATGGCTTCGATCGGGAGGTGCAGCGTCGGTTCCCAGCGCATCCAGCCCCAGTAGAGCGATCCAGCCAACCAAGTCCAGGTAAATCCTGTGAGGAGTTCGCCCCAGTGCTTTGTGTGAGGTTTTGCGGAAAGTGCGATCGAGAGCCAAACCCAGACTGAAGTTAGCATCAGGCAGAGGAGAGGGAGCGATCGTACAAGGGGAGCTTCAAAAAAAACGGGAACCGAAACTAAAAAGACCGATGCACCGAAAATGAGAAGCCCACGGGGGGGAGCAGAGCACTCAACGAAAGAAGATTCAGAAACCGCAATCACTTCAGCCTCTGGAGAGTAGGTGGTTTTGGAATGGGGCGGATAGGTAAGCAAGGATTCTTAAACCTGTTAATTTTGTTAACTTAACTTAACACTACCATAGGAAATCTTCAGGCTGTCAATCGAAAAGGCTGAATCATTCCTTTCGGCGGATACCCCCTGGGGGGATACCTCTAATCGTAGTGGAATTTTACGGAAATCGCTGAAGAATTTCGGAATTGATCATCAGCATTTTTTAGAAAGGCTGTAAACTCACAGCGAGAGTGTTGTCCCTCAGTAGGTTTAAGGAAGCGCATGATGCCAGTTTTTCTCGTTGCAAATCAGGTCGATGGTCTTTTTGCTTTGTTTCAAGGCATTGTGCTGGGCTTGGTTCAAGGCATTACAGAGTTTTTGCCAATTAGTAGTACCGCTCATTTGATTATTTTTACAGACATCTTCGGCTGGCAGAATCAATGGAATAAAGCCGCGATCGATGCGATTCAATTCGGCAGCGTGATTGCCGTAGTGATTTACTTCTGGAAAGATATCCGGGCAATTCTGTCAGGCGCATTGACGGCATTTAAGCGCAAAGACTGGAATCGCGAGGAATGGAAAATTTTGGTCGGTATTGCGATCGGCACAATTCCAGCACTGGGAGTGGGCTTTGTGCTGAAGAAATTAAATATGCTGCCAGAAAGCGTGATGATTATCGCCACGATGTCGATCGTCATGTCGCTTTTACTTGGATTGGCAGAGAAAATTGGAACTCGGAAACGCGGCTTTGATGAACTGGAGATTAAAGATGGAATTCTCGTAGGTTTAGGACAAATGATTGCTTTGCTGCCCGGAGCTTCGCGATCGGGTTCGACTTTAACCGCAGCGTTATTTCTTGGATTGCGTCGAGAGACCGCCGCACGATTTTCATTTTTACTAGGCATTCCAACGCTAGCAATTGCAACTCTCGTTCAAGCGCAAGACGTGCTACAAGAAGCCGATAAAGGTTTACCGCTGCTTGTGGGCGTTGTATCGGCGTTTATCTTTTCGTATTTATCGATCGCTTGGTTGTTGAAATTCCTTCAGCGTCAGAGTACCTGGGTCTTTGTTTGGTATCGTTTGGCGTTGGGTATTACGTTGTTGCTTGCGATCGCCACAAAGGTTTTGAAGGAAGTTTAGACTAGAAAAGCCGTGTAATTTCGAGTCATGAGCGAGCTTTCTATCCGTCCAGCTTTAATCACCCGTGTATTATCAGGGTCGATCGCAGAAGAAATTGGGTTTGAAGCGGGCGATCGAGTTGTGTCGATCAACGGTGAAAAGCCCCGCGATTTGATTGATTATCAGTTTCTATGTGCAGACGAATTCATAGAACTCGAAGTGCTGGATCAGAAAGGCAAAACCCATCACATCGAGATCGAGAAAGATTACGATGAGGATCTGGGCTTAGAGTTCGACACAGCCTTGTTTGATGGCTTGATGCAGTGTACAAATCGCTGTCCATTCTGCTTTATTGACCAACAGCCCCCCGGAAAGCGGGAAAGTCTTTACTTCAAAGATGATGACTATCGACTGAGCTTTCTCTACGGAAGCTATCTCACCCTAACCAACCTGACTCAGCGCGAATGGAGTCGAATTGAGCGCATGAGGCTTTCGCCGCTCTATGTTTCGGTTCATGCGACGGAGCCAGAGGTGAGAATTCGCTTGCTCAAGAACCTCCGCGCAGGGCAAATCTTGGAGCAATTGCACTGGTTCCAAGAGCGGCTTTTACAGGTTCATGCTCAAGTTGTATTGTGTCCTGGAATTAATGACGGCGAACATCTCACCCGGACGATCGAAGATCTCGCCCAGTTTCATAAAGAAGAAATTCCGGCGGTGGCATCGATCGCGGTTGTCCCGGTCGGTTTAACTCGATTTCGCCCAACTGAAGATGAATTAATTCCCGTTTCACCAGAGAAGGCGCGAGAGGTGATCGCCCAAGTTCAAGCACTGCAAGCCCGATTTCGGAAAGAATACGGAGCGACGATCGTTTGGTTAGCCGACGAGTGGTTTTTGATCGCGGGAATGGACTTACCGCCTGAAGCAGACTACGGAGACTATCCGCAGATTGGAAACGGAGTCGGTTCCATTCGTCTGTTTTTAAAAGAATTTGAGACGGCAGCAAAACGATTGCCAAAGAAAGTTACACGTAGTCGAAGTTATATTTGGGTTCTGGGAAATGCAGTTGAGAAAGCCTTTATGCCACTGCTCGATCGCTTCAATCAAGTCGAAGGCTTAACCGTTCGCATGGTTGCCCTCAACAGCGATTACTGGGGGCAAAGCATTACTGTAACCGGATTGCTCACGGGTCGAGACATCTTGATTGCGCTTCAGGGGCAGAATTTAGGCGATGGCATTCTGTTGCCGTCTGTGATGCTCAAGCAGGGTGAGGCTGTATTTCTCGACGATATGAGCGTCGAAGAACTTGAGCAAAAGTTAAGCACGAAGATCTTGATCGTTGAAGGAATCGAAGGTTTGATCAGAAAATTTAATGAATAACGTAAACATCTTTGAAGAAGTGTGGCGCAAACCCTAACTTTGCTGGAATAATCAATCTGTCGGATGATTCAGCTTCGTTCGACTACCACCGACGGTAATTTGTCGATCGTCTAGGAGAGAACACTTTGGATTCGCGCACATCAGAGTTATTAAAAACCTCGTTGACACAATCAGCTTCCCAAGAAGAATTCAGCGAGTATGTTGCTCATCTCCAATTGCATATGGCGCTTCAAGCCCGGAATCTAGTTCCTAGCTTAACGAATACGCCAGATAGTCGAGAACAGCTCCTTCATCAAACACAAGCAAATTTTGAGAAGTTCGCTTCTCGGATGTTTTTATAGATTTTTAGGTTTCCGTTGATAAACGCTTCACATGGATCAGGGTATTACGCCCTGATTTTTTTTGCTTCGGTTTGGGTGGATTGTACCCCCAAATCCCCCACGAGTGGGGAACTTTAAGGAGATTAATTAAGACTTTCATTGGCTCGATTCTGCTTGAGAAAGCATTTCTCAACTTTGCGATTAGAGCGTTCTAGAGATCGAGCCTTCTTCATCTTTCTCAAAATCCCCCAGAATAAAAGATCCAGGGGGCTGAGACCGCCTAAAACGAAGCACCAATGCTTGATTGAAGAACACTTAGCGCGATGATTTCCTATTCCTGCTCATCTTGAACCCGCGTTTTACGCTGCATAATCTCCTTCACCACCAACGTTACTACTGCTAACAGCGCCAACAATACCGCCGCCGAGTAAGCTGATTCAGTCGCATATTGCTTGTACTCTTCTTCCACAAACAACGGCAAACTCTGCGTCTTTCCAGCTAAGTTCCCGGACACAACCGACACCGCACCAAATTCGCCCATTGCCCTTGCGTTGGTCAAAATCAACCCATAAAGCAATCCCCAACGAATACTGGGTAATGTGACCCGCCAAAAAGTCTGCCAGTTACTAGCTCCCAGTGTGCTTGCTGCTTCTTCTTGCTCTGGACCAATTTCCTCTAGCACCGGGATCACTTCCCGCGCCACAAACGGCAAGCTCACAAACATCGTCGCCAACACCATCCCCGGAAACGCAAAGATAATCTTGATATCTGCCGCTTGCAGGGCAGGTCCAAACCAACCATTTCGCCCATACAGCAACACCAGCATTAACCCAGCAACCACAGGCGAGATGGCAAACGGCAAATCGATGATGCTAAGCAACAGTGTACGACCGCGAAACTGTTTCCGCGCCAGTGCCCAGGCTGCACACAGTCCAAAAATGGTATTCAGCGGGACTGAGATGGCTGCCAGTGCGATCGTTAATCTCACCGCAGTAATAAAATTCGGCTGCCGTATATTTGCCAGAAATGGCCCCATTCCCTTCCTAAACGCTTGGTAAAAAACGTTAATCGCAGGAATGTAAATAATCAGAGCGAGAAACCCGATCGCGATCGTAATCAGCACGATCGGCACCCACTCAGTTTTCTTTTTCGCTCCTGATTTAGAGCGGGGCGAAGAAACGATCGTACTCATGATTAATGTCCTACTCGTCGAGTTGAAGAACCTGTATCGTAGCGACGACCCCAAGCTTGCAAGAGGTTCAAGCCCAACAGCATCACTAACGAAATAAACAGCAACACAATTCCGATCACAGTTGCGCCCGCATAATCGTATTGCTCAAGACGCTGGAAAATTAACACAGGCGCAATTAGATCTTTAAACGGTGTATTTGAAGCAATGATCACCGTTGAGCCATATTCACCGACTGCACGCGAGAATCCTAGCGCCACACCCGTTATGATTGCAGGCAACAACGGCGGCAGAATCACATACCGAAACGTTTGCCAATCTGACGCGCCCAAGCTCCAAGCCGCTTCCTCGATTTCTTTTTCCATTTCAGCGAGTACAGGCTGCACGGTGCGAATCACAAACGGTAATGAGATAAAGATCATCGCAACTCCCACTCCTAATCGTGTGAATGCGACTTTGATTCCAAAGGGTGTAAGCAGCGAACCGATCCAGCCATTCTCGCTGTAAACCGTGGCTAACGTTAACCCCGCTACCGCAGTGGGCAACGCAAACGGTAAATCAACCGACGCATCAATAAATCGTTTGAGCGGAAAGTCATAGCGAACTAACACCCAAGCAATCAATGTGCCAAACACACCATTGATTAATGCTGCAATCAGTGAAGTTGTAAACGTAATGTCATACGTAGCAAGCGCGATCGGACTGGTCGCAATTTGCCAAAATCTCTCCACGCCAACCGTCGATGCCCTTAAGAACATTGCGGTAACAGGCACAAACAGCATCACGGCGAGATACCCGATCATGATGCGCCACGTCCATGGAGCTTGCACAATCGATCGAACCATCATTTTCCAAACTGGGACTTTCTCAGATCCTGTAGGACTGGAAGCAACCATCATCAATCACTCCAAATGAGAAATTCCGCGATCGTCAAGAGCGAGAGTTACACTACGCTTCGCGATCGCGGATCAACTATCAACTCTACTATTGTTTGGAGGCAGCGAGCGTCTGATCAAATACGCCGCCATCTTCAAAGAATTTCGTCTGCACGTTGCTCCAGCCACCAAAATCCTGAATGGATGACAATTTCGTTACAGGAGGCAGTTTTGCCGTATCCGCTTTCGTTCCAGCAGCACTATCGAGCGGACGGAAGCCGAGCTTGAGAAATTCAGCCTGGGCTTCGGGAGTAAACAAGAACTTTGCAAAGGCTTCAGCCACCTCGCGGGTTCCATGCTTGTCTACGTTTTTATCCACGATAGCCACCGGAGTATCGATCGAGATATTCACGTCGGGCGCAACATAATCGAGCGCTTCTCCCTTTTGCTTCGCCAGAATGACTTCGTTTTCATATTGAATCAACGCATCCCCTTGACCTTGTTTCGCAAAAGCGTCAGTTGATTCGCGAGCATCTTTCGCCAACACTGCCACATTCTTGTAGGCCTGAGTCACAAACTCTTTCGCTTTCGCTTCATCATTATTGTTGCGTTTGAGGGCATCATTCCACAACACTAGGAAATTCCAGCGTGCGCCACCTGAGGTTTTCGGATCAGCCGTGACCCATTTCACATCATCGCGGGTCAAATCTTGGAAGGTTTTAACATTTTTGGGATTGCCGGGACGCACGACGATCGCTGCTACCGTTTTCGCCACCGTGCCATTATTCGACACTCTGGCTTCCCAGCCTGAATTCACCAGTCCAGCTTTGACCAGCTTCTCGGTGTCGGCGGCTAACGCCAAATGCGTAATGTCGGCTTCTAAACCGTCGATCACCGCGCGGGTTTGAGAACCAGAACCCCCATAACTTTGCTTAAAGGTAACGTTTTGACCTTTCTCTCTTTTCCACTGCTCGACAAATTTAGGAATAATTGCATCGTGCGCCGCTTTCGGAATCGCGTAGCTTACTAGCGTCAATTCAACATCTTTTGCTGAATTGGAAACCGGACTGGCATTTCCTCCAGCAGCAGGCGTTGAAGCATCATTGCCACCCCCGCAAGCCGCGATCGCAAAGCTCAAGCTCACCCCAATCATAAAGAGTGAGACTGATTTGCGTAGCGATCGCGGTGTCCAAAATGCTTGAAATCTTTGGGCAGTCTTCGCCCACTGTGTCTGGAACCGCCAACCCTTCATTGTGTTCTCCTTATTCTACGGTTTGTCGCTAATGTTTACGTATTTTTCTTCGATTCTCATCGTATCGGGGAACCGGCAAGAATGCAAGAAGAATCCCCACTTTGTTGAGCGGTTTATGTGCGATTCCCAATCAGTTCTGCAAAAGGCTTCAGGATTAGCAACATCTACCTCGTCAAAGATGTCAAATTGTGTTTCTATCTGTACGCTAGAAACTGCACTGTTTTCCTGCCTTCATGCTGATTCGTTCTTCTAAAAGTGCCTTCGCTGCAATGCTGCTGGCGATCGCAGCATTAAGTGCCTGCACAACGCAACCTTCTGAAACGGGAAGCGAGCCTCGACCCGCACAGGCTTCTTCTACCCCAAGCCGCACAATTCGCACAGAAGTGCTTGAACCGCAGCCGCTCCGAGTGAATTTGGCGCAACTTCCACCGCCGAGTCAGCCAGATAGAGCTTCAAAGCCTCCATCTGTCGTGCCCGTTCCAGACAATCCGGTGCTGCGGGTTCCGGCAGGATTCACGGTCAATGTCTTTGCCGAAGGACTCGATCGACCGCGCTGGCTAGCACTTACTCCGAACGGCGAGGTCTTGGTGACTGAAACTCGCCAAAACCGGATTATGCTGCTTCAGCACCGAGATGGTGCTGTGTTTAGCCGTAGACCCTTTGCCACCGCCGAAAACGGATTAAATTTACCGCTTGGAATGACGTTTGCAGGTGATTCGTTTTTTGTCGGCAACACTGACGCAGTTCTACGGTTTCCCTACGTAAATAATCAAATTTCAGGACGAGGCGAAAAAATTACAGAGCTTCCAGGACAAGGGTATAACCAGCACTGGACGAGAAATGTTGTAGCATCCCCTGACGGACAGAAGCTTTACGTTTCTGTCGGATCGCGATCAAATGCCGATGAAGAACCTTTACCCCGCGCCTCGATTCAGGTGATGAATTTAGACGGGAGCGATCGGCAGACCTTTGCCGCTGGGCTGAGAAATCCAGTTGGACTCGACTTCAACCCCCAAACTGGAACATTATTCGCCACGGTAAACGAACGTGACAACCTCGGAGATGGCTTAGTCCCCGATTATCTCACTCAGGTCGAAGCGGGCGCATTCTACGGCTGGCCCTACGCTTATCTCAGCCCCGATCGTCTAGATCCCCGTCACCTGAAAGCCGATGGTAAGAGCACTCGTCCTGATCTCGCGGCAAAGACTCGCACTCCTGATGTTTTATTTGAGGCGCATTCTGCTGCATTAGGACTGCGCTTTTATACAGGCAATACCTTTCCAGAAAAGTATCGCAACGGTGCGTTTGTCGCCTTCCGAGGATCGTGGAATCGTTCACAAGGAACCGGGTATAAAATCGTGTTCGTGCCGTTTAGCGAGGGTCGGCCTCAAGGGCAGTACGAAGACTTTCTCACTGGATTTCTACTTGATCCAAAAATCCCAACGACTTGGGGTAGACCGGTTGGATTGCTCGTTCTAAATGATGGCAGTCTTTTATTTACTGACGAAGCAAACAATCGGATTTATCGGGTTCAGTATACAGGACAATAATTGGCAGCGTTGTACGGGGAACTACGGCTTCTTGGCGCGTCTCTAATGTGCGATCATTCGTTCACCTGACATACTATGTAAAGTAACGTTGAGGAGATGACGTTTTGAGTAACGCCAGCCAACCGGGAAAGTCGCAGCAGGATCCGCCATCGTTTGACGATATCCCGATCGCGGAACGTGAAACGGTGGTTGAATTAGCTAAACCGAAATCTCAACTGCTTCCCTGGCTATGGGGGCTGGGGGGATTCGGTACGATCGCGCTGCTGTCTGGAGGCGGCTGGTTTGCGTATCAAGCTGCACAAACTCGCAGCAATCCCACTGTCGCAGCATCTCCTTCTCCGGCTGCTTCGCTCAGTCCCCAATCCGCAGATGAGCGCCTTCTCAATCATTTTGCCTATCCTGAAGCGCCAAAATCTGAGTTAGAACCCATCAGCGCCGATGGAGCCATGAAGATGCGGAGTCCTGCTGCAAGGGCGTTTCGAGAGATGGCGGCAGCAGCGCGTGCAGAAGAAGTCATTCTGAATCCGATTTCAGCATTTCGATCGATTAGCGAACAACAGCAAATTTATTTCGAGATCAAAGCAGAGCGATCGCAAACGCTACAGGAGCGGGCTTTAGTGAGCGCCCCACCCGGATACAGTGAACATCACACGGGTTATGCGATCGACATCGGGGATGGCAATGTTCCTGCCACGAATCTCAGTCCAGATTTTGAAAAAACGCCCGCGTTTCAGTGGCTCAGCAAGAATGCTACCCGATTTAACTTTGAGTTGTCTTTTCCCAAAGGAAACAAGCAGGGGGTAACTTATGAACCTTGGCATTGGCGGTTTGTCGGAGATAAAGCCAGTTTAGAAACCTTCTACAAATCCAAAGAGTTTCAGCAACAGCAAGCTTCCCCTTCTCCCAGTCCCTCACCATGAATCAAACGGCTCTAAATCTCGTTGCCATTGGTATTTTTGGCATGACGCTTTCGACGTTGCTCAGTCCACTGCTGCACATTCCACCTGCGGTTCCCGCGATCGCAACCTTCAGCATTCTGGGACTGGCGACGCTGGATGCGTTTCAATTGCAGGGGAAGTTTGGCTTGATCGCGCTCGACTGGTTCGCCAGTTTTTCACCGGAATATCGCGATCGCGTTCTACGCCACGAAGCCGGACATTTTCTTACAGCGCAACAGCTTGAAATTCCGGTTGTGAGCTATACCTTGAACGCTTGGGAAGCCTTTCGACAAGGTCGATCCGGGCAAGGCGGCGTGCAGTTTGACACGCAAGAACTTGAATCGGAATTAAAGCAAGGCAAGCTGTCGGCTCAACTGATCGAGCGTTATTGTACGGTGTGGATGGCGGGAATTGCGGCAGAGCAGTTAGCCTTTGGAAATTCTGAGGGCGGGACGGACGATCTCCAAAAATTTCGCGAGACGTTAGTGAAGTTAGGCATTCCCGCTTCTGAGCTGCCCCAACGTGAGCGATTATCGATTCTCAGAGCCAAAGAGCTTTTGCAGAACCATCAAGCGGCTTACGATGCGCTTGTGACAGCACTGCGGGAAAGGCAATCGATCGAACAGTGCTGCCGCGCGATTCAAAACGCAGACTAGAACCAATCCTCTTGCTCTAGCGTCTCAATCACTTGCAAGCCTCGTGCATCGCCAACCTTCAGCATTGAGGCTTTTGCATCCTCACGCACTCCGCTATCTTCGTCTTCCGCAAACGCTTCAATCAAGGCATCGATCGCGGTTGCATACACCACATTCGAGGGCATTTCGCGACATAACTCACCCAGCGACCACGCGCAATTACTGCGAATCGCCGCCACTGGATCGCGCCGCAACGCCTCAATTAATGGCGGTACAGCCGCAACTACAACCTCATATCCCAACGTTGCCATCTGTGCCAAAGAACTCGCCGCCCACAACCTAACCGCAGAGATATCCGTTTTCAGCGCCTCGATTAACGTATCGAGCGATCGGCGATCGCGACAATTTCCCAATGCCCAGACAATTCCTTTTCGCACATAGCCATTCCAATCTTGACGATAGCGATCGATTAACGGCTCAACCGCATCAGGACTCGGATTTCGACCCAGCGCATACGCCGCACTTACTCGCACCAGCGGACAGGGATCGCTTAACAGCGTAATTAACTGCGGAATCGCCCGATCGTCCTGCACATCGCAAAACACCCGCGCCGCTAGCATTCGCTGCTGAATATCGGATGCGTCCAGCAACGGCAACATCGCATCCGCATCCGGTTTCGGCGTGACTTCATCAGCGATCGCCGGAATGTGATCCAACGGGTCTTCTAAATCCGCTTCAATATCTAGAACGGTTAAATCGTCATCGCTATACATAAGAAGTATTTTATCCAGCTATTCGATCGATTTGGTCATCCACCGCGACTGAGTTTCGTATCCCAGAACGCGGTAAAGTCCGAGTGCAGGCAAATTTGTTTCAAACACTTGCAGCCCGATTTGCCGATCGCCGCGTAACTTTGCCCATGTTTCAGCGTAGCGCACTAGCGCCGCTCCTATTCCCTTCCGTCGATGATCTGGCATGACATACAGCAACAAAATATGAGCCTGTCGATCACCACTGCCCTGATCGATCGCGCTTCCGAGCCACAGTCCAGCGATCGGGTTCCAGCTTGATTCATTCGATCCTTGCACCCAGACGAGCGGCGTTTCGGGTGAAAAAAATCGGTCGATCGCGTCTTCAAGCTGAGAAAATTCACCCTTGAAGAGTTCACGATAGGTAGACTGCATAAAGCTTAGTAGACGATCGCGTTCGCGTCTAGAGCCTGTGCCGCGTTCAAGCGAATACCCTGGAATGAATTCCGTCACTGCCTTTAGAGTTGGGTCGGATCGTTGGGCAACCCTTGAATAAAGGGTGCAAGGTTCGGCGGTAACCCTGCGACTGCATCGGCATCAGGAATCTGAGCCTTATCGCTGGCCGGGTTCGCTTCCTCGATCGGAGCGGGGGCTGCCATATCATTCGGCAGGAAAATCCGCGCACTGACGACAACCAGCGAGAACACAAACACCAAAACGACAATCAGCGGGGCAATGTATTGACGAAAAAAAGCCATGATTTTAAGCAGAGACGATCGCAGATAGAGACGGAGCTTTGCTGTAAAGTTCCTTTCTTTATCCTAAGTCGATTTGCTCTAATCCAGACGATCTTTTTAAGTCGTGGAATCCACTCTAAGCGGCGGGACGATCGCATTAACCGGAAATCCGAACACGAAGAGACGGTTGGGAATCTGATCAACCTCGATCGGCTGAATCTGCGCCACTTCTGCCTCGCTCGATAGCATCACCAGCAGAACGCTAAGCGGCACTTGTAGAAATAAGTTAGCTGCAAAAAATCCAAGCGCTGCCACAATTAGCCCTGAGCCTCTAGCTGGAATCGGGGTGATTGCTTCTGCGATCGGCGCGATTGCGTAAATCTGCTTCAGTGCCAGAAATAAAACAAACGCCGCAACTCCAACCGCGATCGGATTGCGACGAGCGACAAACATTGCCAAAATCTTTCTTTGTGCTTCGGTTAGCTGAGAAGGACGGAGCGCCACTGCTAGCAGACTATAGATATAGAAGGGTTTTTGAAGCTGCATCCAGGCGATCGGCGCAATGCCCGCGATCGCAACGAGTCCTAGTTCCAACCAAGGCGGCAAAATCGGATCACCTGCTGCCAGCCCTAATAAACAAACAAGCAGGGACAGCGGCACGGCTGCAATCCCTGCAAGATGAATCCACAAATACGGATCAGCCCAAAACGATCGCATATTAAAACGTTCGTAGTAATGACTGAATCAGTATATCGTTCAAAGTGGAAGAGGTGAGAAATAGAGAGTGTTACAGTTTCTCTCTATTTCTCACCTCTTCGGAACTCTATGAAACTGGGCTAACCGGTTGCTCTGTTCGCTGCTGTTTGAGGGCTTGAAGCTGTTTGAGGAGCAGATCAGCCTCCGCTTGCAGGTCGAAGAACTTGGCTTGTTGATCAACAGGATAGAGCAATTTGATCTTCTCCTGCGCGATAGCCACGCTACACGAGTACGTGTTCGTGATTTCAGATGCACCCCGCTGAGAACCGCAGACCGCAGTGTTACTAAGTTGTCCGTTTGAAGCGTTCATATTGATTAGTAATTTGTACTTACTCACACCACCAGAAGATCTTAACTCAAACTTAACAGAAGTTTGTATTCTGGTATCCACTTTTAGACGATAGCAGATTCCCTCAGTTCCAGAAGAAATTCCGAAATCACAGAATCTGGTGATTAACGATTAAAATCTGGCTGCATTTGAAGCCGCTAAACACAGTACACTAGAATATTGCCACTGTATTTCACCCTCTAAAGATTGATTCCTGTGACCTTACGCCTGTCTCTTGCAAATCCCTCTCCCTCTGAAGAACTGCCTAGAGTCCAACCCTGGCGCGGTTTAATTCACGGCTATCGACGCTACCTGCCCGTAACCGATCAAACGCCTGTTGTGACCCTGCACGAAGGCAATACGCCCTTGATCCCGGTGCCTGCAATCTCGCAAGCGATCGGTCGTCAGGTGCAAGTTTTTGTCAAGTACGACGGCTTAAATCCGACGGGAAGCTTCAAAGATCGCGGTATGACAATGGCGATCTCAAAGGCGAAGGAGGCAGGGGCAGAAGCGGTGATCTGTGCGAGTACCGGAAATACTTCAGCAGCGGCGGCAGCTTACGCTCGTCGCGGTGGAATGCGGGCGTTTGTACTGATTCCTGATGGCTATGTAGCTTTGGGTAAACTGGCACAAGCGCTGTTATATGGAGCCGAAGTTTTATCGATTAAAGGCAACTTCGATCGCGCCTTAGAAATCGTGCGCGAAATGTCTCAGAATTATCCCGTTACTTTGGTCAATTCGGTAAATCCCTATCGTCTGGAAGGACAAAAAACGGCGGCATTTGAAGTCGTTGATGTCTTGGGTGATGCCCCCGACTGGCTTTGTATTCCGGTGGGCAATGCCGGAAATATTAGCGCGTACTGGATGGGATTTTGTCAGTACCACCAGGAAGGTCGATCGTCGAAATTGCCAAAAATGATGGGGTTCCAAGCGGCAGGTGCATCTCCGCTGGTCAAGGGAGAACCATTTACGCATCCAGAAACCTTAGCAACGGCGATTCGGATTGGGAATCCGGCGAACTGGAATCGCGCGATCGCGGTTCGAGATGCAAGTCAAAGTAGCTTTAATGCCGTGACTGATGAAGAAATTCTGACAGCTTATCGAATGCTGGCAGCAAATGAAGGCATTTTCTGTGAGCCTGCGAGTGCTGCATCAGTAGCAGGATTGCTAAAGGTGAAAGATCAAGTTCCAACTGGGGCAACTGTCGTTTGTGTCCTGACTGGAAACGGTTTGAAAGACCCGGATTCAGCAATCAAGTTCAGCGAAAATAACTTCAAGCAAGGAATTGACCCTGATTTAAGTGCGGTTGCGGGAGCAATGGGATTCTAATTAAAGTACCTATTTTAGTGGTCGAGCAACCATAAGCTCGATCTCATCTTCCACCCGATTTAGATAAGCTTCTAAGTCGGGTGATATTTTTACGCCAGCTTTCGGTGCTGTGTGAATGATTCCGCTTCGCCGTTTTTGCTGTCTTCATTCTGCATTGCTCGAATCGCTGTTGCGATCGTACTCCGATTTAAACCACGGCGTGTAAATTAATACAAAACACGCTAGAAGGGGATTTCTTCTACCGTGTTTAGTGATAAAGAGGTTTGCTATTTTGCGTCTTTGCAGCTAATCTCACCAAGCTTTAGGCGACGAGCTTCTTGGGCAACACGATCGCACATCTGACGACTTCCAACTTGGCTTTGGAACGAATTAAATTCTTCCGGCGTGAGTTTGGGATTTTGGCTTGCGAGAATATCGTAAAAACTCTGGCGAAACTGCTGACACAAGCCACGAACTCGATCCCGCGCCCCTCCGTTGACTTGATTGATGTTTTGGCAAACGCCACTGGGCACATTTCCGCCTGTGGCTTGTTGGAGTTGACTTTGCAGGGCTTGTCTGCGTTGTTCTAGGGCAACTGCAGAACGGACATATCGAGTGAATGAAGATTCCTGAGCCGATGCGGAAGAATCAAACATCTGGGCGATCGAGGGAGCCGATAGATTCGGTGCCCAGCCTGCTAAAACTGCGATCGAGGAGAATGCTCCTAACACGATCGAGCGTTTGATTAACCAACGAGAGAGAGAAGAGAGATCACGGTTCATCATAAGACGGTGTGACATTCGGGGAACTAGCACACAAGAGAGGTACAAGGAATCTGAATTATTTTACTTGCAAGAAGTTCCAGAAAACGGGAAGAAGGTTAAAAAAGTTCGAGCGGATGGCTCTACTCCCATGATTTTTGTCGCCGTTCACCCGGATCTTCACTGCCCAACTTTCAGATGCGCCCGATTTACAGTCAGGATTGGACAATAATGAATTATCGAGTTTGATGACTACTCATGACGGGTCAACTTCTCAATACTGATGAAATCGTCACGGAGCTAGACATTAGCCATTTGACGATCGAGGACGATATGCCGGTGGACAATATTCAATCTGAAAAACAGCAACGGCTGTTAGTCGAGCCGCTCTACAGTTCTAAAGCGTTACCGTCCCCGTTTTTTGTGGCGGCGAATGTCGGGCTGTTCTATAAGCTGAAGGGCGACCCAGTCGTTCCCGATGTCATGCTCAGTTTAGATGTGCAATGTGCTGAGGACTTTTCTCAAAAAGAGAACCGCTCTTATTTTGTGTGGGAGTTTGGCAAGCTGCCAGAAGTTTGCATCGAAATTGTCTCGAATCAAGAGGGCGATGAACTGATTCTGAGTCGAAAATCGCAGCAGAAGGGAAAGACGATGACTAAAAAAGATCTCTATTCCCAAATCCGCATTCCCTACTATGTGGTGTTTGACCCGCTCCGACAAATTCAGGGTGAAACCGAAATGAATGGAGCCTTACTGCGAATCTGGTCAAATTTTGCAGGTCGGTGTACGGAATTAACACCACCGCAAGGAATCACCCAGATCGGACAGTCGATTTGGTTAGAGGAAGTGGGATTAGGTCTCACGCTTTGGTCAGGACAGTTTGAGGAAGAGATTACGCGATTATGGTTGCGGTGGTGCGATCGATCTGGGCAAGTGATTCCGACAGGTGCAGAGCGAGCGGAAAACGAGCGTCTGAGAGCAGATGAAGCCGAATCAAAAGCGCAACGCTTAGCAGAGCGCCTGAGAGCACTGGGAATTGATCCCGATGAAGTTTAGCGGCTTCGGAAAATTTGACACAGTTCGATCGTTTTGGTTTGAAGGGCGATCGTTTCATCGTGACCCCGCTTGAGGCTGAATTCTAGATTGAGCAGCAAGGGTAGAGCGCTTTGCAGTTGGGTGAGTGAAGTTGAGAAGAGTTCTTGTTTGAGATAGTAAAGCTGCTTTGGGTTGTTTAGCTCCGCAGCTTTAGCAATTTCTCGATCGTCTCGCTCTCCTGATTCCAGCATCAGCTTGATCCAGAGTCGCAGGCGAAACTGCCCAACCAGCGTACTCACAATTCGCAAAGCTGGCTCATTTTGCCGCAGTAAATCGCTCACCAGCTCTAATGCTTCTGCTGTTTTTCCCTGCCGAATTGCTGTCAGCAGTTGCAGTGAACTTTGTGTACTGGCAGTGATTAACGGCGCGATCGCGCTTTCATTCAGCGGCTTTTTGGATTCACCTGCGAACATTTTGAGTTTTTCGAGTTCGCTGTAAAGTTGGCGCGTATCGTTGCCGACAGCTTCGGTAATGTAGTCGATCGCGCCTTGCGTGAGTTTCAGATCTAATTCCTGTGCAACTCGCTGCACTTGTTTGCTAATTAGTTCAGTTTTCCAAGGTGGAATGAGGGCGAATTCTTCAAGGGTCGCGTACTTCTGGAGCAGTTTGGTTGATTTTAGTCGTCCATCGGGTTTGGTCGAACTGGTCAATAGAAGCGTTGTCGTTTCAGGCAAGGCGATGAGGGTGCGATCGAGTTCAGTTAGGACATCTTCAGGGCAGCGTTGCGCTAGAGTTGTTTCTGAGAGCCAGACGAGGCGATTCCCCGCACCAAATGGAGGAGTCATCGCCTGATTCAGCGCTTGAGCGATCGCATCACTTTGATCCGACGAGAATTTATCAAAATTAAAACTTTCCCACATTGGGTCAAGTGTCTTTTGTTTCAAGCGCTTCACGGCTTGAGAGAGCGCAAAGCTATCCTCGCCCCAATAAAAGTAAATCCCCATACTGATCTTCGCTTCCCGCTGCCCTAGAGTAATACCCGATCATTAAATCTCTCGTAGTAGGATGACACTTTACCGTTAGATTTAAGAATGGATTTCTAATTTATCGATTTACGGCGCGAGGCGATCGCACATTGGACGAGAATTATCAAACTTTCCTCAATCGCGTGATGCGGTTAACCCTGCCGGACACTTACAAGTCTCAGGTGCAGCACATCCAAAAGTCCCCAAAGTTTCAGCGCTCCCCGGAGGGTGTATGGCTTCCGACTGCGTTTCCCGGCTACACGGTGATTACGCCGCCTGGATCTGAAGACGGCAAAAATCGGGGTCTCTATGAGTCTCTGAAACATTACCAGAATCGGATTGCCCAAACGCTAGGGGCTGAGATGTTTGCGCCGATTCCAGCAGACAGTTTTCATGTGACGGTCGCGGATCTTATCTGGAATGGCGCATATCTTCATGCGGCAGAATCGCCGGGATTTGATGAGCGATTGCGTGATCGTGTGGCGAGTAGTTTCCGTCAGTCTCAGCCGATTGGCATCGGAGAGGCGATTCGATTCCAGGTGGTCGGATTGATGGTGATGGCAAGAGCGATCGCGGTTTGTCTGGCAACGGTGGATAGTTCAGGATACGAGCGGATTTTGAAATTCCGGCGATCCATTTATCAAAATCCAGACCTAATCGAGATTGGCATCGAGCAGCAATATTACTTTACGCCACATATTACGCTGGGTTATTTTGGCAAGCTGCCACCGGATCTCGATCGCGCTCAATTAAGTCAAACGTTTGATCAGTTGAACCAAGACTGGTTAGACAACTATCCCGATAATGAGTTCTGGATTCATCAAGCAGAGTTCCGCAAGTTTAATAACATGGCGGAATATTTACGAGAGCCAGATTGGGCGACGTTTCAGTTTTGAGGTGGGAAGTAGCGATCGTGAGTGCGATCGCTACTTCTTCCCTAGCCTTCATCGGGATCAATCCCTAGTGCCCGGAGTCGCTCAGCTAGTCGTTCGGCGCGTTGGTGTTCTGTCTCGGCACGTTGGCGTTCTGCTTCGGCTTGATGGCGTTCGATTTCGGCGCGTTGACGCTCGATTTCTAGACCTTCGGCTCCCGTCGGAATCACCTGACCAGAACGATCGCACCACCGCAACCACAGCCGCATCACTTCGTCTTCAAACTGTCCTTCCCAGAGCGACAAACCCAATCCAACGGCTTCTAGCCAGACAAATTGCCCCGGCTGGGAGAGTCCCTCCGGGGGGGTCAATTCCACATAACCGCTTTGTGCGATCGCCCACACGCGCAGCAATGCCCCATTCATATCAGCTTGAATCTGTTGAAGCGGATCGAACACCACATAGCAACGAACACCGATTTGAGCATAAATATCTTTTTTCGCCGTCGTTTTCCCTTTCTGTCGAGACTTCTGGCTAAGGGTGACTTCATCCCCTTCCTGGTTAGACACAATCTCGATGCAAGCTTCGGGAACTTTACCAAACTCCCACACGAAGTAGGAGCGGTTTCGCCGTTCGGAGAAGTCAGCACGTTGGACTCCGAGGCTAAGCATCGCATCCGGTACGATCGGATCGCCCTTGAGCTTGTAGAATAATCCAACATTTGCAGCCGCTAGGAAGGGGGCGGACAGCGCTCTGGAACTATAGAGCGGTTCGACTAAGAGCCGTTGCTGTTCTTCAGATTGAAAGTTGTCCACCGGGGTATCGTCCTCGATCGTCAGATGGCTGATGTCCAGTTCCGTGATGATGTCTTCGTCGTTTAGCAGATCTTGAGACATCGACAATTCCCCAACTCGATAGGACTATTATGGCGCGATCGTTATTTCAACCGCTCAACCAGGTGATCGCCCACTCGCAACGCATTCGCCATCACAGTAAGCGACGGACTCACACTCGCATTCGATGGAAAGAAGCTACTATCAACAACATAGAGATTATCAACCTCATGAGCGCGACAGTTGAGATCTAACACGGAAGTATTGGGATCTTCGCCAAATCGACAGGTGCCGCATTGATGCGCCACTACCTGAATCGGCATATCACTGCGAGGATGGGCAGCACGATTGAACATTGAAGGCTGGGAAGCTTCGACTTGTTTGAGCGCATCAATCCAGCGATGGACTAAGCGATCGTGTGCTTCGACATTGTTGGCGGTGTAGTCGATGTGCAGCTTATCTCCGACAAAGCGGAGGCGATTGTCGGGATTCGGTAAGTCTTCAGTTTGTAACCACCAACCGAGCGATCGCGTTGCCAATTGGCGAATTCCAAATCCGGGCAGCACTCGCGAAATCGCAGAGAGAACCGGAGGTGCTTCGGTAAAAATCACATCTTGCAAGATGCCACCTGAGTTCTGGACATGACCCATTGGATAGGTGTAATCACCATTGCCCCAGTAAAAATCATTGATTCCAAGGGTGCGCTGGAATAGTCCAGAGTTCGCGTCTGCCATCAGTTGCACCACAACCGATAGCTGTTGCTTCATTAGATTGCGTCCGACTTGATTGGAATGGTTCGCAATGCCGTTTGGGTGCTTTTCGTTTTGCGATCGTAATAGCAATGCCGCAGAGTTGATCGCACCACAAGACAACACAATGATATGCCCAAGGAAGAGATACGATTGTTCACCAACCTTAGCTTCAACAGCTTTGATTTCTGTGCCAGAAGGATTGGTATGTAAACAAACAACTTGAGCAGAAGTCTTCAGCGTCACATTCTCATAGTCTAGAATCGGAGTAATCCCTGTATCTTCGGCATCAGTTCTCCCTTGCTGATTGATGCCCAGAGGTAAATAAGCGGGATGTAAGCCTTGTTTGGAAAGTCCATCACACACGGTTTGGATGTGCGATTCATGTGCAACTTCAGAAAATGGATAGTCTTCGCTGTGCGTGGGTTCTGTCGGGTCGTCGCCTAGCTTGCCGTGAACTTGGTATAGCTTTTCAGCCTCGGTGTAGTAAGGCTCGAAGTCTGAGTATTTTACGCCCCATTCTGGAGAAATGCCGTCTTGATGTTCAACGGCTTCAAAGTCTCGATCGCGCATTCGCATCAAGACTCCGCTATAGATCTTTGTATTACCGCCGACACAATAGCTGGTTTGCGGATAAAACGGCTCTCCATTCTCGTCGTACCATTGTTCCGGGGCGTGAAACTGTTCTTTTTTAAACAGTTCGATGTCCTGAGTTTGGGAGCTTTCTCGCACCGGGAAAAAGCCACGCTCTAGAACTAGAATCTTTTTGCCTGTAGGAGCAAGCTTACGCGCCAGAGTGCCGCCTCCTGCGCCTGTGCCGACAATAATCACATCATAGAATTGATCATCAATAATCATGGCGCTGCTCCTACTGCCAGACGTAAATCAGAACATACAGAATAATCCAGATGACATCGACAAAGTGCCAGAACAAAGAGGTCGCTTCTACGCCAAAGTAACCACTGTCGTAGTTACCGGGAATAAACGATCGACCAATCATCACCGTTTGCAGCAAAATTCCACTGAGAACGTGCAAGCCATGAAATCCGGTTAATAGATAAAACAATCCACCGAATACGCCAGAGGTCAGTCCAAAGCTCAGTTGACTCCATTCAACGGCTTGACCATAAAGGAAGTAACCCCCCATTGCCATTGTTGCTAGCAGAAATAGTCGAAAGCCCCAGAGCTTTTTATCATGCAGATATCGTTCAGCGACATAGATCACAAAGCTACTGGAAACAAGAACGATCGTGTTGATCAACGGCTCTCTTGTCTCTAGATGAGTGACTCCAGGCGGATACCAATCAGAATTACTGGTTTTGAAAACACTGTAGCCAACAAAGAAGCTGAGAAAAATCACACTCTCAGACAGCAGGAACACAATAAAGCCGAACTTACTATTTTCTGCTTCCTCATGTGCCTGCTCGGAGCGAATCTCGGCTTCTATAGATTTTGCGGTGCCGTCGGCGTTGCGCGTTGCGCTAAACGAACTTTCTGCGGTCATGTCGTTACTCCATCAGCGGGGACAATCTCGGACTGATTCTCGATAAGCGGTTGACTTTTGCCGTACTGATAAGGCGGTGAAATCACCACAGGAATTTTTTCAAAGTTCTCGACCGGAGGCGGGGAAGTAGTGAGCCATTCGAGACCGATCGCACGCCACGGATTGTTCGGTGCTTTTTCCCCCTGAATCCAAGAACTCACCACGTTCAGAATGAAGGGCAACACCGAGATTCCGAGCAAAAATCCACCGATACTTGCCATCACATTCCACAGCGCAAACTCAGGATCATAAGAAGCAACTCGGCGCGGCATTCCCATCAGTCCCGCAAAGTGCATCGGGAAGAAACATAAGGTTGTACCAATGAAAGTCAGCGCAAAGTGTAGCTTTCCAAGTCCTTCGTAATACATTCTCCCGGTCATTTTCGGGAACCAATGATACAAACCTGCATAGATACCAAAGACGATCGTGCCGTAAATCACGTAATGAAAGTGCGCGACGACAAAGTAGGTATTGTTGACGTGGATATCGATCGGCACTGATCCCAACATCACTCCAGTAATGCCAGCAAACACAAAATTTGTGATTCCAGCGAGAGCAAACAGCATCGAAGTCGTCAGCCGCAGCTTTCCACCCCAAATCGTTGCCACCCAACCAAAAACCTTAATTCCAGTTGGAACAGAAACAAGCAGCGTGGTAAACATAAACAGAATTCGCATCCATCCGGGAGTCCCGCTGGCATACATATGATGCACCCACACTAAGCCGCTAATGAAGGTGATCATGAGTGATGAAGTGGCAATCACTCGATACCCAAACAAAGGTTTTCTCGCATAAACCGGAAGCACCTCGGAGAATATCCCAAACACGGGAAGCACCATGACATACACGGCAGGATGGGAATAGAACCAGAAAAAGTGCTGGTACAGCAATGGATTTCCGCCCCGCTCTGGCGCAAAGAAGCTCGTTCCCAAAGTTAAATCGAACAAGAGCATCACGGCTCCGGCAGTCAGGGCAGGCAGTCCATAGAGCTGAATGAGCTGTGCAGCTAACACTGACCAGACAAACGCAGGCGTTCTATACCAAGTCATTCCGGGCGCACGCATTCTCACGATCGTCGTGACAAAGTTCACGCCGCCCAGGATCGAGGACACACCCGAAATCGCGACCGCAAGAATCCATAACACCTGCCCATTAATCAGATTTGCAGTCGGATTCTGCAAGCTCACAGGCGGATAAGCCCACCAGCCGGATTGAGAGGGGCCACCCGGAACAAAAAAGCTGACGATCATCAAAATCCCAACCACAGGGATCATCCAGAACGAAACCGCATTCAGCCTTGGGAATGCCATATCTCGCGCCCCGATCATCAATGGCACCAGATAGTTACTCAATCCCACCAACACGGGAAACGTCCACATAAATAGCATGATCGAACCATGCATCGTGAACAATGCGTTATAGACTGTTCGATCGACCAAATCTGCTTCGGGTGTAATCAATTCACCGCGCATGATCATCGACAGCAATCCGCCGATCAAAAAGAAGACATACGCTGTCACAATGTACTGAATCCCAATCACCTTATGATCGGTGCTGAAGGTGAAAAATCGCTTCCAGTTATCGGGCGCACCAGGATACGGTTGCTGGCGGGCGACCTCGATCGCTTCTACAGGAACATTCGTCATCGCAATTTATCCAGTTATTTTAATTTGCTAAGCAGCAGGGCTAGTCGGTTCTTGTTTGGGTGCAAAGTTCACAACCGGAGGCGGCGCAGGTTCTACCGTTTTCCAACCTCGAACCACATTTTTCTCAGCACTGCGGGCGTGTTCTGCGGCAGCGGGATTAAAGGCGGGAGTGGGAGATTGACTCGCAGCCGTGGCTAACCAGCGATCGTAGTCTTCCTGGGATTCAACCATAACATCGGCTTGATTCGAGGCAAAGTAAGTGCCACTGTAGAGCGAATCGCGCAATCGATATTTACCGACTCGAATCGGCGTGAACTCAAAGTCGATCGTTTTACTCGGAATCACATCTTGCTTTAACCGGAATGCAGGCACATAGAATCCGTGTAGCACATCATCTGAGTGCAAGGTGAGATGAATGCGATGATCGACAGGCAAGTGTAGCTCTGTGCTAGTAAGGTTCTGATCGGGATAGCGGAACACCCAAGCCCATTGTTTCGCAGTGACATCAATGTTCTCGGTCGGGAGCGCTGGCTTCACTTCATTCAAGTTCATAGCATAAGCGGCTTGCATCTCCATGGGATTGTGAAGATGCACCAGTTCCATCGGGCCGCGAATTGCCATTGCATCATAGATTTGATAGCTATAGGTTGCAATCCACAGCACTAACAGTAAGGGAGCTGCTGTCCAGACGATTTCGATCGTCGTATTGCCTTCAATGTGCGGGCCATCGCTAAAGTCATACTTTTCGGCACGTTGAAACAACACCGAATACAACACAACCAACGAAATGCCAAGCAGAATAAACGTTCCGATCCCCGTCAGAATGCTGAATAGTCCATCATACAGTTTTGCCTCAGCCGAAGCCTGCGGCGGAAACCAGGAGTACGCCTGCTTTGCCATCCAGAAACTGGCAGTCGTTAGAAAAGCGACAAAGGCACTAATTACTAAAATCGGGCGGAGTTTCATGAGCTTCTACAGTTTAAGATCGGGGTTTTCGCCTGCTTTAATCAATTGATCCGCTGTGGTGTGAATGCCAAATTCGCCGCCTAAGTGCGCTCCCAATGTTCCTTGAACAAACATAATCAGAAAGATCAGAAGACCCACCGCAATGTAGCTCCACTGCACTTGGCGCGCCATGTCTTTTCGCCAAGCGAAGCGCTGAAATCCTCGCCACACGGTCATGCCCACGATCAGAGTCAGCAGCAATACGCCACCCACGCCATGCCAGACCATTGTTTCGAGTGCCTGTAGCCCCCAAACGCTTTTAACATCGGGGATCGGATCAGCGAGCAGCATTTCATAAAAGCCAGAAGCAACGGTGAAGAAGGTAATCACAGCCGCTCCTACCATATTGAACCAACCCACATCAAACAAGCCCGATCGCGTGACCGGAATCGCCAGATACTTAAATAGGGCTTTATCCACCGGAAATAGCACCCCGACAATATCAAACGAAATCGCCACAATGAACAGTCCCAAGGTTAAATGCACCAGATTGGGATGGATTGGGATCACATACGGTAAATGATTCGCTCCTAGCTGATCCGCCATTTGATCTAGGAGTTCTGTTTTGGTCGTCACAGTTGTCCTCCTCTTGTGGCTTCTACAACGGGAACAGAATGGAGCCCATAAACCCATACCAATAAGTCCCCTAAGTAGGTCTGAGCAATGACCAGTCCCACCAGCGCAACACTGGCAACAATATAAGGGGTTGGAAGCTGGGGTTTGTTCTGCAGTCGAAGGACATAGCGCCATCCGGTCACGGCTGCCAAAACTCCAGACAGCGACCAACCCAGGATGGAATGTAGATTCAACGTCGAGACGGCTGCATCATAAGGCTCTGCAAGTCCCGCTTCAATTTGTCCAAAAATGACTGCAATAAAGATAGAGACTGTAGCAAATACCAAGTTCCACCAGCTGACCTCTGCCAATTTTGGATTGCGCGTGAAGTAGCTAACCGTATCGCAGACGAACGCGAACAATACCATCGCGATGACAAAATGCACCACGATCGGATGGATGGTATCGGGATACGGCAAATTATGCTCGTTGAGCGGTGGGAGAAGAGAGTCAAGCACGAGTTCTCAAAGGTACAAACGACACTAGGAATAACTTAAAAGGCGATCGCGCTGGAGTTGTGCGCTCCTTAGCAATGTTTTAATCTTTATGAGTTAATTGGTGGTTTGAAAATTCGGTGGTTTGAAAATTCCGTGGTTTGAAACTCACAAGTGCATCAAAACCATAACGTAAGCATTTGATCCAAAAATCCATCTAGAGAAAGGCAGAGAAGTGCAGATTTGGCTTCAATATTCTCTTACTCGAAGTTTCTTAACAAATCTGTGTGCGACCTGGGCGCAAATGAGTATCATGAATTACTTTTGAAGCTTCCTGGAATCGCTGATTTACTTTCTGTTGCATTTCACAAGATTACCTATTCACGCTTAAAACGTTATGGTTCAAGCAGGCTCTCCCATTCTCTTTGTCAATCCTAGTAGCGGTAACGATGGTGCTGCCGGAACGTCATCGGCTCCGCTCAAAACGATCGCCCGCGCTCTTCAACAAGCCCGCTCTGGCACTACGATTCAACTCGCTCCCGGAACTTACAGCACAGAAAGCGGTGAATTTTTCCCGATCGTGATCCCGTCTGGAGTGACGGTGATCGGCAACGAGTCGAATAAAGGCAGTGGGATTTTAGTTCAAGGAGGCGGGAACTTCTTGAGTCCGTCTTGGGCAGGACAGAATATCACCTTCCGGCTCGAAACCAATGCTCAGGTACGCGGTGTGACGGTGACAAATCCGAATTCACGCGGAACAGGCGCTTGGGTAGAATCAACGGCTCCGACGATCGCCAATTGCACCTTCACTAACTGCAAACGTGAGGGTGTGTTTGCTACGGGAACGGCAAATCCGATCGTGACCGATTGCGTATTTGTACAAAACGATGCCAATGGTGCTTCTTTTTCTCGCAATGCCAAAGGGGAATTCCGGCGCAATGTCTGTCAGAACACCGGGTTTGGACTTGCGATCGGCGATGATGCGGCACCATTAATCCTTGAAAACCGAGTGTTTCAGAACCGCGCCGGTATCGTGTTGAGTAATGCAGCGCGTCCAGTGTTGCGGGGCAATACGATCGAGCGAAATACCGAAACCGGCGTTGTCATCTTAGCAAGCAGCGCCCCGAATTTAGGCAGCAGTCAAGATCCCGGCGGTAATACCATCCGCGATAACGGCGAGTTCGATCTTCAGAATGCGACGAATCCCCAAATTACGATCGTCTCTGTCGGGAATCAATTAAATGCATCGAGAGTTCAAGGCGCAGTCGATTTCGTGGTGAGTCAAGTTCCAACCCCAACTCCAACTCCCACACCGACTCCGACTCCAACCCCGACTCCGACTCCCACGCCAGTTCCCACTCCCACACCGACTCCGACTCCAACACCGACGGCTGGATTGACGGATATCAGAGGGCATTGGGCAGAAGCATTTATCCAATCGCTCGTGAGTCGAAATCTGGTCACTGGATTTCCAGACAATACCTTTAAGCCAGAGAATTCATTAACTCGCGCTCAGTTTGCTGCGATCGTGGCGAAAAGCTTTAATCTGCCGCTGAAGCAACCTGCAACAAACTTCTCTGATGTGCCCTCAAATTTTTGGGCAGCAGAAGCGATCACAAAAGCGAATCGCATGGGCTTTATTACTGGATTCCCAGATGGGACTTTCCGACCTGGCTTAAATCTCACTCGGACGCAAGCGATCGTTGCCCTTGTCAATGGGTTAGGGCTATCTGGTGGGACGCAAAATCTGCTAGCACTGTATAGCGATCGCGCTCAGATTCCGAGCTTTGCCACTGATAAAGTCGCTGCCGCAACGCAGCGCCGCTTAGTGGTGAACTACCCAAACTTGTCACAACTGCGCCCTTTGCAGGAAATTACCCGTGCTGAAGTGACGACGTTTATTTATCAATCGTTAGTGGCACTGAGTCAAGCACCGACGATCGCATCCGCTTACATTGTCAATCCTGATGCAACCAACATCGCCTTTATTGATGTAACCAATCATTGGGCAAAAGATTTCATTCTGGGCTTATCCAATCAGAGCTTGATTCAAGGATTTGCAGATGGCACCTTTAAGCCCGATGCAGCGATGACTCGCGCTCAGTATGCCACCTTGATTGCGCGGGCATTCAATCCAGCGCCAAAGCGAGCAGGAGTCAGCTTCCAGGATGTGCCTGGAGATTTTTGGGCGAGGAGTGCGATCGACCAAGCTTACCGCGCTGGATTTATTTCCGGCTTCCCAGATGGAACCTTCAAGCCGAATCAAAATGTCACGCGGCTGCAATTAGTCTTGTCGCTGACAAGTGGGTTTGGCATTCCGTCTGCCAATGCAAATATCTTGGCGGTGTTGGACGATCGCAGTGCGATTCCGCAATCGGTGCAAGACCGAGTAGCCGCAGCAGTTCAGGCAGATATCGTCGTGAACTATCCAAATCAGAAGCAGTTTAACCCGAACCGAGAAGCGACCCGCGCCGATGTTTCGGCAATGGTTTATCAAACGTTGCTCAGAGATGGACGAGTTGCATCAGTCGATTCTCCGTACATCGTGACGGCATAAGCCGGGAGCGGCGAGATTGGGCTTGCTCAATCTCGCCGCTTTAACTGCATTACAGCCTTGTTACCGGAAGGTTGGCGCTTGCAAGGAAATTCCGACAGAGTAAGATGAAAGGGACAGTTACCTCCCTGTGCCAATGAACCGCCAAGACCCGTTTCTCGATTCAGCCCTTGGGCTTGTCTCGACCCAAAGCTTCCCCGCGATCGTGGGCACTGCTGACATGATGCTGAAGTCGTCCGGTGTGACGCTGGTTGGCTATGAAATGATCGGCGGCGGTTACTGTACGGCGGTGGTGCGCGGCGGCATTTCGGATGTGCGGTTGGCGGTGGAAGTGGGAGCCGAAACCGTTGAGCAATTCGGCATGAAGGTTTCGACGGTGATTATTCCGCGTCCGATGCCAAATTTGGATGAAGTGTTACCGATCGGCAGTAAGCTCGCCGCAATGATTGGCAAACATAGTACCAATCAGTTTAGTAATCTCGCAGTCGGACTGCTTGAAACTCGCGGCTTTCCGGCGATGGTGGCGGCAGCCGACGCGATGCTCAAGTCTGCCGATGTGACTTTGACGGCATATCATACGATCGGCGATGGCTTGTGTACTGCGATCATTCGCGGAACCGTGGCGAACGTGGCGATGGCGGTCGAGGTCGGAATGCAAGAGGCGGAACGAGTCGGAGAACTGCATTCTGTGATGGTAATTCCGAGAGCGCTGGACGATTTGGATCAGACGTTACCGATCGCAACCTGCTGGGTCGAAGAACTCAAACCGCTCCAAATTCCAATCACAGTCAAAGAAGTCGAGAAGCCGCTGGTGGCTTTGCCAGAGTTGGTCGAGCTTCAGCCGTTAGAGTTACCTGCACAGGTTGAAAGGGCATTACCGCAAGCACAAGCAGCCGAGTTTGAGCCTGCTGAGAAGGAAGCCGTTGAGCTTGAACGGATTGAGTTTGAGCCTACTGAGGAAAAAACAATTGAACTGAAAGCGGAGCAATCTGACGAGAGCGATGATCAGGCTTAATCTTGTGCAGAATCGTGTAGTTGTTGCTGTAGTTGTTGAACTTCTTCAACCAATAAACCCGTTGAAGATGCAATCAGGTTGATGTCCACGCCTGCCCGTAAAAGATTAAGAGCGATCGATCTCTTTGCTTTCGCTTCTGTTTCTTGCTGAATCGAACGATAAATCACAGATTCTTGCATAATGTCTTCCCGCACTAAGTTACAACTATGGAAATGGCGATCGCAAGCAGTAGTTTTTGCGATCGCTTACGATTGTATTTATTCGATAGATTTGACTTATGACAACACAGTCTCGCGATTGCAAACCATTAAAACTTCTGAGTTCCAGAAAGCGCTAGAAACTGTAGAAGCGTTACCCTTTGAGGCACAAGCAATTTTAATCGACATCATTGAGAAACGCTTGAGCCAGCAACGTCGGGCAAACCTTGTTCAAGAAGTCCAAGAAGCGGAACAAGACTACGCGATGGGTCGGGTTTGTCGCGGCTCTGTTACGGATCTAACGGCGGAGTTTCTTTAAAAAAGAAAGGGCGATCGCCAAAACACAAAAAGCATCTTAGCGATCGCCTACTATCCACTACGCTAGACCAACTAACTTCTCGCTCAACTCCCACATCCGCTTACCTTTTGCATCATCACTTGCTTTTTCAGAAAGCTCTTGCACAAAGGATTCGCGTCCGGCTTGCTGGCGATTGCCCCAACTCCAATGCACACCCGATTGCTTAAACTCAGGATCAGCAACCACCTGTGCCACGCGCTCTCCTGCAAGTTCCTGAGACACATAGCCCCCGGTAATGTTCTTTTGGAACCACGGGAAGACTTTTTGGAACACAGGTAAGCTATTGCGGAACAATGGCGTATCTGCAACACAGCCCGGATATAGGGAGTTAAATACAATTCCGGTGGAATCGTGATAGCGGCGATGCAGTTCGCGCACTGTGATCATGTTGCACAACTTACTATCTTTGTAAGCTTTGCCTGCTTTAAACTTCTTGCCGTCGATCATTGCGATCGGAGCTTTAAACCCTGCCTCGAAGCCTTCCAAATTCCCTAAGTCTGCCGGAGCCGGAATTGGAATCTTTCCGCCCAGTTCTTTCGAGTTCGCCGTAACCGTTCCCAAAATGATCAAGCGGGGATCAGAGTGAGCAGAATGCTTCAGATCTTCCAGCATCAAATTGCACAATAGAAAATGTCCAAAATGGTTGGTTGCCACACTGATCTCATACCCTTCGGGACTGCGTTGTGGTTCTTTAAGCAGAGGTAAGTACACGGCTGCATTACAAACCAGCGCATCGAGAGACTTTCCACTTTGGCGAAACTGATCAACAAACTTGCGAACACTGTCGAGTGACCCCAGATCAATGTGCATCAGAGTATAGCTATCGGGTGACATCCCCAAAGACTGTGCAGCATTGTTTGCCTTTTCCAAGTTCCGACAAGCCATCACCACATGCCAGCCTTTTTGGGTCAGAGCTTTTGCAGCGTACAAGCCGACTCCAGAGGAAGCACCCGTAATCACCACGGTCGGTTTTTGATCTTGTGCCATTTTCTTAAATCTTTGTGAATCGTTGACTGCCTTCATGTTCCCATAAAGCGCGATCGCCGAATTCGTGTCGAGCAGTTACAAAATATTGAGTAAAACCCGCGATTTCGTTGCAATTTCGCAATCTAATTTGCGATCGCGGCAACTTTTTGCGTCACGTTGGTCGCACAATGAGGACAGAAGTTCGGGAAAACGTTTTTATTTTGTCCCCCTTTTCTGCCGCTATGGATGCCACGCTTGAACTTACTTTGCAGATCGTCGTGACCGTGATGGCGGGAATTGGCGCTCAGGTGGTGGCAGAATGGCTAAAAATTCCAGCGATCGTGTTTTTGCTGCTGTTTGGGGTAATTCTGGGGGCGAGTGGGCTGAATTGGCTGCACCCGGATCAGTTGGGCACCGGATTAGAGGTGCTGATCGCGCTGTTAGTGGCGGTGATTTTGTTTGAGGGTGGGTTTAATCTGCAATTGCGGGAACTCGATCGCGTGTCGGGCAGCTTGCGGAATTTGGTGACGATCGGGGTGCTGATTTCGATTTTGGGGGGCGCGATCGCAGCACATACGTTGAGTGAATTTCCCTGGTCGATCGCGTTTGTGTATGCGGCATTAGTAGTGGTGACGGGGCCTGTGGTGATTAACTCGCTGCTGCGGTATGTGAGAGTCGATCGACAGGTGGCAACGCTTTTAGAAGGAGAGGGGGTGTTGATTGATCCGATCGGCGCGATTCTAGCGGTGGTGGTGCTGAATGTGGTGCTGAATGGGCAGTCCGATTTAATCGGTGTTGCGATCGATTTGATTGTGCGGTTGGGGATTGGGGCGGGAATTGGGGCGATCGGGGCAGGATTAATGGGCGCTTTGTTGAGGAGAGCGACATTTTTATCCGATGATCTCAAAACGCTGGTGGTACTAGCAGGATTGTGGGGGTTGTTTGGGTTAGCGCAAACGATTCGCGGTGAAGCGGGATTGATGGCGACAGTGGTTGCAGGGATTGTATTGCGTGCATTTGCGCTACCGGAAGAACGATTGCTCAAGCGATTTAAGGGACAGTTAACCACGCTAGCGGTTTCGGTATTGTTTATCTTATTGTCAGCAGATTTATCCATTCCAGGGATTTTTGCGCTGGGTTGGGGTGGATTGTTAACGGTATTCGTGCTGATGTTCGTTGTGCGCCCCTTGAATGTATTTGCTTGTACGTGGAATAGCGATTTGAATTGGCGACAAAAAATCTTTCTCAGTTGGGTTGCGCCTCGTGGAATTATTGCGGCTTCTGTGGCATCGATTTTTGCAATTTTGTTAACGCAACGAGGAATTAACGGCGGTGATTCGATTAAAGCGCTGGTATTTTTGACGATTATATTAACGGTCGTATTGCAGTCTGTGAGCGCACAAACGATCGCGAACCTATTAAAAATTACCGCAGAAGATACAACAGGTGCGGTGATTGTTGGGTGTAGTCCGCTAAGTTTGCTGATTGCGCGATTGTTCCGCGATCAGGGTGAGTCTGTTGCGCTGATTGATACTGATCCTGACTCTTATCCCACCGATGCAGATCTCAGAGTATTTATCAGCAGTGCGTTAGATACCGATGTCTTAGAAGAAGCGGGACTGGCATCTGTGGGAACCTTCCTAGCGATGACGAACAATGGTGAAGTGAATTTAGTGCTGGCGCAACGGGCGATCGAAGAGTTTGCGCCGCCGCGTGTTGTCTCGGTTTTTCCGGCGGATTCTGCCGCTTCAGTGAAGATTCAGCCTGCATTTACCCCGCAATTTAACCTGAAAACCTGGAATCAATTTTTGTCAGACAGTGCCGTTAAGTTGGGTGAAACTGAGTTCAAATCAGAGAATTTTGAGGCGCAGCAAGCCCGACTTAGAGCAATGGCTGAAGCGGAAACGCTGTTACCTGTATTGTTGGAGCGTGATCAGAGTTTACAGGTTTGTCTCGCAGATCTAACTTGGCAAGTGGGCGATCGATTAATTTACTTACTGCATGATCCAAAACCGAAATTGCTCAAGATCTTGGGCGGCTCGAATCAAACGCGATTAACGTTAGAAAAGCTGCCTGAGATTGAGGAAATTCCAGAAGAATTGGAAGTTAAGTCTGATTGGGTTTGAGGCGGGTGCCAGTATGAGGTTTTTTCGCTTTGGTTTGATTGGTTTCACCTAGCCAAGCAGTTTCTAGAGGTGAAGGTCTGCGATCACATCGGATTGATGAAAAGTATCTACCTCTTGTGCAAGGTGTAATACCAAATTGATTTTTGAGTGCGACAGATCTTGGAAGCCCCCTAAATCCCCCACGCGTGGGGGACTTCAAGCCAAATCTGTTTCGGATTCTCAAGTCCCCCAGTATGGGGGATTTAGGGGGCGAAGGATCTGTCGCATTAATAAATTGATTCGGTATCACTCAAAGCCCCTCTGTATGGCGAATTTAGGCAGCGATCCTGGTTTCAGCATCGAAGCGAATTCTTCTTGTCAAACTCAATGAAGCTGATAGACGATCGCAATCCAGTCTCCGAGTTGTTCTCGATCGATTCGTTCAAATCCCAATGGGGTTAGCGTTTCGGTTAATTCTTCTTCGTATTCGATCGTGAATCCCGATAAGATTAATCGTCCCGTTGGTCGGAGTGCTGCTTTCAAATCTTCGCTCAAGTCAATCAGGATTCGAGCAAACATATTGGCAACAATCAAATCAAAGTTTTGAGCAGGCTCGATCGACAATGTTTCCGGAGCTTCGCCGCCCATCCAATGCCCTAAATCGCTGCCTTTGCCGAGACTGGCGCGATCGACTTTAACATCAACCGAATTTTGATCGATCGCGCGTTCAGTAGCTTCAACTGCGATCGCGTCGTTATCGATCGCATGAACCTGTGCGCCTAATTTCGCCATTGCCACACTCAAGATTCCAGTTCCACAACCCAGATCTAAAATCTCTAAGTCTGGCTTAACGTGGCGTTCAATCGATCGTAAACACAGTGTTGTTGTGGGATGAAAGCCGCTACCAAATGCTAGGCTTTCCTCGATGTTTAAGGCAATTTCATTTGATTGTACTTCATAATTTCCATTCACAATCACAAATCTATCACCGATTCGATGTGTAGTAACGATGTTTTCTGATTCTTGTTCAACGACCATCATTTCTAATTCTGTTGTCATTCCAGTGCGATGAAGCGATGACAATGCTGTTTCGATTTGATTAATTTTGCTGCGATCGTCGTTCGGCAAATAAAAGCAAACATGGAATGCCCAAGGCTCAGAAGCGGATTCGATTTGTAGATTCCCTTCAAAATTAACCGTTGCTAAAAGAGATCGAATCCAATCGATCGCTTCACGGTTGGCATCTAAACTGAATTCGATCGTCATATCACCCCTTGAATTGCGGCTTCTGCGAGTGGAGCCATGATTTTATAACCTGCGTCGTTTGGATGTAACCCATCAACCGAAAGATGAGATTGTAGGAAACCTCGATCGTCTACCATCTGGCTGTGGTAATCGAGATAAACGCAGTCATTTTCTGCGCAATAGTTCTGAATCCAATCGTTGAGTGCCGCAATTTTGTCGAGAGGACGAGTAGCGGAAACCAGTTCACTCACTGGGAGTAGTGAAGCCAGAATCACGCGGATTTGGTGATATTTTGCAAGCTCGACGATCGACATCAGATTATCCTGAATTTGAGCGATCGTCGCGCTGCCTGTATTGCCTGCAATGTCATTCGTTCCAGCGAGAAGAATCACGGCTTTGGGACGAAGCGCGATCGCATCTGAACGAAACCGAATCAACATCTGCGGTGTCGTTTGTCCAGCAATTCCGCGATTGACATAAGACTGATTTTGAAAATAGCTCTGTAAATCCCAAAAATCAGTAATTGAATCACCAAAGAAAATGACGCGATCGAAATCTGGAATCAATTTAGTATTGGCTTGATCATAGTGCTGTAACTGAGAAAAATCAGTCATTCGCTCTTGAATCAGATCAAAACCGTAAACGCTCAGAGATTTAATCTGATTTAAGCGATGTGTAACTTTCTGAATCACATTCATTTCAAACTACGAGAAACATCGATCGATAAAGCATCCAGCGCTAAAGGATTCTGGCTGCCTTTACTCGAATTGAAAATCACCGAAACAGAATTATCACCTGCATTTAGCCAGACATTTTCGATTTTGATCGACTGCCACTGATTCCAGCCACCTGTTGCTGGAAACGCTTGTCGATCGATCAAACTTCGACCATTCACATAGACATACCGAACTGCGCTTTGGGGGGATGCGTATCGAAACACCAAATCATACCGACCCGAACAACCGATCGACACCTTAAACCGAGTCAAATCATTCTCAGTCTGACTCATTACATAATTTGGCTGAACGCTAGTTGCGACGAAATTCTCGGCTTGAACAGTTCTTGCGGTCGAAAGTGAAATTGCAGCATTCAGAGCATCGATCGCGCTTGTTTGTCGAGTTGCATCGGCTTTATCGATCGTTCCTGCCCAATTCAAACCAAACTGATTTTTCGCATTGCGATTTGCCCAGATCGACTCTGCATTTCTGGCAATGAATTCGCGATAAGCTGGCTTGGGACTGACGCGATACAAGTCCGTCAAATTCCGCATAAAAATTCCTTTGAATTGCGGCCCATCATTGCCGCAGTCATTGTTGTCTTCGCAAGGTTCGCGCAGAATGCCATTGCGGGCGAGTTTTACGATCGACGCATCCGCGATCGCTTCCGCCTGCTTCAATAACTCCGCATCTTTTGTGCCTCGATACAAATCCACTAATGCACCGATCAAAACGCCTTGATTGTATGTCCAGATTGTTTTTCCATTGTTGCGGCAGTTGCTATCTAAACCATCATTCACTAAGTTCTCAGCATTGATCATTCCGCTTTGCTGATACCAGTTCCAAATCTTTTGCGACCATTCTAAATAGCGTTTATCGTTTGGTTCACGTAGATTTAACTTTGCTGCAACCGAAAGTAATAATCCGTTAGTAATCGCATTTTTGTAATTTAACTCGCGTTTGTGCCAGTACAATCCGCCATTACAAACGTTATCCCAACCTTTGGTCATGTCCCAGAAGATGAACTTGGCTTGGTCTAAATACTTCTGTTCACCTGTGAGATCATAGGCTCGAATCCAAGCGATCGCCCACCAGCCATCATCATCCCGAAACCAAGGATTGATAAAATTCGCATACCTCGGCTTCTGATAGAACGTATTAAAAATATTGCCGCGATACGTGAGGGAATCGGTTAGGCGCGAATATTCGATCGTTGCTTCCAGCGCATTTGCTGCATTCCACCAGTTCGAGGTATCCCACAAGCCCGTACCCGTGTTGTAAAACATCTGTAAAGCTGCCATTCCTGCCGCAATTCCAGGCTGGCACGTCGCGGGTACAACCATGTTTCACTTGCCAAAATGCTCCAACAATAGACCCTACCAGACGATCGCCAAATTCAGCACAAATCCCGGTAAAACATTTTCACCCTCTAGTGAGGTTGGATTATCTAACACTTCAACGGATTGGTCTGAGTGATAAATCTCCACGCGGCGGGTTTTACGATCGAGCAACCAACCTAATCTCACGCCATTCTCGATGTACTCTCGCAGCTTGGCTTGAGTTTCTTCTAAAGTGTCAGACGGGGACATCAGTTCCAGCACAAAATCGGGTGCGATCGGAGGAAATTTTTCCTGCTGTTCAGAAGTGAGGGCATCCCAACGCGATTGCTCAATCCACGCGACATCGGGCGCTCTAGTTGCTCCATTCGGCAACTTGAATCCCGTTGAAGAATCAAAACAAACACCTAACTGAGCTTGACGATTCCAGATACCGAATTCAGCAGCTATCTCAAAGTTACGATTTCCGGTGGTTCCGCCTGAAGGAGACATAATTAAAATCTTTCCGGTTGCATCCCGTTCAAACTTGACATCGGGATTTGCCCGACAGAGTTGGTAAAACTGCTCGTCGGTTAGATCAATCACGGGTTTCAGATCGAACGCTGAAAGCAGCATAACTGACACTTGAGTTCTACACTCTAATGATACTTTGTGTTAGGAAATTGCATAGTACGATTGAACTTTGCAAAATCTTGCACTACAATGCAGCGGATTATGTTGGAATCTACGTTGGAATTTACGTTGGAATTATTGTGAGGACACACAAATGAACAAAGGTGAATTAGTAGACGCGATCGCTCAAAAGGCAAGCGTAACTAAGAAAGAAGCAGATGCAATCTTAACGGCGATGGTCGATACCATTTTGGAAACCGTTGCCAGTGGGGATAAAGTGACGATCGTAGGATTTGGTAGCTTTGAAGCGCGGGAACGTCAAGCCCGTGAAGGACGCAACCCGGCAACCGGGGCGGCAATTCAAATTCCAGCGACACGAGTTCCGGTATTTGCAGCAGGAAAAGGATTCAAAGACCGAGTGGCACCGCAAGAGTAGAGAGTAGGGAGCAGGGGTAGATTGTTAATTCTCCCTACTCCCCACTCCCCACCTCAATCAGTGCTACCGTTGATGAGCGGGTTTCGTTCAATCAATCATGAGTGTTCTAACGCTACGATCGGTCAAAAAAGATTTCGGCATCAAAGAAATTGTGCGCGATGCCAGTTTTACGCTAGAAGCAGGCGAAAAAGTCGGACTGATTGGAACGAATGGATCAGGAAAATCGACTTTGCTGAAGATGATCGGCGGATTGGAATCGATCGACGCAGGCGAGCTGACGAAAACTTCAGGCAGCCGGATGATCTACCTGCCGCAGCAACCTGATCTTGACCCAGAGCGAACGGTTTTAGAACAAGTTTTTGCAGATAGCGGCGATCAGATGTCGCTGGTGAAAGAATACGAGCAGCTATCTGAGCAGTTAGCCCATGCAAACGGCAATTCTGATGCGACTATGGCGCGATTGTCGCAGGTGACGCAGAAAATGGATTCGCTCAACGCTTGGGAGCTGGAAACCAAAGCGAAGATCATTTTAACGAAGCTTGGAATTCAAGATCTCAACGCCAAAATTGAACAACTCTCCGGGGGCTATCGGAAACGAATTGCGCTGGCGACTGCATTGTTATCAGAGCCGGATGTCTTATTAATGGACGAGCCGACCAACCATTTAGATGCACTGTCGATCGAATGGTTGCAAAGCTATCTCAGCAGATTTCGGGGTGCATTGCTCCTCGTAACGCACGATCGCTATTTCCTCGATCGCGTCACCAATCGAATCATCGAACTCGATCGCGGCGAACTCTACAGCTATAACGGCAATTATTCTTACTATCTGGAGAAAAAAGCCGCGCAAGAAGCTTCTGAGGCGAGTTCACAACGCAAGCATCAAGGCGTATTACGGCGAGAATTAGAATGGCTGAAACGAGGAGCCAAAGCACGCAGCACCAAACAGAAAGCCCGGATCGATCGCGTTCATGAGATGCAGGAGACTGAGTTTAAACAAGCTCAGGGTAAAGTGCAAATTTCCACCGCAGGACGACGCATCGGTAAAAAGGTGGTTGAACTGGAGCATGTCACTAAAGGATTTGACGATCGTACGCTGATTAAAGATTTCACCTACAATTTCAATCCTGAAGATCGAGTTGGAATTATTGGCGAAAATGGTGCAGGAAAATCAACGCTACTTAATTTAATTACAGGCAGACTTGAGCCGGATGCGGGCACGATCGAAACCGGAAGTACGATTCATTTTGGCTACTTTGATCAGCATTCTGACGATCTTTTGATCAACGAAAATCAGCGCGTGATCGAGTATCTAAAAGACGTGGCGGAACTGGTCAAAACCTCAGAAGGTGAAGTGATCACCGCGTCTCAAATGCTAGAGCGCTTTCTGTTCCCACCAAATCAGCAATATGCGCCAATTAATAAGTTATCGGGTGGAGAAAGACGGCGTTTATTCCTACTCCGAGTATTGATGAGCGCACCGAATGTTCTAATTCTCGACGAACCGACTAACGATTTAGATGTGCAAACTTTAGCGGTTTTAGAAGACTATCTAGAAGATTTTAACGGCTGCGTGATAGTGGTGTCGCACGATCGTTATTTTCTCGATCGTACCGTTGATAAAATCTTCGCCCTCGAATCAGGCGGCAACGTGCGCGAGTATCCAGGGAATTACTCGATTTATCTGGATTACAAAAAGGATGAAGAAGTTACTGTCGAAAAAGCACCAGAACCGAAGCCAATCGCAGCAAAATCTGTTTCTAATAAACCGCGTAAATTATCTTTCAAAGAGAAGCGCGAACTTGAAACTCTAGAAACGAAAATTCCTGGGCTCGAAGCGGAAAAAGCAGCGATCGAGAAAAAACTCTACAACAATCCACCCGCCGGATTTACCGAAGTTCAGAAACTTTCTGAACAATTAGCAAAGCTAGAAGAACAAATTGAAACGTCTACGATTCGCTGGATGGAACTCTCTGAAATTGAGGGATAACAATGGATTTTGAACCCTGGAACAAGCTCTTACAGACGTATGTAAACGATCGCGGACAAGTCGATTACGTTCGTTGGAAACAAGAACAGCCTAACGCAGTCAGAGAATGGATCTCATCTCTAGAATGGAGCGATCCCACACCCGATGAGCAATTAAGTTTGTGGATTAACCTCTACAATGCCTTTGTCATTGAAAAAATTCTGCCGCGCTATCCGATCCGATCAATTCAGCCTAAAATTCTCGGCATTCCCAATTGGATTGCCTTTTTTCAATTCTTTTTCAATCGCGATCGCACTGCATTCAATCAGAAATTCAGCTTAGGACAAATCGAAAACGAACGCTTGAGAAAACAATTTCAAGATCCGCGCATTCATTTTGCGATCGTCTGCGCCTCGATCGGCTGCCCGTTGTTAAGAAATGAAGCCTATTTTCCCAATCGCGTGAATCAGCAACTTGAAGCCGACAAAAATCGATTTATTCAAAACCCCGAAAAAGTAAAATACGATGCCGATCGCAATGTTTTGCACTGTAGCAAAATTTTCAAATGGTATCGCCAAGATTTTCTCAACGTTGCCCCCTCGATCGCCGAATACATTAACCCAGCAATCCCTAAAAACGCCAGAATTTCTTATCTGGATTATGACTGGAGCCTAAATCAAATCCCCACTTATTAAAGTCGTCGATCTTTCTTCAGAAGAGATTGCATTTCCTCTGCCGAAATCGGCGGACTATAGAAATATCCTTGAATTGCATCACATCCTCGATCGCGGAAGAACTCCAACTGATTTTGGTTCTCGATTCCCTCCGCCACAATGTGCAACCTTAACCCTTTTGCCATGCTGATAATGGCATCAGAAATCGCAACTGCACCCTCGCTCGAATGAATTTGCTTCACAAAGGTTCGATCGATCTTCAACGCATCGATCGGCAACTGATACAGATAATTCAGCGACGAATAGCCCGTACCAAAATCATCGATCGAAATCTCAATTCCTAATGCTTTGAGCGCCTTTAAAGTACAGATTGTCATCTGCACATCCTGCATCACACAGCTTTCCGTCAATTCCAAAATCAGCAATTTTGGATCAATCCCCGTTTCCTCCAGAATCGCTTCCACTCGCTTTGGTAGATCCTGCTGCTGAAACTGTCGCATCGACAAATTGACTGACACTTGCAGTGGCTGCAAATAGAAGTCTTGCCACTGTTTTGCATGTTGACACGCCGTTCTCAGCACCCATTCCCCTAGCGGCACAATCAAGCCCAACTCTTCCGCGATCGGAATAAACGTGTCCGGAGATACAATGCCTCGCGTTGGATGATGCCACCGCACCAGCGACTCCACCCCAACGATCTGCCCCCTCCTCAAATCCACTTGCGGCTGATAATACACCCGAAACTCAGCCCGCTCGATCGCTTTGACCAAATCCATCTCGATCAAGCGCCGCTCCATTTCCAGCGCATCCAACTCAGCATCATAGCGCCGATAAGCCGATATAGTGGGCTGCTGACACCAATGTTGGGCTGTTTCCGCTTGAGTTAACAAGTCCTGCGGCGTTCCCTCCGCCTGATCCGTCCAAGTCATTCCAAGGCTGATGTTCAATCGAATCTCGCGACCGTCGATCACACAGGGCAGCGTCACGCGATCGAGCAGCATTTGAGCATAGGCTTCGAGTTCTGCTCCCGACACATCCCTCAGCACAATTCCAAACTGATCCCCATTGAGCCGCGCTAAAAATCCATTTGATTGCACAATCTTGCTCAGACGGTTAGCAATCATTTGCAGCACGATATCGCCAACCGTGTGCCCAAAGCTGGAATTAATCACATGGAAGCGCCGCAGATTCAGACACAGCACTGCAATAGAAGACTGAGTATCAGACTGCAGAGTCAGTAGGTTTTGCAGATGCTGATACAATAAGCCGCGAGTCGGTAAGTTGGTCAACGGATCGAGCATTGCACCGCGACGGAAGGCTGCGGTTGCCTGATGTTGTTGAGCAGCATACCGTTGAATGAAGGCTGCCTGCTTCTTCAGGCGGGTTGAAATCGCGCCGACTAGCTCATTCACCGAACAGGGTTTAACGAGATAGTCATCTGCACCTAAATTCATTCCGTACCGCATATCGCGCTGTTCACTTTTTGCCGTTAGAAACACAACCGGAATGGTCGAAGTCTGCGAAGTCGATCGCAGCGACTCTAAAACACCATAGCCATCAAGCTCTGGCATACAGATATCGCAAAGCACAAGATCCGGGAGATAGGCATTGGCTTTATGAATTCCGACTTGACCATTTTCTGCTTCGATCGCCCGGAATCCTTCGAGTTCCAGAATTTCAAGCAGATTGTTCCGGATCAGCTCATCGTCTTCGATTACAAGAATGGTCTTCATTAGAAGTAAATCAGCCTACGCAACTCATCAACTGAGCGAATAAAAACGAATGTCAAACGAGATTGTAATGGGGCAGTGTATGAAGGTAAAAATAAACTGTAAAGCGTTATCTGGCAAAAAATTGTGGAGAGGAACTAAAGAATTGTTCAGTCCCGAACTGCACTAATCAGCCGTGTAATAGTTTGCAGGGCCGCAATTAACCTCACAAGAACCTATCCTATTTACGCGAGATTGTCCATCAATTACGATCGCCTCAAGTCTGCGGCTTTTGAGTTCGGTCGCTTTGTTTCGGGTTAACGCTTTGTTTCGGATTAACATTGTCTCGAAGTTCTAGATAGGGTTGACATCATATCCTCATCCCTCATGCACCCTGATTACTTAATTTCAGCTAAGTCGGAATTAAGTAATTTTCTATTTGAATATTTCTACTATCTGGATCGAAGCAGAATCGCCTTTTTACTCACCTCTAAGAGCCTCAGCACTGCGTATCCTACTTAACCGGGAAAATACGGATGCAATGCAGACTTTACCTTTGCTTAGTTTGCCTCTGAATACCCCGATTGGCTACTGAAGATCACGACTTAAGTCCACCACTTAAGCCGAAAATGCTGCGATCGGGGGATTGAGCAACAGTTAAACGATTTGGGCGCTTACGGAAAATAGCCTGAATAGCGCAGCTGTCAAGCGCCAGAGCGCTTATTATTTTACTACTTCACCTCTAATTCGCTGAAATTGGTTCAGATTCATCATTCATCCATTTGCCGTATCAAATCACGCCATTTTGCGGATACACAAAAGTTACACTGCAAACTTGCATAATGATTTAGATTTTCGTCGTTAAAATGAATCCAAAAAAAGTAATTTGTGAATTTGCTGTGCGGCAAGAATTTTAGACAAACTTATACTGGCTAGAGATGACTGAATCCAATCATCTAGTCCGAAGTCCTTTCACTGAATTAACTCAGCGGCAAGCTTTTTGCCGGTAAAATCTTTTATTCTACTTAAAAAGCTAGAAATCACGTTATTGCTTATGTGTATTTCCAAAGCCTATTCTATTTGTCAGGTTAATGTCTATCCATGTCAAATGCACCGTCTCCACGCCAGCCCGCGAAGCGCAAACGAGGAGTTATCCTTAGCGCTCGCGGCTGGCAACGCCTCCAAGCTGCTGAAGCGAGATTCAATCAACAGCAACATTCTGGTAAGCCTTACACACTCCAAGAGCTAAGCGAACGAACGGAATTGAGTCCAAACACCTTAGCACGAGTGCGGAGCCGCAAGGTTGCCGTTGATCAACATACTTTAGAGAACTACTTTCGGGCGTTTGACCTGAGGCTCAGCCCCGAAGACTATACTGATGCAGACAGTCCGCCCTTCAACCGACAGAGCCTGCTTGCAAACGGGCAGTTGCCGATCGATTCGCCGTTTTACGTCTACCGTCCGCCGATCGAAGCGCTGTGCTATGAAGCGTTGATGCAGCCTGGAGCCTTGGTGCGCGTCAAAGCGCCTCGGCAAATGGGAAAAACCTCGCTCGTGTCGAGAGTCCTCACCCAGCTCAGAGAGCAGCACTATCACACTGCGATTATTAGCTTGCAGCTAGCCGATGCGTCTGTATTAACGGATTTGCGGCGATTTTTACAGTGGTTCTGCGCGATCGTGTCGCAAAATTTCGGCTTGCACAATCACCTCGATCGCCACTGGGATGATTTGTTTGGCAACAGCTACAACTGCACCAACTACTTTGAAAATTACATTCTTACCGAGATTACCGAGCCGATCGTGCTGGCGCTCGATGAAGTGGATGCTGTGTTTGAGCATCCAGAAATCGCGGCTGATTTTTTTGGAATGTTGCGGGCATGGTATGAAAAATCGCGCTATGGCGATGCGAAAAGTGAACTTTGGCAGAAACTACGGCTGGTGCTGATTCACTCGATTGAAGTCTATGTCCCGCTGCATCTGAATCAATCGCCGTTTAATGCGGGGTTGCTGGTTGAGCTACCAACGCTGAATGCAGAACAGGTGCTTGATCTGGCGCAACGCTATGGGTTTGAGGATCTCGAAACTGCGGCAGAGGCGCTATTGAACTTAACGGGCGGCAATCCTTATTTGGTGCAGGTGGGTCTGCATCACTTGAGCCTTCAGAGCGTTAGCCTTGAGGAATTATTGCGATCGACCAGCAGTGATGGCGTATATGGGAATCATTTACGGAATCTTTTGTGGGATCTGCAAAAATATCCAGAGTTAATGGCAGCATTAAGGCGGGTGGTGTTCTCGGACGCGCCCGTAGAAGTGGAACCACTTCAAGCATTTAAGCTTCAGAGCAAAGGGTTAGTGCGAATGAAGAATTCTCTGATTTCGCCAAGCTGCGAACTGTATCGTCAATTCTTTCAGCAAGCACTTTCGACACTGTGACTGTTCAAGGCTCGAATTCGCGCTATCAGGTGGGGGGCAGTTTGCCGCCGGATGCGGCGTGTTACGTCGAGCGCAAAGCCGATGAGGAGCTATATCAAGCGCTGCTTGCGGGTGAATTCTGCTATGTGTTTAATTCGCGGCAGATGGGAAAGTCGAGCTTGCGGGTGCGATCGATGCAGCGGCTGCGGCAAGCAGGGGTACAGTGCTGCACGATCGATATGACTGGAATTGGCGTGCAGCAGGTGAGCGCAGAGCAGTGGTATGCCTCGATCGCGGCGGCGCTAGTCAGTAGTTTTGACTTAGAAATTGAGCTTGGGCGGTGGTGGCGCGATCGCGCGCATTTGACGTTTGTGAAGCGGTTAGAACAGTTTTTGGAGACGGTTTTGCTCGCGCAGATCCAGCAAAACGTTGCAATTTTAATCGACGAAATTGATAGTGTGCTGGCACTCAAGTTTCCCGCTGATGATTTTTTTGCGTTGATTCGCTCTTGTTATCACCAGCGATCGGAAAATCCTGCATTTCGACGGTTGAGTTTTGCGCTGTTTGGAGTGACAACGCCTGCCGAACTAATCAGCAACAAACAAAGAACGCCGTTTAATATTGGCAGAGCGATCGAGCTTGCAGGATTTCAGTTTTCTGAATCGGCTCCTTTGATCGAAGGCTTAAGGCGAGTGGTGAAAAATCCAGAATTGGTGCTGCACCAGATTCTAAGGTGGACAGGAGGACAGCCGTTTCTGACTCAGAAGTTCTGCGAGATTGTAGTGCGCGAGGCTTCCGAGCAGTCTACAGAACCAAGCGAAACTGTCGCGATTTCCCCACTGACGCTGGAGTATTGGTTTCAACTGCGCGTGATCGACAATTGGGAAGCGCAAGATCGCCCCGAACATCTGAAAACTATTCGCGATCGCATTGTCGCTGATCAAGGCCGAATTGGACGGCTATTGGAGTTGTATCAGCAAATTCTACGATCGCCTAAGCTCGATATCGATCAAAACTATCCTTTATTTCAGCAACGACATCAGGGTATTGAAATCGATAACAGCGTCGAACAAATCGCTTTACTGCTGTCTGGATTAGTTAAGCGATCGGACGGATATCTCCGCGTTAAGAATCCCGTGTATGAAGCGGTGTTTAATCTTAGCTGGATTGATCGACAATTTGCCAAATTGCGTCCGTATTCCGAGGCACTGACACAGTGGAAAAATTCCGGTTATGAAGATGAATCGCGATTGTTGCGGGGACAAGCGCTAATCGATGCGCGAAACTGGTCGATCGGAAAACAACTCAGTGACGACGATTACCGCTTTCTCTCTGCCAGTCAAACGCTGCAAGAACAGACCACGCTGCGCGATCTTGAAGCCGATCGCGCTCAAGTGATCGCGGCACGACTGGTACTAGAGCGCAGAAATACAAAGCTCCAGCGCCAACTTTTAGTGTTGCTGAGCGCGGTATTAGTGATCGCGATCGCGCTGGGGTCGATCGCGTCTGTGCAGTATCAGCAGGCAACTCGGAGCAGCATCATCGCGATGACCAGCAATTCCGAGTTGCTTTACGCTCTAGGGCATGGATTAGATGCCATGATCGAAGCGCTCCGCGCCCGTGCAATCGCGCAAGAATCGCACATTCAGGAGCGTGAAGTTTTAGCCCAAGTCGATCGCGTGTTGGGGCAAGCTGTTTACACGGCGGCTGAGTCGAATCGGCTGTCGGGTCATACCGGCGGAATTCGCGCCGTGAGCTTTAGTCCTGATGGAGATTTTATTGCCACGGCATCTGAAGATCAAACCGTCAAGCTCTGGCACAAAGATGGATCTCCGGTTACAACCCTAAAGCAGCATACCGGAAGTGTGTTTGCGATCGCGTTTAGTCCTGATGGGGAACTGATCGCGACCGGGGGTGCAGATAATATGGTGCAGTTGTGGAGCCATGATGGTTGGCAAATACAGCGGCTGAGCGGACATGAGGACACAGTTTATGGAGTCGCATTTAGTCCCGATAATCGCACGATCGCAACTGCCAGCGCCGATCGTACTGTGAAACTCTGGTCGCGCCAGGGTCAATTCATCCAGACGCTGAATGGGCATCAACAAGGGGTGAATGCGGTCGCATTTAGTCCGGATGGCGAGTTGATTGCAACCGCCAGCGCCGATCGCACGATCAAACTCTGGACGCGCACAGGTCGCTTGATCAAAACCTTATCGGGGCATGAAGATTCGGTGCGATCGGTTGCCTTTAGCCCAGACGGAAGCGAAATTGCTTCAGCGAGCCTCGACGATACGATCGGGCTATGGAGTCGATCGGGAAACCTGATTCGCAGAATTGAAGCGCAAAGCGATGGTGTCAATTGCGTCATGTGGAATCGACATCAGCAAACCTTTGCCTCGGTTGGATTTGATAAAACCCTAAAGCTATGGCAGCGCAATGGAACATTAGTGCGAACGCTGCCAGGACACGAAAATGGAATTTGGGCAGCAGCCTACCACCCAAGCGGACAAACGATCGTCACTGGCAGTGCGGATAGAACGGCAAGAATTTGGCAATTGAACAATGGATTAATGACGCGATTGGAAGGACATCGTAGCGATGTGAATCAGGTTGCCTTTAGCCCGGACGGTGAATGGCTGGTGTCTGCAAGTAAAGATCGATCGGTGAAGCTCTGGTCACAAAGCGGTAATTTTATCCGGGATTTGAGGAGTGATGGCGGTTGGAAATTGGATACAAAATTTCGTCCAACGGGTGAAGAGATTATCGCAACTGGATTAGACGGGATAGTAGAGCGCTGGAAGTTAGATGGTACAGCAATTAAACCAACCCCAAATCCCAGCATCGGTGCGATCCAAAGCTTAGACTATCATCCGCTCGGCACTTTTCTTGTCATTGCCGGACAGGATAAACGCTTGCGAATCTGGAATCTGCGAAGAGGCGTTGTGAAATCCTGGGTTGCCCACGGCGCGCCGATTCAAAAGGTTGCTTTTAGTCCCGATGGTCGCTCGATCGCGTCTTCGAGTTTAGATGGCAGCGTCAAACTCTGGCAAGCCGACACCGGAAAATTCTTAACTTCATTCGTTGGACATGATGGGGAAGTTAGAGCGATCGCGTTCTCGAGTTCAATTCTGGCGACGGGTGGACTCGATCGCACGATTAAACTTTGGAAGCTCGATGGCACCCTCATCAAAACGTTACTGGGACATCAAGATCAAATCTACAGTCTGGCGTTTAGTCCAGATGGAACCCTACTCGCTTCAGCCAGTTTAGATAAAACGATCAAAATCTGGACGAACACAGGCGAATTGATCGCAACCTTGAGCGGTCATACCGATGGCGTTCACAGCGTTGCCTTTAATCCGGATGGAACGTTGTTAGCCTCCGGAAGCCGCGATCACACGGTCATACTCTGGAACTTTGAGCAGGTCTTGAAGACGCATCCCTCAGCCTCAGCCTGTGGCTGGGTGGCGAATTATCTCTCGACAAACACTGCCTTGAGTGAATCGAATCGATCGCTCTGTAGCGACAATCCGTAATCGATCGCCCTTGCTTGTAGATCCCTCTGAATTAAAGGGGTGCAAAACCTGCAAGATAAGACATAACTATCACAGGCTTTTCCCCGTAGTTAGAAGAGGGCAATTGATTGTGATGTCTAATGTGATGTGGTCTGGTCCAACTCGTCAACCGCTACCGATCATTATGATTCGTGGATTTGCGGCGGGGGATAGTGCAGACGAACGGCGATTAACTTATCAGGGATTCAATGATGGCAGTGTCTATCCACAGAAACGGGGTGAGAACTACATCTACGAAGGAATGGTTTTGCGGTTTATCAAATCGGATTGGCGCTACAACGATGCCACCAATGTAGTCGGCTACTATCCGAGCCAAATGGCAACGCCGCCTGTGATTCCAGAGGAACTCAAGGTCTTTGATCCGCATTTCTTTAGCGGTCGCATCATTATCGATCCAGCCATGGCGCTGCATTTTCTGCGATCGGATGAGCCGTGGAAGAGTTTGTGGGTGTTTCGCTATTACGATCTGTGCGATCGTACCTTTCCGGTTTACGGTGAAGCGCTGGTGCGGTTAATCGATTTTATTCGGGCGCTCTGTGCGCTTAAATCTCAAGGCGCAAAACCCAAAGTCAATATCATCGCGCATTCAATGGGTGGTTTAGTGGTACGGGAAGCGATTCAGCGCACGTATCCAAAACGCAGTGCAACGGCGGCTGATGAAGCGATTAATAAGATTGTGACGCTCGGAACGCCGCATAAAGGGGTGTCATTCCAACTGCTAAAAGATTTGCGCTGGTTGCCGATCGAGTCTGCAAACGAGCTAGAACATTTCAACCCAGACAACCAAGCTGATCCTAGCAATCCCACTTCTGCTGTGAACTTTGCGCGACATTTTCCGCTCGATCGTATGCTTTGTGTGGTGGGCACAAACTATCGGGCTTACAACAATCAAGCGGCGGCATTGCTGAATCGACTTTCACCGATCGCGGGTGAAATGGGAATGAACTTCAACCGGAGTGATGGTTTAGTCAAACTGAGTTGTGCCCAAATCGACGGTGCGCCTCGCACGTTTATTCATAAGTCGCATGGTGGTTTTGATTCGATTATTACGTCGCGGGAATCGTTTGAGATTGCGACCCGCTTCTTTTATGGAGATGTGCGAACTCGGCTGCGCCAAGTACGAGCACAGGTGAAACGAGGCTTTGACTTCTTCGGCAAGAGTGAGTTTTTCTTCGGGGTGTCGGTGAAGCCGCGAGGGGTTGATTTTGAATTGTTCCATCAAAGTAGAGAAGCTGAAAACTGTTACGGGCCGTTCCGTACTGGAGACTTCAGCGATACGGATTTGTCGTTGCCTTGGGCAGATGACCAAAAGCTGATTTGGGAGGGCTATCTCAACCTGAAAGCGAGTTTGTCGCAGACCGATTTGGTGATGCGACTGGAATTTTATGTCGGTGAGCGCGATCTCTTTGGGGTTGGTTTTTCTGACAATATTGTGTTCGCGAAACAATACTATGTTCGTGCTGTTTTACAGCCTTCATTGGAACTGTATTTATACAACAGCGAGGAGTTTGCCAGCGATGATCCAATGCGGAATGCGACTCCGATGCGTCAAGTTCCGGGCGGTTGGGAATTTGATGTGATGGGGACAGGATTTACTGGCACGTATCGAATTGAGTTCGATCGCATCCCCGAAACCGGAACACCAGTGCCACTGATACCAAATTGATTTTTGAGTGCGACAGATCTTGGAAGCCCCCTAAATCCCCCACTCGTGGGGGACTTCAAGCCAAATCTGTTTCGGATTCTCAAAGTCCCCCAGTATGGGGGATTTAGGGGGCGAAGGATCTGTCGCATCAACAAATTGATTCGGTATGACTCTAGGTACTTGATTAGCAAAAACAGCTCATCGGTGAACTGAAACAGCGATCGCGTGAACTAAAACGGCGATCGCGTGGACTGGAATAGTGCATCGGATCACTAAAACAGCGATCGCGTGGACTAAAACAGTGCATCGGATCACTGAAATAGCTCATCGTTGGGCAAAAAACACCTTTCATCCGCCAGTATTGAATCAATGGAGTCCGATTTCCCGATGCCGGGGACGAGTTTGTATGTGAGTGTGTTGACGCGGTATTGTCGATCGACTCGTTGAGGTCGATGGAGGTCGATCTCTGCGAAATCGCCTCCGTCAAAACGCCTAACCCTCCAACCACGATCACCCTCACTTTGCGCGATCGCGCCTTACCGATCGACATTGGTAGTTTCAGCCATAAAGATACTTTTATTTTTGGTAGTTTAGACTATAATTATTGAAACTCCCTACCGGATCGATCGCGCTATGTTTACGACTGTTGCTCCGACTAAACCTTCCCTGCCGCGTGACTTATTGGGTGCGATCGCGGAACTCAAACGCGAAATGAATGCTGTGATTTTGGCGCACTATTACCAAGATCCAGACATTCAAGATGCCGCAGATTATCTTGGAGACTCACTTGGACTCTCCCAGCAAGCTGCTCAAACCGATGCAGATGTGATCGTATTTGCAGGCGTTCACTTCATGGCAGAAACCGCCAAGATTCTCAACCCCGATAAGTTGGTGCTACTGCCCGATCTCAATGCAGGCTGTTCCCTTGCGGATAGTTGTCCACCGGATCAATTCGCGCAGTTCAAAGCAAAATATCCAAATCATTTGGTAATTTCCTACATAAATTGCACCGCAGAAATCAAGGCAATGAGCGACATTATCTGCACTAGCGCCAACGCAGTAAAGATCGTCAATCAAATTCCGGCAGATCAGCCAATTATCTTTGCCCCCGATCGCAACCTCGGTAAATACGTGATGGAGCAAACCGGACGCGAGATGGTGCTGTGGCAAGGAAGCTGCATGGTGCATGAAACCTTCTCTGAAAAGAAGATGGTGCAGTTAAAAATGCAATATCCAGAAGCCGAAGTGATTGCTCACCCGGAATGTGAAGAAGCGGTTCTGCGTCATGCTGAATACATTGGATCAACGACGGCATTGCTGAAATACTGCCAAAAGAGCGATCGCACCTCGTTTATCGTCGTCACTGAACCCGGCATCATCCACCAAATGCAGAAAGCCGCCCCCGATAAGCACTTTATTCCGGCTCCCCCGCTCAACAACTGTGCGTGTAACGAATGCCCCCATATGCGGCTAAACACGCTGGAAAAACTTTACCTAGCAATGAAACACAAAACGCCTGAAATCACCTTGCCAGAATCGACTCGAATTGCCGCTTTGCAACCGATCGAGAAAATGCTGGCGATGAGCGTATAATGACAGCGATTTGTTGCACGATCGATCGCAGTTATTCAATGATGTGAGTTCAGCAAAATGGTCTTTGCTGCGTTTATATCCTCGGATTGCCCCCTAAATCCCCCATTCTGGGGGACTTTGAAGGTGAAGGAATCCTTCGCTTTTGGGGAACATCTTTTTTCTAAATCCCCCACTCGTGGGGGATTTAGGGGGCACACATCCGCTAACAACGAAGCAAAAATTTAATCGGACTGACATTAACTCGCGGATCGATCGTGCAACAAATTCCTCGGCGTTCTAGTCAATGCCGATGGAAATGTTACCCGGAAATGGCTCCTATGAAGTTCGCGCTGTTGCCTCACGGAATTTTTTGTGCAACGCTTGCTCTGTCTGTCTCACTGGAAAGTTTAACCGCACCTGTCCGGGCTCAAGCCCCCCTATTTCCGCCTTCTACACAGCCCAAACCGCTCCCTCAACCGCCTCAAACTCCAGCACCAACGCGCCCAGTTCAGGCTCCGGTCAATGGTGGCATCTGTCCAGCGCAACTCGGTGGAACATTGGATGGGATTGTCGATCGCCTACCGGCAAGTTGGAGCGTTTTGGTGCAAACCCAAGCAGCACGCGGTACGCGCCAGAATCTTTATGCTCGTAATCCGTTTACGCAATTGGTTCCCGCGTCTAACAACAAGATTTTTACAACCGCAGCAGCCCTCGCAAAATTAGGCGCACAGCATCAAATTCGCACTCCGGTTTTTGGCAATACCAATAGTCCCGATCTATTAACGCTGCGGGTGATTGGTCAAGGTGATCCAAGCTTCGGAACCGCGCAACTCAATTCACTCACCCAACAATTACGTCAGCGCGGGATTCGTCAGGTGCAACAGTTGATCGGAGACGATACCATTTTTCGGGGAGCCGACTACAATCTTTTTTGGGATGCAGACGATCGCGGGGAAGCATATGCCCCTCCAGTCAATAGCCTAATGTTGAATCAAAATGTGATCGGTGAGGGTGCGGTTTCCAATCCGGGTAATTATTTTGTGGGTGAGTTTCGCCAACGATTAGCGGGTGCAGGCGTTCAAGTTAAAAGTTCAACGCTGGTAAAACGGACACCCGCACCCCCCGGAGAAGTTGAACTCGCATCGGTGATTTCTCCTCCCCTATCGCGTTTAATCTTTACAACCAATCAAGACAGCGATAATGCTTATGCAGAAGCGCTGTTGAAGACACTGGGACGGTTGCAAGACCCAAATAGTTCAGACTCCACAGCCAGCGGAGTCGCGGCAGTACGATCGATTCTGACCGAGCTAGGCGTAAATCCGAATCGGTTCAGTATGGTCGATGGTTCCGGGCTTGCCGGTCGCAATCGCGCCAGTGCTGAAGCATTGGTACAGACCTTGCAAGCAATGGCGCAACGACCCGATGTGGATGTATTTCGACGATCGCTCCCCGTTGGTGGCGTGAGTGGAACCTTAAGCAATCGATTTCGGAATACCCCAGCACAAGGAATTGTGTTTGCCAAAACTGGAACCATTTCGGGTGTGGTAGCGCTTTCGGGCTATGTGACCCCGCCGAACTATTCGCCGATCGTCTTTAGCATTATCGTCAACTCGAATCATTCTCCTTCAACGGTTCGAGCTTCAGTAGACAGTCTAGTCGTTGCTTTAACTCGATTGCGGAATTGTTAATCAGCTTAGCAAGGTAGAGTGCGATCGTTTCAATCTAGCGATCGCGCTTTTCTGTTAGTAATTTGGCAAAATGCAATATTACGGCAGATCATCGGGCTACCGGCCCGCGCTTCCACTCGCTCAAGCCCTTACCCAAAATCACAAACAGCACTAGGGTTCCTTGAATTACACCTGCCAATGAGGATTCTAAATTCAGATCCAATGGAAGCTGCAAACTTCCAATATTCAGCGCACTAAAGAAGAACGCGATCGGCAACAATAACCAAGCATTCATTCCCGCCAGCAGCGTCACCAACAGCGCCAGAAATCCCAATCCGCTCGAAATGTTCGGAATCAATCGGTGAAACACTGCCACCACTTGCAGCGCCCCGGCGATCCCGGCAAAGGCTCCACAGATTGCAAATGAACTTAGAAGCTGACGCACCGAGGGAATGCCCAACACATAAGAGGCGCGAAGATTTTGTCCGACCGCTCGAAGCTTCAAACCAAAGCGTGTTCTACCAAGAACGACGATCGTCGTCGCGATCGCCAACAGTGCAATCAACAGAGCGATCGGGCTTGCATCCGTATTTCCAAAAGTTGGCAGCCATAATGATTCTGGAAATTGTTCCGTTCCACTCATTGAAGCTACCCCCGGACGCTTCCAAGGGCCAAACACCAAATACAGCGCCAAGCCATCGGCAAGAAAGTTCAACCCCAATCCTGCAAAGATTTCGTTGATCCGTCCATAGATATTTAGAACGCCTGCAAACACTCCCCAGAGCATTCCACCGACTCCACCCGCCAAAATTGCTAAAGTCAGGGCGATCGCCGGCGGAAAGCTATCTTGTGTCAGCCGCAGCATAAACGTTGTGGCAATGCCGCCAAACGCGATTTGTCCTTCAATCCCTAAGTTGTACAATCCAGCAGTAAAGGTAAACAGCAGTCCACAGGAAATAATCAATAGGGGTGCTAAGGTTGCAATCACTCGCGCAAACTGCCCGGGTGTGCCAAATGCACCCGAAACAATCTCAGTAAATACTGCGATCGGCGATGCTCCTGCAAGCAAAATGATGATCATCGTCACCACAAGCGCCATCACGATCGCGCCAATTTGATAAGTAAGCGTTCGGTTTAGTGTCATGGTTCCTAAATACTTGCAGGTTCTACTTCAACAAATCGACCCCCGATCATCTGTCCGAGCTTTTCAGCGGTTAGTTTTGAGGCTTCAATCGGTGCAGACACCTGACCTCCACTAAAAACTAAAACTCGATCGCTATACTGCATAATCTCATCCAAGTCCGAAGACATAAATAAGATGGTTGTCCCCGTCTCACATCTCGCAATCAATTGCTTCCACACCCACAGCGTCGATTCAATATCGAGTCCGCGTGTGGGATGCTCCATTAACAATAGATTCAACGGCACAGGTAACAATGCAAGCTGGGTTCTTTGTTGATTTCCACCCGAAAGCCGTTCGACATAGGAGTGCGGTTTACCCCGAATGTTGAAGGTTGCGATCGCGTCGATTGCTTGCTGATGAGTTCCTTTCCAATCGATCATCAATCGCCGCGATTGACTCCGCAAAATCACATGCTCGTGAATCGACAGACCTCGAATCAATCCATCTTTCAGTCGATCGGCGGGAGAATAACCAATTCCATGCTTAAGATACATTGGATAAGGCTTTTGGGTCATATCGACCTGATCGATCGCCACAGTTCCCGTCGCGGCTCGGATCAATCCCGCACAGAGTAGTAACAATAGTTGCTGTCCACTGCCTTCGAGTCCTGCAAGTCCAATCACTTCCCCTTTATAGGCACTGAAGTTACCCATTTTCAGCATTAGGCGATCGTCTCTGACCAAGACATCGTGCAATTCCAACATCGGTTCAGCTTGCCGGGTCAGAGGTTTCATCGGCAGCGCAAGCTCTTTACCAAAGATGAGATCAATCAGCACTGAATCAGGACAAGGAACCTGAACATTGCCGACCACTTTTCCGGCTCGCATAACAGTGACACGATCGCACAGTTCCTCCACATCTTCGAGCTTGTGCGACACAAAAATGACTGATTTTCCTTCTGAAGCAAGCTGTCTTGCCGCATTGAATAAGGCTATTTTTTGATCTGCAGAAATCCCAGTGGTCGGCTCATCCAAAATCAACGTCTTCACACCGAGCGAGAGTAGCCGAATAATTTCAAGCTGTTGCCGCTCTCCGACGGTGAGATCAGAAACACGGCTGTTGGGACTGAGCGAAAAGTTAAAGGTTTCGGTGAGACGCAGAAATTCTTGACGAGCGCGATCAGGATTCACAAACTTCAGTCCTGAAAAAATCCCCTTCGATAGCACCTCACCCCGACCGACCATAAAATTATCCAGCACCGTCAACGGCGGAAAATCTAGCGGATCTTGGTGCAGCATTCCCACACCCGCTCGAATCGCATCTGCTGGAGTTTTTACGCTTGCGGGTTTGCCGTCGAATAAAACCGTCCCGGAATCTCGACTGATAAAGCCGCTCAGAACTTTAACGATCGTGCTTTTCCCTGCTCCGTTTTCACCCAATAAACCATGAATGCTTCCAGCCTCCACAGTCATCGACACCTGATCATTTGCTAAAACCTGTCCAAACCGCTTTGTTATCTGTTGAAGTTCGATTTTCATAAGCTATTCACACAGCAGTAAAAAGGTGGGGAGTAGGGGATGGGGAGTAAAGGGTGAAGTAGTTTTGCTTCTCTTGCGAAACGCCACTCCCCACCCTCAGAAAATTCAATCTCTACACGAACCGCTTTATTTACTTGGGCCTTCCATTCCCGCTAACAACTGCGGCATATACCAGATTTGCTGCTCCGTTGCTGTTGCGCCAGCTTTGACAAAATCTGAGCCATCCTGGAATTTAATCGGGCCTTTGTACAGATTGATACTGCCGTCTGCCATACCCTTAGCAAACTCATCGAGAAACTTCTTATTGTCTCCGAGGGCTTGCCCCACGTTGAAACCAATCATTCCACTTGAAGGTGCAGAGAGATTTTGGTAGTCAGGCCCCGACCAAACAAACTCGCTCGGATAGTTGCCAGATTTTGCTTTTTTCAGTGCATCTGTGTAGGGCAGCGACCAGCGATAGAACGGCACCCCCAGACAAATATTCGGAGCCAGCGAACAGCCTGTTTCCAGGTCATAGTGAACATACTTCACTTTTTTACCTGCCTCTGCTGCCTTCTTGCCCTGTACGGCTGCTTCTGGCGTATCGATGCCGCTCATCACCACATCATAGCCACCGTTGTAGTAGTCATCTGCAACTTTGGTCGGGTCAAGCGTCTTGCCAGGAATGTTGAACCAAAATCCAATCCAGGTGACTTTGAAATCCAAATCCGCAGCAGGTTTTTTACGATAGTTCTCCCAGCAGTATTTTGCACCCAGGAACGCCCCAGAAGTGTAGCGCCGAGTTTCATCATTAATCAATGGGCCTAAATAGCCGATCTTTCCGGTTTCTGTGCCCAACGCCGCTGCACAGCCTGCCAGCATTTTTCCGTATTCCATCCGTCCCATGATATTGGTCAGGTTCGCTTGACTTTTAAAGTTTTGCCCTTCTTTCCAAGCATAGTCACCAGAAGCGTGAATTACTTTCACGTCGGAATGCTTTTTCGCAGTTTCGAGTGCGTCGTCTTTAAAGTCATCCGAGTTAAAGATCACAAGCTTTGCGCCTTTTGCAATTAGGTCATCCGCAACCTGAGAACCTTTGACGTTGGGACGGTCGGCAGGATTCACCTTATCGACGAATTCTAACTTCGTTCCAGGCACGTTTTTGATCGCGCCTTCAATCCCTTCAAAATGTGCCTGATTCCATCCAGCGTCGTTCTTTGGTCCGACTAACACCATACCGATCACATAATCGCCACCACCCGCTGCATTGGGAGAAGCTGCCGTTTGATTTTGATTGGAGGTGCCGCCTGTACCACAGGCTCCCACGATCGAGCCTAATGCGATTGCAAATCCAGCTTGTCGGAGAAATCTAGAAAGCCAATACTGTGTCATATTTTGTACAAACCAAAACAGAAAGGTGAGGTGTGGGAGCGAAGCCGAATCGGGTTCTGACGATCGCATTATTGCGAATTCGGGCGATTGTAAAATGTATTCCAAACCACATCAAATTATCAAGAATTGCTAAATCCTGTAGGAATTGCAGGAATTTTTAACGTCACCCGATCGCGCCCCGCATCAGAACTACGGTACAGTTACAGCCCCGCGCAATTGCTTCTGGAATATTGCCCTGAATCACCTGTTGTAGAAACCCTTCACGGGTCGCCCCTAACACAATCACATCACACTGACCCTGCTGCGCCAAATCAATCACCGCATCGGACACTGAATCGGCGCAAACAGGCTTGAGAGCAACCGGACAGGCGAGACGTGCGTTTAAAAATCGCATCGCTTCATTCAGTGGAGTTGGATCAGGAAGATCACGCTGCGGCTGATGTATCTGACACAGACAAACTTCTGGAGCCTTAGAGAGTTGCGCCAAGGCGGGCATCAGCCGAATTGCTTGCCGGGAATTAGGACCGCCTGCTGTGGGAACTAGCCAGCGATCGAGCGCCATCCCTTTATCAGTCCCAAGTTTCACGAGTACAACATCACAGCTTGCTTGCCGAATCATCGTATCGACAATGCTGCCAAAAATTCGACCGGATGTAGAAGTTTCGCCGTTCCAGCCCATAATCATCAGATCAATGTGCCGTTCCTTAATCGTCTCTAGGATGGCTTGAGCAATGTCATGCGTCACCCGCACTTGAGTATGCACTGAAATATTCCATTGCTTGCCTAAGTAGACGGCTTGCTTTAAAAGTTTGCGGCTGATTGTGGTTGAAACCCCAGTTTCAGCAGGAGTGCGATGGCGGGCGATCGGAATTACCTGTAAACATTCCAGTTCATAGTCGCGCTCGTGCGCGATCGCTGCTGCCATCTGGAGGAGTCGTCCGGCAGTTCGAGGATTGGCGATCGGTACTAGCACCCGACCTTTCCCGGTTTCGGGGGCACGAGTTTGATACACCACAAACGACGGCTCTGATCGCGGCCCGACTTTTGCGGTGTCGCTGAGTTTGTCGGATTCCGCTCGAATAATGTCTGCTCTTGTGATAATTCCGACTAATTTCCGACGATCCACCACGGGCAATCGACTAATCTTATAGCGGTTTAATAAATACAAAACCTGGCTGAGTGGATCATCTGGATGGACTGCGACCGGGCGGGGAGTCATAATTTCGCTGAGCGGCTGGCTATGTTGTAGCTGCCGTTCTGCAATGTGCCCTAAGTCTGTCTGTGTGACAATTCCCACTAACCTGCCGTTATCAATCACCGGAAAGCCGCGATGATGCGATCGTGAAAACGCTTGAATCGCTTCATCCAATCTCATCTCACTGGATAGAGTTTCGACTCGTGGCTGCATCAAATCCGCAGCAGTCAAGCCCGCCAGCCGCGTTTCCAAGTCTGGATTCGATTGCAGATGAATGCCTCTGGATGCAAGCAGATGCTTATAGATCGATCCGCTAAACAAACTCTCTGCCACTAAGTAAGCCGTCACAGACCCGATCATCAGCGGCAGCACGATGTTAAAGTCTGTGGTCATCTCGAATACGATGACGATCGCGGTAATCGGGCCACGAGTCACTGCACTAAAAAATGCCCCCATTCCAGTGAGTGCTGCCGTAGTCGTGAGCGACCCACTCAGATCTAACCCCAATGGAACTCCCGCATTTTCAATACTTTGAGCCGCAAAGCTAATGAGATACCCTAGTGCTGAACCCAAAATCAACGAAGGAGCGAACAATCCCCCCGGCGCACCAGACCCAAATGCCACCAGGGTTAAGACAAACTTCGTAATGAAAATAACTGCCGTAATCCGCCAGCCAAACTCACTGGTAATCCAAACTTCTTGTAGGCTCGCATTTCCCCGCAGCGCATCGGGAAGAATTGCGATCGCGGCTCCTGAAACTCCCCCGGCAAAGGCAATCCGCAGGGGTAAACTCCACTTCATCACTTTGTTATTAAATTTCAGACTGAACAAAACTCCCCGCACGAACAGAGAGCCAAGCAAGCCTGATGCAATGCCGACGATTAAAAAGACCGGAATCGCCTCCAGGTTAAAACTCGTCATAATCTCCAACGAGTTTGTTCTGCCGTTTAGTCCGTCTCCTCCCAACAGACGCGACACCACGGCACCGACAAACGATGCCAAAATTGCCGTTCCCAACGTCAAGCCAGAAACATCCTGTAACAGTTCTTCAACGACAAATAAAACGCCTGCAATCGGCGCGTTAAATCCGGCTGCTAATCCCGCCGCCGCTCCTGCTGCAATCAACTGCCGCCGATGAATCGGAGAAGTCGGAACCCAATCGCTCAACTGAGCCGCGATCGCGGCTCCGATCTGAACCGTAGGCCCTTGCCGCCCGATGCTTAATCCTGATCCCAGGGCAAGCAAGGTGGTCGCAAGTTTTGCGATCGCAACTCGCAGATTGAGCGCACTCGTCACCCCCCCCAAAGCCGCTTTCACTTGCGGAATGCCGCTGCCTGCGGCTTCCGGTGCCAGCCGCTCAATAATGCTACCTGCTAACAGTCCCGCTACAGTCCCGATCGCAGGCAGCACAATCCAAGCAGGGTGAACCGTCGCGATTTGAAGTCGCTCTTGACCCAGCCAACCGACCCCGCGCTTCAGGGCAACCGCTGCGAGTCCCGATACTAATCCAATTAAACAGGCTTCAAATACCGCAAGCTGCTTGGGTGAAACCGCACTCAGTCTAAATCTCGATAGCCACATGAGGAGGCTTCTAAGGAAAATGCAGATCGATCGTAACCGAGAGTTAAATGATTAAACGGTTTTTACGCTGGAAATTGAGCTTCTGAATCTGCCATTGCAGGCGGCTCGATTTGAGATTGCTCGATCTGAACTGGCGGAACAGGTTTTGCCACAGGTGCAGCCATGCGCTCGGCTTGCAGTTCTTTCTCCTGAAACAGCAGTCCACCTAAATGCACGATCGACAAGCCAACCGCAGCCAACGAAACGACGTAGCTGTGCAGCGTATACAAATGAGCCACCGTCAGCCCTCCCACTGCTCCACCTGTGATGATGTCGCGCAACGTTGCACCAATAAAGGGAATCGCTTCGATCGTGCCCAATTCAATCTTCAGCCGCCAGAAGCCGATTTGATTCCAGTTGAGAATCATCGCCGTCCAGCTTAAACCGATCGCGCTCAAGGTAAATAGAATGCCGCTGATCCAAGCCGTCAACCAACTGCGACGGAATCGCTCACCCAGAAACATCACCACAATCTGCACTAGACCCAACCCGATGACAAAGTTACCCGCCAAGTTGTGCAGGGTATGAACTAACCAACCGTAAGGCACGTTTTGATCAATCTGTTGCAGCGAGTCGTATGCTCCACCCGCTGTCGGGACGTAGTAGAACGCAAGCAAGATTCCAGAAGTGACACCAACTAGCGTCAGGGTAAGGATGGCAACGGCGAGAATCGTCGAGAGCCGCCGCAGAATGAAAGCAGGATTAAGCATGACAAGGTTCTGTGGTGAGTAAATTATTTGCTTTCATTAAGAGAATCTTAATGAAGCTCTTTACGTTCGGAAACGATTTTTAATCGAACGAATTAAGAATTGCAACTTGCTCTCAGATTACGCATTCTCGATCACTTCGGTCTCTGTCTAAACGCAGAACCTCAAACGAACACGGTAAAATGATTGGCTGAAGCTTTGGGAACAAGACCTTGCCTACTCTTGGTGTCAATATTGACCACATCGCAACCATCCGCCAAGCCCGACGCACGATCGAACCTGATCCCGTCGCTGCTGCGGTTCTCGCTGAACTCGCTGGAGCCGATGGCATTACCGTTCACCTGCGCGAAGATCGCCGCCATATTCAGGATCATGATGTCCGATTGCTGCGGCAAACCGTGCGGACACATCTAAACCTAGAAATGGCAGCGACCGATGAAATGGTGTCGATCGCGCTCGATCTCAAACCCGATTACGTCACGCTCGTTCCCGAAAAGCGCGAGGAAGTTACCACTGAAGGCGGACTCGATATTGTAGGCGCGCTCGATCGCATGACCGAAGTCGTGAGTACGCTGCAATCTGCCGGAATTCCTGTAAGTTTGTTTATCGATGCTGACCCGGAACAAATCGATGCTTCTGCCGCAGCGGGTGCAAAATTCATCGAACTGCACACCGGACAGTATGCCGGATCATATTCCGAAGAAGGACAAGCCAAAGAATTAGAAATTCTGGCGCAGGGCTGCGAAATTGCGCTCGCTGCTGGACTCCGCATCAACGCTGGACACGGCTTGACCTATTGGAATGTTCATCCGATCGCACGACTCCCTGGCATGGAAGAATTGAATATTGGCCATACGATCATTAGTCGCGCCGTTCTCGTTGGACTTGAACGAGCGGTGCGAGAAATGAAACAAGCCATTCGCGGCGAACTCTAACGCTCCGGATTCTTCACTCAAAGACTGATCAAATAGGAAGACCCCATGACAACTTACTACTACGTTTTGGCAAGCCAGAAATTTTTGCTGGAAGAAGAACCGATGGACGAGGTTCTTCGGGAACGCTATCGCGACTACGAAGAAAAGAAAAGGGAAATTGATTTCTGGGTAATCAAAGAACCTGCTTTCTTAGAAGCGCCAGAAATGGCAGAAATCAAAGCAAAATGTCCGCGTCCTTGCGTCGCGATCGTCTCCACCAACAAACAATTTATTACTTGGCTGAAGCTGCGTCTAGAATATGTCATCACCGGAGAGTACCAGCAGTCGGACGCGATTCCGAACCCGCTTGGATCTCTGGAACCTGTTTCCTAGTTCCTAAACTTCTATGCCTCAGACGACGCTTCAATCGGTTCTTACAGGACTCGCTGGACTTGCTTTAACGCTGACCGGAATTTCTTCTGCTCAAGCCCAACTCCCGAATTGTCGAGCGCCACGATCGAACGAATTCCTGCTTCTGATTGTGACCCCGACCTCGGAATCCCAAGCCCGTGTTCGTAGCGTCGTCTCTCGCACTGCCGAAGTCTCCGTTTGTAGTTATCTCGGTCAGACCGTTACGCGAGTTGGCGGCTACCGAGATGCGGATACGGCACAATCTTGGGTCAATTATCTCAATGACACAGTTCGCGTTAGAGCATTCGTGGCAGTTCCCCCCGGAGCGGCGATCGCTGCTCAAGCCGAAGCGCCCCGATCGCAACAAGTCGATCAACCTGACGTAACCCCTGCTCAAGCCTTTAATCCACAACGCTTGCGCGGGGGTTTTGCTGTGATTGTCGATCACAATAATCGTCCTGAAGTTGCTGCACAAATTCAACGAGTGTTGAATCGAAATATTGGGCTGGCTTCCTTTGAGCAGCGTCCTTATCTCCTAGCGATCCATACCAACGATCGTGCGACTGCGGCTGCAATTTTGCGGCGATTAAACGATCGCGGATTTGCGGCGATGCTGGTGAGGAGTGATCGAGTGACATTGCTCACGCCGGTGGTTCAAACTAACCCTGGAATGAGTGGTCAGTAAAACGTTTTAGGAGGCAAAGGACATGGAGCAGTCAGGAAAGCTTTTCTTCTTTTGTGGAAAGATGGCGGCGGGAAAATCTACCCTTGCAAAGGAGATCGCGCGGCGAGAGAATGCCGTTCTGATGGTGCAGGATGAGTGGCTGGATCAGTTGTTTCCAGGCGAAATAACAGACATTCCTGGTTTCGTGAAATATTCGTCCAGGCTACGAAGCGTGCTTACAGGGCATATTTCTGCTCTGCTCTCACAGGGTTTATCGGTTGTGCTTGACTTTCCTGGTAACACGAGAACGCAGCGGGCTTGGTTTCGAGAGTTGTTTGAAGCTGCGAATGCCAATCATGAGTTACATTACGTCGATGTGCCGGACGAGTTGTGCAAGCGACAGTTACGGGAGCGGAGCAAGGAACTTCCTGAGGGTTCAGCGTTTACGAGTGAGACTGAGTTTGATGCGATTACGAAGTATTTTCAGGAACCTTCGGACGATGAAGCCTTCAATGTTATCCATCATCACCGCACCTAACTCTTCAACAGACAGATAGCAAGTTTTGCACGATCGAGAGAAGCGGTTCGGAAGAGGTCAATATTCTGGAAGAAAAACAGCTTTGATTTCGCTTGGAATTTTCGCAGGTCGGTTGCGTTTGGCATCAAAGTAGCACCACTCGGTGAGCGATCGACACAGCGCTTTTTGATCTGAAACCCGCACAAATTCAACTCGTCGGAAAAAGGTCGATAGCGTACCACCCTCCACCCAAGTCGTTAATCGAACGACATCTCCCACAAATGCAGGCGATAAATAGTCAATTTCGTGCCGCCGAACAAACCAGATGATGTGATTGTTCTCATCGAATTCGCGGGAATAGCCCTTAGACCGATAAGCAGCGATCGCAATGTCCTGAATCCATTGTACGTAAACCACATTGTTCAAGTGATTTTGCACATCGCAATGCTGCGGTTGAACTTCACGGTCTTCGGAGTAGACGATCGACTGAGACATGGATTGATATAAACGCTTTTCTGGGGTTAACGCAGAAGATATCAGTCAGCCTGAGTCTAAAGACTAATGAACGCCTGCAATCTGCCCAAACAGCGATCGCCAATTGCCGCCCAGCCACCAATCTCCCGCCACACAAACCACAACTCCTAATAATGAGCCGACGATCACCTGAACTGGGGTATGTCCGAGCAATTCTTTTAAGCGAGCTTCGTTGAAATGATGATCGCCTGTAAAAAACTCATCGATAATTTGGTTCAAAATTTTCGCTTGCTTGCCTGCTGCTTGCCGAACGCCTTGGGAATCGTACATAACAATAAAGGCAACTACTGTGGCGATCGCAAATTGGGTGCTGTCCCAACCGTCAGTGATGCCGACTCCAGTTGCTAGTGCAGTCACCAGTGCCGAATGGGAACTGGGCATTCCGCCTGTCTCGACAAGAACGCGAAAATTGACTTTGCGATGCACAATCAATTCAACCACTAGCTTCGTGGCTTGGGCAATCAAACAGGCGATGAGGGCTAGGAGCAGCACTCTGTTATCGATAATGTGACCAAAGTCCTGCATTCGTTTATGAGGTAGAGAGGTAGGTGGGGAGTAGGGGATAGGGAGTAGGGGGTAGAACATTCTCTACTCCCTACTTTCCATTTAGTTTTTGCGGGCGGTAATGTATTCTGCGATCGCCATTAACGGGAATGCCACTTCACCAAATCCCGCGACTTCGGCTTTCGCGCTTTCGACCAGTTGTTCCGCTTGACGGCGCGATTCTTCCATTCCTAGAAGGCGCGGATAGGTAGCTTTCTCAACATTCATATCCTTGCCGATACTCTTGCCGAGTTCTTCTTGCGTGGAGGTGATATCGAGTAAGTCATCGACAATTTGGAATGCCAGCCCGATCGCCTGAGCGTAGCGCGACAATCGCTGAATATCTGAATCTGAACCACCCGCCAGAATGCCACCGCTCACGACCGAAGCTTCAAGCAGTGCCGCTGTTTTGTGGGTGTGAATGAAATTCAGCGTATCGAGACTGACATCTTTCTTGCCTTCGCAGTCAAGATCCACGACTTGACCGCCAACCAGCCCAGCGGCTCCGACTGCCCGACCCAAACGAGACACTACTTTGATCAGGCGATCGCTCGGTACATTTTTCGTTTCCTCAACAATATGTTCAAACGCATACGCTAACAAGCCATCTCCGGCAAGAATCGCTACTGCTTCCCCAAAGACCTTGTGATTGGTGAGTTTCCCGCGTCGGTAATCGTCGTTATCCATTGCGGGCAGATCATCATGGATTAGCGACATTGTGTGAATCATTTCCAGAGCGCAGGCGGTCGGCATTGCCATGTCAGTCGTACCGCCGAGCAGATCACAGGTGGCAAGACAAAGCACCGGACGCAATCTTTTCCCGCCTGCGAAGAGCGAATAGCGCATCGCTTCATAGATTTTGTCGGGATAGACCACCGGAAATGCTCGATCGAGGGCGGTTTCAACTTGCTGCTGTCTTACCGCGAGATAGCCTTTCAAATCAAATTGGGAGGCTTGATTTGAGTGCGTTTGTCCTGTCACGACCATTCCGATATCCTCCTTCGTTTCCACTACGCGATTCTTGTAAAGTTAGCTTAATGTTGGAAGCGTTGTTCATAGCTCCATACTGTATTGTGCAACAGCATGGTCACAGTCATCGCACCAACTCCACCGGGAACGGGGGTAAGGTAGCTCGCAACCGACTGGACGGCATTAAAATCTACATCTCCGACGAGGCGACTTTTTCCCGTGTCATCGGTGATTCGGTTAATTCCAACATCCACCACGATCGCGCCAGGTTTTACCATGTCTGCCGTGATTAAATTCGGACGGCCCACGGCGGCAACGAGAATATCGGCGCTGCGGGTGACTTCTGCGAGATCAGGGGTGCGAGAGTGAGCGATCGTCACCGTGGCATTGGCATCGAGCAGCATCAGCGCGATCGGCTTGCCGACAAGGATACTGCGGCCGACGACGACGGCTTTTTTTCCGCTGGGATCAAGCTTGTATTCTTCTAAAAGTCGCATCACACCGTAGGGCGTACAGCTTCTCAATCCGGGTTCTGTTCGGACTAAGCGCCCTAAATTGGTCGGGTGTAAGCCGTCTGCGTCTTTATCGGGATGAATTTGGTTTAACAGTGCAACGCTATCTAGGTGCTCCGGTAAGGGGAGCTGCACGAGAATGCCATCGACGCGATCGTCTTCGTTTAATTGAGCGATCGTCTCAGCAAGTTCGGCTTGGGTGGTTTCGGTGGAAAAATGTTTGCCGTAAGAGGCGATGCCAACGGCGGCGCAAGCTTTCTCTTTGTTGCGGACATAAGCTGCGCTGGCTGGATTGTCCCCGACCATCAGGACAGCGAGACCGGGAGGGCGACCATTTTTAGCAGTCAGGGCTTGAACTTTTTCGGTTAGTGCGGCTTGCATTTTCTGGGCAAGCGCTTTTCCGTCGAGGAGTTGGGCGATCGAAGACATAGGAACTAATTCGATGCAAAATTTAGTCAGCCAAACCGGAAAAGATCGTTCAAAATGTGAACCAAGATTGATGAATTTTTCCGGTTGTTGGGCGCGATCTTTTGCATTCTTGAAGATTGACTTTTATAGTTTGGCAGATTCGCGCCGTGTTGCGTGAACTGCAACGGATTTTGACGATGTGCTGAGGCTAAAGGTATGCGGTTCTCAAACGTTGGGTTAGTGGCAGTTGGGTTGGGGTTGTCGTGTTTCGCGATCGGCTGTAGTGCTTCTCCGGATTTACCTGTGGCCTCAAATAACGTGCTGTCGCTGGTGCAGGCTGGGGAGCGGGTGAAGGTGCGCGATCTGGGTTCAAAGCGCGATCGTACGGTGCAGGTTGAAGGCAAGATCAAAGCGCAAGCGCCGTTAATGGGCGGGCAGCGGGCGTATGAAGTGCAAGACGATACTGGAAGCATTTGGATTGTGACCGGTCAGCTAGTTCCCGCAACAGGAAGCCAAGTGAGCGTTCAAGGCAAGGTACGCTTGCAGAAAATTGATTTGGCTGGACAGGATCAAAGCGCCCTTTACATTGAGCAGCAATGAAGCCAGAAGTCGCAATTGCAATCCTCTATCAGCAGGATCAGTTTCTCTTACAGTTGCGCGATAACGTTCCAAACATTGCGTATCCGGGGCATTGGGGCTTATTCGGTGGGCATATCGAAGCAGATGAATCTCCGGAGGTCGCATTGGTGCGTGAGCTACAAGAGGAAATTTGCTATTCACCGCCGAATGCGGTCAAATTTGGCGTTTACGAAGACGATCGCGCCCTTCGTCATGTCTTTGCGGCTCCTCTGACGGTGGGGATCAATGAACTTACTTTATTAGAAGGGTGGGATTTGGGATTATTTACGCGATCGCAAATTGAGCAAGGGGAGCGATTTAGCGATCGAGCAAGCCAGATTCGACCGCTCGGCGCAATTCATCAGCGAATTTTGCTAGACTTCATCAAGAAAAACGGGTGAGATCGCTTCACCTGACTGAGTTTTATGGATTTGGTACGGTTACAAAAGGCGCTATCGGTGGAAGCCGATCGCGGATTTAATGATCTGGAGGGGAACCAGTACCGCTTCAGCGAATTTTTGCATCTGATTCTGAGCGAATCGACTAACGAACTGCCCAAATCGGAAAAAGAACGGTGTCGCTCGATCGCGAGTCAATACGCCAAATATCCAGAACTTGAATTCTCACAGCGTCAGCATCTCGTCGCTGAGACTCGTCGCTTTCTTTACCAAGTTAAAAAATTTGAAGAGAAGGTAGCCGAAAAGTTGGCACCTAAAACTGAGGAAAAGAAAGCTGCTCCGCGTCCTGCTGTGGTTTCTGTTGCTCCCACTCCAGAAACCCCGACTCGCGATATTCCGCTGACGCAAGCGGTGACTTATCTCGCCGGGATTGGCTCGAAAAGCGCTGAAAAACTTGCCAAACTCGGACTCTATTATGTTCGGGATGTCTTGTACTACTACCCACGCGACTACATCGACTACGCCCGCCAAGTGCATATCCGCGAACTTGAAGTCGGGGAAACGGTGACGATCGTTGCTACGGTCAAAAACTGCAACTGCTTCACCAGTCCGCGAAACAGCAAACTTACGATTTTAGAGTTGACGATTCAAGACTCAAGCGGACAGATGAAGATTAGCCGCTTTTATATGGGCAGTCGGTTCGCCAGCCGTGGATGGCAAGAACAGCAAAAACGGCTTTATCCAAAAGGAGCCTCGATCGCAGCCTCCGGATTAGTCAAGCAAACAAAATTCGGAGTCAGTCTCGAAGACCCCGATATCGAAGTGCTCGATGATTCTGGAGATTCCCTCACTTCTCCGACGGTGGCGCGGATTGTTCCGGTTTATCCCCTAACCGAAGGAGTTGGAGCCGATTTAGTGCGTCGAGCGGTGACGGCTTCTCTGCCTGCGATCGTGAATTTGCATGAACCGATCCCCAAAGGACTTTTAACTGAATATAACTTGACTGGAATTCAAGAGGCGATCGCAAATATTCACTTTCCCGCTGATTCTGATGCGCTGGAGTTGGCGCGTCGTCGGTTAGTCTTTGATGAATTCTTTTATCTCCAACTGGGTTTGCTCAAACGTCGATACGAACAACGACAAACTCAAGCCAGTGCCGTTCTTGCATCAACTGGAAAACTAATCGACGATTTTCACAAACTGCTACCGTTTGAACTGACCAATGCTCAGGAACGAGTGGTCAACGATATTCTCAACGATCTGCAAAGACCGATCCCGATGAATCGCTTAGTCCAAGGCGATGTTGGATCCGGAAAAACCGTTGTCGCTGTCATCACGATTCTGGCAGCAATTCAATCGGGCTATCAAGCTGCGTTTATGGCTCCGACCGAGGTGCTTGCAGAACAGCACTACCGCAAATTGGTCGGCTGGTTTAATCAACTGCATCTCCCGGTCGAACTGCTGACGGGATCAACCAAAGCCGCCAAACGTCGCGAAATCCACAACGGGTTACAAACCGGGGAACTGCCGCTACTGGTTGGAACCCATGCCCTAATTCAAGATACGGTCAGCTTCGATCGCTTAGGCTTGGTGGTGATCGATGAGCAGCACCGCTTTGGAGTCGAACAGCGCGCCCGACTTCAGCAAAAGGGCGAACATCCCCACGTCCTCACCATGACCGCAACGCCGATTCCGCGCACTCTGGCGCTAACGCTGCATGGAGATTTAGACGTGAGCCAGATCGATGAACTGCCACCCGGACGCAAACCGATTCAAACAACCGTACTAGCTGGGCGCGATCGTCAACAGGCGTATGACCTGATGAAGCGCGAAATTGCTCAAGGACGACAAATTTACATCGTCTTGCCTCTGGTCGAAGAGTCGGAGAAATTGGATCTCAAGTCTGCGATCGACGAACACCAACACCTCAGAGATGATATCTTCCCAGATTTCAATGTCGGGTTACTCCACGGTCGCATGACTTCTGCCGAAAAAGACGAAGCTATCACCGAGTTTCGTGACAACAAAACTCAAATTCTTGTATCCACTACGGTTGTCGAAGTTGGGGTCGATGTTCCGAATGCCACTGTGATGATGATCGAACACGCAGAGCGGTTTGGACTCTCACAACTGCATCAACTTCGGGGTCGAGTCGGACGCGGCGGCTCGCAGTCGTTCTGCTTGCTGATGAGCAGTTCCAAGAGCGAAACTGCACGACAGCGATTAAAAGTTCTCGAACAGTCGCAAGATGGCTTCTTCATCTCTGAGATGGACATGCGATTTCGAGGGCCGGGTGCGGTGCTTGGAACACGGCAATCGGGCTTACCAGATTTTGCGCTAGCAAGTTTAGTTGAAGATCAAGAAGTGCTGGAAATGGCGCGAGATGCAGCAGAAAGAACTATACAGAAAGACCCAACGATCGAGCGGTGGAACGCCATGAAAGCCGAACTTGACTATCGCTACCGGAGACTCATGGGCGGCGCGATTTTAACTTAGTGCTAGGGTTCGGAAAAGTTTTACGATCGTTGCGAATTTTTGCAGCTTCCGGTTTTGTGGCTTCGTCTGCGGTATGTCTTTAGCTAGAAGCTATCTATTCAACTTCTCAGAACTGAGTAAGAGGAATTGCTCAGTGATAATTATTAAAATGTGTTGTATCTTTATAAAACTTATAAGCTTTGATCTATTCTGTTAAGGCTTAGCCAAAAAATAACTTAGACGCATTATTCTACATCCACCTAGTTTTCTCTTCAACTGCTATGGCAACCTTCGTTTTAATTAAATTCGTCGCAGTCGCTTCGCTTAGTTATTTCCTTTTTCTCAGCCTTCTTGCTGGAACCTTGGACAGTCCCTTCACCTTCATTGATGCTGGACTTCTCTGGTTGATTGGTAAAAAAATGTGACCCCACACTGTTAGATTGTGAGGTCAACAACTTCTTCTAGCCCCTGCGTGGGGCTTTTTTCAACTAAGAACCTGGATTTTGCGGATTCTGTTGTGTCACCTGCATCGACTTAACGAGCTGCGCGACTGACTGTTCTAGCGAGGCTCCTGCATCTTGAGCTACCCAACCGCCTTCTGGAGTTTGCTGACGGAACTCAAAATGCAAGTGAGGCCCCGTCGAGTTGCCGGTGCTACCGACCCGACCAATTACGGTTCCTTGCTTCACGACATCTCCGGGCTTCACGAAGATTTCTGACAAGTGAGCATATAGCGTTTGCTGCGATCCATTTGTGTGTTCTAGCGCGATCGCTAACCCATATCCCCCAAAGAAATCCGCCATAATCACGCGACCGGTGAGTGCTGCTAATACCGGAGTTCCCATCGGTGCGCCCAAATCTGTCCCCGTGTGCAGTCGCTGATCGCCTGTGATGGGGTGAACCCGCCAACCAAAGACAGAGGTAATCGCACTGGGAATCGAGAGCGGGAAGAGTAAGCGGACATCCCCGTTACCGGGAAGACCGAGCGGACGAACCGTGCGATTGAAGTAATCTTGGACAAACGAGGGTGGTACGATCGAAGGTGGTGCCCAGCTTGAAGCAGTTTCCGTTGAAGGAGCTTCAGCTTCAGCTTCAGCTTCAGGCTGAGCCGGGTTGAATTTCGGACGAATCACTCCAGAAATTGCTTTGGAAACCGCGTTGGCAATTCCAGTCGTTTTAGGCTTCACCGTCGTTACTTTGGGGGCGGAATCGCGTTTTTCAATCACGATCGAGCTAGGGGGCACGTAGTTAGGTGCCGGATTCTCCGGTGCAGCCTGCGGCTTGACTAAGGGAGATTCCGAAACAGGAGAAGACTCTGGGATTTCGATTTCAACGGGTGGTGTCGGATCAGGAGCTTCTTTTTCCGGAGCGGCGGGTGCAGGAGTGGTAGGCGATGATGCCGATGCAGTCGGCGTTAAGTCCGCAGCCGTGGGCGCAACAACGACCGGAGAAGGCGAAGCGGCCACGCTTGTCTGCAGCGAAGTTGTCGGAGCAGCTTGCGCCAGCGTTATCCCACTACTAAAAACCCCCAGACTACTCAAACATCCGAGCCGTCTTAATAATTGCTTGCGGTTGCGAAGGGGTCGAATCGGGGTGGGTCGCTGCGTCATACGGTAATGTCCTCTCTCAGGCTTGCTCGTGTTCATTCGTCGATGATGACTCTGACTAAGTTCCACTCGATCGCTGCGCTGCACGGTGGGTACGTCGGGCGATTTCTTTACACTAATTAACTATATTCCAGAGACATAGTACCGGTTTTTGGGTACAAGTCCGGAGGGGTAGGCTTAGTTTTACGGAATCCACATATTTGCACAGATTTGGCTGTGAAGTCTGCTGCTATGGAATTCCGTCCGCTATGATGCCTGATTTCTCGCGAGTGAGAACACCTTTCTGGAATAAAAGAGGATTTGGCACTGAGTAAAAGCGCCGAATTTTGCAGCTTGAAGGTACAGTAGTTTCCCGCAGTTGTCTCAGTTGTGACCTGTCGTAAATTCACAAAAACTTTAATCTTGGAGGAGCCTACTACACTAGCAGCTCAATAAACCGTTACGATGGCAACAGAATTTCGTGGATGCCCCTCATGCACACTTGGCACTGGCAAACCTGGAACGATCTGCCTTATCTCACTTGCAGCCTTCTAGAACCTTGGCAGCACGGCTTTTTTACGCAACAGTTTTCGCCCCGATCGCCGTTTGAACTCACCGAGGTGCTTGATCCGACGGTTGAGATTTACCGCGTTCATCAGGTGCATGGCAATGTGGTTTTATCACCTTCTGAGTTAGAGAACCCACACGATCGCGAGAATTTTGCTCAGGCAGATGGATTAATGACGGAGCGCTCGCAGCAGGCGGTCTGGGCGTGTAGTGCGGATTGTACGCCCGCTTTGATTGGAGATGTGAAAACGGGGAATGCTGCGGCGGTGCATGCGGGCTGGCGGGGAACGGCGCAAAAAATTGTGCCTGTAGCGATCGAGAAGCTGCGATCGCAAGGGAGTCGCCTTGAAGATCTACGCATTGCTTTAGGTCCGGCGATCGCAGGTGAGGTGTATCAAGTTTCGCATCAAGTGGCGCTAGAAGTGGGAGCGACGATCGAGCCGAATCCAGATTTAGAGAAGTTACTGAGATTGCCGAATTCGCCGATTTTAAGGGACTCGGCAGCAGGACGATCGCGCTTAGATGTCCGGCGGGTGATTGCAATCCAATTAGAACGAATGGGAATTACGGCAGAACAGATTGCGATCGCGCCTCACTGTACATATCAAGATCCAATCAATTTCTTTTCGTATCGGCGGGAGAAGCTGAAGAAGGTTCAATGGTCGGGCATTGTGAGTCGTGGAGCAGCCTGCGGCTGATGTTGGTTTCGCAGTCTAAAGCTTCGTTGCTGTCGGATTTGCGCCCCCTAAATCCCCCACTCGTGGGGGACTTGGAGAAAAGAGAATTCCCAAATTGAAGTAGTTCTCTAGCTTTCAAAGTTCCCCAGAATGGGGAATTTAGGGGGCAAAACCGCTCAAACCGAAGCGGAAAACCTCGTCGAACTCGCGTTCTTTACTTGCCGCGTACCGGATTAGCTCGTCGGACTAAAGCATCTGCCGTAACAGCCAACACTAGCACCGCACCTTGGACAATATTCTTGATGCTTTGATCCTGGTTGAGCAAGTCCAAGCCATTGTCTAAACTGCCAATGACCAGCGCACCCAAAATCACTGCCCAAACTGAGCCGCGTCCTCCGAATAAACTGACTCCACCGATAACCGCCGCCGCGATCGCATTTAACAACAATGTCGCACTAATTTGAGTGGCAACGGCGGTACTGCGCGAAGTCAGCATAATGCCCGCTAGGGCGGCTAAAACGGATGCCAAAGTAAAGACCGTCATCTTCATGCCAATGACATTAATCCCGGCACGTCTTGCCGCTTCTTCATTACCACCCACCGCATAGAGGTGACGACCAAACGGCGTTTTTCTCAAAATCAGCCAGAACACAAGGACGATTCCCAGCGAAATCAGGACGGCTTGAGGAACACCTTGATAAGTTTGAAATAGGAATACGATCAAGATGATGCTGGCAAAAATCCCTGCAACTTGAGCGATCAACGTTGTGGGGCGCTTCACCGGGAGTCCGGCTTTGACTCGTCGCTGACGTTCATACCAAACCCCGATCGCATACAAAGCAGCAACGACAAGCGGTAGCCCCCAACCGACGATCGGATTAAGATAGGTCGGTGCGAGCGCCCGAATCGCTGGATCACGCACAATCAAAGTCGTTTGCCGTCCCAACACCAGCAGCAAAAATCCGGCATAACCGATCGACCCCGCCAACGTCACAATGAACGAAGGAACCCGCAAGATTGCGATAAAGAATCCATTGACTAAGCCGATTAATGCACCAATCACAAGTGCAGCGAGAATCGAAGGAATTGCCCCCCAATTTTGGTAAACCGAGACGGTCGCCATGACTGCGGCACAAGCTTGCGCCACGGCTGCTAAGCTTAAATCGATCTCACCCAGAAGTAGAACCAAAACCGCAGCAGTGCTGAGAATACTAATAACAACAATTTGTTGAGTCAGATTGGTTAAATTTCGAGCCTGGAGAAAGACACCGCCCGTGGTGACTTGGAAATATAGCGTGATTAATGCAAGAGTGAAAACAACAGGAAGGAATCCTAAATCACCTCGCATGAGTGATCGCAAGCTAAACGACGATCGCTGAAGATTAGATTGTGGATCGCTCATTTCTGCATTCACCGAGGAGCGATCGTCTTGGCGTGTATTGGTTTTCATGTCATTTCTGGAGTAGGAACGGCAGGATCGCGATGTTCTGCGCCTGTAATGGCGGCGACAACTTGTTCTGAAGTGGAATTTTTGATGTCAAAGGTGGCAGTACGCTGACCCAAACGCATCACAATGACGCGATCGCAGACCTCAAAAACATCGTGCAAATTGTGGGAAATCACCACAACGGCTAGACCTTGTTGTTTGAGGCGGAGAATGAGATTCAAGACCTGCCGAGTTTGTACGACTCCCAGCGCCGCCGTTGGCTCGTCGAGTAGGACGACTTTCGGCTGCCGCAGAATGGTTTTTGCTACTGCAATACATTGCCGCTGTCCCCCGGAAAGCGTCGCCACCGGACGACGAACCGAGGGAATTTTGACATTGAGCGTTCTGAGAACTTCGATCGTGCGGCGTTCCATTTCGGTTTCATCGAGCGCTTTGAGAACGCCTGGAATGACCCATCGATAGGCTTCTCGACCGAGCCACAAATTCGCCACAACATCGAGGTTGTCACAAAGCGCTAAGTCTTGGTAAACGGTTTCAATTCCTAATCGAGTGGCATCTTGCGGTGACGCGATCGACACGGGTTGTCCATCAATCAAAATTTCACCGGAGTCTGGAACATATGCGCCAGACATGGTTTTAACCAGTGTAGATTTGCCTGCACCGTTGTCTCCGACTAAACCGACCACTTCGCCTGCATACGCCTCAAAATCGACGTTTTTCAGCGCTTGGACTCCTCCGAATGATTTATTGATGTTGCGGAGTTGCAGGCGCGGTTGGAGTCGATCGGAGTGCGGTTCTGTTTGGGTTGGTAAAACTGAGTTGTTCATGTTTTCTGGGTTGATTGCTGAGGCGGGGTGATTCAGAAGCGAAATCACCCACTTTCGTTCGCTCGATGGCTTTCTCGCTGCGTTGCGGTCAGCTTCTAGCCCCCTAAATCCCCCACGAGTGGGGGATTTTAAGCCAATTTCGGTACAAAATTCAGAATTAGAGTGAACCTTGTCGATCTGAACCCCCTTGTGCGACTCCTCGACAAATGCCAGTGGTGTCACCGCTTAGTCCATTACAGACTTGAGCTTTATTTAGATAGCCATCTGCTAGAACGGTTTGCTGAACATTAGTTTTATCGACTGCGACTGGAGTAATTAGCGCCGATGCAACTTGTCCGCTTGATTTGAGTGCGGTTTGTCCATTGACGATCGCTCCCGGTTCAGTACCGTTACTCAATGCTGCAACTAACTGTGCAGTGACCTGAGCTTCTTTCGCGATCGGTTTGTAGATGGTCATGGCTTGATCGCCTGTGAGAATGTTCTGGATTCCGGTCAAGGTGGCATCTTGTCCGGTGACGAGAACTTTGCCATCGAGTTTTTGCGCTCTCAAAGCTGCAATCACAGTATTTGCCATGCCATCATTGGCAACATACGCCGCCTGGACATTGTTTCTCTGCTGCGTCAAAATGCCTTCCATGATGGATTGCGCTCTGGCGTTGTCCCAGTTTGGCGTGTACTGATCAAACACTAGATTCAACTGTTTGCTATCGACCAAGGGTTGCAATGCTTTTAATGCACCTTCCCGGAATTGCAGAGCATTGTTATCGGTCTGCGAACCATTAATCATCACCAAGTTTGCACCGGGCTTGAGACCATAAGCGCCTCTGCGGAATTGATCCGCGATGTATTGTCCCTGGAGTTCGCCGACGCGCACATTATCAAACGATACATAGTAAGCTACGTCTGGGTCTTGAATGAAGCGATCGTAAGCGATGACTGGGACTTGACTCGCTTTGGCTTTTTGCACAATCACCGATGCTTTGTCGCTGTCTTGTGGATCAACAACGAGAATGCAGGCACCCTTGGTTAATGCTGCCTCCGCTTGGTTTTGTTGAGTATCTGCATTGTTGTTCGCATTGGCATATTGGATGGTGGCATCTGGAAGTTGGGCTTTGATTTCCTTTTCGAGCAACGGTCGATCGTAAGCTTCGTATCGAGCCGATGAGTCAGATTCGGGTAAGAGAACACCAATGTTTTTGCAACCTTTTGCTGCGGCAAATCTTGTATCTGTGTTTGTGCCCGAAGTGGGATTGTTTGCAGAATTATTCGCAGCATTGTTTTGGTTACTACAGGCTGCAAACAGCGCCACACTCATTAATGGTAAAAAGCTGTAAATTAGTTTTGAAAAACGTTTCATTTCTGCCGTCCTAGAGTCTGAGTCTTGTAGCGAACGCGGAGATTCTTTAGTTACTGTGTTGCAGATTTGCGAGGAACTTAACAGCGTCAGCTTGCTACTTCAGGAAGAGTAGAAATAGAAGCTATACTGCTGAGTTTTGTATAGACTTTCCTTGTTTCAACACAGCAACAAAATAGCGATCGTATTAGTTCCTAGTTCTATTACTTTTGAAGTTCAGAGATTAGTTACTAATCGCGATCCCCATCTATTTGACATTAGATTTCTTCGCTTAATTTCAGCCTCTACCGCGAGAATGAGTAGCAGGAGTTACTAAATCTTTCTTCACATCTCTAATCGCGCTATGCGTAAAAATCGCGTTATATCGTGAATTGAGCATTGAAGCGTTGCCCGATCGTTATCGTTTCTTAAAATTAATCTATCCAAGGTAAAAGGCGACGGGTTTTTTAAGTACGGTAAACTGCACTACTACGGGCATTGATTAGAAGGATACGATCGAGCCTGTAAGGAAAAAGCACTATAGGAGAAATCCAGGATGCAGACCACATTCGATACTAATCAGCGCCGCTTGTTATCCTGCTTAAGTCATGGCGCAATTTTCTTTAGTACAACCTTGTTCTCGATCGGCGTTCCTATTGCAATCAATTTGCTGTCGGATGACCCAGTGGTCAAAGCTAACGCTAAAGAATCGATGAATTTTCACCTGAATGTTTGGTTCTGGGCGGCGGTGATTGGTATCCCGGTCGGAATTCTATCGTTCTTAACCTTTGGATTGGGTGGATTGCTGTTCTTCCCGGTGATTGGATTTGGCTTTTTGCTACATTGGGGATTGACAATTTGGGCGCTTGCACATTGTTTAAGCAAACCCGATGAGCCGTTCCGCTATCCGTTTATTTTCCGATTATTCTAGAAATTTCCAAAATCACTGTTAAACCCGTAACGATCGTATTGTTATGACCGTTACGGGTTTTTGCGTTTAAACGTTGACCGAAGCGCGATCGAGAGATTCAACCAGCGATCGAACGGCTGCAATCATTGCGACTTCGCTATCGAGCTTGTGAATTGCGCTTCCCACGCCCACACCCGAAGCACCAGCAGCGATCGCCAACGGAGCCGTTACGCTCGACAAACCAGATGCACAGAGAACTGGAATGTTGATCGCTCTTGAGATTTCGTAAGCTGCTGCTAAGGTCGGAGCTGCCTTTTCAATCAATCCTAACGCGCCGGAGTGTGCAGGACTCGAAGAAGTTCCGCCCTCGGTTTGAATCATGTCCGCACCTGCTTTCACCAGCTCTTCTGCCAGTTGGACTTGCTGATCCAAAGGCAAAATGTGAGGCACAGTGACGGAGAGCGTGACATGAGGCAGGAGAGCGCGAGTTGCTTGAGTCAGTGCCAAAACTTCCTCAGCTTCAAAGCGACGACCTTGAGCGTAGAAACTGTCGAAGTTTCCGATTTCGATTAAATCTGCGCCGGACTCGATCGCCATGACAAATTGTTCAGGCTCGACCGCAGAGACGCAAATCGGCAGGCTGGTTAGTTGTTTCGCCAGGCGAATCAGGTCGGCATCGGCAGCGATATCAACGAAAGTAGCACCGCCACGATCGGCAGCCTTAATCACCGCAGCAACGTTGTTTGCATCAAAATTGTTCAAGCCGCTAATGACTTTGAGAGCGCGACCTTGAGCGAGAGCAGTTTGTAGCGTAGAAATCATAGTGTTTCATCATCGTGAAATGAGTACAGATCATTGTGCCAGTATTAGGAGATGTCAGCTAGGGGAGAGCGTCATTATCAATGCAGGAATTAGAGACAGAACGCTTGTGGTTACGTCAGTTCAGGCGAGAAGATTTGGATCGGATGGCAGAAATTTTTGGCGATCCGGTGGTGATGCGATTCATTGCGTCTGGAACAAAGACGCGATCGCAACTCGAAGCAGAATTTCCCATGATCCTTCAGCGCTACAACTGTTCTGAGTTTGGAATGTGGGCAGTGGTTGAGAAAGCAAGTCAAACGTTGCTAGGCCGATGTGGATTGATTTATCTCGATGGAACGCCAGAAATCGAGCTAGGATATGCCCTGGATAAGGCGTACTGGAATCGGGGGATTGCGACAGAGGCATCGATCGCCTGTCTGCGATTTGGATTTGAGCAAGTGGGATTAGAGCGAGTTGTTGCGATCTCACAGCCTGAAAATTTGGCATCGCAACGAGTGATGCAAAAAGTGGGCATGACGTTTGAGAAGAACGCGCACTATTACAAAACTGACGTTGTGTATTACGCTATCTCCAAGAATGAGTTTCACGGTTTGCATGGATAAGCTAATTCTGCTGAGTTTTGATGTCGAAGAGTTTGATGTGCCCGAAGAATACGGTCAAACTCTACCAGAAAGCATGAAATTCAAAGTCTCGGCGGAAGGCTTGGACAAGGTTTTGGAGTTGCTCGATCGCTTAAATATTCGAGCCACTTTTTTCATTACTGCAAATTTCGCTATTCATCACCCTTCAACAATTCTCGAAATTGCAAAAAAGCATGAAATCGCCTCGCATGGGTTTTATCATGCTTCGTTTTGTGTGGAAGATTTAGCCCGATCGAAGCAGGCACTAGAAGAAATTACGCATCAAGAAGTCGCTGGATTTAGAATGGCGCGGCTGCAACCTGTGAGCGATCGAGAGATTCAACAAGCCGGATATCGTTACAATTCCTCGATGAATCCTACTTATTTACCGGGTCGCTACAACAATCTTTCTAAACCTCGAATTCCTTATCATTCTGATCGCTTATTAAATATTCCAGTTTCGGTGACACCGTTCATTCGATTTCCTTTGTTTTGGTTAAGCTTTAAGAACCTGCCTTTACCGCTTTATAAGCTCGCTTCTCGAATTACATTAAATTGGGATTTTTACATCAATTTGTATTTTCATCCCTGGGAATTTACGAATATTCGAGGGTATCAATTACCGGGATATATTAAAACGCGATCGGGGCGGGAAATGCTCGATCGCTTGGAGAATTATTTGAGGTGGGTCAGCGCGATCGGTACGTTCGCGACGTTTTCTGAGTTTCAAGCAAAGCTAGATCCTCGTAGCTTGTTTAAACTCTTGTGAGTAGCCAAAAGGTATGGCGTAGTTTTCTAAAGTGGAGCTGACGGGAGTCGAACCCGTGTCCAAACTGGGTATTTACTCTGTCAATCGTTCACAGGTTTAGCTTCTCTAATCCTCGAAGCGGGAACTATCCTTTGTCCCGGATAATGGGATGCTCTGGTATTGTCTTAGCTAAACCGCCAACCAGAGGTGAAGATTTAGCGCAACCGTTGGGGTTTGCTTACTGCCTTTAACGGTGTCAGACTGTAAGCGCTCGAACCTGAATTAGAGGTGTTTTATGCTGCAACAGGTGCAGTTTTACGAGCAAAAGGTACGATGTTGTTTGCATCTATTGTTTTGAGCCTAGATTTACGAGAGTGGACTCCCTCTCGACCTGCATCTCGACGGAACGTTCGCCAACCTGTCGAAACCGTTACAGCCCCGTGATGTTTTCTTATTATAGCGCGAGATTCTGATCTGTGTGGAGCTTTTGCTCGATCGTGTTAAATGCTGCAATGTTAGGTTGTACGCTGAACGTAGTCTAAGCGCATTCTGCTGCTAACGGAGAGCTCCCGATCGCAGAATGCTCAAAATCAACCACAGCCCTAGGAAGCTTGCTGCTGCAAACAGAACATCGCTCACCCAAGTTACCTGACTCAATTGGGTGTTGGAAGAAATGATCGCTGCACCCATAATCAATGATCCGACCACAATACTAAATGACATGCGATTTGCAGAAGCATCGATCGTGCGGCGGAGCGGTTCTGCTTCTCGAATGGAAAGATTCCACTGCAAAGTTTCTGAAGTCACGCGATCGAGTAAGAGTTCCACTTGGCGCGGAGACTGGAGTGAGAGGTTCTTCACGTCGAGCGCGGTTCGCAATAAAGCAATTAAAGGCGCTTCACCCACAATCTGCCGCTGAAATACTTCAGTCATCATCGGGCGAATTTTATTTGGGATATTGAAGTTTGGATCAAGCGATCGAGCAATGCCTTCTAGGTTGGCGATCGCTTTTGCACAAAGTCCTAAGTTTCCAGGAACCCGCACTTTGTTATCTCGAACAATTTGCAGCACTTCATACACCAATTTGCTGAAGTTCACTTGAGAAATGTTCAAGCTATAGTAGCGCCGCAATAGGCGATCGAATTCAGTTTCGAGCTTGACGCGATTGATCGGTTGAACGGGGGGTGCAAGCTGCAAGACTAGCTGAGTGCAGCGCTGAGCATCCAGATTGACGATCGCTAACACTAATTCCAGAATCAATTGCTGAGTGCGGGGATCAAGCCGCCCAACCATGCCACAGTCGAGCAGTGCGACCCGTCCATCATTGAGATAGAAAACGTTACCGGGATGCGGATCAGCGTGGAAGAAGCCATCTAAACAGATCTGCTGAAAGAAGGCTCTGAGCAATAGAGTGGAGATATCTTCTCGCTGCTGTAAGTCCGTGGTGCCATCAAAGCCGATCGGTGGAAGCGCAGATAAGATTGCGACTCCATCGAGCCATTCCATTGCAATCAGTTTATCGGTAGTGTATTCCCAGTAGATTTGAGGCACGACTAACTGCTTGGAGTCGAACCAGCGCGTATTGCTTAAGTTATGCCGCAGTTGATCGGTATATCGAGCTTCTTGAGTGAAATCGAGTTCATATCTGAGCGCTTCGGCAAACTCTTCTGCGATCGAGACGATATCGTAATACTGACCAAATTCGGTCTGAGCAACTAGGCGAGCGATGAAGCGAATCAGGGAGATGTCTTGCTCGACCACGGCGCTGAGTCCGGGGCGCTGGACTTTGAGTGCAACAGGGCGACCGTCTTTGAGAACGGCGCGATGAGTTTGGGCGATCGATCCTGCGGCGACGGGTTTGTAGTTGATGGAGGCGAAGATTTCTTCGAGCGGCTGGCTAAATTGCTTGCGTAACATGACTTCGACTTCTGCCCAGTCGATCGGTGGCACTTCGGCTTGTAGAGTAGAAAGGGCATCGATGTATTCGGCGGGCAGGAGGTCGGGACGGGTGCTGAGGAGTTGCCCAAGTTTGACGTAAACAGGACCTAAATCGACCAGAATGTTGCGAAGTACGGCGGGCGGTGGCAGTTTGGGTTCATCGACTTTGCCTCCGGTGAGCAGTCGCCGCATATAGTCCCACCCGTTTCGTAGGACAACTTCTACGATTTCACCTTGACGTGAACTGGTTTGGACAAGTCTAGAAAACATGAAAGAAATCCGGTTAGGGTGAAGGCGAACACTGTCTCCTAAAGTAGCGTAAACGTGATGGTTTCAGCTATCTACTCTGGGGTGGAAGAGGACTCGTTTGCATCGGTTGAAAGTTTCGGATAACCGTCCAAGCGATCGCGGAAAAACAGGTTAGTCTAGGAATAACGCGATGCGAAGGAGACGCGGCATGAATCGGGTTTGGAGCGTGGCAAGTAAGGCGTTTGGTAGTGTATTTCTCTGCGCTGGGGGTGTCGTTTCGCTCTCGCTGTTTTTATTGATCTTGACGCTGCATCCTCCGGCGTGGGCTTCGGCGCTGTTGTCGATTTTGCTGGTGTTTTTTGGCTTGGCTCCGAGCGCGATCGGGGGGTTGCTGCTTTATGTGAGTTCTAAGGCGCATCGTCGGGCGATTCGCGATCGCTTTTTTCAGTTGCTGCATTTGCGGCAGGGGCGGATTTCGGTGCTTGAGTTTTCTAGGGCGACGCAGTTGGAGCCTCAGATGGCACAGCGGCATCTTGATCTGTGGGCGCGGGAGTATGATGCGAATTTTGAGGTGAGCGATGCGGGTGAGATTTATTATGTGTTCTCAACTGAGCGCTTGCTGCCGCCTGCGGGTCAACCGTTTGAGGTGATGCGTCAGGTTGTGCGGGATGTGTTGCGATCGTTTTAAGGTTGATGCTTTCGTTCGCCCATGCGTTGCGCCAACATCTTTTTAATTTGTGAGAATTGCCTTTCTTCAATCGTTGTGCGTTTCAGTCCCGGCAACGGGACTTAACATTTGCAAGTTATAGTGCGATCACCCAAAAATAGTGCGAATATTTTGACATCTCACCCGGTCTGAAACGGAATCACCCTGCCACCCAGCGCCTGCACGATCGTCGTTGTATTCGCCGCCATCATCTTAATGTACGTCTCCCCACTACTTCCCACAGCACCGATCGAATCCGAATACAACTGTTGGGGCGCTAACTTCACCCCCGCCTCTTGCGCCACCGTTTGAATCAACGCTGGATTAATCGTCGTCTCTGCAAAAATCGCTGGAACCCGCGCCGACCTAATCGACTGCACCAATCGCTGCACCGTCTGGGCGCTCGGTTGCTCCTCTGTGCTAATCCCAATCAGCGTCCCTGCGATCGCCAATTGATACGCCTTGCCGTAATACTGAAATGCATCATGCGTCGTTACAAGGAGACGATTTGCGGCAGGAATCGTCTGAACCTGCTGCTTAATCCAGCCATCCAAGCGATTCAACTCGGCAATCAGACGATCGGCATTCTGCGTCATCTTCTCGCGATCGTTCGGCACCAGTTGAATCAGCGCATCCCGAACCACGATCGTCATTTTTGCCACATTTTGCACATCTCCCCAAACGTGCGGATCAGGAACCTTTTGCCCCTCCTTTTCAAGCTGGAGCGGCGTAATCACTTCTCCCACAGCGACCTGACGCGCATTCACTCCGGCGGCCTTTATCAAGCGAATCAATCCCGGCTCTAAGTTATAGCCGTTATACAAAATCAAATTCGCCTTTTCCATTGCGACAGTATCCGCCGGAACAGGCTCGTAGGTATGCGGATCGGCTCCCGGCTTGAGAATTCCAATCACCTGCACCGAATCACCCGCGATCGTCGAGGCTAAATCCGTCAAAATCGTACTGGTCGAAACCACCTGTGGCTTCTGATTCGTCGATTGCTCCTGTTGCCCGCAGCCATGCAGCCAAAGCGCGATCGTACCTCCAGCAATGAATTGCCCAAACTGCCGCCGATTCAACCCCTGTCTCATGGCTCCTCACCGATTTCTCTGACGGAAACCAATTTATCGTGAAGTGTTTAGCAATTCGATCGCTCTAAAGCGAGAAATTTTCTTCGTCGTCAATCTGCACATCTAAACTAGCAGACAATACTTCAGCCACCATCGCTTCAAGCTCTGCCGCATTAATGCCACGATCGACTTGATTCTGCATCGGATTGGTTAGGGGAAGCAGGCGCAAGCGGCGATCGTCCTGAATCAGATCAAACTGCGAACCGTCTGCGGTTTTGCTCAACTGAATGTAATCAAAACTGTAGACATTGAGATAAAGCGTCTGGTTTGCCACCATCGTTGCTCGATGTGGATCAGCAAACACCTCAAGAATGCAGCCTTCTCCTTCGCTCGTTGTTCTACCATCGTGCGTGTGGATATAGCGAACTCGGCTCAAATCGGTTAAAACGCGCTGCATATCTTGCTTGTCGATGATCGTGCCATCGTCAATAATGCAGGGGGCAGGAATTCGAGCATTGCGAGAAAATGAATCGTGGCTCATAACACAAGCAAAGTCAAAGGGTAGACGGAAGTTAAGACCAAGCCTAGCTCAAGTTCTGACTCAAGTTAGATGCTTCCTATCGCAATTATGGCTGCAAATCGGGATTGCGATCCTGACTAAAGGTATTAGAAGTTTACGTTATGTGAATTGATCTGAACAATGATTATCCAAGCCCTAAACCAATGCCTTGCTGCGCTTACGTTTTACACCTGTTTACCGATTCCCACTTCCGCAAATTTAGACTTTCGTGGAATTGCTCGATTTGCGCCGATCGTGGGTTTAATGGTGGGTTTAATCGTAGGCGCTTTAGATTGGGGTTTAGCTTGGCTCGATGTTCCGATCTTAACTCGAAGCGCGATCGCGGTGGCGGTTTGGGTAGCGATTACGGGCGGTTTGCATCTCGATGGCGCAATGGATACAGCCGATGGACTGGCGGTGATGAATCCTGAGCGACGTTTAGAAGTGATGGCAGATAGCGCGACCGGGGCATTTGGGGCAATGACGGCTGTAATTTTGCTGTTGCTCAAAACGATCGCGCTCAGCGATTTGGGGCAGGATCGAATGTGGCTTTTGGCGGGGGTGGCAGGCTGGGGGCGTTGGGGGCAACTGGTGGCGATCGCTCGATATCCCTATCTCAAGCCGGCTGGAAAGGGAGCGTTTCATAAAGAGGCAATCCGATCGCCCTGGGAAGTGGTGCCGACGCTCGTGATTTTAGTCGCGCTAAGTTTAGTGGTGCGTCCGTGGATGATTGCGGGAGGCGCGATCGCAGTGCTAGCGGGCGCTTGGTTCAATTGGAAGTTGGGCGGACAAACCGGAGATACCTATGGGGCGATCGTGGAATGGACAGAGGCGCTATTGCTCTGTTTGCTGACTGCGGTTTAAGCAAGTTCCACAGTTTTTACAAAAATAGGCATCTGAATCGTGAAACGCGAGACCACACTTTGAACACAAAACTTGAATTTGATCCGCAGTTTTTACCAGTCGTTTGATCAAATCTCCAAGCTGCCAGGGAATTAATACAATCCCAGTCAATACCATCAGAGTCGTGAGCAATCGCCCTATTTCTGAAATTGGCGTAATATCTCCCAACCCTGCGGTAGAAATCGTAGAAACAGAGAAATATACCGCATCTAAAAATGTGCCAAATTTGGGATTTACGGTATGTTCAACTTGATAAATAAGCCCTGAGAAGACGAAAATAATCGAGAGAATCGTAAAAATAATTCGCGTAAAGATTGCGCCATCTTCGCTGCTAACATAGCCAAAAATCGTTTTGCCTTGAATAAATCGAATTAATCTAAGAATCCGAAACCAACGAAAAATTCTCAAATAACCTACGTTCGTTCCAATCAGGAAAGGCGCGATCGACAATAAATCAATCACCGAATATAAGCTAAAAATAAATGGCAGTTTTCGCTCAGCACACCAAATTCTTAAACCGTATTCGATCACGAAAACTGCAAGAATTAGGTGTTCGATCGCATCCAGAATTTGCCTAACTTCAACCGGAATCTTATAGGTTTCTGCAACAAAAATTCCCGAAGAAACTAACACTAGCCCCGTAATGAAAAGATTAATTCCTTTTCCTACTGGTGTATCAATATCTTCGAGATAAAACGCAATTTTTTCGCGCAAGGGCAACATACATGAATAAGCTGCTGGGTCTGAGACATTTTGACGCAAAACCCAGCATTTTTAGAAAGAGATTTGGCGACTTCTAATTCGACATCGCATAGCGCACCAGTTGACACAAGCGCTGTCTCAACGTCTCCAATCCCAACCGCTCATTCGCCGAAATAAACGCCGCTTGCGGAAATTCCTCACGCGCGATCGCCAATTGTTCTGCATCTACCTGATCGATTTTGTTAAAGGCTAAAAGCGCAGGCCCCGGAGTAATCGGCATCTCAGACAGAATTTGCATCACCGCTCGAATCTGACTTTGCCAAGCTGGATGTGATAAATCAACCACATGCAGAAGTGCATCCGCTTCGGTAACTTCTTCTAACGTTGCCCGAAACGCATCCATCAGCGAGGGCGGTAACTCATGAATAAATCCAACGGTATCCGTTAATAGAATCTGTGTATTTTGATGAGTTTCCGAATCTGTTACGGTTAGTCTCCGAGTGGTTGGATCAAGGGTTGCAAATAATTGATCTGCTGTATAAACTTCTGCATTCGTTAAAGCATTGAGCAAAGTCGATTTACCTGCATTCGTATAACCCACCACCGCGATCGAGGGCACCTCTTCATGCTGTCTTCGCTGTCTTAATCGGGCACGATGCGCCTGAAGCTGGTTGACTTCCTGCTGGAGCCGTGTGATGCGTCGCTGAATTGCTCGGCGCTCAGTCTCTAGCTTCGTTTCTCCAGGGCCTCTTGTCCCAATCCCGCCACCGAGTCGAGACATTGCCTGTCCGCGTCCTGTAAGCCTCGGCAACATATATTCGAGTTGCGCCAGTTCAACCTGAAGCTTTCCGGCTCCCGACTGAGCGCGTTGAGCAAAAATATCTAAAATCACTTCGGTACGATCGACAATCCGCACCCCGATCTGCATTTCCAAATTGCGAATTTGAGCAGGTGAAAGATCGCGATCGAACACGAGCAAACTGGCTCCAACCGTTTGAGCCGCCAAGGTGATTTCCTGGACTTTTCCTTCTCCCACAACGGTCTGAGGATGGGGACGCGGGCGTTTTTGCGTCATTGTTTGCAGCACTTCGCCACCTGCGGTTTCTACCAGCCGCGCCAGTTCTTGTAGCGCCGTTTTGAAGGCTTGCGGAGAGAATTCGTCCGTTTGCAGTCCCACAATGAGCACCTGATCGTGATCGCGATCGACTTGCTGCGCGACATACTCCCGCCGGAACTCTTCTTCCAGCCCCTCAACCAGCGCCAAAAAATCTTGCTCTGCGATCACATCCAAGCTCAACGGCGGCGAAATCGTCCAATTTGCCTCTGGGTGTGGTACCAAATGCGCCAAATACGCATTTCTTACATAGCCAGTCGCGCCGCCCCCTCTGCGCTCAAATCCTCCTCCTGTCAGCGTTAACGCTACAAACACATCCAAACGCTGAAGCGCCATCACCGTCAGCATCGATTCTCCGGGCGGGTCTTGCTTTAATTGGGTAGCAATACAGCGAATTCCACACAAGCGCTCTGCCCCGTAGCGTGGAAGCTCTAGCATCGGGATCTGAGTTTGCCTCATCGTCCCGACTCCAACGCGAATCACTTGACCGCGACGATTCACATAAGCACAGACAGGCTGACTAATTTCGCAGCTAATTGCGGCAATACGCTGAGCAAACTCAGACGTGGTAATGCGATCGCCGGGTAAGCGTTGATGATACAACCGTTGTAGTTGCTTAATCTGGCTTGATTTTAGACCGTTGAGGTTTCCGTAGACCGTTTCGATAACTCACTTTGCCAAACGCGACTTAATTTCTATCTTAGATCGCTCTTGTCGGTTGGGAATCGGGGAGCGCCATAGATTCTCAGCCTGTGACTTCACAGGATTTTTAGCAACACTTCACCCAACTCGAACACACTTCGCCCGTTTTGCCGTAGTAAAACTCTTTCTTCCAGATTGGGGCGCGATGCTTGAGCGTATCGATCGCATACTGACACGCCTCAAACGCTTCCTTGCGATGCGGACAACCTACTGCAATCAACACACTAATCTCGCCAATCTCTAACCGTCCGACTCTGTGATGAATCACCACGTGAGTCACGTCAGTCCACGTTTGGCGAATCTCTGCTGCAATTTGTTTGAACACCGCAATCGCCATCGGTTCATAAGCTTGATACTCCAGATGCAGCACCGAAAAGCCTTCGCTATTGTTGCGAACCATGCCGCTCATCAGCACGATCGCACCATTCGCCGCATCATCCGCCTGTTTGTAAACCTCCTCGACCGACAAGGGCGCGATCGTAATTACAAGCTGATCATTCGGATGAGCAGAAACCGACTTAGCGCCGACCAAAGAAATTACCATAGCATTTGTGTAACATTTCATTCACATCTTAGCGGTCGGTGACTAGCGTAATCTTGCCTCAATTTCAACTCTGTTAAGTTCAGTAAATTTTTATGCTTGATAAAATAACCTCGTTTGCTCGAAAACCCGCATGATTTCAGAGTTTCATTAATCTTTGATCAGAAATTCCGATAAGAAATGCAAGATTTGACAAACAGATTCTCTACCTTTGGTCGTAGCTCTGAGAGCGTAACTTTCATTAATCTATTGAACTAGCGATCGAGCGATTTGATCTCCGGACAACTCAATCTAAACTGATCCACTTATGAAATTCGAGTAGTCAAATTATATGGCGACTAAATTTCCGAAATTTAGCCAGGATCTCGCGCAAGACCCAACCACACGGCGACTCTGGTATGGAATTGCAACCGCGCACGACTTTGAAAGTCACGATGGGATGACTGAAGAGAAGCTGTATCAAAAGATATTCGCGACTCACTTTGGTCATGTTGCAATCATTTTTCTTTGGACATCTAGCCTGTTGTTCCATGTCGCATGGCAAGGCAATTTCCCTCAGTGGAGCAAAGATCCGCTCCACGTTCGCCCGATCGCTCACGCGATTTGGGATCCTCAATTTGGTAAGCCTGCGATCGAGGCTTACACCCAAGGCGGAGTCGATTATCCGGTGAACATCGCTTATTCAGGCGTGTATCACTGGTGGTATACGATCGGCATGAGAACTAATGCTGACCTGTATCAAGGCGCAGTCTTTCTGCTCTTGATTGCGGCATTGTTCCTGTTTGCCGGTTGGCTCCACCTCCAGCCGAAATTCCGTCCGAGTTTGGCTTGGTTCAAAAATGCTGAATCTCGATTAAACCACCACTTGGCTGGATTGTTTGGGGTTAGCTCTCTGGCTTGGGCAGGTCACTTAATCCACGTTGCGATCCCCGAATCTCGCGGTCAGCACGTCGGTTGGGAGAACTTCCTGTTCACGCTGCCACATCCCGCAGGCTTAAAGCCGTTCTTCACTGGGAACTGGAGCGTTTACTCACAAAGTCCGGATACCGCAGAACACATCTTTGGAACGGCACAAGGTTCAGGTTCTGCTATCTTGACCTTCCTGGGTGGATTCCATCCACAGACTGAATCGCTGTGGTTGACGGACATGGCGCATCACCATTTAGCGATCGCCGTGATTTTCATCATTGCGGGTCATATGTACCGCACGAACTTTGGCATTGGTCACAGCATCAAAGATATTCTCAACGCGAAGAACTTCTTTGGTAATCGGATCAATGGTCAAGGAAACTTGCCACACGCAGGGCTATACGACACGTATAACAATTCGCTGCACTTCCAGCTAGGGATTCACCTTGCTGCTTTGGGAACGGCGCTTTCAGTGGTGGCGCAGCATATGTACTCGATGCCGCCTTATGCGTTCATGGCGAAAGACTTCACAACGCAGGCATCGCTTTACACACACCATCAATATCTAGCTGGATTCTTCATGGTGGGTGCATTCGCTCATGCTGGAATCTTCTGGGTACGAGATTACGATCCAGACAACAATGAAAACAACGTTCTAGCTCGATTGCTGGGACATAAAGAAGCACTGATTTCGCACCTGAGCTGGGTTTCGCTGTTCTTGGGCTTCCACACGCTTGGACTCTATGTTCACAATGATGTTCAAGTCGCGTTTGGCGTACCAGAAAAGCAAATTCTCATCGAACCTGTGTTTGCTCAATTTGTGCAAGCCTCTCACGGTAAAGCACTCTATGGCTTCAATGCGTTGCTGTCTAATCCAGATAGTATTGCATCGAATCCTGGAGCAGCTTACTTACCAGGCTGGTTGGATGCAATTAACAGTGGTACGAATTCATTGTTCCTGACCATTGGGCCGGGTGACTTTTTGGTACACCATGCGATCGCGCTTGGTTTGCATGTGACAACGCTGATCTGTCTGAAGGGTGCGCTGGATGCTCGCGGTAGCAAGTTGATGCCAGACAAGAAAGACTTTGGCTTTAACTTCCCGTGTGATGGGCCAGGTCGTGGCGGTACTTGCCAAATTGCTTCTTGGGAACAATCCTTCTATTTGGCTACGTTCTGGATGCTGAATACGATCGGTTGGGTGACGTTCTACTGGCACTGGAAGCATCTTGCGATCTGGTCAGGTAACGTGGCTCAGTTCAATGAAAGCTCAACTTATCTAATGGGATGGCTGCGAGATTATCTCTGGCAGTATTCAGCACCGTTGATCAACGGATACAACGTCTACGGAACCAGCAATCTATCGGTTTGGGCGTGGATGTTCCTGTTTGGTCACTTAGTCTGGGCAACTGGCTTTATGTTCCTAATTAGCTGGCGTGGATATTGGCAAGAGCTAATTGAGACGCTAGTGTGGGCGCACGAGCGTACACCGCTAGCAAACTTGATTCGATTCAAAGACAAGCCTGTTGCATTGTCGATCGTTCAAGGCTGGTTAGTGGGTCTGGTGCATTTCACGGTGGGTTATATTCTGACGTATGCAGCGTTCTTGATTGCTGCGACAACGGGTAAATTTGCTTGATGTGCTGCTAGCAACTGCGGCTAAATACTAAAAAAAGGATGAAGTCAAATGGCTTCATCCTTTTTTCGTTTCGATTGTCTAGCGAGGAGCAATTTTTGAGGAATGATTCGGTTTAATGTTTCACGGTTCCCGCCGATTGATTGAACAATAATTCTCGCGCCTGATCCGGACTAATTTGTTCTGCTTTGAATGCTTCCGCTTTCTCGTAGGCTCGAATGGTTGCTGGACGGACTTGAATCGCCTCAAACCAACGCTTTAAATTCGGAAAATCTTCGAGTTTCTGTCCCTGCCGCTCATAGGAAACAATCCACGGATAACAAGCGATGTCTGCGATCGAATACTCACCCGCCACAAATTCTCGATCGCTCAGTCGCTTATTCAACACGGCATACAATCGCCCCGTTTCATTCACGTACCGATCGATCGCATAAGAAATTTTCTCTGGTGCATATTGGCTAAAGTGATGATTTTGTCCCGCCATTGGGCCTAAGCCGCCCATTTGCCAGAATAGCCATTGCAGCACTTCAGTCCGACCCCGCAAATCTGAGGGAATGAGTTGTCCTGTTTTTTCAGCAAGATATAACAAAATTGCACCAGATTCAAACACAGAGATCGGATCACCGCCACCTGTGGGATCACGATCGACGATCGCAGGAATTCGGTTATTCGGCGCAATTTTCAGAAAGTCTAGCTGAAACTGATCCCCTTTACCAATGTTGATTGGCACAAGATTGTGGGATAATCCCACTTCTTCGAGAAACATCGTGATTTTGTGTCCGTTTGGCGTTGTCCAATAATAAAGATCGAGCATAATGACTCCGATAACCAATGCCTAAATTCTAGAAACTCCCTGAATTCCAGAAACTCCCTAAATTCTAGAAACTCCCTAAATTCTAGAAACTCTCTGAATTCTAGAAACTCTATGTCAAAAGTTTTGATGCTCTGGAGCGAATCCGGCAGAATGGAAATATGAATCAAGTGGATTATTTGCGAATTAGCTTAGTCGATCGCTGTAACTTTCGATGTCTGTACTGTATGCCTGAAGGCAGCGATCTTGAATATGTATTGCAGCAAGACTTACTCACTCAAGAAGAATTAACCACGCTGCTGAGAGAAGTTTTTATTCCGGTTGGGTTTACTCGGTTTCGATTAACGGGTGGAGAACCGTTGATTCGTCCGGGAGTGGTGGACATTGTGAGAACGATCGCGCAATTTCCCGAAACGCAAGATCTATCGATGACGACGAATGCGTTTTTGCTCGAATCGATGGCGCAAGATCTCTATGACGCTGGTTTGAGACGAATTAATATCAGTCTCGATTCGCTAGAGCCAGAAACGTTCGATCGCATCATTGGAAATCGGGGTCGATCTCGCTGGCAACAAGTTTGGGGCGGAATTCAAACCGCTTACCGGATTGGATTTAATCCGCTTAAATTAAACGTCGTGGTGATTCCGGGCATCAATGATCATGAGGTGCTTGACTTGGCGGCATTGAGCGTCGATCGTGAATGGCACGTTCGATTTATTGAATTCATGCCGATCGGAAACGGTGAATTATTTAACGATCAAGGTTGGATTGACTCAGAAACCATTCGTCAACAAATTCGGAAACGCTGGGGACTCACTGAAGCAAACGTCAGAGGAAACGGCCCCGCAGATGTATTTAAGATTCCAGGAGCAAAAGGAACATTAGGATTTATTAGTCAAATGTCAGAATGTTTTTGCGATCGCTGCAATCGAATGCGCCTCTCCGCCGATGGTTGGCTCCGTCCTTGCTTGCTGAATGAGATCGGACAAATTGATCTCAGAACCCAACTGCGATCGGGCGTTTCAACTAGAGAACTCCGTCAACAAGTGAGCGAACTACTCGGACTAAAGCCAGAGATTAACTACAAGCAGCGTCAATCTGGAACCACTGGAAAATATCACCGCACCATGTCACAGATTGGCGGCTAAACATTTGGTTTTTTCACCTGAACTCGGTAGGATGAGCAATAGGGTTAAACGACAGATGTACTAATCATGCCGAGAATGCCTTGTCTGTCATACGATCGCGGAACGCTGATTCTGCACCCGCCACCCAGAGGGAAAGCTTGGGTCGAGTTTGCGGTGTGGGACGATCGCATCGAGAAATTTCGCATTCCGGCAAATCAATATCGGGAATTAGTCCTAGCGCTGCGATCGGAAGGAACCGAAATCGACGATCGCGCCAAAGGATTCGACGCGATCGAGCTTGTGTCCTCGGTCGAAATGGAGCCTTATCCACATCAAAAAGAAGCACTCGCAGCCTGGAAAAATGCAGGACGATTGGGAGTTGTCGTCTTACCCACTGCCGCAGGTAAAACCTACCTCGCACAACTCGCGATTCAATCCACGCAGCGCAGTACCTTGATCATGGTTCCAACGCTGGACTTGATGCACCAGTGGTACGCCAACTTATGCGCGGCATTTCCTGATGTTGAGATTGGCTTGCTGGGGGGTGGATCACGCGATCGTACTCCCATTTTGATCGCAACTTACGATAGTGCTGCAATCAACGCCGAAACATTAGGCAATCAATATGCGCTGCTGGTTTTTGATGAATGCCATCACTTGCCGAGTAGCTTTAATCGAGTCATTGCAGAGTACGCGATCGCACCCTACCGATTAGGACTAACGGCAACGCCTGAGCGATCCGATGGGAAACACGAAGATCTAAAACTATTAATCGGTGAAGAGGTTTATAGGAAAACAGCAGAAGAATTATCCGGATCAGCACTCGCAAAACATGAAGCGATTCAGATTAAAGTATCACTGTCTAAACACGAACGCGAACGCTACGATCAACTCATTCAAATTCGTAACACCTTTCTAAAAGAATCAAATATTTACCTTAGTAATGCTCAAGGCTGGCAGCGATTTGTGCAGGCAAGTGCACGATCGACCGCCGGACGCAGAGCCATGTTAGCTCACCGAGAAGCAAAATCGATCGCATTCGGAACCGAAGGAAAATTACGAGTCCTCGCCGATCTGCTTGCCCGTCACTACCCGGAGCGCACCTTAATTTTTACCGACGATAACGCCACCGTTTACCGCATCTCTCAGGATTTGCTAATTCCCGCAATCACGCATCAAACGCCTGTGAAGGAACGTCATGAGATTCTGACTAAATTTAAGCAAGGAGAATATCGATCGCTCGTTGCCTCCCGCGTCCTCAATGAAGGTGTGGATGTCCCCGATGCCAGTATCGCGATCGTGCTTTCAGGCACCGGATCAGCACGAGAATACATTCAGCGCATGGGACGCATTCTGCGAAAAAGCAAAGATCCCACCAAACTCGCAATCCTGTATGAAGTTGTGGCAGAAGACACCAACGAAGAAGGAGTCTCCCGCCGACGCAACCCGACGCAAAAGACAAAACCGCGATCGCCCGCTCGTCAACTCGAATTAGTCCCGTACTCAGCCCCGCCCACCGTGATTCCACGCGCCGCAGAAGGCGAAGCAAATTACGACGATTGGTAATTCACATTTTCTGATAAGATTAACGGTTCTGACCCCTCATTAATCGACTTGCTGGAAGGAGACTTTTCATATGGCTCGGATGTATTATGACGCTGATGCCAACTTAGATTTACTTGCGGGCAAAACGATCGCAATTATCGGTTACGGTTCTCAAGGACACGCACACGCCCTCAACCTGAAAGACAGCGGCATGAACGTCATCGTCGGGCTGTATCCAGGGAGTAAGTCTGCGACTAAAGCGAAAGAAGCGGGCTTGACGGTTCACTCCGTTGCAGATGCCGCAAAAGCTGCGGATCTGATCATGATTCTGCTCCCCGATGAAGTGCAGAAGAGCGTTTACAAAAACGAAATTGCGCCAAACTTGAGCGCCGGAAATGTGCTGCTGTTCGCACACGGCTTTAACATTCATTTTGGTCAGGTTGTGCCCCCGGCTGATGTCGATGTGGTGATGGTTGCGCCCAAAGGCCCAGGACATCTCGTGCGTCGCACCTACCAGCAAGGTCAAGGTGTTCCGGCTCTGTTTGCGGTGTATCAAGACGCAACCGGACAGGCTCGCGATCGTGCAATGGCATATGCAAAAGGGATCGGCGGCACTCGCGCTGGCATTTTGGAAACCACCTTCCGCGAAGAGACCGAAACCGATTTGTTCGGCGAACAAGTGGTTCTCTGCGGTGGCTTGAGCGCATTGATCAAAGCGGGATTTGAAACCCTGGTTGATGCTGGATATCAGCCAGAGCTTGCTTACTTTGAATGCCTGCACGAAGTCAAACTCATCGTCGATCTGATCGTCGAAGAAGGGTTGGCAGGAATGCGCGACAGCATTTCTAACACGGCAGAATACGGCGATCTCACTCGTGGCCCTCGGATTGTCAACGATTCCACTCGCGCTGAGATGAAGAAGATTCTCAACGAAATCCAAACCGGACAGTTTGCGCGGGAATTTGTGCTGGAAAATCAGTCGGGTAAAGCTGGATTTACAGCAATGCGCCGACGTGAGGCAGAACACCCGATCGAAGAAGTCGGCAAAGACCTGCGATCGATGTTTAGCTGGCTGAAGAAAGTCTAATTAGTCTTTAGCTTTATTCACATCCCTCACCGCTTCTTCAGTGCGACGGTGGGGGTTTGTTTTGGGTTGCCAACTGGGAAAAGCATTCACCAAGAGTTGATCGATCGTGCTTCTCGCCTGAAAGCTATATCGCCCAACTTCAGACGGCAAAAACTGATCGCCAAATCCAATAAAAACGATACTAAACAACACTAAAAACCCAACTGGAATCTTATTACGCATAGAGTTGAAACTGCGGGAAACTATCATGATCTACAGTTAGTTATCCCAAGAACTAGAATGCGTCATCTTTATCCTGCGATCGAGCCTTACCAGTCGGGGATGCTGCCCGTCTCCGACCTGCATACGATCTACTACGAGCAGAGCGGCAACCCCAACGGAAAACCTGTTGTCTTTCTGCACGGTGGGCCTGGCGGTGGCACCATTTCAATCTATCGACAGTATTTCGACCCGGAGAAATGGCGGATTATCCTGTTTGATCAGCGCGGAGCCGGAAAAAGCACACCCCACGCTGAACTGAGGGAAAACACAACCTGGGATCTCGTCGGTGACATTGAGAAACTCCGAGCGCACCTCCAAATCGATCGCTGGGTCGTCTTCGGGGGCAGTTGGGGCAGCACGTTATCGCTCGCCTATAGTCAAACGCATCCTGATCGCTGTCTTGGCTTAATCCTGCGCGGCATCTTCTTACTCCGACGTAAAGAGATCCTCTGGTTCTATCAAGAAGGCGCAAGCTGGATTTTTCCCGACGCTTGGGAACAGTATCTCGCGCCCATTCCAACCGAAGAACGCGACGACATGGTTTCAGCGTATTACCGACGCTTGACCAGCGATGATGCAGAAGTTCGAGCGATCGCCGCAAAAGCCTGGTCGGTTTGGGAAGGCAGCACCAGCCGATTAATTGTTGATCCAAACTTGCAGAGTAAGTTTGCTCAAGATGACTTTGCAGAAGCGTTTGCGCGAATTGAGTGTCACTACTTTATCAATCGCGGCTTTTTTGAAACCGATGAGCAACTGCTGCAAAACTGCGATCGTATCGCTCACATTCCCACCGTAGTTGTGCAAGGACGCTACGATGTCGTTTGTCCGATGGCTTCAGCTTGGGATTTACACCAGGCGCTACCCAAGGCAGAATTTATCGTCGTTCCCGATGCAGGGCACTCGATGATGGAGACAGGAATTCTTAGTGCCTTAGTCGATGCTACCGATAGATTTGGGGAAAATCGCTAACGCAAATGATTAGGGTAACGGATTGTAACTCTCGATTGCGCCCGATAGATCGTCCTATAAGTATAAGTAGATTAAATCATGCTGATTTATTAGGAATCGCGTTCATCGATCCCCCTAAATCGCGGATTTAACGTTTAAGTTTTCCCGTAGTATCAGAATTGAAAAGAACTTAGGCATCTCAGCATTGATTGAGAAAACTTAAGTCTCAAATTTTCCGGCAGTTTTGCCGCTTCTATTACTAGAGAGGATCACCGAATGCCTACTTACCAGGTCAGGTTAATCAACGAAGCCGAAGGGCTGGACACGACGATCGAGGTTCCCGATGATGAGTACATTCTAGATGCGGCTGAAGAAGCAGGTCTGGATTTGCCGTACTCCTGTCGTGCGGGTGCTTGCTCGACTTGTGCAGGCAAAATCACTGAAGGTGAAATCGATCAATCCGATCAATCGTTCTTGGATGATGACCAGATTGAAGCTGGATATGTGCTGACTTGCGTGGCTTACCCGCGCTCGAACTGCACGATCCTGACCCATCAGGAAGACGCGCTTTATTAATTCTCCGACAGGGAGATGATTCGCTTCTCACTCTCTGTCTTGAAACGTTCTTGCAGCAGAAACCCCGATCGGGGTTTCTGCTTTGTTGTTTGGAGCGGGTTGGGAATTTTCGCTTCGTTGTCGGCAGCTTGTACCCCCTAAATCCCCACAGGTGGCAGGATAGTTTCAGCCACTAGATCAAGGAAATTTCTCAAGCAACATCGATGAATTACCCGACTTCTACCCGTCCTGGTTCAGTCACGATCGATCGGAAGAGATGGATACCCTGGAAACCGTGCGACGGCAACTCAAGACAATTGGCAACTCAATTAGAAAACGGTTGAGAAAACGGCAAGGTCAGTTCTTCTTAATCGGTAGATTTAACCACTTGCTTAACACTTGTACAAGCCAGTCTAATTCTGGAGGAGTCAAATATTCGGTAATATTGTCTCCACCTCCCAAGGAGAACTTCTTTGTACCTGCCCAAATGTTAATTTGGGGCGGAATCCTAATTGTTCCACCTTCACTATCGGACTTGTGCGAAACACTGGTCAGCTCAATTTGTTTGATGTCTTGTCGATCGCCGATCGTCGGAGAGGTATGTATTCCCAGTAGCTCCATCCTGCGAAAAATCTTCGAGTCGGTAATTTGCAATCTAACTTTGCCAAACCAATCAAACAAGATGCGCCAAATCATCCACATACCCGCGCTGAGATGACCGAGCGCAAATAATGCCATCACCCATCCTCCAGAAGCCCAAATCGCAACTGCGCCGCTGTACCACACCACTAGAAACGAATTCCATACAATTGCAAATCCGATCAGCGGAATCAGTCCGGCATGAAATCCCCGCGCTGGAATTAAAATTTCTAGCTGCTGCCGAGACTGCCTGACTTGAACTTTGCTTCCGGTTGGTTTCGCGATCGCTAAGCGACTGTTTTGTTGCGAGGTTTCTAATGCTTGTAAGGCTTGCTGTGCCGATCGCGCTCTTAAATCTAAGCTGGGTTCCGTTAACCATTTCAGCCAGTCCACGAATGCAGGACTGAGAGTCACGCGATCGTCAAACAAAATCCTTAATTCACGCTGCGGTAATTGATCCGGATGCTGTCCGGTTGCAAGATAGATCAGCGTTGCACCCAAAGCATAAAGATCCGAAGCCGGAACAGTCTGCCCGCCGAACTGCTCCGGTGGCATATAGCCGTAAGTCCCAACAATTGTACGTGTTCCAGCCTGAAGCGCCGTTTGCACAGAACCAAAATCAATCAGATAAACCTGTCCGGGACTATTTCCGGTACGATCGCTCAATAGAATGTTACTCGGCTTCAAATCGCGGTGTACAACTGAAGGCTGGCGGCTGTGTAGATAGTCCAGAATGTTTAATAGTTCTTTAGAGATCGCTTTTAGTTCCGCTTCGCTAAACGTGCGCCCGGACTGTACCCAATCTTGCAGCGATCGAGCTTCGATGTAAGTCTGAACAATAGCAAACCCCGTCTCAGTCTCAAAGCCATCGAGATATCGAGGAATGGCGGGATGATCGATCGCTTGTAAAACGGCTGCCTCCCGCTCAAATAGCTTCAAATCATCCCAAGTAAAATCGGGCGCAAACAATAATAGCTTGATCACCACCGATGCCGCGGTTTGTAAATCAGTCGCTAAAAATGTTCTGCGCCCAGTCTGACGACTCAGCAGTGATTGAATCTGATAACGATCGTGTAGAACTTTTCCAATCAGTTGATCCATTGCACTATCAATAGCTTATTCATTGCCGATAGCTTATTCGTTGCGCCCCAGGGTGTATTGAAATACTTGCTTGATGATGCGATCGCGCCTTTCAATCATACTGCCCTCAAGCGGAGTGTTCTTTAACAGATGAAAATAATTGCGGATATTTTTGAAATGCGTCGAAAGGTGCCCATTGTAGCGCCGCTGCTCCAGAATCGTCTCAGAGCCACTATGTTCTCCACCATGCAACGCATCTAGAAGATACCAAATCTGCTTCCATTGGGTCTCAGCCTCTTCAGGGTTCTCCGGTAGCAGTAGAACTTTGCAAACCGCAGCAAACACCTTACCCAAGTCAGCAAACTGCGTTAATCGGTGTGGATATAAACCTTGAATTAGCGCTTCTCGATCCAGGATTGGATCATCAAGCTCTAGCTTACGATCGAGATACAAGCGATCGCCCTCAAGCTCAGGCAAAACCCCATCACCGGCGGTTGCCCAAGCATAAGTAAATAGCTTTTCCGCGTTTCGTACCTTCTTCTTAAGCTGTGCGGGTTGATCTCGCTCCTCGCAGAGTTCCAGCATTCCCATTGGAAACAACAACAGTGCCGAATGAGTGCCTAGTAGATGAATCATATCTCTATTGCCCAGCCAGACTTCGCGCTCTATTTTAAGCAACGATAAATCAAGCCGAAGAATGCGTGAATCCTTGTTTGGCTCGTTTTCTTCATCTTGAGCTTTACTTTCTTCGATAAAAGGCAACATCTGTATCTGAACGTTGCCATACTCTTCATAGTATTTCAGCCCAGTCTTGGTCTTTCGTTTATGTTTTGTCACTCTCCCACCGTTGTCTTTGATTGTCTGATAGCATTGCTGACCGAGCGAAGAGTAACAAATCAGCGCATGATCAATCAATCGACGCGCCCAATCTGTGCATTCTTGAAAGGTGATCGAGGCAAGCTTAGAAGAGGAACTAGGGTGGTTACTATCGCGTAGATATGCCAGCATAAGATAGCACCAGCTCTGGTAGGCAGACCAATAGCTGTATTCTGATGTTGCACCATCCTGAGCCGCATATATCCGCGCCTTCTCCAGCAGTCGAATCGGTAGAGTGAGGTTATCCCACTGGCGACCGTCACTAGGTACGGAGACAGACGCAAAAATGTATAGCTTGGCGCGATGAGCATTAATTTTTGATAGCAGATAACAGAAGGGATGAAAGTTACTTTGTGAGAATTCATCGAGGACATGATATTTTCTCAGTCGGTCATGAACATGCCTTTCTGCTTTATCCAGTGCATTGTAAGCACGGCGAACTGCCTCAAAGCGACCCGAATCCGGAAAATAGTCTCGATCGTCTAGATCAGCCAGATTGTAGTACCGATAGCGGCATAATTGATATTTTGCAAGCTGCGATCTGATAGAAACCCATTGTCTATATGAGGCTTGAGGACATCGAGATAGCATTTGCCAACGCGGTATAGTCCTTCCATCAAATAGGCACGGGCGATCGCAAGATGAGCATCATACGCAATCAGGCTCCAAGGCTTCTTTGGCTCTTGCTCTTTGAATTCAAACTGGCAATTGCGACTGCGGTATCGATTTGCGTAAAAAACAGTGCGATCGAGGTGAGCTTCCATTGCTCTCAGCGAAAAGGGGTAGAGTTCCAGGTAAGATTTTGCTTGTTTGAGGGCTTATGATTCTAGAACGCGATTGCATAACTCAGTAATGTATCGCTCTGCATCAATTCCAGCTTCTTTAATGGCTCTTAATCGAGCATAGAGTGCTGCGTTAGCTGTGACTTCAATCAAATCAAATCCACAAAACTCACCGTGAGAAAGCTCTAGATCCGGCACCACTTGTTCATAGGGTTTCTGGTTGTCAAGGGCAGCTTTAATATCTGGTTCTTTGCAGAGTCTGACGTGATTTTGTGACCAAACGGGATTGTAGCCATTCTGTCCGATCACTTCGTTAATCCGTAGCCGCTCTTGAGCGATCGGAAAATATTTCTTCTCCTGCAAAACGGGTATTCCCGATAATAAAACCGAGTTAATTGCTGAGGTGATTAGTGAGATTAAGCTGCCTACGCCTCTCACTTCTTCAAAGAAATCAAATCTTTGCTCAGAAATTTGATTATCAGCACTAGAATTCGGATTCGGAAAGGGGGGCTTGTAGTTGTTTGGCAGTTTTACATAGAAATGGACAACAACTTTGTAGGCGAATTGCCTTTCTAGACCATTCACTTCATCCTCATTTTCTGGGCTGGCTAATAGCTCCGGGTTGAGGAGACCACTCAGCTTATCTTTGGTTTTGAAATAGAGCGGCAGGGGTCGGATTTTCTCGACCGTGTAGTGCTTGATATAGATAGGAAACTCATCGGTTAGAATTTCGTTTTCAAACACAGAGCGAATCAAATGTTCGACAGAGGATTGAGGCAGACATCTATCCGCGATCTTAGATTGCTCTTTATTGGGATGTCGTTTGCAACACAAGTACCAGAGTGTTTAGAGGAGATTGAACGGAAACGACAAGCACCATTCTATCGATTCCGTAGCGCCCAAATCGAACAAGAGATTGCATCACAGCTACAACCCTGGAACTCAGCGCGAAGCAATGCTTTCAATCGATACTATTCGGCTGTGATCTCTAGAGCGGCTCATCTTGCTAGCGTTGAAACCTTAGCGCAACTGCAACAGATTGTCAGTCAGTTGCTCAATCAAATCGAACAAGCAGAGCGATCGATTGCAGACTTGCGAACACCACTCACCTTTGAGCAACAGCACCTCATTCATTATCGTCCTGAGTTTGAATGCCCCAATGGTCTCTGTCTTCATGAGACAGAATCAGACTTAAGCCGAGGATATCAGCGCATTTTGCCAGAAGCGGGAGAAGCTTGCGCGATCGAACGATTGATCAATCCACTGCTCAATCAGTCTCAATTGCTGCCTTTCCTTGCTGATCCGATCGCGTTCAAAACTCAATTGCTACTGCAAGCTGAAGCTACCTTGCAGCCGCAGCTTTCTGGATTGCACGTTGTGACAGAGCTTTATCACCGATTTCCACAAGAGACAGAGTTAGGCAGAGTGCTAAAACAGCTCGATCGACAATCCTTCGAGTTTATTGAACTCAAAGGAAGCTGTGACCAAGAGAATGGGACATTTGTGATTCGCTTACTTGGAATCGATAAAGCTCATCAAAGAAATGTACCGCAGTTACTCAATTGGTACAGTAGCCGAGAACGAGGGTATCAAGACATCGACACAGGCGACCCGAATAAGATTATCTTTCTTCAGTATCGAGCCGTATTGCCTTATAGTCATTGGGCGCACTATCCGATCGCAGTTCAGAACTATCACCAAATTGCTGAGGCAACATATTTTGAGAAGTTTCATCCGATCGTTGGAGCGCGGAATCTGCCTTTTCCCGGACAAGATCTCACGATCGAGCAAGCTGAAATTGCTGTGATTTACGCTTGGATTTTAGGACGCATTCAACTCCATCCAAGTTATCGCTATGTTATTAAGGCGGCGCAACACACTATTTCTCTAGAAGATAGTCGCAAGCTGCTTTGCAGCAGAATTGGCTATCAATGCTTAGTCGATCTGATCAGTCACTTTAACTGTCTTTATCAAGCCTATCCTGCAAAAATCTACGATCGCCTCCATCACTTGCGCTCGGTGCGTCAAGAAGCAATTACACCGCTCGATCCGCTCGAAACAGAGATTGCCGCTTATCTCAGCGAGGACATCGATCGTGACCTATGGAAGCGATTGGATTGGTGGCGCAACAATACGATCGCAGTGCAGGAACTCTCATGACCGCTTTACTATTGGGCTTCAGTCTAGGAATCGCGATCGTGCTTTGGCTTGTAGTTGCTTGGCATCATTCAACCCCGATTAGACTCCAGCCTCCCCGGATACCGCGATCGACTGTTCGCAACCGTTCAAAGTCTCGCCGTAACTCTTCACGCCGCTAAACTTTATTTCAGGAGGATTGTTATCATGGCTCAGATGTTTGTACCGCAATCTTCACCTCCCAATCGCCCCGGGGGAATTTATATTGCTGCTGGATTAGTAGTGCTAACAGTATTAGGACTCACAAATCCCGACCAAGAGGCGTGTAGTCATTACGCTGCCGAAAAGCTCAAGAACAAGATTTGTGAACAGAAATCAGTGGCTGGAATGTTTTGTTCGGTGATTATATCTCTACCAAATGCTGTGACTGCTTCAGGAACTTCATTGCATACCTACCGCAAAAATCATCTGTTGCTCAGCATCTATCGTACAAAGTTCATAGATACAGAAGTTCAGACCATTGGAATTGCAGGACAGTGTTTTTGATACTTACAATGTTTTGCTTACAATGTTTTGGTAGAGCAATACAAGGTTTTGGTAGAACAATTAGGCAAAATAGCCCTGCCAAGTTTGTATCCATTGCTTTGCGTCGGGCGTATTCTCCAACGGAAATTGCGGCAAAAAGTCTTTATCGTCCATTGGCACATAAGGCCCTTCCTTCAATTCAAACATCACCGTGTCTGGCTCTAATGCAATCAGTGTATGGAACATTCCCTCTCCAAGTTCTACCCCTCGCGTCGTGCCCGTTGCGCTAATTTTTTCGGTGTGAATGACACTGCCCGATTCGTTTAAAATCAAAATCCCGATCGCGCCTTGTAGCACCAAAAAGAACTCAAATCCGTCTGCATCTGCCGGACGGACATGGCGATGGGGACGCACATAAGTTCCGGGTTGCAGCACATTTAGAAATCGCTGCACTCGATCGTGATGTTCATGAAAGTTGTGATTCTTGCGCTGACGCGGACTAGAGCGGGCTTGTTCGGCGATCGAGTCCATCAACGGCTGCGTTAAGCGCTTAATCGGTAATTCAGTCATAGGAGTAAATAGAATTAACAAAATTGCTTTGGTGTTGCAATGCAGTCTATCAACGTATTCGTCTATGGCACGTTAAAACCTGATGAAACGAGCTATTTTCTCTGTAGAGATTCCGTAATTTCCGCAGTCCCTGCGATCGTTCGCGCAGCTCTTTATCATTTACCGCTTGGCTATCCCGCGATCGTTCCTGGAAACGCTGCGACTTACGGCTATCTTCTAAGTTTTAACGATCGCGCCATTCTAGAAATTCTCGACGATTACGAACAGCACGACCCTGAAACGATCGCCCTGTTTGGTTTAGACAATAATTATGACCGCAAGGAGATCGAAGTTTTTGCTCTCAACGGCGATTTTATCGGTCTAGCTTGGGCGTATGTCATGACTCTAGATCAAGTCGATCGTCTAAATGGGATTCCAGCCCCTGATGGCATTTGGCAATCAAAAAAATAGCTCGTAGTGGTCGCACTACGAGCAGAGAAATTCATCAAATCTTTCTAGTTGCGTTGTTTTGAAGTATCAGCAGCTTTGATCGATACCACTGGACGATCGAGCGCCACCATCATTCCGCCTGTTACTTCTGAAGCGGGTTGCTGTTGTGCTTGTACCGTCGGCTGTTGAGGCGGATTCACTTTGGCAAATTGAGCTTGACGCACACTAAACAGCGAAACTGCACCCATAAAGGCAGCCGCTATTGCCGCACCCCCCCACGCCCAGCGGAGCTTCGGGCGGCGATCGACTTTTGCCAACACCTGATCTACCGTTGTTTCAACAGGTTGAGACGGCGCTGGAGCCGGCATCGAGCGGAAAGCTTGACGAAGCTTCAGTAATCGGGCATGTAGCTGTTGGACAGAGGCATCGGTAGATAACCATTCTTCAACCTGTTTGCGCTCGCTAGCAGTAACTTCCCCATCTAAATAGGCGCTGAGTAACTCAAAGCGATCGCGGGCGTTTAACTGAGAATCGGGCGAAGGTTGCATAGTGTTATTGAGCGAATCAAAATTGGAGTTCATCGAGGGTCACTATCAATGAGGTAAGACATTGAGTTGAGAATGCCTGCAAGATATGAAATCAGTGTAATCAACCACTCCTCAAAGCACAATTCTCATTTTGGGTTACGTCTAGAAGCATAATATCAAAGCCAACCTGAAGTCTGTAGCGTCGCTTGGCGGGTTTAATGTCCGTCAAGATACTGCTGGAGTTGGGACTGGAGGCGATGACGCGCTCTTGCAATCCGTGATTTTACGGTTCCAAGTGAAACTCCGGTCAGTTCAGCGATTTCTTCATATGCCATCCCTTCGATTTCGCGGAGGACGATCGTCGTGCGAAATACTTCGGGTAGGTCAGCGATCGCTTCATTTAGCTGATCGTAAAATTCCCGCGTCGTCAAATCTTCATCCGGCCCCGGGGTCGCTGAGGCGATTTCCCAATCCATTTCACCGTCCTCGACCGATAGCGGCGCATCGAGTGACAGCGGAGAAGCATTGCGCTTGCGTTTGCGAAGCTCATCGTAAAACAGATTCGTGGCGATCCGGCTGAGCCAGCCCCGAAACTTCACCGGTTCATTCAGTCGGGTAATGTTGCGATAGACGCGAATCCAGACCTCTTGCGCGAGGTCGGCGCGGTCTTGCCAATCCGGAGCGAGATGATACAAAACTTTGTCGACATGAGACTGATACCGCCGCATGAGTTCCGAAAACACGGCTTTCTCTGGGCGATGTCCGGTCTGACACTGCAACACTAGATCGTAATTAGAGAGTTTTTCTGCTTGCACTGGACTCTGAAGAACCTTTGGCTCGATCGATGACCAGGATACAGGAAGGGACTGACTCATGGGCGGATAACGGTATGTTTGACGTTCCGCTATAGATGACAGCACACGGGTTGAAAAAGTTCCTTCGAGTTTAAGGGCGCGATCGAATGGTCTTATCTAGGATATCTCGTGCCCGTTCTTACTGGAGAGTTCCTGCAATAGAAATACGCCTAAGGCTGGTCAATCCAAACGCGAGCGAGGTGATAGGTTTGCTCCTGCATGGAATCTTTTATTTGTGTTGCAGTCGGAATTGACCAGTTTTGCAGGCAGCTCAGTGAAAAAGTAATTACGATCGCCAAAAAAAACTTTTCTTTCATCACTCCGTCCTCCTCTAAACCGAAACACCACACTCCCAGCATTGTAGATTCCGAATCGCAGATTGAACCATTGTCAAGTGCTACTTCATCTAACCATGGTTATAGTTTCTCAAATTCACCGACCGTCCGGTTGAGTGAAATTATCGCCGTAATAACTACGTTGACATTTTGACAGTGGTATACCTGTGATGTAGGTCTACTTGCGTCTAGAGATTCAAGGCTTACAGTCGGGGTTCCGGGCAAAATAAGATAATTGTGGCAGTTTGAATGAAGAAGTAATGGCGACAAAGGTTCAAAATTCGTCTCTTGCTAGAGCCTTAACGACGATTTGCGTTCTTACGGGCTGCGCGATCGCGCTTCTGCAATTGCAGCGCCTTCCGGCGATCTCAATGCCTCAAATTGAGCTGCCAAATTTTCAAGTGAGCGTGACTCCGGCTCCAGAGCCATCCCCCGTGATTGAAAGAGAATTAGTTGTAGATTTAAGCGATCGTAAAGTCCGGTTGTATGAACAGAAGAAATTAGAAGCAACTTATTCGATTGCGATCGGACAGGAGGGCTGGGAAACTCCGACAGGCACCTTTAAAGTGCAGCAAATGTACGAGAATCCCGCATGGCAGCATCCAATTACAGGGGAAAAGATTGCGCCCGGACACAAAGATAATCCGCTCGGTCAGCGCTGGATCGGATTCACATCGCAGGGTAAACTGCTGATTGGTTTTCACGGAACGACAGATTATTCCTTGCTAGGGCAAGCCGTTTCGCATGGCTGTCTCAGAATGAGGAATGCTGATGTTGTTGCGCTATACAAACAGGTACAGATTGGAACTCTGGTCGTCGTTAAGCCTTAATTATTTGTATGAAACTATTTGTATGAAACACCGAATTCGAGCGGCTGGTTTAGTGGTGCAGGAAGATGAGATTCTATTAGTTGCTCATAAATGCCCCGAAACTGGACGCACAATCTGGATTCCTCCCGGTGGTGGCATTGAGCGGGAAGACGAGTCGATTTTTGCCTGTGCCGCTCGTGAAATCTTTGAAGAAACTGGACTGACCGCCAGCTTGTCACGCATCGCTTACCTGCTAGAGTTTTACGACAGTGAATCAGATGTTCGCAGTTGTGAGTTTTTCTGCGTGGTCGATCACTTCTCCGGTACGCTCACGCTCGAACACCTCCCCCCAACTTCGCCTGATTCTGATTGGATTACAGAACTCCGCTGGTTTAAGCGAATTGAGCTAGATCAAGTTACTGTGTATCCAGAGGAATTACGCGATCAATTCTGGCAGGATCTAGCCGCAGGCTTCCCGATGGTTCATTATCTCGGATTACAATCTCGATAAAAAAGGGGCGTTCTGCCCCTTTAACCTCATGAAAAATATCTAACAATAGAAATATCTAACGATGTGGCTCTGGCTCGAAACTGGGAGCATACGCCTGCAAAAGACTGCCCACTTGAGTGAGAATCTCATCTTTCGAGCTTTTGCCGAGAATCTGACGTTCTGGGAAGAAATCAGGCTTATCAAGATTTTTCGCGATCGCTTCTCCAACTCGCTGCGAAATCATTCCTTGTAAATCTTCTTTAGCGTGTTGCCGTTGATAGTTCGCGCCTTCTTCAGTCGTAGCGTAAAGCGGCGGTAAACGGTTCAACGCATAAGCGGCAATATCACCTAAATCTAAGGTGCGATCGCTAGTCGCTTCAATTTCTGCAACCCGTGCGATCGCTTCCGTTAAGACCAATTCTTCCATGACGTTAATAAACTGCTTACGGGGAACGGCAACCACTTCTCCAGTCAGGAGCGCTCCCATCAATCGATCCAACGCCATATACTCTTCGATCGACAGTTCCGAGGCGGTGTCGCAGATACGCCCAACTTCGGCTTCCATCGCGGGGGTCAAATAGCCATCCTGAAGGGCTTGATCAACGATTTTTTCAATGCTCATATCGCCTCTTTCAACTCCATCGCAGCGGATTGTTTATCGATTTCCTCTGCATCATTTTGCCCTAGTTTGCGTACCCAGGAACACTCTGATGAAAGCTTATTGTAGCAGTACAAAAATAAAGGATTGTGGCTGAATCTTTAGTGTTTTTTAATACGACAATTCATTCAGGATCGATCAAGTCTACGACCTCACACTGAGTCTATTTTTTAGCATAAAGTTTTATCAATCTCGAAAAAACAGACTGATAGAATCAGGATTCCATCTGTAAGAGGTTCCATATCTAACACTTGGGCGCTGGTGAAGGAAAGGACTCAAAGCAAGTACAAACATACCGCTGGTAAAAGGGCGTTAAGAGCGATGAAGATTTTGGTGCTGACTTGGGAATTTCCACCCCGCATCGTGGGCGGCATTGCTCGCCATGTTGGAGAACTTTACCCAGAGTTGGTGAAACTGGGGCATCAAATTGTATTGATTACCGTGGAGTTTGGACTGGCACCTCATTTTGAGGTTGTGGAGGGAGTCCAAGTTCATCGAGTCGCCGTAGCAAAACATGAAGATTTTTTCCAATGGGTCTGTGCCATGAACGATAGCATGGGACAGCACGGCGGTAAATTAATCCTAGAAGAAGGCGGCTTTGATGCCATTCATGCTCATGACTGGCTGGTGAGCGATGCGGCGATCGCGTTAAAACATCACTTTAAAGTGCCACTTGTGGCAACCATTCATGCTACAGAACGTGGACGGCATGGTGGAATTTTTAACCCAACGCAGCATTATGTTCACGGAAAGGAGCGGTTGTTAACTCACGAAGCGTGGCGAATTATTGTTTGCACAAACTTTATGCGGCGAGAAGTTGAGCAAACCCTCGCGGCACCGTGGGACAAAATTGATGTCGTCTACAATGGCATCCGGCGCGAGAAAAAACAGCTTGACCCGGATTTCGACTATTGGGAGTTTCGGCGGCGTTTTGCGGTCGATCAGGAGAAAATTGTCTATTACGTCGGCAGGATGACGCATGAGAAAGGGGTTTCTGGCTTGATTCAGGCGGCTCCGAAGATCCTACATGAGATGAATCAGCGCGTGAAATTCGTTTTTATTGGGGGTGGACACACAGAACATCTCAAGCAGCAGGCGAAAGAACTCGGAATTTGGAGACATTGCTTCTTCGCTGGATTTATGCCGGATCAAGACCTCGATCGCTTTCAGACGATTGCAGATTGTGCGGTTTTCCCAAGTTTGTATGAACCTTTCGGAATTGTGGCGCTCGAAAGCTTTGCAGCGCGAGTGCCCGTTGTTGTTTCCGATGCAGGGGGATTTCCTGAAGTTGTGCGGCATGGCAGGACTGGAATTGTGACTTGGGTGAGTAACCCAGAGTCGATCGCTTGGGGAATTTTGGAAATATTGAAGCGTCCAGAGTTTGCGCGATCGCTGGTGCAGAACGCCTATGAAGATTTAGTCCGGCGGTTTGACTGGAGCAAGCTGGCACAGCAAACTGAAGCCGTGTATGGGCGCGTCCTGCATGAACGGGCAGAGGTGGATTGGTAGAATTCACGCCGTAGTTTCATGTCAGCGAAAAGTTTCTTTATTTTGCAGAGCGATCGGCTCGGAACTTTTGATTCTGCTGCTGCATCTATAAATTGTGTAGCGACCCTGTTTGAGTTGTGAACGCTAAAAGGAGTAGGGGGTTGAAAAAGAAACGACACCCCACGCCCCATTTCACAACTAATTAGGATGACTATAGCCGCGCTCTTTACAACTGACCTCTTTCGGAAACCTAAAAGATATTGCTTCCGAAAATTCTAGTTAATAATGTGTAGTTATTCTCAGCCTTTTGGGTTAGGTACTTCTTGATTTAACGAGACGGAAAACCGAACTTTAACGCTAATTTTCACACCTAAAAATCATTTTCTTAGAGGCGTTTTCTTTGGCAAAATTGCAAAGAATGCCTCTTTTTTGTTGTTTTGAAAGAGAGATAAATGACAACATTTATGATGTGACACTTATAGAACAGACCATTGTTTAAGATGATTTGAAATCCTGCAAGATATACCAGAGATATGAGAAATCAATGCGATTTATTGCTGGTTCCTCCAGAAGTAATCTCAAGTTTTTGACTGATCAAACTGGAACTATTTCTAAAGATATAGAACTCCTAACCAATTCAAAAACCTCTGAAACTCCGGGAACACATCAAGCACTTCTTACGACATTGAAAGTAAGAATTGAAGGCAATAAACCTCAACTAAAGTTCTTCGTCACGCTAGGAAAAGTTATGAAACTCTCTCTCAAATCGGTAGCAACTCTTTCTGCTCTTTCTGCCCTTGCTTTGTCTCCTTTGTTCTTTGCAGGTTCTGCTTCTGCCCAATCTGTTCGCTTCGACGGAAGCTATGTTGGAGCTGGGGTTGGCGGCAGTGTGACCAGCGGCGGAGTCAGTAATGACGAAGCAGTATTTGGTGGAAACATTCAAGGTCGATTTGCAATTCCAAATGCGCCTGTTTCTGTTCGTGGTTCCGTTATGTTCAACGGCGACAACAGCGCGGTTATTCCTTCGCTGACCTATGATCTTCCTGTTTCTAGAAACACGAACGTCTATCTAGGTGCTGGCTACGGTTTTGTGCAAAAAGACGGTCAAACTTCTCAAATTGGCAACAAAGATTCTGCCGTTATTTCAGCAGGTGTTGAATCAGAAGTTGCAAAAGGCGTTGTTGTTTATAGCGATGCGAAATATGGCATCAATGCTTATCAAGGAAGCGGCAATGGTTCACTGAGCATTGTTGGTGGTGTAGGTCTGCGATTCTAGTTTCTTGAATTGCAATCTGAACACAATTTGCTTAGCGTTTTGTTGAAGCTTAAGGTCATCTAATTCAAAGCTTAGCTCCTGGTATTTTATCAGGAGCTTTTCTTATTAACCTTAAGAAAGAGGATGTTAAAGAAATCCTACGTCAGACTAGAGGAAGAAATAATAAGGTTTTAATTAGAGGATTCATATGGCTAATTCTGTCAAAGAGAAAATCTCATCTGACCTGAAGCAAGCAAAAGAAGTGGGACAACTCCGCACCGATCGCATTCGAGAAATTATGCGAAGCGCGATCGACCAAATCACTTCCGAATTGAAAGCAGGAACCGGAGATATTCGGTCGATCGTCAAGGATGCGTTTTCTAGTGCAGCAACAAGCTTGCAAGAAGGCGGGACACATATCAAAGAAGACATCACCGCTTCGGTTGAAGGAGTCGTCGAAGGAATTAGTCGCGCTCGTCAACAGCGTATTGCTGAAACTGAAGCAGAAGTGAAGCGGCTACAGACTCAACTCAGTGAACAAGAAGACGAACTAGAGCAACAAGTCGAAGCGGGCATGGAAGGGCTGAAGGAAGCCGCACGAGATATGTCTGTTGAAGTTCGGGAACAGATCGAGACGACGATCGAGACGATTCGCAACAGCGAGGAGGCGGGTTTGTTAAAGAAACGCTATGCTCAAGTGCAGGCACAGTTAGCCATTCTGCGGGCAAACCTGGCTGCACGCAGCGAGGATTATCACGATCGCGCTCAAGCTCACCTGAACGAAGCAAAAGAGTGGTACGACCAAGCCCGACCACAAGCCGAATCCGCAAAGACCCAAGCGGATCAAAAGATGGCAGACCTCGATCGACAAATTGGAGAAGCGGGAGTTGCTCTGGCACAACGGGAACGGCAAGTGCGAAAAATGCTCAAAGACTTGCTAAAACAAGCAACCGATATGGTGAGAGAAGCGGGAGAGGCGCGATCGAAGTCTTCTAATAGGACAGAAGACGCACCGAAATTGCCCCCTACTCAAATTGACATCGAAGATAGCAAGATCAAATAGAGCCTCAGCAAAATCGGGATAAGTTCAACGGGTTTCATTCAATGGAACCCGTTTCGTTTATTTCAGAGTCGTTAAATCCACGATCTCAGCCACATCCGCATCTCATATTCTGATTGCGACAATGGCAAGCCCAGATAAATCGGCATCCAAAACACAAACGCGATCGCACAAAGCATGATTACGCCAATTCCGAGCGCACGAGATTCGCGCTTGCGAAGCCAGCGATCGATCAGCCAAGCCAGTCCCATCGCGGCATAAATGGATGATCCCATGTAGTGATACAGAAACACACAGCGCGATACAGGCATCCAGGGCAGTAAATTCGCTACATACCCAGTCATTAGAAACAGCACAATCCATAACTCTTGAGGCGGCAAATAGCCTAGCTTGGGAGCTTGAGCCGTAACCAGAGTTGGCAAGATGTGCCAGTGTTCGACAAGTATCCAAATGAGAAATACGATCGCCACCGAAGAAAACCACCATAGCGCTGGATTTCCAATTGCATGAACATCGTAAACCACCCGTCCAGGCTGAAGAATTAGGGCAGAACTTCCGTTTGGAATTGGAGCAGTCGGTGAATTTGCAACTTGATAAAAATACGCAACTGGGCGAAGCATTAGTATCCAACTGTACCAAGTTGAGCAGTAAGGATGAATATTCATGCCGCTACCCACGCGCTGATGGTAAGACAAAATTTGCCTCTGAACTTCGATAAAGTTAAATTCAGGATTTAGATAAATATGAGGTAGCCAAATTAACCAATAAAACAGCGCTGGAACACCTGCAAAACAGAGTAAAAAAGAGAACAGATTAATCTGCGTAATTCGATACAACGATGAAGTTGGTAATGGATGATTAGAGACTTCTGTGAATCGTTGCGATCGCTGACTCATCCAATTAAGCAGGCGAAATAACCAACCTAATCCCCACAGGAAATAAGCACTCATCAAGAACCATAATCCGTTCCATTTGATTGAAGCAGAGGCAGCAAAAAATACTCCAGATCCAACGAGAAACCAATTCAATTTTTTTGGCGATCGTAAACTTAATAACAAGAACCATTGTCCCAACAATCCGAACAATATAAGGTAGATATTATTCAGGGCGTAGCGTGACTCAACCAGGAATAGACCATCCATCGCGGCAAGAATTCCGGCAATCAGACCATAGCTACGACGTTGGCTGAGTTGGTATGCGATCGCAGAAATAACTAGCGGAATAAAGGAACCTGTTAACGCATTAAGCCAGCGATAACTCCAGGTACTTAAAGTTGAGCCTGCCAAATTGTTTACAGTGTCTTGACCGATCGGAAGACGATTTCCAATCCAGATTCCGATTGCGATCAAGTATTTGCTTAACGGCGGATGACCATCGAAGAATCTTGTCCCAGTTAAGTAGTTATTCGCGAATTTTGCATAGTAAACTTCGTCAAAAACGAGTGTATTAAATCGTCCGAGTCCCCAGAACCGCAGACCCAGCGACACAAGAAATATTCCAAGGATTCCAAGCCGAAACCAGGAGATCGGCTTGACGGGTTGCTCAGTCTTTCGCATCACAACTTCACTGCCATTTTTTCTAGTCTTTCAGCATACTGACTTCTTCTCCAATTTGGTAAATTTCTGTCACAAAGGGCTTGATTTATTTCTATAAAAACGAAAAGATATTTTGATGATATTTTACAAATTATCGAGAACAATTTTCTCAACGGTTACTGTATTTCGAGTTCATTGCGTTCAGGAGTTTTTCGATCGCCCCCATCCCTAAACTTCATCTCTGAGAAGAGGAAAGCACTGTATGATTCGCGTATTGTTAGCCGATGATCAAAACCTCATTCGAGAAGGATTGAAAGCGCTTCTAGAGCAGGAGCCTGATCTGCAAGTTGTAGCAGATGTAGACAACGGTTGCGATGCGGTAGAGCAAACGGAAGCCCTCCAGCCAGATGTGGTGTTGATGGATTTGAAAATGCCAAAAATGGACGGCATCACTGCAACTCAAGCCATTTGTGAGCGCTGCCCAAAAACCCGCGTTTTAGTTCTGACCGCTACTGATGATGAAGCCTCAGTCCGAACCGCTTTGCGAGTTGGAGCGCGGGGCTATTTGCTCAAGGATATGTCGCCTGACGAGTTAGCCAATGCCGTTCGGACTGCACATAGAGGCTTTACTCAACTCAGTCCCGGAATTTTGCAGAAAGTGCTTGCTCCGCCGATCGGAGAAACCAGTCCTACCGAACCATCAATGACGAACGTTCTGCCGTTTATGCCGTCCCAGCGGCGTACTCCTGCTCCTAGCTTACCGCCTGGATTTGCTAAGCTGACTGCTCGTGAGCGCCAAGTGTTAAGACTGATCGCAGAAGGATCGAGCAACCGGGAAATTGCCCAATCGCTCGAAATCTCAGAAGGAACCGTGAAAAACCACGTCGCCAGCATTTTAGGGCGTTTGAATCTACGCGATCGTACGCAGGCGGCGATCATCGCGACCTCAGTAATGCCGCTTCTGAACTAGCATTTTCTCGGACTCTCTAACTTGATTCCTGTGATAAGACTGTGCTGAAAGCAAACCAATCACGGCACAATCACATGATTCATCTTGTTTTAGATCTACCCACCTGGTTCGATCACACCCTTCATCTGAGCGATGTTGTGCAATCGATCGATGTCAACATTCTGGCTCAGGAATTCAAGCAAACCGATATTGCCGGGAATGTCGGCAAAAGCTGGAATCACTTTGTCAGAACCGGTCAGGTTTGGGCATTTGTGTTAGGAGCTGGACTAGGGTACTTCGTCAGAACCTTTACTTCGTTCGGCTAATTCCGGCGAGTCTCTTTACTGGGATGAAAAATTAATCTGAGCTTCATCCCTTCTTTTCAACCGTTTGCGGTAGGCTTAGAACTTGCAGTCGATCGACAAAGAGTTCCCTTGAGTCAGCAGTCTCCTGAATCTAAACCTTCTCAAACTTGGAGCCAGCGTTTTGAAACGGCATTGCATCCCGCGATCGCGCAGTTTAACGCCAGCATCGGATTTGATATCGCGCTAATTGAATATGATTTAACGGGATCGCAAGCACACGCAAAAATGCTGGCAAAAACTGGCATTATTTCTGCGGAAGAGGGCGATCAGTTAGTCAAAGGACTAGAGCAGATCCGGCAAGAATATCGCCAAGGACAGTTTCAACCCGGCATTGATGCAGAAGACGTGCATTTCGCGGTAGAACACCGTCTCACCGAGATTGTGGGCGATGTTGGTAAGAAGTTGCATACCGCTCGATCGCGCAACGATCAGGTTGGAACTGATACCCGCCTTTATCTCCGCGCCCAAATTCAACAAATTCGTCAGCAGCTTCGAGACTTTCAAGGCGTTTTACTCGGACTCGCTGAGCAGCACGTTAAGACGCTAATTCCGGGCTACACCCATCTGCAACGGGCGCAGCCGATTAGTTTGGCACATCATTTGCTGGCGTATTTCGAGATGACGCAGCGCGACTGGACGCGACTCGGCGAAATTTATCAGCGAGTCAACGTTTCACCCTTGGGATCAGGGGCGCTAGCGGGAACAACCTTTCCGATCGACCGACATTACACCGCCGAATTGTTAGAGTTCGGGGGACTGTACGAAAACAGCTTAGATGGCGTGAGCGATCGAGATTTTGCGATCGAATTCCTCTGCGCTGCAAGCTTGATCATGGTGCATCTTAGCCGCTTGTCCGAAGAAGTAATTTTTTGGGCATCTCAAGAATTCAGTTTTGTCACGCTGAAAGATAGCTGCGCTACAGGATCGAGCATCATGCCGCAAAAAAAGAATCCCGATGTACCAGAACTCGTGCGCGGTAAAGCAGGGCGAGTCTTCGGGCATTTGCAGGGAATGTTGGTGCTGATGAAAGGACTGCCGCTCGCTTACAACAAAGATTTGCAAGAGGACAAAGAAGCCTTGTTCGATTCTGTGAACACCGTCAAGGCTTGTCTAGAAGCGATGACAATTTTATTTCAAGAAGGCTTAGAGTTCCGCACGGCACGATTGAACGAAGCGGTGACAGAAGATTTCTCAAATGCAACTGATGTGGCGGATTACCTTGCAGCAAAAGGAATTCCCTTTAGAGAAGCGTATAACCTGGTTGGGAAAGTGGTGCGATCGTGCCTCTCAGCCAATAAGCTGCTCAAAGACCTAACCCTTGCAGAATGGAAAGAACTTCATCCGGCGTTTGAGTCAGATATCTACGACGCGATCTCACCTGTGCAGGTCGTTGCAGCCCGAAATAGTTTCGGTGGAACTGGATTCGAGCAGATTAATCAGGCGATCGCATCCGCAAAACAACGATTTCAACAGAGCTAAGTATGGGACTAACTGTAGGCGATCGCGCTCCTGACTTCTGTTTACCCGATACTCAGGGAAATTTAGTCAAGCTTGCGGATTTCAAAGGTAAGCGAGTCGTTTTGTATTTCTACCCTCGCGATAATACTCCCGGATGCACTAAAGAAGCTTGTGGATTTCGGGATGCTTACGAGCAATATCAGACGCAAGATATCGTTCTATTGGGAATTAGCGCGGATGACGCTAATTCCCATGAGAAGTTTGTGACGAAGTACAATTTGCCGTTTCCGCTGCTGTGTGATGAAGGCGGTAAAGTAGCGGAGACTTATGAAAGTTACGGATTGAAGAAATTTATGGGCAAAGAGTTCTTAGGCGTAATCCGGAACACCTTTGTCATTAGCCCAGATGGTACGATCGAGAAAATCTACCGCAAAGTAAAACCTGAGTTTCACGCAGCACAAGTCCTCGCCGATCTCGCGTGAATTGCTTATCCTCCAGCGTCTCGTATCTACCAGAAATTCCCGCTCGACTGCTTCTATCACTTTTAGGCACTTCAACCCCTTCACCTCATATCGTGAATTTATGCGTCGGTTTTGGCGATATTTCCAAACCATTCTGGGTGTGATCTTCCGCCACCCGATTACTGGGACAAGCATCATTACAGTTTTACCGGACGATCGCATTGTGCTAATTCGGCGACGAGATAACGGACTGTGGAGCCTTCCCGGAGGCATTGTCGATTGGGGCGAAGACTTGCCGACGGCGATTCGCCGCGAGCTTGTCGAGGAAACAGGTTTAGAACTGACCAAAATTCGGCGATTAGTCGGAATTTACTCGGCTCCCGATCGCGATCCACGAATGCACTCAATTTGCATCGTTGTGGAAGTGGAAGCAACTGGAACCTTCAACCCAAAGGATATCGATGAAGTAGCAGATGTGCAGGCGTTCCATTGCTTACATCTACCCCCCGGTAAGCTCTCACATGATCACGATCAGCAGCTACAAGATTATTTTGAGGGCAGGACTACGATCGCTTAAAGTTTCAAGCGCTTAAGGTTTCAAGGCGTTGCGAACCGATCGCATTCCCCAAAACACTAAATCCAAATCGAGTCGAAGCTGCTCAAAAATTCGCGGCTCGGTCTGCTCAAAGAGCCGATAAATTAACTCCGCATCACCCCCGGTCAAGACGATCGTACTCCTTTCAAACTGCTGATTCCAGTCTTCGACAAAACTGCGAATTCCTGCTAAAAGTGTGTTCAAAATTCCGCTCTCGATCGCGGTTTGGGTATTCCTTGCCCATCGTTCAGGCAGAGTTTCAACTTGCCCGATCGTAGGAAGCGCTGCGGTCTGTTGTCCCAGAGCTTGAAACTGTAGCCGCACTCCAGGCACGATCGCGCCGCCAATCAACTCATGCTTTTCGTTCCCACCTGTAAAAGTCATTGCCGTTCCGCAATCGATGACTAAGGCTGGACTACCATAGACTTGGATAGCACCCCATAGAGCTAGAGCACGATCGACACCGAGCGTAGAATAAAGCTGATGAAGAGGAATTTCGCTGAGAGAGATGCCGTGAAAATTGGGAACATTCCGCCAGTAATCAACCTGCTTCGGGACAACTGACGCGACCCATAGCTCTGAATCGATGCTCATCCAAGGCAGCGATTGATAAACTAAGCTAATCGGTTTTGCTGTAGAGTTGGAATCACGATCGTTCAGCAGAATCACTGAATCCTCGGCGATATGTGACATATTGTATCTTTGTTGAATTTGGTCATTTTCAAACAAAGCCCAATGAAGTCGGGAGTTTCCAATATTTAGCGCGATCCAACGATTTGTAATTAGTTTCATTTATAGGTATGCTTACTTATTGAAACTTTACAAATTGAGATACAAGGCGCGACAATCAAGCTATAAGAGAACTGCGTTATCGTTTACATTACCTCTGGGAGATCGTTTATGGTCGCTTCTGCTCCTCGCTCAGCTCGATCACGAGTTCGTCTCACTACCGAAATCAGCGATATTGCACCCGAAACTACCACGATCCGATCGCTCGATTGGGATCGCGATCGCTTCGATATCGAATTTTCTCTTGAGAATGGAACAACTTACAATTCTTTTTTAATTAAAGGCGAGAAAGTTGCTCTAGTTGATACCTCACATGCGAAATTCCGTGAACTCTACATTGATGCTCTAAATGAGTTGATTGATCCACAAGACATTGACTATCTAATCATCAGTCACACCGAGCCAGATCATAGTGGCTTAGTCCGCGATGTCCTAGAACTCAATCCGGATATCATCGTCGTGGGTGCAAAAGTTGCGATCCAATTTCTCGAAAACTTGGTGCATCAGCCGTTCAAGAGCAAAGTTGTCAAGAGCGGCGATCGTCTGGAACTCGGCAATGGACACGAACTTGAATTTGTCTCTGCACCGAACTTACACTGGCCCGACACAATTTTCACCTACGACCACAAAACGCAAACGCTATTCACCTGTGATGCGTTCGGGATGCACTTCTGCGACGATCACACCTACGATGAAGACCTTGATATTCTCGAAGCCGAGTTTCGTCTATACTACGACTGCCTCATGGCTCCGAACGCTCGATCGGTACTCGGAGCGATCAAACGCATCAAAGAACTTCCCGAAATTACGACGATCGCCACAGGTCACGGGCCACTGCTGCGCTACAACATCGAAGAATTAGTCGGACGCTACCAAGATTGGAGCCAAACCCAAGCAAAAGCGACCACCACCGTTGGCTTATTCTATGTGGCAGGACATGGGTACGGCGATCAACTCGCGCAAGCGATCACAACCGGAATTACCAAAACCGGAGTCGCCGTTGAAATCATGGATCTGCGCGTTGCTGAACCGCAGGAAGTCCGCGAACTGGTCGAACTCTCCAGCGCGATCGTTCTGGGAATGCCCCCGCAATCTGGAGAAGTTGCTGAAAACGCTGCCGCCGCGATCGGTACCATTCTTGCTGCCGTAAATTCCAAGCAGAACTTTGGACTGTTTGAAGTCGGCGGCGGTAACGATGAAGCCGTTTATCCGATTCGCAACCGAATCCGGGAGATTGGCTTGGTTGAGAAATTTGAGCCAATCAAAATCGCAGACGAACCGACCGAAGCGATCTACCAGCTTTGCGAGGAGTCCGGCACAGACTTAGGACAATGGCTCACTCGCGATCGTACCGTCAAACAAATGAAAGCCCTCGACACCGAGCTAGATAAAGCCCTCGGTCGCATTAGCGGCGGTCTGTACATCATTACTGCCAAAAAGGGCGACATCTCCAGTGCAATGCTGGCATCTTGGGTCGCGCAGGCAAGTTCTGAACCGCTCGGAGTCTCGATCGCGGTTGCCAAAGATCGGGCGATCGAATCGTTCCTGCACATTGGCGATCACTTCGTGCTAAATGCGCTGGAAGAAGGAAAATATCAGGCATTAATGAAGCACTTCCTCAAGCGGTTTGCGCCGGGAGCCGATCGCTTTGCCGATGTCACCACCTATCCTGCGACTAATGGCTCACCGATTCTGGCTGAATCGCTGGCTTATCTAGAGTGCGAAGTTGTGAGCCGGATGGAATGCCCCGATCACTGGATTGTTTACAGCATCGTTACCACAGGGCGAGTCGCGAAAGCGGATGCGTTAACGGCTGTACACCATCGCAAAGTTGGCAATCACTATTAATACCGAATCTCCTCACCCCGACTTGTCCAGTCAGGGTGGGAGTTTGCAAAAGGATGAACCTGTCCTTTATGTCCCACCCTTCATCATGCTCGCCTTATGCTTCAAACTCGACCTAGAGATGTCCAAGTTGCCGAAATCGCTCAAGATACTTGGATCTTACGATCGCGCACCTGGGATCGGCTGAAATTTGAAACCGAATACGCCCGTCAAAAAGGAACAACTGCAAACAGCTACCTCATTCAAGCCGAAAAAAGTGCGCTGTTTGACCCACCGGGCGGCTCCTTTACCGATATCTTTCTCAAGGAACTCCACGACCACCAGTATTTCCAAAAGCTCGACTACCTAATTCTGGGTCACGTCAACTCCAATCGGATCGAAACGATCAAACGCCTGCTCGAAATTGCGCCACAAATTACGATCGTTTGCTCTCGCCCTGCCGCCAATAGCCTCAAGGCTGCATTCTCCAATCAGCCCCTAAACATCAACCCCGTTCGAGGTGAAGAAGTCCTCGACCTCGGAAAAGGGCACGAGCTTCAGTTTGCCTTTACGCCCACCCCGCGCTGGGTAGATGGACTCTGCACTTACGATCCGGCAACCCGTATTCTCTATACTGATAAATTCTTCGGCGCTCACGTTTGCGATGATGCCATTTTCGACGAGAACTGGAAGCAACTCGACGACGATCGCCATTACTACTTCGATTGCCTCCACGCAGCACAGTCAAAACAAGTCGAAGACGCGATCGACAAGATGGCTCGGTTTCGTCCGAAATGGTACGCGGTTGGACATGGCCCGATCGTGCGCTACAGCCTCAGCCGCCTCAAGCTCGAATACCTCGAATGGTGCGAACAGCAAGAGAATCAAGAACTTTCTGTAGCGCTGCTTTATACCTCTGCTTACGGCAACACCGCAACCGTCGCCCACGCGATCGCTAAAGGACTCACCGATGCTGAAATCAAAGTCGAATTGATTAATTGTGAACTCGTTGACCCCAGCGAAATCACAGCCGCGATCGAGCAATGCGACGGATTCGTCATCGGCTCTCCAACGCTGGGCGGACACGCTCCAACCCAAATGCAGACTGCTCTAGGATTAGTGCTTTCTACCGCTTCAAAAACCAAAATTGCAGGTGTTTTTGGTTCTTACGGCTGGAGTGGTGAAGCGATCGACCTACTCGAAGGCAGACTGCAAGATGCCGGATTTGCCTTTGGCTTCGACACCATTCGCGTCAAATTCACACCTTCAGAAGAAGTGCTGCAACACTGTGAAGCCGCCGGAGCCGAATTCGCTCAAGCTCTGAAAAAAATGAAAAAAATCAGAGCGCCGCGTCAAGGAGCCGTCGAAGCTCAAACCGATCGTACCGAGCAAGCGATCGGGCGCGTTGTCGGTTCGCTCTGTGTTGTGACTGCAAATCAGGGAGAAACACCGTTTGGGATTCTAACCTCGTGGGTGTCGCAAGCGACCTTTAACCCTCCTGGAATTACGGTTGCCTTACCGAAAGATCGAGCAGAAGGCGTTCTAGACCATCCTGAAATTCCCTTTGTGCTCAACATTCTGAAGGAAGGGCGAAACGTTCGGCGCACCTTCTTAAAAGCAACCGCTCCCGGTGAAAATCGTTTTGCTGAACTCAGCACCGATCACGCCTCTAATGGTTGCCCTATTCTTTTAGATGCTCTTGCCTACCTCGAATGCAAAATCGAGAATCGGATGGATTGCGGCGACCACTGGCTGCTTTATGCCACGATTGAGAATGGTAAAGTGCTTGAACCCACAGGCGTAACCGCAGTTCAGCACCGTAAAACCGCAAGCGCCTATTAAAGGCGAGTTGCTCTCGCTGTCTAACCGCTTTAAGTTGAAGCAGCGAGAGTATTGCTGTTCGGCAGAATCTTCTGAAGTTACCCGCACTGTGAAAGATCGGTTGCGACAAATTTCCGCAGCTTACAATGTCGATCGTGAAACGATACCGCTTTGCTAGACTGCTTCGGCGCGGTTGCGTTCCCCCATCTTGCAGGCATCAACAGCACTAAATCGCGCTGCACCTCACGCCAATAGACTTGCGGAAATCGCACATAATCATAATCGCAATGGCGCATCACCCGCTCAATGCGACGGTACCGATTCAGCGACCAATCGCGCAAAATCTGCCAAGACGGATGCAAATCAGACGACAAAAGAAATGGATAAGTGCGACGCTGTAGGGTTGGCAAATAATCATAAATCCAAAACTGCATCATCGATCGAAATCCCGGATTGTCATAGGCTCTAAGGTCTAGAATCTCAGATCGTGTCACAGCGAAGCGATCGAGCAATTCGTTGGGCAAATAGCAAATTCCTTGCTCTGCATCCTCACGTAAATCTCGTAGCGTATTGTAAAACTGATCGACGACCCCGAACGCGCCAACCACCTGGCAAGTCTGATCGGACAAAAACGGTAAAACCTGAAAAAATGATGCAGCTAACTCCCGCAGCATCGTCTCAAACTCAGCGATCGTATCAAAGACTAAATTCTTCTGGCTATACCGATTCAGCGCCGTTAAATACTGCTGCCAAGCCTGCCGGGAAAATTGACTACTTGGATCAGCCTGGTCAAACCAGCAGTCTCGCATCGACTCAAACAGCGATCGATGATCTCCCGTCGGCTGCACCGTTCCAGTCGCACTCAGCCAGCGCCACGAATTACAAAATGCTTGAAACTGTCCAGATCTCTCCTCAATCAGTTCATTTTCCGCTAAACGATCTGCTAAACGAATCCAACGAATCCGCTCAATCCAAGCTTGTCGAACGTCTGGATCTAACTCCATCACCCAAGCAGCATTATCTTCGTCTTTCAAAGCATCATCCGCAATGGCACGATAATGAGACGACCCAAACAACTCAGCAGTAGACGTGTTCATATCAACAGGTAAATTTCGGACTTGCCACGGCACTCGCGCTTAGAATTCCCAGATTTTGGTAGGATTAACGGATGTCAATGACAACAATTTAAGATAAGAGTTGCCAAAGTCTTGGGAATTGGATAAACCAAGAACGCGTCGAGAAAATATTTCTCAATCGAGCGGTTAAATGAGGTACGAGAGAATACAGCGACAAAAATGATTTCTCATCAGAGATGGGTTACGTACAAGCTTTCATACTGTTAAGGTAGTCAAATTTAGTACGTGTAGAGTATAGAAAAGAACGCATTTTTTAATACGATTTGATTGAACTAGCGACATGTTACTCGCTTTTATATAAGCCGTTAACTTTTATTCGTGGTAGTAGGTAGATTCACTAATGTCACTATTTGATTGGTTTGCAAATCGGCGAAAATCTGATCCGAAAGTTCCTCAGGCTCAAGAGCGAGAGATTGCTGATGGACTTTGGAAAAAGTGCGAAATGTGTGGTGTATTGACTTACACCAAAGACCTCAGAGCAAATCAGATGGTCTGCCTAGAATGCAGCCATCATATGCGTGTTTTTAGTCCAGAACGGATTCGACAATTGATCGACGCAGACACGTGGGTCCCGATCGATGAAGATATCCTTCCGACCGACCCGCTAAAATTCCGCGCTCGCAAATCTTACAGTGACTACCTGCGCGATACCCAAGAGAAAACCAAGCTGACTGAAGCCGTACAAACCGGAATCGGTCAACTCGATGGTTGCCAAGTTGCGCTCGGCGTAATGGATTTCCGCTTCATTGGGGGGAGTATGGGGTCGGTCGTGGGTGAGAAAATTACCCGCCTGATTGAACGCGCATCTCAGCAGCGCCTTCCGGTTGTGATTGTGTGCGCCTCTGGTGGCGCGAGAATGCAGGAAGGAATGCTGAGCCTGATGCAGATGGCAAAAATCTCCGGAGCGCTACAGCGTCACCGGGAAAGCCGCCTGCTTTACATCCCAGTCCTAACTCATCCAACGACTGGCGGTGTAACGGCGAGTTTTGCCATGCTGGGAGACATCATTCTGGCAGAACCGAAAGCCATGATTGCGTTCGCTGGGCGACGAGTGATCGAACAGAACTTACGCCAAAAACTTCCCGATGATTTTCAGACGGCGGAATATTTGCTAAATCATGGATTTGTTGATGCAATCGTGCCGCGCACCCAACTGAAAAAGACCTTAGCGCAACTGATTCGCCTGCATCAGCCTGTCATTCCGACCGCTCACGGCGTTCAGATTCCAGGGATAAAAACCTTTACCACGACTCCTGACTAGGTGGAATCTCAAGATTGGTGAAAGCATTGTCACAACGGCATGATATTGGTATTAAAGAGGTCTATTCTCATCATCAGCAAAGCCGATTCGAGCGACTTGCCGATTGCCTTCGGGCTGCCATTATCGATTGTTGTGTTGTGAAGTCCGATTACTGAGCCACATTTAAGGAGAACCATGCTTAAAAGATTTCTTTGGCTTGCTGTTGCCACTGTCTTTTTTGCTTTTCAGGTCTTTGCACCGTCTGCCAATGCTGCTGAACTTGATGCCGCAACCCGCACGGTGGTAAAAGATGCGAGCGGGGGTACTGTTACCCTCACCCCCAAGCAAGTAAAAGAAGGCAAGCGCCTGTTTCAATACGCTTGCGCTCAATGTCATGTGGGCGGTGTTACCAAAACCGACCCCAACGTTGGGCTTGACCCTGAAGCGCTTTCACTCGCGACCCCGCCTCGCAATAACATTGACGCGCTAGTCGATTACATGAAAGATCCGACCAGCTATGACGGAACCACATCGATCGCGGAAGTACATCCGAGCCTCAAGAGCAAAGATACCTTCCCGGCGATGCGGAACCTGACCGATCAAGATCTAACTGCGATCGCAGGTCACATCTTGCTGCAACCCAAAGTCGTTGGCGACAAATGGGGCGGCGGCAAAATCTACTACTAACCCAAATTTAGGCTGATCCTCTGATGCTGATACAAGCTTTCCGAACATTCTGGCAACGCTGCCTTCTAATCTTCTGTTTTGCTTTGTTCAGTTGGGGAGCGATCAGCCTTCCTGCGTATGCCAAAGTTGATCCATACGTTAGAAATTATTTACAAGTGACAGATCCGGTTCCAGTGGTAATGAATGATCGAGGAGAAACGCGATCGTTTTCCGCTGAGGACTTAATTAAAGGAAAAAACCTATTTGAGCTTCACTGTGCTTCCTGTCATGTCGGCGGTGCAACCTTACCGAACCCTACTGTCTCTTTATCGTTAGCAGCGCTAAGACACGCGATACCACCCCGCGACACAGTGGAACAATTAGTAAAATTCATGCGGCAACCGATGACCTATGATGGCAGCGAAGACAGCCTCCTCTGTCGTGAAGTGCCAGAGTCTTGGCTCTCTCAGGCTGAAGTCGAAAATCTTGCAGGCTTTATCTTAAGAGCTGCCGAAAAAGCAAAAGGTTGGGGGATCGCGAATTTTTAGAACGGATTTCTGGAAATGATTTTCGGTTAGAACCCGGTCAATGTGAGTACGACAGGCTGTAAAATGTAAAAACAATCTAGAGAACCCCTCTAGAAAACCATTTCGATTCGAGAGTGAACTATGAAATCGATCGCTTCTGCTATCCGGGGACTGACCCTGGCGTTCTGTGCAGTTCTACTAATTATGGGTAGCCTTTTCCTTTCTGCTGCTCCTGCTTCAGCAGATACCGTGAAAGTGAAAATGGGCGGTGCAAAGGGTCTAGTGTTTGAACCCGCAATTGTCACCGTTAAGCCTGGAGACACGATTGAATTTGCGGTAGGTCAATTGCCTCCTCATAACGTGATCTTTGATGCTGCAAAAGTTCCTGGTGGGAATGCAGAGTTGGCTGCTTCCTTATCGCACAAAGCTCTAGAAGGTGCGAAGAAGAGCTTTGAAATTACGATTCCGGCTGACGCTCCTGCTGGAGAGTACACCTATTACTGCTTGCCTCATCGTGGCGCGGGCATGGTCGGTAAAGTTGTCGTCCAAGGTTAATTTCCGCTATTCTCCTTGGTTCTACGGTTGCACTTTGATCTCGGCTTACAATGAAATCAGTGCTTTTACCCATATTGGCGCAGGACTAAGGAGAATGAACTCAAATTGGCAAACGTCTTGGTTTCGGAATGCGATCGCGCTTTTGATGTGCGCGATCGCAATTTTTATGACAATTTCTCCAGCATCAGCAGAATCATCAGATGGTGAACATCTGTTTAATGCAAATTGTTCTGCCTGTCACATTGGCGGTAACAATGTGATCATTTCGCACAAAACTTTGAAAAAGGAAGCCCTAGAGAAGTATGAAATGAAGTCTCTAGAGGCGATTCGGCATCAAGTGATCAACGGTAAAAATGCGATGCCTGCATTTGGGGGACGCTTGAGCGAAGAAGAGATCGAAGCGATCGCGACCTACGTCTTAGGACAGGCTGAGGCGGGTTGGTCAACCGCGCGAGTGGAGCCAACTGAGCAGATCTCAGGCATTTGAAAGCAGATCGTAAAGGAGCGCGATCGCAGCGTTATCAAGATTTCCCTTGCCTTGAGCAATCAGGGAATCCATTAAAACAGTCACTTGACTGCTTCCGAGCAAAGGGACTCCCACTTCTCGTCCAGTCTGCAAAACAATATTCATATCTTTTCGATGCAGATCGAGCTTGAATCCAGGCTGAAAACTGCCATCCAAGATGCGTTGCCCATGAACTTCTAGCACTCGGCTCTGAGCAAATCCACCCAGTAAGGCATCGCGAACTTTTGCCGGATCAACGCCTGATTTTTTCGCTAGCGTTAGTGCTTCTACAACCGCTTGAACCGTCATTGCAACCACGATTTGATTACACGCTTTCGTGACTTGTCCTGCGCCTGCTTCGCCGATGTGAACAATATTTTTTCCCATTGCTTGCAGAACGGGGAGGGCACGATCGAACGCCGCTTTTTCTCCCCCGACCATAATTGATAGGGTTCCCTGCTGTGCACCAATATCGCCCCCTGAAACTGGCGCATCCAGCGCCTGAATTCCGCGGGCTTGCAGTTCTGTGTAAATTTTCTTAGAGGTTGCAGGCGCGATCGTAGACATATCGATAAACAACAGTCCCGATCGCGATCCGGTTAAAACTCCGTCCTGTCCTAGTACAACGGATTCAACGTCTGGAGAATCCGGCAGGCAAGTAATCACAACGTCGGATTGTTCAGCAACTTGCTTGGGGGAAGTTGCGGGGGTTGCCCCTTGAGCGGCAAGTTCTGAAATGGGGGAGGGCGATCGGTTAAACACCGTCACAGGATAACCTGCTGAAAGCAGGTTTTGCACCATTGGCTTTCCCATGATGCCAAGTCCAATAAATCCGATGCGTTCCATGGGGTTAGATGTGTTGATTTAAGCGTTGATAAACGGTTGCTAATGCGGTTTCATCTCCGACATTTCCGGGAAAGAGAACGACGGGAAGGTTTGGGAACTGTGGGTGATCTTCTGCGGTTCTAACCATCGAAACGCCTGCCAAAACTTGACCTAAAAGTCGCGCAGTTCGGAGCGCTAATCCTTTGCTCAGGGTGTCGTTTGAGGTGATGCCGCCTTTGCTAATCAGGAAACCGATGTCTGCTGGAAGCTGCTGCAAAATGTCCATCAAAAGTGTTGAAACAGATTCGCCGAAATCCAAGCGAGTTTGGGCATCATCAAAGGTCAATTCTTTACGGCTGGTAAAGACGACAGGAGTTTTTCCAGCGTTGTGAATTTCGCTAATTTTTTCAACTGCGTCACTCAGTAAACGATCGTGCGCCTCATCTGATCCAGTCAATTGTGCAACCTCGATCTCAACGCCAACCGCTCCAGGAGCTTCGAGTAATTTCTGTAGCTGCTCGGTGGTCTTCTTTACGTGCGATCCAACGATTACGGCTCCGGGTTTGCCTCCCCGGACGTAACGTGCCATTTCTGCTTGTGCGATCAGTTGCGCTCCCAAATTTGCTAGCGATGTCAGCAGACTTGCTGCACTACGGAATAAAAAGCGTTTTCCTTCCGATGCAACAGTTAATACATCTGATGCAAATTTATCCATGTCTGCCTGTGTTTCTGCATCAACCACACAGCATTGATTATTATGTAAATTTTTTAATCTCGGCTGAATTCCTGCTCGTATGTCTGCTAGCAGAAATCGCTCGACTTGATCGGCATGAATGCGACCCTGTGTTTTTTCTCCCACATAATCCGGCAAATAGCTGTACTTGTATCCAAACACAGAATCTTTAGCAAATTCAGTGTCGTGAACTGGCGTATCGACACCATTGACTTTCAAATAATGCACACTGTCGCGAGTCGTTCGTCCGCCTTCAAAAAATGCAGGAACGAGGAAATGAGCATCAAACGAACCGAGTTCTTCCGCGATCGCATCCGTTTCGATCGGGTAATGTCCTCTCAAAGTCGAATCGGATCGACTTACCACCAGAAAATCTTGAATCGACTCAAGCGCGATCGCCTGCTTCAAATTGCGGCAAACTTCCTGAGTTACGCTTTTTGCAGCTTCGGGAGTCAGCGATCGCGTATTCGTCAGCACAAAGAAAATCGGCGCTTGATCGCGCAATCCCACACGCAAAGTCTCGACATCCCACTGCATCAGAAGCAGACAGCTGTGCACAGTTTGCGACCCTGTTGGATCATCATCTAAAACAATGATTTTTGGCTGCATCTTCCTGCCTCTAAGCGCTATACATCGCTCAATCTACCAGGAAAATGGATCTCTCTTGATTGGATCAACGATCGTCAAACAATAAAAATCTCCAATTTCGCAAGGAAACTGGAGATGATAACACCACAAGCACCCGAACTATTTACGAATGTCTTTCGCCATCTTGCGGAACATATCCATATCCGACGCAGCTTTTCGACGTTGAGCAGCCGCATCCTCGATCGGAGCAGTTGGAGACGATTTAGCTTCTTGCTTCGGATCAACAATTTCTACTTTGGCTTTACCCGGAGTCACGCGACCCATAGCAGAAAGCTCTTGGATGTATTCCTTCTCGTCTGGACTGTCCACTGTTTTAGGGAAAGTCCGTCGAATCCTTTTAGATGCCTTCATATACTCCGAATTGCCAAACGTCTGAGCTTCAGTAGCTTCCAGAAAGAAGGCAGCGCTTTCTTTTTTCGGACGCTCGGCTTTCTCTTTCTTCGGACGTTCTACGGGTGCTTCTGTCTCGTTCGATTTAGATTTTGAAAATAATCCTCGAATGAATCCGGTCATGAGGTCTCCTAACTGCTGAGCGTAACATCAATAGTGATGATGTTAAATTTTATCAAATTTATGAGTGTCATAGTACGGTTTTGATTGCACTTTCAATTGTTAGAAGAAGCTGAGGGACTTTGCCACCGCAGAAAAAGTTTGCCAAAATAAAGATAAGCCCAAATTCTTAGCAGCTTCAACAAAACTTAGAATTTGTCTTGTCTCGATCAGGGTGTTCGTACTTTTTCCACAATTCATCCGATCGAATGACATCCAGAGAATGAGGTTTTCTGGAACTCGTTTGTCTACGCTTGAAGTAATAAATAAGACTGCTACTTTACCTTGTTGATAGGCTCGCTCCACTCAATTTTTGGAGGATACTTTTATGTTTGCAAAAGTTGGAATTACACTCGCTTGTCTCGCTGTCGTCTCGATCTCAGCACCAGGGAAAGCAGCCGATCCTCAGCACGTTCAACGACTGCTCACAACCGGAAAATGTTCCGGTTGTAATCTTGCAGGCGCAGACTTGAAAGAAATCCATGTGTTGGGCGCTGATTTGCGAAACGCCAATCTTGAAGGCGCGAATCTCACAGGTGCGAATCTTGAGGGTGCAGACTTAACAGGCGCAAATTTGAAAAATGCAAATCTCACGACCACCTATCTGAGCAATGCCACCCTTGATTATGCCAATCTTACCGATGCAAATCTATCTGGTGCTAGCCTGATTAACGCGCAGACGCTCGGCGCAGTTCTCAATGGCATCAATATCAGAAACGCGGAGATTTACGGTAGCGGCATTTCGGCAGGTGGCGAATACTAACCGCCCCAAACGCGATCAAGTACCATTTGCGGTGAAATATCTGCCATTTTGCCTGTTGGAGATTTGATCGCTGTCACTCGATCACTCTTAGGTAGAAGCTTCTCTGGATCAGTTGCGCCAAACAATGCCAAGGTAAACGTTTGAGCTGCGATTGCAATGTGCATCGGTGCGCTATCAGTACAAAGCATCAAGCTCGCCCCTGCCACCATTGCAACCAGTTGCCCAGTATTTTCGGGTGCAGTCACCTTAATTCCAGGACATAGCGCCGCTAATTGAGCGACGATCGCTGCATCTTCCTCACCTTTAATCAGAACGATCGGTAAATCTGGCTGCTTTTGCTGAAAGTCCTGGATAATTTTTTTCCAGTTTTCAGCCGGATAAATCTTATCGATTCCCTTACGCTGGGAAAGTTGGCTTGCTCCAGGATGAATCAAAACGTATCCGCCATCTTGCAGCCCAAGCCGTTTGCGCTCAGCATCCGACCACTCCAAATCTTTTGCTGGAACGCTGATTGCAATGTCAGAGACGGGACGATCGATGCCTATGCCCTTCAGCAAGTCGTGATACATCGCCGCCGCATACTGATTTTGATTAAGCGGGACGGTTCTCGTAAAAAAGGTTTTAGCTCCGCTGTCGTATCCAACACGAGTTTCAATGCCGCTCAGCCACAGCAGGAAGCCAATCCCCCAGCGCTGACCGAGAGAAATTGCGACATCGTATTCGCGATCTCGCAGTACCCCAAGCAAATTGCTCCAGTCCGACAGACTGTTACTGCCTTTGAAATCAAACAGAATGATATCGTTAACGGATTTAGAAATGCGGTAGGCTGCCTTCGCTCTTGGCTCAACAACAACATCGATTTGAGCATCGGGATAGGTCGCTCTTAGATCGTCTAAGGTTGGAAAAAATAGGATTTGATCGCCTATTCCACCAGGAACGAGGGCAAGAATTCTCATAGGGCTAGTAATTTACGCTTTTTCACAGTGCAATTCCGCCTTAATTTTAAGGGAAGACTCCTACCAAAGAAACTAGGGGACGATCGTAAATTCTGTTTAATTGTGCAGTTTCCATCAGAATTTCAGCTTGGAACAAAAAATAGCCCCCAGAGAGCAGTCTCTTGGGGGCAGATTGAATCGAACCTTTTAGCTAATTGCGGTCGTCGATAAAGCAGCTTCCTTTAACAGTGCAGCCTTATCCGTTTGCTCCCAAGGCAGTTCGAGATCAGGACGACCAAAATGACCGTAGGCGGCAACATCTTGGTAGAAACGACCACCGCGCTCTCCAGGAAGCGTCCGCAAGCCGAACGCCTGAATAATGCCTGCTGGACGCAGATCAAAATTCTCCTGCACCAATGACAGCAAGACTTCATCGCTCACCTTGCCGGTGCCGAAGGTTTCGATCATGATGCTGACGGGGCGCGCCACACCGATCGCATAGCTTAACTGAACTTCGCACTTGTCAGCTAAACCGGCTGCAACGATGTTTTTCGCGGCATATCGTGCTGCATATGCAGCACTGCGATCGACTTTGGTGGGATCTTTTCCAGAGAATGCACCGCCACCATGACGCGAATAACCGCCGTAAGTATCAACGATGATTTTCCGCCCGGTCAAGCCAGAATCGCCTTGAGGCCCACCAATGACAAATTTGCCTGTGGGGTTCACCAAGAATCGAGTGTTTTCGTCAGGCTTCACGTCGATATCAGCGAAGCAAGGCTCTACCACGAGTGCCCAGAGATCTGCTTTAATCTTTTCTTGGATCGCAACTTCGTCGCTAATGTCGCCGATCGTGGCGGTATGCTGCGTCGAAACTAAAATTGTATCGATGCCAACGGGTCGATCGTCTTCGTAAAGAATAGTGACTTGAGTTTTACCGTCGGGGCGCAGATAGGGCAGTTGACCCGTTTTGCGAACGGCGGCAAGCTTACGAGAAATCCGGTGTGCTAAACAAATTGGGAGCGGCATCAATTCTGGCGTTTCGTTGCAGGCAAACCCAAACATAATGCCTTGGTCGCCAGCCCCGATCGCATCGAGCGCTTCTTGACTGAGATGTTCGCGGCTTTCTTGAGCGGTGTCAACGCCTTGAGCGATGTCCGGGGATTGTTCATCAAGTGCGATCATCACAGCGCAGCTATTGGCGCTAAATCCGTTCTCGGCTCCGGTATAACCGATTTCAGCGATTTTTTTGCGAGCAAGATCGATGTAATTGACATTTGCTTGGGTGGTGATCTCACCTGTAATGAGAACCAACCCTGTGTTGACAACGACTTCAGCCGCAACCCGACTGCTCGGATCTTGGCTTAGAAGCGCATCTAAAATCGTGTCAGAAATCTGGTCGCAAATCTTGTCTGGATGTCCTTCAGTGACGGACTCAGACGTAAAAAAATAACGACGGGACAAGGGCAATCTCCTTTCTATCTAAAGGTGTGAAACAGTCAGCCTGAATACAGGTGCGGGAATTATATCACTCAGCTTTGGGAAGGAGGTTTGAACGCGAGATAGAGATTAACGCAAGCGGAACCTTTTTTCTCTATTTTCAAACAAATGCAGTCCTTTTGGGCAGCATTTTCTCAACCGCCGCGCTCTGACATGATAGTTCTAATCTCCGTGGGGGCATCCTAGCAATCTTACGGATACCTCGACTATTCCACCAAGGACATCTTTATCGAGTCTTTGAAATTCTTCTGAATTATTTCAGTTTTTGCAGTTTAATCTTCCGAATCTCTTAGCTCGTCGCCTAACAACCGATCGAATTCTATCTTGACTAAGTGATAGCACTCGCAAGAGGCAGATTCGAGTCCTTGGCGATCGAGAATCCGAATTCTGCCGCGACTGTAGGTGATTAGTCCCGCTTTTTGCAAAATCGCTGCCACAACACTCACACTCGCCCGCCGGACTCCCAGCATCTGAGACAATAATTCTTGGGTGAGAAAAAACTCGTCGGTCGGGACGCGATCGTGACACATCAGCAACCAGCGACAACAGCGCTCCTCAACCGAATGCAACCGATTACAGGCAACCGTTTGGGACAGTTGGCTAATTAACGCCTGAATGTAGCGCAACAGTAGCTCATATAACCGAGTGTCGGGTGTGACGACTCGGCGGAACGCATCGACTCGCATTCTCATTCCGTTGCCTGCCACTTGCGCGATTGCTTGTAGCGAGAGGTGATTCACCCCTAGCAAAACATGAATGCCCGCCATGCCCTCATTGCCGATCGTCGCCGCTTCGACCGTTTCTCCCTCTTCGGTAATCGTCACCATTGAAACAACACCATGATTGAGGAAATACACATAATCAACAGACTGATGCGGCTCATACAAGACGTGCTTGAACGGCAGTGTGACAAACTCCAAATGCGGCGACAGTTGCTCGTACTCTTCTTGGGACAGAGCGCGTAAGAGTTTATTTTGAGTAGGACGAGAACGATTTTGAGGCATGAAAGCCAACAGACCCGCGACACACAACCACTCAGACCGCAATCCGAATGCGGTTTCTAAGGTATAAGTCTTGTGTCACCGTTGTCTGTCCCTTACCGTACATAGGATCAGGGTGGTTTATCACAGCTCTTCAAACGGTTGGTCAAACTGCGATCGTAAAATTTGGTAGCATTCACACGCCGCAGATTCTAAGCCTGATCGATCCAAAAGGGTCAAACGACCGCGCTGATGCTGAATTAATCCAGCCCGCTCTAGCGTGTCAATAATTTCGCCGATGCGATCGCGCCGCACTCCCACCATTCGGGAAAGTAGGTCGTGGGTAAGCGGCAAGATTGGCTCTCCCAGACGATCATGCGTTAATAGCAACAAGTAGCAGCAGCGTTCTTGGCTCGAATGCAATTGGGTGCAGGCAAGATTTTGGGCAATCTGATTCATCAGCGTCTGAATGTAGCGCAGCAAGAGAAATTGCAGCGATCGACTCACACTGAGTTCAGCTTGAATGGCTTTTGCAGAAACACGAAGCGCCGTACCAGGAATTTGAACGATCGCTCGCGTCGGAATGTGGTCGGTTCCCAGAATGAGCGGAACGCCAATCATTCCTTCGTTGCCGATCGTGACAGTTTCGACTTCTCGCCCGCCCTCCATCACATTCAAGTGGGAAATAACAGCGGTGGTGGGAAAGTAGGCGTACTCAATGGATTGATTCGGTTCATAAAGAACTTGGCCCAAGGACAGGGTAACAGGTTCTAGAAGTAGAGTCAGACGCTCGTAATCGCCTGAAGGAAGTGCGGTTAGGAGTTGGTTGCAGGGCGGAGACATGGCTTGCAGGAGCCACCGTAGACTGGTTGCCCGTTGAACATCTGGAGCTACAGAATCGGTGAAATCTCTAGTCATGGGTAAATCGAGCAACAAGAGACGACTGGACGGTAGCTCAAAAGAGCGGGCTAAAATGCTAGCGTCTCACGCCTGTTGTTTATAAAATTTTGCTTCAGTGAATATGACCGCTATCGTATCGTATCTATCTCTCTATCCTCTCTATAGATGGGCAGAGTTGAGGAACTAGCCGAGATTTAGCTATTCCTTTTGGTCGCAAATGCGACATTGAGTACTAGACTCCCGAATCAGCGTGGCGATTGTGCTGTAGAGCAGTTCGAGATCAATTGGCTTCGATAAGTGCGATTGGTATCCGGCGGCGAGGGCTTCTTGACGATCGTCTTCGCGGGCAAATGCAGTCACCGCGATCGCAGGGATAGTAATCGATCGAGATCGTAGCGCTTTTAGAAAGCTATATCCATCAGCATCGGGCATCCGAATGTCGCTAATGAGAAGATTGGGTTTCCAAGTCGATAAGGTGATCAAGGCTGCTTGGACAGACTCAGCCGCAATGACTTCTGCTCCTTCTGCTTCAAGTGCCGCGATCATCATTTCTCGCGAATCTTGATTATCATCTACGACCAGGATCCGCAGGGCTTGTAGGGGAAAGGTATCCATGTAAGATTTTGAGCCAATCAGTTGAACCCGCTGAGGAGAAAGAGCCATAGTCCAGGCAGAGTAAATACTCTCGCTGCTTACATTCGCTAAGAGCTACGGTATCGGGCAGCGTGAATTTCTGTCTGTACGGTTTCGTACACAGATTGCCAGAATCTTACTTTAGAGTGATGGTGATAAAGCAGATTCAGATTACGGAATTGCGACAATCACCACAGTGATATTGTCTCGTCCGCCGCGATCTTTTGCTGCATTAATCAACGCAGTGGCTGCCTTTTCGCAGGCTCGAATTGATTTCAGATGGTTCGCGATGAGTTGATCAGAGAGTTCTTCGGTCAGTCCGTCGCTACAGAGCAGCAAACGATCGCCCGACTGCACGGAGAGCGATCGTACTTCTACGGTTTCTAATTCAGGTCGTCCTAAACATTGGGCTAAGACGTGGCGCATGGGATGGACTCGCGCTTGATCCGGCGTAATTTCACCGAGGCGCATTGCTCTTGCCACCCAAGTATGGTCTTCGGTGATTTGTTCGAGTTTAGCTCCTCGCAGTCGATATAGTCGCGAATCTCCAATATGGGTATAAAGCGGTTGGTCATCCCGGAAAATCACCGCAACTGCCGTAGTTCCCATATCTGCTCGTTCCGGGTGGAGGCGCTGATCCTTGAGAATGGCTTGATTCGCCTCTAAGACTGCTTGCTGCAACAGCGTTTCCGAATCGAGATCGGTTTCCCACTGCTGCGTCAGAACTGCTTGCATCGTCTCTATCGCGATGCGACTAGCTTCTTGTCCGCCTGCGTGTCCACCCATACCATCAGTGACAATGAAAAATCGCTCATCTGGATCGACAGAATAAGCGTCTTGGTTGACAGATCGGATCAGTCCGGTATCAGTCATCCCTGCAGTAAAGAAGCGTTTCATGGTGTTCAGCGTATCGGGTAAAAAGCGTCGAAGCTAAGTTAAATTTACTCTGAGTCTAAGTATTCACACCTCGCCCCACAAACACACCATTCATTTAAGGCATTCGATCGAACCGATCGAGCTTCATCATCAATCGAATCAGAGCGATTCCGCTAACTACCGCAGCGATCGCGACAATTCCGGCAACCCAATAAAGTTGATTCACCAATAAAATGGTTGAGGAAATCGTAAACGCACAAGTTAATAGTGTGTAGTTTGTCCCTATATTTACGCCGCCGATGCGCCGCAAGATGCGATCGGTTTCGGTCGATCGAACTCTGACGCGCAAATCGCCGCGCTCTAGCTTGTCGAGGGTATCTTCAATTCGACGCGGTAGCCCGAATGCGGTGCTACTGACTTGTACTGCTTGACGACTTAATTCGTTCAAAAGTCCACCATCCGGGGAATTTCCGTTGCTCATAAGCTGCATTGCAAATGGTTTTGCAACCTCCATAAAGTTAAATTCCGGGTCGAGTCCTTTGCCGACTCCTTCTAAGGTTGAGAATGCCCGCATGACGAAGGTAAACGTTGCAGGAAATCGGAAGGGTTGATCATACGCAATTTCATACAAATCGTCGCTGATAGCGTTGACCGATTGTTCCTCAAACGGTTTATCCATGAAGTGATCCAGCATGAACTGAACCGAGCGCCGCACCGGGCCGATATCATCAGTCGGAGCCAGCGCACCCAGATCGATCAGCGACTTCACCACGCGATCGCCGTCTTTTTGAGCAACTCCAAAGAATGTATCGAGCAATCGTTCGCGAGTAATGGGCTTGATTTGTCCCATCATGCCGAAATCGTAGAAAATTAGTGCGCCATCGGGGCTCACCGCAATATTGCCCGGATGCGGATCGGCATGAAAGAAGCCATCATCGAGAAGTTGATGCAGGTAGGCTCTGGCTCCCAGTTGGGCGAGGAGTTTGCGATCGAGTCCTGCTGCCTCCAGCGCATCGTAATGGCTGATCTTAATTCCGGGCATATATTCCAGGGTCAGAACACGCGGAGAGGCGTAGCGCCAGTAGACTCGCGGAACATGAACCCACTCGTGACCCCGGAAATTTCGGCGAAATGTATCGGCGTTACGTCCTTCATTGAGGTAGTCGATTTCTTCCCACAGGATTTTGCAGCATTCTTCGTAAATGCCAATCCAATCGCGTCCTTTGCCCCACTCTGGGTGATTCTGAAAATAGCGAGTGATGCCCTTGAGGATTTGCAAGTCGATTTCAAATAACTGCTTTAATGCAGGGCGCTGCACTTTTACAACGACTTCTTCGCCGGAGTGCAGTTGAGCGCGGTGTACTTGACCGAGGCTGGCAGCCGCAAGCGGAATCGGGTCAAAGCTGCGATAGAGTTCTTCGATCGACTTGCCCAAATCCTGTTCGATAATCGCAACGACCTGTTCGTAGCTGAATGCAGGCACCCGATCTTGCAGTTTAGACAGTTCCTCGACAAACTCACTCGCAAACAGATCTGCCCGCGTTGAGAAGAGCTGACCAATTTTGATGAAGGTCGGACCTAAATCCAGTAGGGTTTCTCGAATCCAGATGGCAAGAGATTTGCGTCGAGCCGCTTTTTTCGCGTCGCTGATTCCGCCCTTGTAGCTCCAGCGCTTCGTGTACAGCCAGCGCGCGCCCATCAACTTCAGCACGAACGACCAAATATCGATAAATCTGCGCTGCCGCGAGTATTTCTCCCGGTTCCAACGATACGCTTTATTGGAATGCAAAATTTCTGGAGCTTTGCGCCGCCGCGTGATGCTTCTGGCTGCTCCATCAAACTCAGGCTCATGGGGGGCTGGTTCAGGCAAGGAAGTTACCTTCTCAACACTAGGCAGGTCGGGGTCGGTCACGGTTTCGGAGCGCTCAGACTCGATTGGCTCCGTCGAGAATGCCGAAGGGCTGGAGTCATTGGAAGAAACAGACACGCGATTTCTCAACTAACACTGAATTTTAAACTCAACTTTATTATTACAAACGCGAATCTTACTGAGTCGATCGCGTCCGGTAGCGCTGAAGTTCAGACCGCAATTCCGCGATTTCTGCCCGCAGATCGTCGATCGTCGCTTGCAGGTCGCCGCTTGTTTGTAAGTCTAACGGAACGATCGCGGTCGTCGTTTGAGCTTGGGTGGCGATCGTGGCTTCACGCTCTGCCCGTGCCATCACTTCATCGACAAGCTGCCGCAGGTTTTCTCGCTGTTCGGCATCGAATTTTCCTAGCTCGCTCAAGGCATCGGTAAGACCTGCTTCAAGCCGCTCGTAAGCAATTTCAGCGATCGCTCGACCTACAAAGAAAGCATGAACTAAGGGGGTACTCATAAAATTTTTCCTAGCGCTGCCTGAATTATAGCGTGAGCCGTCGAGAGGACAACCCAGGCGGAGGGAGAATCTCCGCGATCGACCGTTAGGGTGTTGTGGGTGGAGTCGGCGTGACTTCGCGAGAACTGGGTTTCAAAGGTGCAGGCGCAACGGGAGCCGGAGCGGTTGCCGGCGGAACGACAGGTTCAGGGGTTGTACTCGTTTCGGGTAAAGGCTCAGTTGGCTCGATCTCAGGTTCGCTCGGTTCAACTGAGGGCTTGGGTTTCACAGGGTTGGTGGGTACGATCTCCTCGGTGAGTGGATGACGGCGCGGGCGAATCGGTTCAGGCGACGGCGTTTCTATTTTTGGGGGGGTATAGATAGAGCGATCGACTTCTGGGGTAACGGGTTTTAAGGGTGTTTTGTTGGAATTGGCGCTGCTGGATTCAAGGGGAAGATCGGCGGCATCCTTATCATTTGGATTGAGTGTGCCTTTCCATTCTTTTTCGGGAAAAGGCTGTACAGGCTGTAGCAAAGTCGTTCCGGGTGCTTTGGTCGCGCTAATTCGCAGCGCTAATCCGAATCCTACGCCGATCGCGCCAGCCGTCACCATCGTTAGGACTAAAGATTTTGGCAAGCGAGGGGTCGGGGATACAAGGACTGCTGATGCCGGAGTCGCTTCTACGGCAGTTGTGGGAAGTGCCGTCAAGGTTGGGGCGGGTGGCGCGGTAGGAGCTTTAGTGGGAGGAGCCGCCGAGCGTCCGTTCTGTACCGGGAATGAAGCCAGCGTGACTTCTGGCTCGATCGAGCGTCCCCGACCGTTTTGAGACGATGTGGAATTGCCAGTTGTCGGAGTACTCTGAACAATATTATTGGCTGCACTGTTTGCACCATTGCTGGTGGGGTTCGTTGCCATCAGTGGGAGCGTTGTGTTGGGAAGGAGGCGCAACCACTCATCCGCAGTTTGAAGCTGCCACTGGGGATCACGGGTCAGTCCTCGAAAGATGGCTTGCTTGGTTGCAGGACTCCAAGAGTGGTGTTCAAGCGACGGTGAGCCGTTCGGGAATTGTCCGGTCAGGATAAAGTAAAGAGTTGCAGCCAGCGAGTAGAGGTCGATCGCGAATCGATTGTCTTGGCTCCAATTGGCATCAGGAGGAAGAAAGGGGCTTTTCTCAACCGGGGGTGCAAGGTCGTGAGCAAACCCGAAGCCGACGAGAACGCCTAAATTAGTGCCTTGACGACGCACGATCGTTTCGGGTCGAATATTGCGGTGAATCAGCCCGTTACGATGAGCAACGCTGAGCGCTGAGGCGACTTGCCGCAGATAGTGAATCGCTTCGGCTTCGGTTAGATGTGGTGCATTAAACGTAGAAATGCGATCGTGCAGAGTCTGACCCGGAATGTATTCCATCACCAGAAACGGTAGACCATCTTCTTGGAAAAAGTCGAGAACTCGCACAATACTGGGGTGCTGGGAACGAGCGAGAAGTCGAGTTTCTTCGATGAATCGAGTTTTGAGTTGGGGGAAGCTTTGCATCACTTGCAGGCTAGGGTCGATCGTTTTAATTACGACCGATTGCTGAAGGAGCGTTTGCGTTGCTAGATAAGTTGCGCCTAAGCTCTCGCGCCCTAGAACTTGATTGAGTTGGTACTTTCCGTTCTGAAGACTTGCACCGATCCGTAATTTCATGCGCTAAGCTCCTACCCACAATCCCATCATGCTAACCTTTTCGGGCCGAATTCCCAAGTTTCCGGAGGGCGCGAAGTAGCCCTTCTCTAATAAAAAATCCCGGACGATAAACAGCGCGATCGTCCGGGATTTTTTATTGAAATTTGACTCTAAGCTTTGTCTTCTGCAAGTTTCACCTTGGTTGCAAGACCGAGAACTTGCAGTAGCCGAATCGTCATCCAAGTCATATCGATTTCCCACCATTTCAGACCGTGACGGGCGGAATACTGAAACGCATGGTGATTGTTGTGCCAGCCTTCGCCGTAAACCAGAAGCGCTACCCACCAGCAGTTTGTGGAGTTGTCACCGGATTCATAGGTGCGGTAGCCGAATTTATGCGTTGCACTGTTGACAAGCCAAGTGCAGTGGTAAACCAGCACCAAGCGAACAAAGATTCCCCAAACCACGAATGACCAACCGCCGATCGCATACAGCAACACGCCTAATGCAATTTGCAGCAGTGCAAAGTAATTCTCTAAGAACTGATAAAACTTGTCGTCGGCAATATCTTTTGTGAATTTAGGAACTTCATTTTCAGCCGGAACATCCCGCAGCATCCATTCCATATGGCTCCACCAGAATCCCTTGGTCGAATCGTGGTGATCGTTGGGCTGATCAGAATAAAGATGATGATGACGATGTAGCCCGATCCACCAGATTGGCCCGCCCTGCATTGCCAATGAACCAAAGAAAACTAGGGTGTATTCGAGCCATTTTGGGACTTGGAAGCTGCGGTGACTCATGAGACGGTGCCAGCCGAGGGTAATTCCTAAGCCTCCGGTCAGCCAGTGAAGGAAGATTGCTAATCCGACTGCGCTCCAGCTAAAGTTTCCGGGCAAAAAGGCGAACAGTGCGCCGATGTGAATCGCCACCATGAAGCCTAGCGTGGGATAGTCTATTTTCAGTTTTTCGGAAGTTGCAATAGTCATGAAAGAATCTCTAAACGGAATACGATACCAATTTGCGCGACAATAGAACCCGCTCTAACCGACTGAGTTATTCGGGTTAGCGCAATCTCTACTGTAAATATTAATGAACGAGGCAGACGATGGACGGCTCGATCTTGATAAAAGAAGCAGAACAGGCGCTATCTGCAATTTTTTCTGGTATTGACTCTCAGGTCAAGAAAAATTTACAAAGGGTGCTGGCTGCTTATCGCCATCATCGAGTGGGAGTTCATCATTTTGCCAGTGTCTCCGGCTACGGTCATGATGATTTAGGACGAGAAGTGCTCGATCGGGTCTTTGCAGAGATCGTTCAGGCTGAGGCTGCGATCGTTCGGGTGCAGTTTGTGTCTGGAACTCATGCGATCGCCTCGGCGCTTTACGGAGTGCTACGTCCGGGTGATGAAATGCTCTGCGTTGCAGGTGCGCCCTACGACACCTTAGAAGAAGTGATTGGCTTGCGGGGACATCAGCAAGGCTCTCTTAAAGATCTTAGCGTTTCGTATCGGCAGTTGGAACTTACGCCGGACGGGTTAATCGACTGGCACGCGCTCCGGACGGCGATTCGACCGAATACAAAATTAGTTTCGATTCAGCGATCGTGTGGCTATTCGTGGCGACCGAGTTTGTCGATCGTCGAAATTGAGAAGATCGTTGCGATCGTCAAGGAACAGAATCCGAATACGGTTTGCTTTGTGGATAACTGCTATGGAGAGTTTGTGGAAGATCGAGAACCCACGGCGGTTGGAGCAGACTTGATTGCGGGGTCTTTGATTAAAAATATGGGGGGGACGATCGTCACGACGGGCGGATACGTTGCAGGTCGAGCTGATTTGGTAGAAATGGCAGCTTGTCGGTTAACTGCTCCGGGAATTGGCAGTTCCGGCGGTGCGACGTTTGATCAAAATCGCTTGTTATTTCAGGGCTTGTTTCTTGCACCTCAAATGGTGGGTGAAGCGATGAAAGGCAATCATCTGACCGCTTATGTGTTTGACAAGTTGGGCTATCCGGTAAATCCGGCTCCGATGGCTCCGAGGCGCGATGTGATTCAAGCGATTAAGCTAGGTTCGCCGGAAAAGATTATTGCGTTTTGCCGATCGATTCAGCAGAATTCACCGATCGGCTCTTATCTCGATCCGGTTCCGTCGGGAATGCCTGGCTATGAGAGTGAGTTGGTGATGGCAGGTGGGACATTTATCGATGGCAGCACTTCGGAATTTTCTGCCGATGGCCCTTTACGTGAACCTTATGTTGTGTTTTGCCAAGGTGGAACGCATTGGACGCATGTAGCGATCGCGCTCGAAGCGGCAATCGAAGCCCTGGAACAAAAAACCCCCGACCGAAGCCAGGGGTAATTATCAGGGTGCATCTACCATTCCCCTTTACTCAGAAATTTAGGGCAATCAGGATACTTTCGTAGAATTTCCTAAAATTGCGATCGCGACTCCGATTAATAAGACCAAAGCTCCTGCAATCACTTGCGTTCCAGGAATTTCTTGAAATAGTGCGATCGCAAAAATCGTCGATCCAACTGGCTCTAGCAAAATAATCAGCGTCACGATCGTTGGCGGTAGATGTCGCATTGACCAATTGAAACTGGTATGTCCAATCAGTTGCGGAAATACTGCCATCAACGCAATGTAAACATAAGTAAGAACGGGATAGCCAATGTAAGATGAGCCGAATAGGAACGGCAAGGGAAACAGTACGATCGCCGCAACGCTATAGGCGATCGTGATGTAACTTTTCACGCTTAATCCTTGCCGTTGTGCTTCTCGTCCTAATAACAGATATAAACTTGCTGCCCACGCGCCGACGATCGCTAATCCATTTCCCAGCAGTGGATTTGAACCATCTCGACTGGTTTGATCAAATCCAATTAAGATGCCCCCAATCATGGCAATTCCAATTCCCCAAAACGTTGCACGAGTTGGCTTTTCTCGAAACCAAGCCCAACTAAGCAGAGCAACCCAGAGTGGATTCGTTGTTACAAGCGTTGTCGAAGCTGCGATCGACGTATAAGACAGCGACGAAATCCAGGTCGCAAAATGCACCGCCAGCGAAATCCCTGCACCGATCGCGAATTTGGTCGCACTCGGTGAAGCGGTCTGAAAAGACCGCCAAGTTGGAACCAGAACCAGCGCTGCGATCGACAAGCGGGATGCTGCTAAAACAAGACTAAACCCAACGCCTGAAACACCTGAAACGGTTGTCGCCAGTCGAATCAGAATTGCAGCCGTTGAAACTGAAAGAATTCCGATCGTCAAAACGATCGCTAATGTGAGCGTATTCGATCGCATTGTCCTTAAAAATTAAAGACTACCTCGAAGCAGGAGTTCTCCGAAGATAAGGGCTGAACTAGAATGCTTTTCGATCGCTCAGCTTTCCACTAGCTAAACCAAGACGATCGTACCGCTCATTCGCAAGCAAAACTTGAATGCCTTTTTCGCCGCATTGTTGAGAAAAAAGCTTGAGTAAAACCTGGTGATCTCCCTGATTTGCATCGATCGTCATGAGCAACTTTTCAAGTCCAATACTGCTCAATCCGTAAATTAAGCGACGACTAAAATTCGCATCTTTAGCAAATAAAAATCCACCGTGTCCGTCTGCTCCAGAGAGAATCAAAGCAACATAATCTTTGAAATTTAGGAAGGATTTACCAAGCGCTTGACTAACAATTCCTCTACCGTTTTCTTGGTAGTTTGTGCAATCGAAATAAGTAAATAATTCTGCAATAAAACGATCGCTCTCCAAGTCAATTTGTTCTTGCCGCTTCGACAGTGGCATTCCTTCTCGTAGATACAAACGCTCTAAAAACTCAATTCCACATAACGGAATTAATTGCCCAGAATTATCTAGATTCACGATGCCGCTTTTCTCAAGTCCAAATTTCCCCGGACTTCTCACAATCACATTTCCTAAGCGATATCCTCCATCTCGGGTGCTTGTCGGAAAACTGAAGTAATTTGCCGCAGTTGAAGCAATTTTCAGCACCATATCGCCTTCGTTGCTGAAGAGATAAGCTTCATCAAAACGACGCAACGAAGACTTTAACGGATTCCCTCGTCCTGAGATGATCGCTTCAGCAGAAATATCAGGTGCAACTAATACTAATCGGCTCAGCCGAAAGGCATTACCAATATCTGAAGAAGGAAGCTTTTTCTGATTTTTGATGTGTAGATTTCCGATCGAATCTCGATCGAATACATCTGACAAAATTCGCACCGTATTTGTCACTACAAAAGCACCCATACTGTGCCCAATGAAACTAAGACGGACTCGTTTTTGCCGATTTGTCGATTGCCCTACCAATTGATTATCTAGCTGTCGAATAAATTCAACTAAATCTGAAACACCAAAATTTGCTGCACGATAAGTATCTCGAAAATATCCTGAGATTCTCAGAATAAAGATTGTCAAAATAACCACAACAATCGATAAAGAGAGCGTTAGTGCCAAAGAGGAAGCAATCAGAATAGTAAGACTATCAACAAGATTGAATAGCGCAATGACAAGATTAAAAATGCCACCAATCACCGCAAGTAATACTCCAAAAATACCTGCGATCGCTAGAGGTTTTGGTAAAGCTTTGAATGCCTTAATCGTTCCTTGCAAAACCTTAAGAATGCTCGAAGATTTCTGACCCGACTCATTCGGAAATACGTTTTCTGAAGACCATCGATAACCAATGACCATCAAGCCTGGTGAAACATGGTTTGCGAAGTTTTGATTAACATATCTGCGGATTTCTTCGTACCACCATCTTGCTCCTGATTGGCTGGAGTTATAACCGTGAATTGCAATCAAAATTTCAGCATCTTCATGCTGCTGTAGGTAATCCGCAATCTCCTTCAAAACCTCGCTGGGATCTCGATCGATAGTCGTTTCGTCTTTATCTTCAACATTGATCGGAGCAGTGCTGCTCACCATATACCCCGGAAAGCGAAACCCATTCATATCAAATGGCTCGATCGACAGTAGATGGCGGCTCATCGGCATTTCCTCAGCATTAATCTGCCGCAATATAATAGCTTGCAATCGCGATTTTGCTGAGAAAGTTTGAGTTGTTTTAAGCGAAACGGATGTTGGCTTGCTTTAATCGGTTTAGGGCTTCACCTAAGCGATCGCACTCTGCAATTAAGCTAATTCGCACATAGCCTTCCCCCCCTGCGCCAAACGCATTTCCAGGAGTGACAACAACCCCCGTTTTCTGCAGAACGGTCAGCGCAAAATCAGTTGAACCCATTCCCGGCGGACAAGGAACCCAAAGATACATCGTGGCGTTGGGCTTCGGAATCGACCAGCCTAATTCAGAAAGTCCATTAATTAAGAAATCGCGGCGAGTTCGATAGCGCTCCTGCACTTCGATAAGGTAGCGATCGGGCAAGTTCAAAGCGGTTTCTGCTGCGGTCTGAATGGCGGAAAAAATGCCGTAATCAAGGTTCGTTTTCAGCGTCCGCAATCCTTGAATCACGTGGCGATTTCCTACAACAAACCCCACGCGCCAGCCTGCCATGTTGTACGTTTTTGACAGCGTATGAAACTCAACTCCGATCTCTTTCGCGCCTGGAATTTCTAATAAACTTGTGGGCTGATATCCGTCAAACGCTAATTCCGCATAGGCTTGATCATGTACCAGCAAAATTTCATGCCGACGCGCAAAGGCAACAATTTCTTCAAAGAACTCGCGTGGAGCGGTTGCAGTTGTGGGATTGCTCGGATAGTTGAAATACAAAATCTTCGCTTTCTGAGCCACTTCTTCGGGAATGGCGCTGAGGTCAATAAGCCAATTTTGCTCAGCTTTCAACATTAGTGGATACAACGTTGCACCCGCAATTAAAGGCCCTCGAAAATGGGGCGGATAGGAAGGACTCGGAACCAAAACGACATCACCCGGATCGAGATATGCCAAGGCTAAATGCGTCAGTCCTTCTTTTGATCCCAATAGTGGCAGGGCTTCACCGTCGGGATTCAGATCAACCCCATAGCGCCGTCGGTACCAATCGGTAATGGCTTTGCGAAAGCTGGCTGTGCCCTCAAAAGGCGGATATCCGTGATTTCTAGAATCTTTAATCGCATTGCTCGCCGCCTCAACGATCGGGCTTGGAGTCGCCCCGTCTGGATTTCCCATGCCCAAATCGATTAGATCAACTCCTTGCGCTCTGGCGTTGGCTTTTAGCTCATCCAGACGTGCAAACACATATTGAGGCAGCTTTGTTAAGCGATTGGCAGGAGAAATCCAGGGCAAATTCATGAGTGTGAAGCGATCGACAAATAATGACTGAGTTGGCTATTCTACCGCAGATCCAACCATAGATAAATCACTCAGGTCAGTGCGGGCCGATATTGTCGGTGCTGTGGTTGATACCATTGCTGCCATCAGCTGACTCGGAACAACCGGGAACGGTAAGCGATGAATGTCTGAAGTGTCATTACAAGCAATCTCCGCCGCCTGTTGAAGCTGCGCGATCGTCACATTCCCCAGTCCTAAGTCCGCCAACGTCTTCGGCAAGCCAATTTGGTCATAAAACTTCAGCAACTGTTGGCGGGAGGTCGCGGCAAGCTGATTGCCTTGAACCATTTCTTCAAGTCTAAGCTGCACCAAAATTCCGAACGCAACTTTTTCGCCGTGTAAAGCGTGATGACTTTCGAGCAGGTGAGTTAATCCGTTGTGAACCGCGTGAGCCGCAACCGTTCGACATTGTGCTCCACCAATTCCACCAATTACACCCGCCATCAGCACTGAAGCATCCACGACTTCCTGCCACTCTGCTCCTAAAGGATTCTGCAAAGCGGCTTCGGATTTCTGGAATAGGATATCGCGCAAAACTCGCGCTTGTTGAACGGCGGCAATCAGTAAGGTTTTGTCAGAGTGACCGCTACTGACCGAAGCTTCGTACCATTTCGCGATCGCATCTCCGATGCCAGCAACTAATGTTCTCTGGGGCGCGGTTGCAACCAAATCGTAATCCAACACCAGCAGATCCGGACAGCGCGGCAATCCGACATCGTACAGAAAAGCGTGCTGTTCAGAATAAATGTTCGATAACGCTGTCCAAGCGGCACAAGTGGCGGCGGAAGTCGGAATCGTGACGATCGGCAAATGGCACTGATAGGCTAAAAGCTTTGCCGTATCGAGCGCTTTACCGCCTCCGACTCCGATGATCAAATCGGCTTGATGGTCAGCAACTGCCTTTTTCAAACTTGCCAGCGCAATCTCGCTACAGTCGTTGCCGTAAGACGCTTTTGCAGCCTGAAGCGAGTGCGACCTAAACACTGATTTCAGTCGAGATTTAACCACCTCAAGCGATCGTTCTCCACCAACTAAGAGCGGACGAGTTCCCAAGCGAGCGATGCAATCTCCGACTTGCTCGATCGCTCCTGAACCGCGTACCACTTGGGCAGGAGCAATCATCAACGAAACCACAGAATTTGATTGAGTAGACATATTTGGAATAAGAAACAAACTTTATGCGGTTGGCTGCGGTAACTGCGCCAAGTTCTCGCGATACAGCTTAATCGTAGCGTTTTCATCCTCGCGCATCGAGAGCGATCGCTGAATTTCACCTAAGTATAAAGGTTGGGATATCCCCTCTTGAGGATGCAAAATGGTTCGCGCCCGAATGGTCATTTGATTTGATCCTTGTCCAAGACGACCGTAGGAGAAGATATCGATCGCAGCTTGTTTGAGGGTCGCTTCGAGTTGAGATTCGGTAATGGTTGGAGGCACAGCGATGACGACCTGAGCTGCTCCGGCATCAAACACCCGCGAGTAATGAACATTTCCAGGAATATTGGGACGGTTGTACAGTCCTAAACTGAGCGCGAACACCCCTCCGGTGAGAACGGCGGTAAATCCGGTCACGCCGACGAGTCGGAAGCGAATTCCCCATTTGAACAGAAACGCAACGATCGTCAGAACGGCAAACGCGATCGTCGCAATGCCTAACCATTGAGTTTTTTCAATTAACTGTGCGGTTTCAAACATGATGGTGATGGGTCAGGGTGAATTTAGTTTTGGGTGTCTTCATCGGGGTCTCGGTTCAAATAAAGGGCGAGCATTCGCTGAGTCTCGATTTGACGTCCACGAATTTCAGCCTGCATCTCATCAATGCGAGCAAACGTCGCAATCTGAGTTTCGGCAAGCCGCCGGGAGAGTTCCCTAATCTCATTAATTTGTTCTTGATGAGATGCAAGCAGTTCTTGATGAATTTGAAGTTGTACGGCTTGATTACGCTGATTCTGGGAAACGAAATCGATAAATTGATCAAGGTTTGCTTCTAGGCGCTCCATTCGATCACGCCAATTCTCTTGAGACTCTTGTGACATGGCAAGACAAATCCAATATTTCAAAATTATAAGTCCCGGTGATTGGTTTAACGGGTTTTGCAATTCCTAGAGGTTTGACAGAATGAACCGCGATCGCCCCTTGTTTTTCTCACACAACTAGGATTGAAATTTGATACTCTTATCCAATTAGTGCTTGGGGAACATTGGCGTGGATATTCAAATCGGCAGGGGCAAAACAGCTCGAAGAGCGTATGGGTTCGATGAAATTGCGCTTTCTCCTGGAGCGCGGACACTCGATCCGAAACTGGCAGAGACGGGCTGGACGATCGGCGGCATCGATCGCGAAATTCCGATCATCGCGTCGGCAATGGATGGAGTCGTCGATGTCGAGATGGCGGTCAAACTTTCACAGTTAGGCGCACTTGGCGTTCTGAACTTGGAAGGCATTCAAACTCGCTACGATGACCCCAATCCGATTCTCGATCGCATCGCTTCAGTCGGGACAACAGAATTTGTGCCGTTGATGCAAGAACTTTATTCGCAACCGATTAAGCCCGAATTAATCGAAAAGCGAATTCAAGAAATTAAATCCCAAGGTGGAATCGCTGCGGTGAGTGCGACTCCTGCGGGTGCCGACAGATTCGGACAGATTGCCGCAAAAGCGGGAGCAGATTTGTTCTTCATTCAGGCAACCGTGGTTTCGACCGCGCACTTGTCGCCGGAATCGATCGCTCCTTTGGATCTAGCGAAGTTCTGCGAAGAAATGCCAATTCCCGTAATTCTCGGAAACTGCGTCACTTACGAAGTCACGATGAATCTGATGAAAGCGGGAGCTGCCGCTATTCTCGTTGGAATTGGGCCGGGTGCCGCTTGTACATCTCGCGGAGTCTTGGGTGTCGGAGTGCCCCAAGCGACCGCCGTTGCAGATTGTGCTGCTGCTCGCGACGATTTCGAGCGCGAAACGGGGCGGTATGTTCCTGTGATTGCTGACGGTGGACTGATCACAGGTGGCGACATCTGTAAATGTATTGCTTGTGGTGCTGATGCGGTGATGATTGGATCGCCGTTCGCCCGTGCCAAAGAAGCACCGGGACGCGGATTCCATTGGGGAATGGCAACGCCTAGCCCCGTCCTTCCCAGAGGAACCCGGATTCGCGTGGGCACGACCGGAACTCTGGAACAAATCTTGCGCGGTCCCGCTCAATTAGATGATGGAACGCACAACCTCCTCGGAGCGCTGCAAACCAGTATGGGAACGCTAGGCGCGAAGAATATTAAGGAGATGCAGCAGGTCGATGTCGTGATTGCTCCATCCCTGTTAACCGAAGGCAAAGTGTACCAGAAAGCCCAGCAGCTTGGAATGGGCAAATAAGCGCGAAGGCGCGATCACAGCCTCTAAATTCACCAGCCGCGATACCCTTGGCACACGAAGTCGTGACCGCAAAATAAAGTTTTTATTAAAAGCTTAAGAGTTTTGCCACGACTTGCAATATTGGCGGGTAAATCCAAATCCGTCGTTTAGAATAGAGGAAGCGGAGACGCAAGTTTCCGTTCACTCCTCACACCACACTCCGCCTGGACTTCGGTTTAGGCGGTTCCTTGTTTTTAAAGCGAGAAGTAGGGAAATGAGGAGCGGAAGCAGGGCTAATCATTTCAGTTTTTCCTAACTTCCTACTCCCCATTTCTCTTAGAGATTTCTCAAGTTTTAGAGATTTCTCAACCGAACGAGCCACCGATTTGTATCTAATTATGTCTGGGCTGAGAATACGTCCTGTCGTTTTTGCTATGTTAGAATTTCGTCAAATGAAACAAAGGCAAGGATTTTCAGGAATGTCAGCAACCGCACAAGTTACCGATTCTTCTTTTGACCAGGAAGTGATTCAGAGTGAGGTCCCGGTCCTGGTAGACTTCTGGGCACCCTGGTGTGGTCCCTGTCGAATGGTTGCACCTGTAGTCGATGAGATTGCAGAGCAATACGAAGGCAAAGTCAAAGTGGTCAAAGTCAACACGGATGAAAATCCCCAAGTTGCTAGCAGATTTGGAATTCGCAGCATTCCCACGCTGATGATTTTCAAGGGCGGTCAGCGGGTGGATATGGTCGTCGGTGCTGTCCCGAAAACGACGCTTGCAAGCACACTTGACAAGCATCTTCTTTAAGGTTACGTCCCTGGATTCGTCTCATTTGCTAAACTCATTTGTCACAGTGCTGAGAACGCTCCGGAGTAAAAGTCTGGGGCGTTTTTCAGTATTGATGAGGGCATCGCATTCTGCCCAATCTCGTTAAAATAGAATGCCCTTGTGAGGAATCGCTCATGCCTGTTGACCCGTCCCAACCGTCCCCATCGATGTTAAATGTCGAGCCGTTGCGATCGACGCTGAACGACCTACTCGATCATCTCCCGAATATGCAGCACGGGGCGTTAATTGCCCAAGCGCTGAACCTGATTGCGCGAATGTCGGGTGATGAGATCGATCGGCTGGACTGGAAGATTTTGAATGCGTCGCTGCAAGATATGGAGCGGGCGTTTACTGTGTTCTACCCGTATCGTCATGTGCGGAAGATTGCGATTTTTGGTTCTGCTCGAATTAAGCCGAATACTGAGGAGTATCAGCTTGCAAAAGAGTTTGCCCAATGTGTGACGCAGCAGGGATACATGGTGATCACGGGTGCGGGCGGCGGCATTATGGAAGCGGGCAACGAGGGCGCAGGAGCAGAAAAATCGTTTGGCTTAAATATTCAGTTGCCGTTTGAGCAAGGTGCAAATCAATTTATTCAAGGCGATCCAAAGCTGATTCCGTTTAAGTATTTTTTCACGCGTAAAGTGTTCTTTCTGAAGGAAAGCGATGCGTTAGCGCTGTTTCCGGGTGGGTTTGGGACTCAAGATGAGGCGTTTGAATGTTTGACGCTGACGCAGACCGGGAAATCGGCTCCGGTGCCACTGGTGCTGGTGGATAAGCCGGGCGGCAAATATTGGGACGATTGGACGGAGTACATTGATAAGCAGTTGCTGAAGCGCGGCTTGATTAGCGCGGATGATCCGAGCCTGTTCACGATTACCGATGATATTGATGTGGCTTGTGCGGCGATCTCTAATTTCTATCAGGTGTATCACTCCAGTCGTTATGTTGGCAGCCAGCTAGTGCTGCGATTGAAGACGGAGTTGAGTGATGCGGCGGTGGATGAGTTGAACGATCGGTTCAGGGATATTCTCGTCACAGGTCGGATCGAGAAGACGAAACCGCTTCCACAAGAGGCTAAAGATGAGACTTATGCTTTACCGCGCTTGATGATGAACTTTAATCAGCGGGATTTAGGCAAGCTGTATCAACTGATTGCAGCGATTAATATGCTAGGGAATCCACCGCCAGAGATTTCTGCTCATCCGGAGCGGAAGTAGGAAGGATTGGGGGCTGCGTTTGTAGCGTTGGGTTGCCCCCTAAATCCCCCACTCGTGGGGGACTTTGAGAGTTGCAATTTTTTGCAATGTAGAGGGCTCTTGTACTCAAAAATTTTCAATGCTGCTATTTCAGGTCGAGTAAGCCTTCTTCCTTGAGTTTTGGATTGAATCGGATTTCTGTTTGAACATTTCGCGCTTTCAGTTGAGCCATGATCTCAGCTTCGATGCGGCGAGCAACGTTCTTTAGTGCTTTTCCCTGTGTGAATTCATCGATCGCACTTTCGTAGGTCGATCGCTCTTGGTCAGTCATCAAAGACTTGACCTGGATTGGTTCTGTCCATTTGGCTTCGTTGTCGATCGATAAATGATCCTCTTCAATCCAAGCCGTGCGAATTGTTTCGAGAAGCGTGCGGTTGGGTCGATCGAAGGTCTGCACTTTGATCCAGTAGCACTCAGAAAGGCATCGAACTAAATGCTGTCTTAAGCTGAGAAAAACATCCCGCGAAAAGCCAATAAATTTTAGCGTTTGAGATTGATCAAAAATGGCATAAATGCCGACTTTCCCTTGAAATTGTTCGGGCAGTTGACCATTCTCATCAACGTAGGGAATGAAGGCTAAATCGGCTAAGGTAGGAATTTCGGTCATAGGATTCGGCGGGCGACGTTGTTCGATCGTAGTATATTGGGCATTGCCGATGCTTGCACCGCGCTACGCGTTCGCCAAACTTAACGATGACTCAATCGAATTTCGTTCAAATTCCCGCTTGTGCTTGGCAGCGCTCGATCGGGCAAGGGTGGGAAAAGCCTTACACAGTGCGCTATCCCAGTAATTTAGATGATGGGGCTTGGCATGGTGCGCCGCTAGGGGGATTTGGAGCGGGGTGTGTTGGGCGATCGTCGAGGGGCGATTTTAATCTGTGGCACGTTGATGGCGGTGAGCATCTGTTTGAATCGATGCCTGCTTGTCAGTTTAGTGTGTTTGAGCAAGTGGGTGAACAATCCCAAGCTTATGCGCTGACGACCGATCAGACATTGGGGAGTTGGCGATCGTATCCCGAACAATCTGGAACTTATGCAGCACTGTATCCGCGTAGCTGGTTTAAGTATGAGAATGTGTTCCAAGCACAGTTAATCTGTGAGCAATTCTCGCCGATCGTTGCGAACAACTATCAAGAAACGAGCTATCCGGTTGCGGTGTTCCAATGGACAGCACACAATCCCACCGATCAGCCGATTACCCTGAGCATTATGCTGACCTGGGAGAATATGGTCGGCTGGTTCACCAATGCGCTCAAATCGCCGGAAATTCGCCTCAGAGATGATGGGAGTCCGGTGTATGAGTATCAGCCCCGATTGCGCGAGAGTGCTGGAAACTTTAATCAACTTACGGGCAATGAACATCAATTAGCGATCGTCATGTCTCGCAATGTTGATCAACCGAAAGAAGGCGACGGACAATGGGCGATCGCAACATCGATCAATCCTTATTTGTGGGAAGTGTTTTATCACACGCGATGGAATCCTGAAGATGGTTCTGAACTGTGGGAGAGCTTTTCGCGGGATGGATCATTGAGTGATCGAGACGATGAAACGCCTTCAGCGGGTGAGCGAATTGGTAGCGCGATCGCCGTTCGGTTCACCCTAAAACCCGGTCAAACGCTGCAAATTCCCTTTGTTTTAAGCTGGGATCTTCCAGTTACAGAATTTGCTGAAGGTGTGGAATATTTTCGGCGTTACACAGATTTCTTTGGTCGCAATGGGCAGAACGCCTGGTCAATTGCTCGAACTGCATTGAAACATCATCGATCGTGGCAAGAAAAGATTCAAGCTTGGCAAGCTCCAATTCTCGATCGAACTGATCTACCGGATTGGTTCAAGATGGCATTGTTCAATGAGCTCTATGATTTAACTCAGGGTGGAACATTGTGGAGCGCAGCCGATGAGCGCGATCCAGTTGGACAATTCGCAGTGCTAGAGTGCATTGATTATCGCTGGTATGAAAGCTTAGACGTGCGATTGTATGGTTCGTTTGGATTGTTGATGCTGTGGGCAGAGCTAGAAAAAGCGGTGATGCGATCGTTCGCCCGCGCGATTCCCCAACAAGACGATCGAACCCGCGTGATTGGTTACTACTATACGATCGGTGCCGAAAGTCCGATGGCACTCCGCAAAGTCAAAGGTGCAACGCCACATGATTTAGGCGCACCAAATGAGCACGTTTGGGAGAAAACGAACTATACCGCCTACCAAGACTGCAACTTATGGAAAGATCTTGGCTCAGATTTTGTCTTGCAAGTGTATCGGGATTATCTATTAACGGGTGCAACTGATACGGAATTTCTAGAGGAATGTTGGGACGCGATCGTCGAAACCTTACAGTATCTCAAGCGGTTTGATCTAGACGAGGATGGCATTCCTGAAAACTCAGGCGCACCGGATCAAACCTTTGATGACTGGCGATTACAGGGTGTCAGTGCTTACTGTGGCGGATTGTGGATTGCAGCATTAGAAAGCGCGATCGCCATTGGAAACATTCTCGATCGACCTGTGGAACTGTATCAATCTTGGCTCACACAATCCCGCAAAATTTATCAAGACACGCTCTGGAATGGAACTTACTACCGCTTAGATAGTGGTAGCGGCTCAGATGTGGTGATGGCGGATCAACTCTGCGGACAGTTCTATGCAAAATTGTTGAACTTGCCGGATATTGTTCCGATCGACTGCGCTCACTCCGCACTGCAAACCGTTTATGACGCTTGCTTTGTGAAGTTCAGCGAAAAGATGGGCGTTAAAATCGGTGCGGCAAATGGAGTTCGCCCGGATGGATCTCCGGAAAATCCAAACGCAACCCATCCGCTTGAAGTTTGGACAGGCATCAACTTTGGGTTAGCAGCGTTTTTGATGCAAATGGAAATGAAACCACAAGCTTGGACACTCACTGAATCAGTCGTGCAACAAATCTACAATCACGGACTGCAATTTAGGACACCCGAAGCGATTACAGCAGCCGGAACATTTCGCGCCAGTCATTACCTCAGAGCAATGGCAATTTGGGCAATTCTGTTGATTCACGATCGCGCTTGAAATCAAAATGTCACGCTAACTTCAGACAATGCGTGTACACTTGATCCACAAATTAAGAATGTCTGAAATTTTATTCACTCTTCTGTCTGCAAGCTAGTATCGATCCACTGCCTTCATAGTACCGATTACCCGCAATCTCACTGAGTAGAACAATAGAATGAAACGAGTATCGCGATTCCTGGCTTTCCTGTTGGGGTTTATGCTAGTGATGTTGCCTGTGAGCATCAACTGGGTGTTACCTGGAGTCGCTGAATCCCCCCGATCAGCCCAAAGATCTAGAACTGAAGTGGATCGATCGCAACTTCGCCCCTTTGATGAAGTGGTCAAAGATGCCACACCGCTGAAAGGGCTTTTTACGCTATATCGCAACGAAAAGAGCGGTAAGCTATTCGCAGAAATTATGCCGAATCAGCTAGAGCGTAATTTCTTTGCGGCAATGACGCTGGAATCCGGGGTCGGGGAGCGTGGAATCTATAGTGGTTTACCGATCGGAGACTTTCTCTTCACACTCCGACGGAACAAAGACTCCATTCAATTTGTTGTCCCAAATATCTATTTCCGCTCAGAACAGGGATTACCGATTCAGCGATCGATCCAGCGATCGTTCAGTGATTCGATTTTAGAAACTTTGCCAATCCGTAGTATTCATTCAGAGCGCAAGAGCTTTCTTGTCGAACTCAATCCCTTATTGTTATCAGACTTACCAGGATTGTTACCCGTTCTTGGAAAATCACTCGGCGGCGACTACAGCCCAGATATAGAAAATTCGTACTTTGATAGAGTAAAAGCTTTCCCACAAAATATCGAAGTTGAGACAGTGTTTGGCTTTATCGGTAGCGGCAACGATGAAAGCCTTCCCACCTATATCGAAACCCTGCCAGATAGTCGGGCATTTACCCTAAAGGTGCGCTACAGCTTGTCTCAACTGCCTGAGAACAGCGATTACCGTCCAAGACTTGCAGACGATCGCATCGGCTATTTCATCACCGCTTACAAAGACTACACCAACGACAACGCTAGACGACCGTTTGTTCGCTACATCAATCGCTGGAACTTACAAAAACAAGACCCCGCTGCACCGCTCTCTAAACCCAAAAAGCCGATCGTTTTCTGGATTGAAAACAGTGTCCCGTTAGAGTATCGCGATGCAGTTCGAGATGGCGTTTTGATGTGGAATCGTGCCTTTGAAAAAATTGGCTTCAAAGATGCGATCGAGGTCAAACAGATGCCGGATAAAGCGGATTGGGACCCGGCGGATGTTCGATATAACACTATTCGCTGGTTCAATACCAATGATGCCATCTTTGCAATGGGGCCTTCTCGCGTTAATCCACTCACAGGCGAAATTCTCGATGCAGACATCATTGTTTCCGCTGACTTTACCAGAGCGGTGAAAGAGGACTATCGCACGATCGTTGAACAAAATCAGATGCGATCGGCTCCCTTTGCCGCACAGCTTACAGGTAATGCCAACCTTTGTAACTATGGCATGGCAGCCCATTCGCTTCGTAAACAAGCCAAAGCTGACGAAAAGAAAAACACAGCGCGGCTCCGATTTGGTTCCCACTTAGGCAACTACCAAGACCTTTGCTTTGGTGTAGATACGGCTAAACAATACGCAGTTGGAAATCTCTCGCTGGCACTGATGCAAAATACTTTGCCAAGCAGTCCCGAAATGAAAGCGTTTGCTCAAGAGTTTATGCGGAGCTTAATTGCTCATGAAGTTGGACATACGCTCGGTTTACGGCACAACTTCCGCGCGAGTTCAATGCTCAAACCTGAAGAACTGAACAATACTGCGATTACTCGATCTAAGGGCTTGGTTGGATCAGTGATGGAATATGCTCCAGTCAATCTTGCACCCCAAGGAACCAAGCAAGGTGATTATTTCACTCATACAGTTGGCCCCTACGACGAATGGGCGATCGAATACGGATACAAACCGATCACTGCAATTATTCCACTCGCGGAAAAGCGTGAGTTAGATAAAATTGCTCAACGCGCTCCTGCTCCCGAACTGACCTACGCGACGGATGAAGACCTGACTTATCTCGACCCTAAAATCAATGTGTTCGACATGAGCGGTGATCTCCTGACTTACGCTCAGTGGCAATTGAACAATGCTCGCCAGATGTGGAATCGCGTTGACCAGCGTTATCCATTCGAGGGCGATGGCTTTAATGAAGTCAGAGTGGCTTTTAATGCGGTGTTTGAATACTACTTCCAGTATTCGACTTTCTTGAGCGAGTACATTGGAGGACAGTATTTCAATCGATTCAAGGCGGGAGATGCCAAAGGAAGATTGCCGTTTGAACCAGTGCCGATCGAGCAACAGCGCCAAGCCTTAGCCCTGATCGAGAAGTATGTGTTTAGCGAAGACCCGTTCCGCTTCTCACCGGACTTTCTCAACAAATTAGCTCCGTCGCGCTGGGCGCATTGGGGTGCAGATCCGACCCCAAACCTAGACTATCCGATTCATGACAATATTCTATTTCTGCAAAGTGTTGTACTGTATTCGCTGCTGGATTACGATCGCTTAGCTCGTCTGCGAGATTCTGAGCTTAAAACCCAAGCCGGACAGGGATTAACAATTCCTGAGTTGTTTGATAGTCTCCAGTCGAGCATTTGGGGCGATGTGATTAAGCCACAGGATAATCTCAAGCTCTCTGGCTTGCGTCGTGCCCTACAACGACAATACATGGAGGCAATGATTTCGATGTTGTTGCGACAAGCGCCAGTTCCCGAAGATGCTCGGACGGTTGCGCGGTATGAACTGAGACAACTTCGACGGTCTATCGATCGTGCGCTCGGTCGAGTCAGTGAGAAGGAAGTTTACACCAAAGCACACTTAGAGGAGGCACGCGATCGTATTGCCAAAGCACTAGATGCCCAATTACAGTCCCAGTGAGGTAATTCCGATGGTTCAATCTCTTCCCAAACAAATCACGTTTGATGAGTTTATCGCTTGGTATCCCGAACACTCAGAGCATCGTTATGAGTTGCATAGTGGAGAAATCATTGAAATGCCAAAGCCTACCGGTAAGCACTCGAAGGTGTGCGGGTACATTGCGCTGCGACTGGGGAATGAGATTGAACGCTTAAAATTGCCTTACTTTGTGCCAAAGGAATGTGTTGTTAAGTGTGATGAGTCTGGATATGAGCCAGATGTCATCGTTTTGAATGAACAAACGCTAGGAGATGACCCACGATGGGAAAAAGAATCAACAATCACTCAGGGCAAATCGGCAAAGTTGATCATTGAAGTGACAGGTACGAACTGGAGTGATGACTATGCCTTAAAGCTAGAGGACTACGAAGCTTTGGGAATTGAGGAGTATTGGGTCTGTGATTACTTGGGATTAGGAGGAAAACGGTATATTGGTTCACCCAAACAGCCCACGTTTTCGGTGTATCAACTCAATGAAGCCGGAGAGTATGAAGTGAGACAATTTCGGGGAGAGCAAGCGATCACATCAAAAGTCTTTCCCGAATTACAGCTAAGCTTGAATCAGGTTCTAGATCGCATTCACTCATGAATCAGTATTTTGCGACTGTTGCGCGAGGACTAGAAACGCTTGCAGCACAAGAATTAGAGCAATTAGGTGCGATCGCGATCAAGCCAGGATTTTGTGGAGTCGCATTCACAGGGGATCTGGCGCTCCTGTATCGCGTCAATCTTTGGGCGCGACTACCGTTTCGCATCCTGATGAAGCTGCATGAATTTCCCTGCCAGGATGCAGAAGATCTCTATCAGGGTGTGCAATCGATCGACTGGTCGCTGTATCTCACTCCGGATATGACCTTAGCCGTGAATGCCACGGGTAAAACTAAACAGCTTAATCACACGCATTTCACAGCCCTTCAAGTTAAGAACGCGATCGTAGATCAGCAGCAAGACAGATTGGGCGATCGCTCTAATGTTGAACTTCAAGCCCCGGATCTTCAGATTAATGTGCATCTTGATCAAAATCACTGCACCGTAAGCCTCGATAGTTCGGGTGAGAGCTTACATCGTCGAGGCTATCGTCCAGCCGTCGGCTCCGCACCGCTCAAGGAATCCTTGGCAGCAGCGCTAATTCAACTCTCTGGCTGGCAACCGGAGCAGGTTTTTTATGATCCCCTCTGCGGGTCGGGGACATTACCCTTAGAAGCCAGTTTAAAGGCATTAAATGTTGCCCCAGGATTATTTCGGGAGCGGTTTGGGTTTGAAACTTGGCTGGATGCAGATTTGACCTTATTAGAGGACTTAATTCAAGCCGCAGAAGCGAGTCAGCGAGAGCAGCTTCCTGCACCAATTTGGGGGAGCGATCGCGATCCCGCAGTGATCGAGCAAGCGATCGTCAACGCAACTCACTGTGGAGTCTCAAATCACGTTTATTTCGCGACACTCGACTTATCGGAAGTTGCTGCTCCCGCAAACAGTGGAGTGTTATTCTGCAATCCCCCGTATGGAGAAAGATTGGGACGAGAGACTGACTTGAGCGCCTTTTACAAGCGTTTAGGTGATGTGCTGAAGCAGCAATTCAAAGGGTGGACAGCATTTGTATTGAGTGGAAATAAGGAACTCTCTCAATCGATCGGACTAAGATCGGCGCAAAGATTCCCGGTGTATAACGGAGCGCTGCCGTGTCAGTTGATGAAGTACGAACTGTACTGATTTCCCTTTTGTTACGCTTAATCAAACTTTTCGAGATATGCCCAAGTTATGGCGATCGCTGCTCAAGATTGTGTTATGTTGTAGATTCAAGAGACTTTCTTCGGCTGTGTAATTCCTTTCCATTACGTTAAGTGTTGCTCCGAATCTAAATCTCTCTACATCCATTTTGGAGCAATGTTTTATGTCAATTTACGTGGGTAATCTGTCCTACGAAGTCGTGCAAGACAATCTTGCACAAATTTTCGCTGAGTTCGGAACAGTCAAGCGAATTCAACTCCCCACCGATCGAGAAACGGGACGCTTACGCGGGTTCGGCTTTGTCGAAATGTCAAGCGATGACGAGGAAGCGGCAGCGATCGAGGCTCTTGACGGAGCTGAGTGGATGGGTCGTGATCTCAAGGTCAATAAAGCTAAACCTCGCGAAGAAAGAGGTGATTCGGGCGGTAGAGGCGGATTCTCTCGGCGTTACTAAGCCCCGGAGCTGAACCAGTTTAAAGAGTGTGCTTGTGCTGTGCGTGAGTAGTGCTCTGAATGCTCAAAGTTAAGACTGGTAAGAGGCTACTTAATCGTGAGTAGCCTTTTTTATCGGCATTTGTTCAATATTAGTGAGGACATTAGATGACCCAAGTTATTCCGGGTGAGAATGAAGGAATTGAGTCAACCCTACGTCGATTTAAGCGCGAGGTTTCTAAAGCGGGCATTTTCCCAGACATGAGAAAACATCGCTTTTTTGAAACGCCGATCGAAAAACGGAAGCGCAAGGCGCTGGCAAAGCATCGACAGTTTAAGAGAAAGCCCCGGTATTAATCAGATTAGCTGCGGCTTCGATGTTGCTCTAACCGCAGGGCAACTTCAGCGTAAAGGTCGCACCCTGATCGATGCCTGGGCTTGTTGCTTCAACCGTTCCTCCATGTAGCTCAGCCAGATAGCGCACTAATGCTAACCCTAGCCCCAATCCGCCGTAACTTCGAGTCAGCGTACTGTCCTCTTGACGAAAGCGATCGAAGACATACGGCAAAAAGTTTGGATCAATTCCTCTTCCAGTGTCGCTAATCTGAATGTGAATGAACTGATCTACTCGCATCAAGGTCACTTCTATCTTGCCTTCAGGCGGCGTAAACTTCACCGCGTTGCACATCAAATTCCACACGATCTGGCGCAGTCGATTGGGATCGCAGATGAGTCGATCGACTGTCGGATCGAGCTGAGTGTGAATATGAATGCGTTTCGCTTGAGCCGCCGGACGAATGGTATCAATAACGGCTGTAATTACAGTGCTGACATCGGTTGGCGACATTTGCAGCTGGAGTCTACCCTGCACGACCCGCGCCATGTCTAGCATATCTTCCAAGATTTGCGCCTGTGCTTCTGCATTGCGTTCGAGCGCATCCATGCCGCGTGCCACCATCTCAGGATTGAGCGATCGAGACCGAAACAAGCGAATCCAGCCCAACACAGAATTCAGCGGAGTCCGGATCTCGTGCGACAAAATGGTTAGAAACTCGTCTTTCGTGCGGTTGGCGGCTTCGGCTTTGGTTCGGGCAGCTTGTTCAAGCTGAAGTAATCGATCTCGCTCCTCCTGCATCTGGCGATATTCTGTAATCTCAAAACTGACTCCACTCATGCGAATGGCTTGTCCGGTTTCGTTGTAGAAACACCGTCCTTTCGAGGCGATCCAATGCACACTCTGATCCGCCCAAACAATCCGAAACTCATCGTAATAGTTCTGTTGTGCCTCGATCGTTTGATTTAGATGGTGCTGCACTCGCGATCGATCGTCTGGGTGAACGCGCAATAAAAATGTCTCACGCGTTCCACTAAGCACTTCAGCAGCAATACCAAAGAGTTTTCTTTGCTGATCGCACCATTGCAGCAAATCCTGGTGCACATTCCAATCCCAGCACCCTAAATGAGCCGCCTCCTGTGCCATTTCTAGCCAGACTTCCCGGTCTTCGACGACCGCCTCCGCTTGCTGATAATCTTGCCGAATGCGGGTTAAAAGCGAAATACTCCAGCCGATCAGCAAGGTAAAGATGACAGCCGTTTTTAGCGTCAGCAACGACAAATTGAAAATCGTATCTTCTGGGGTTTGGGGTTGTCCCCAGAGTGTGACAAACGCTTCGAGAATTGCCAGCGCGATCGCGGCTTGCAACAGTTGACACACCATGACTTCGCTTGATCCCTCGCTGATTTGGATCACTTGCATCACGGCTTCATCCAGGTGCAATGCCTGAATTCCTGCACCCAGAATCAGAAACGTGAGTGCGGTTGTCAATGCCATTTTTGGGGCGGGATACAACGGGGGTAAGCCGATCGGATGCACATTGTTGACGAGTGCATTGACTGCGATGAGTGCGACAGCCAAGGTGAGCACTTGAGCGACACGCTGCCAGGTGCGATCGGTTCGACTCGAAGACAATAGCGCACTGCCAATTAGGGCAAAGTTTAGTCCAGTGCTAACCGCCGTTGGACGAATGCTGTTACTAAGTTGGAAGTTTACAAAAGGCAGCATCCAGTGTTGATCAAGCTGCCAGTTTGAGAGGCTTGTGCTTAAGCTCAAAAGCCCGAAAGCAATCACGACGATCGCCAATATTTGCGAAATCCGTTGCGTGACTTGATGCCGAGGTCGCCATTTTAAGCAACCCAACGACAGGGCGGCGATCATAAACACGATCGCGCTCTGGATGCCCATGGGGGCAAGGTCATCGGCAAAGCTGCCCATCAGTAAGGGTATGTGCAGTTGCCATCCCATGACGACACTCAAACCGATGCAGAACACGATCGCGCTACTGGCGATCGCGGCTCGCTGAAAGAGTTTGGTCAGATCGAGATGCGCGGTTTGATGCAGAGGGGCAAGGTTTGTCATAAAGGTCTACACAACGCATCTTGCTTAACGAGCAGAGTAAGCTTATTGCTCAATTTAGGGCGTACTTGACAACACTGCATCCACCGGGGAAGGGAAGGTTGCTGCAACGGTTATCTTTCTAAGTGTTGATCAACCTGAGTGTTGAGCGCGATCGCTGCCGAGCAGGTTTTATCCGTTGTCTAAATTTATAGATTGCGGTCTGAGGGCTTGTATTTAAGCTGTCTCGATTCACCCAATCGCCCGTGACTTTGTACAGGCTGGATCACAATGAAACCTTATGAAAAATGGTTCACTCCATCTCGATGAGTTGAAGCAGTCCTACACTAAAGCTTGGACTATGAGAAGATGCTCCCATGGATATGACGAGTCGCAGTACGATCCCGGAAATTCTTGAAGCCTATGAAGCAGACTTACTGGCAGAGTGGAGTCGAGAACTGGCGATCGCGAACAATCGCGGGGGGCTAATCAAAGAAGCAGAAATGCAAGAGGAATGCCGCGAATTTCTCAATGTGCTTCGGAGCGCTGCTCAGCACAATAATCTGACAAATCTTCAAGCTTCAGAGTGGCGCGACGTGCGGGAAATGGTGGAAAGCGTGGCACGATCGCGATCTCAAAAAGGCTTTACGCCAACTGAAACGGCGATGTTTGTGTTTTCGTTCAAGCAACCCCTGTTCGATCGAATGCGTCAGCATCTCAAAGATTCCGCTGCATTAAGTGAGGAAATTTGGCAAGCCACCACTTTGCTGGATCAACTCGGATTACTGGCGATGGAAGCGTATCAAAAGTCGCGGGAAAAAGTGATTCAGCGCCAGCAGGAAGAGTTGCTTGAGCTTTCTACGCCCGTTGTAAAACTTTGGGACGGGATTCTCGCTCTGCCGGTTATTGGAACGCTTGATAGCGCTCGGACTCAGACGGTGATGGAATCCCTGCTACAAGCGATCGTGGAGACTGGATCAGAAGTTGCGATTATCGATATTACTGGGGTTCCGACTGTCGATACCCTCACCGCTCAACACTTGCTCAAAACTGTGACTGCGGCTCGATTAATGGGGGCAGACTGTATTATCAGCGGCATTCGTCCTCAAATTGCTCAAACGATCGTGTATCTCGGCATCGATTTAACTAATGTGATCACAAAAGCCACGTTAGCCGATGCGTTTCGAGTGGCACTGACGCGAGTGGGAGCGACGATCGTCCGCACTCAGGCGAAATAGGAGAAACCGCATGGAACACATTCCTATCCTGCAAATGGGCAACTTTCTCTTGGTCACAATCCAGGTCGATATGCACGATCGTTTAGCCCTGACGCTACAGGATGACTTAACGAACCGTATCTCCGAAACTTCGGCGCACGGGGTTCTGATTGATATCTCTGCCTTAGAGATTGTTGATTCTTTTATCGGCAGGGTTTTAGGCAACATTGCGAGAATGGCGCGGGTGCTGGATGCCGAAACCGTCGTCGTTGGAATGCAGCCCGCCGTGGCAATTACTCTGGTAGAGTTGGGATTATCGCTCACCGGAATTCGGACTGCGTTAAACCTAGAAAAAGGTATGGCACTGCTGCGATCGTCGCTGAGCGAACCTGCCAAACCTCCAATCGTCGAGCGTGGGCGGAGTGTACACGACGATGGAAAAGATTGAAACGGTACCGATTGCATCTTCTACAGACGTGATTTTAGTCCGACAAGCCGTGCGCCAGTCCGCGATCGCGATTGGGTTCGGCTTAGTAGATCAAACCAAAATTGTCACCGCCGCCAGTGAACTTGCCCGCAACACCCTAGATTATGGCGGTGGCGGACTGATGAAGCTAGAAACGCTGGAGGCAGGAGGACGCAGAGGACTCCGGCTCACTTTTGAAGATCAAGGTTCGGGCATTCCGGATATTGAACTAGCGCTCAAAGATGGATTTACCACGGGGAGCGGATTAGGAATGGGATTGGGTGGCGCTAAACGATTGGCGAATGAGTTTGTGATTGAATCTGCGATCGGACAAGGAACGCGGGTGACGATCGTTCGGTGGAAATAGCGATGATTTGATTCGGAATGCGTCAGAATAGGGCATGAGAGAATCGATCGCCATTGCAATCACTGAGTCAAGTCAAATAGGAGAAGCGCGACGGGCAGCGCTGAACTTGGCAACTCGTTTCGGGTTCAAAGAGATCGAGCGCGGTAGAGTCGGGATTGTCGTGACCGAGGTTGCGAACAATCTGCTACAGCATGCTCAGGGAGGAGTGATGCTGCTGCGGGCAATCCAAGAGCCCGCGATCGGCATTGAGGTTTTAGCCCTCGATCAAGGGCCAGGCATGATCGATGTGAATCAGTGCTTACAAGATGGCTTTTCGACGGCTGGAACCGCAGGCAATGGATTGGGCGCGGTTCGTCGCCTTTCTAATTTGTTTGAAATTTATTCGATTCCTGGCTCTGGAACCGCAATCCTGATGCAACTTTGGTCAGAGCCGCTTTCCCATTCACCCAAGATCCTATTAGAAATCGGAGCGGTCTGTTTACCGAAGCGAGGCGAGGAAGTTTCTGGAGATGCTTGGGCAAGTCAAATTCACCCGCATCGTAGTGTATTACTAGTGGCAGACGGGTTAGGGCATGGGTCTGCGGCGGCGAGTGCTTCTTCAGCCGCCGTCAGAACTTTAGAGGAAAATTATCAGCGATCGCCCCATGAAATCGTCGAAGCGGCACATCAAGCTTTGCGAAGTACACGCGGCGCGGTATTAGCGATCACGGAAATTAATTTTGACCAGCGATCAGTTCACTACGCAGGCATCGGTAACATTGCGACCAGCATCTCTTCGTTTACGGATCATCACAATCTGGTGTCTCACAATGGCACGGTTGGGCATGAAGTCCGCAAAATTCAGGAGTTTACGCATCCCTGGTATCCGAACGGATTGTTGATTATGCACTCTGACGGATTGGCAACGCAGTGGAGGCTCGATCGTTATCCTGGATTGCGCCAAAAACATCCCAGTCTGATCGCGGGGGTATTGTATCGAGACTTTAACCGCGATCGAGATGACGTGACCGTACTGGTGGCAAGAGAAGCACGATGAGGGTTGTTTTATTCACGCTCAGAGTTCACTACGAACAAGATGTCGTACAGGCGCGGCAACGAACCCGCGAACTTGCCGATCGCTTAGGATTTGATCCGCAAGATCAAACACGACTGGCAACGGCAGTTTCAGAAATTAGCCGCAATGCGTTTCAATATGCCGGGGGCGGAACCGTTGAATTCTATCTAGATGGAAATCCTCAGACCTTTTTGATTCGGATTTGGGATCAGGGTCAGGGCATTCCGCATCTTGCAGAAGTGTTGGCAGGACGCTACACCTCCCAAACAGGAATGGGGCTTGGCATCCTGGGTACGCGCCGATTGATGGAGCGCTTTGAGATAGAATCGCAGCCCACCGGGACTACGATCGTCATGGGCAAAGCGCTGCCGAAGCGATCAACGCTGCTGACTGAAGCGCAATTGCAGCAGATTCGGGACGAGATGATCAAGCGATCGCCCCAGAATCCTTACGAAGAGATTCAGCGCCAAAATCAAGAACTGCTGCAAGCGATGGCAGAACTGCGCCAGCGTGAAGAAGAACTGATTCAACTTAACCGAGAGTTAGAAGATACCAATCGCGGTGTCCTAGCTCTATATGCCGAACTCGATGAAAAGGCGGACTCTCTCCAACAGGCAAACGAACTCAAAACCCGCTTTCTCTCGAATATGAGTCATGAGTTTCGGACACCGTTAAATTCGATCCTCTCGTTGTCTCGGATACTGCTTAACCACTTAGACGGAGACTTAACCTCAGAGCAAGCAAAACAAGTGACCTTTATCCAAAAGGCGGCAGACGGATTATCTGTTCTAGTCAACGATCTACTGGATCTAGCAAAGGTAGAAGCTGGAAAAGTCGAAGTCCATCCCAGTACATTTGAGGTTAGCGACTTGTTTGGCACGATGCGGGGAATGTTGCGCCCCTTGCTGGTGCAAAATAGCTCTGTGGCGCTGACTTTTGAAGAACCGATTGGATTACCGCCGCTCCATAGCGATGAAGGAAAAGTCGCCCAAATTCTGAGGAATTTTGTCTCGAATGCGCTCAAGTTCACCGATCGAGGGGAAGTGCGAGTGACAGCAGCGCAAACGGGTCAAACGATTACTTTTTCTGTTGCGGATACTGGGATCGGTATTGCTCCAGACGACCAAGAGCGGATTTTTGAAGATTTTGTGCAAATCGGGTCTGATCTGCAAAAGCAAACCAAAGGAACAGGACTCGGACTGCCGCTTACCCGAAAGCTGACAGAGCTATTAGGAGGCAGTGTTTCACTAATCAGTGAACTGGGAAAAGGCTCAACCTTCTCAGCTTCGATCCCGATCGTTTATCCCCACACTACCGAACTCACCTCTTCACTGCAAACGATCGCGCCGCTCCAACCCGCTCGACTGCCGATTCTCGCGATCGAAGACCACACCGAAACGCTGTTTATTTATGAAAAGCACCTGCAAGATTCAAGCTATCAGCTAGTTACAGCCCGTTCTCTAGAGCAAGCGAGATCTGTCCTACAGCAGATTCAACCCGCCGCGATCGTGCTGGATATTTTACTTGAAAGGCAAAACGGCTGGACGTTTCTCAAAGAAATTAAAGGCGATAGTGCCACCTGCAAGATTCCCGTCATCGTCGCGACTGTGGTTGATAACGAGAAGCAGGCTCTTGCGCTTGGAGCCGATGAATTCTTGATTAAGCCTGTAGATAGATTGCCGATGCTGAATAAGCTAAATCGGTTGATTAATCGAGGCAGAACTCAAAAACTGCTCCTGATTGACGATGATTCATCTCATCAATATGTGATAAAGCAACTATTGTCTGATACTCCACTGCAAGTTTTAGAAGCTGTAAGTGGACAAGAAGGCATTGCATTGGCAACTCTCGAATCGCCAGACGCAATTCTGCTTGATCTGGAACTGCCGGATATGAGCGGACTTGATGTCCTTGATCGGCTCCAGCAAAGTCCCACTGCTCAATTGATTCCTGTTATCATCCATTCATCTATTCAATTGGATGCGGAAACGCAGAGCAGTTTAACCAAGCAGGGGATCGCAATTGTTTCTAAAGAAACGATTGCCCAAGCAGCATCCTCCCAACTTCGAGAGGCACTGATCAAAGCCAGACTGGTTCTAGATACTTAAGGGAGAGGTCATGATTGAGTCACGAGTCACGATTTTGCATATCGACGACAACGAAACGACTCGTTACATCGTGACGCGAGTTCTGCAAGAGGCAGGGTACACCGTGGTCGAAGCAGAAACCGGAGCCGCAGGACTCCAGGCGATCGTGGATTATCAGCCCGCGCTTGTGATTCTGGATGTGAAGCTACCCGATGTCAACGGCTTTGAAGTCTGTCGCCAGATTAAGTCAAATCCCGAAACTGCCTTTATTCCGGTGCTGCATCTCTCAGCCAGTTTTGTCAAAAGTCAAGATAAAGCCGAAGGACTCGATAGCGGTGCCGATGGCTACCTCGTTCAGCCCGTGGAACCGATCGAACTGTTAGCGACGGTGCGATCGCTGCTGCGAGTTCGTCGCGCTGAAGAATCAGCCTTTACTCTAGCACGAGAATGGCAAACGACGTTCGATGCAATCAATGATGGCGTGTGTTTATTAGACTCGGAAGGCAGATCTCTGCGCTGTAATCGAGCGATGAGCCAGCTTTTTTGTAAGTCTGCTGAAGAGATTGCTGGCTGTCTTCATTATGAACTGATGCAGGCAGAACTGGGAGTCGGTGACGGTGCCTGCTTTCGTCTGGCTAGAGAAACACATCAGCGTCAAGTCACAGAGCTTCAGGCAGAAGGACGCTGGCTTGCCAAAACCGTTGATCCAATCTTCAATTCGCAGGGAAAGTTTACCGGTGCGGTTCTCATTCTGTCCGATATTACCACCGCCAAGCGCCGCGAAGCGGAACGCAAACAAGCCGAAGCAGACCTGCGAGAAAGTGAAGAGTTAAAGCAGCGAATTTTAGAGAGCACGCATGACTGCATCAAAGTTCTAGGCTTAGATGGGCGAATCTTGTACTTAAATAAAGGCAGCTTGCAGCTTCTTGAGATTGGTCAGCCTGAGTCGGTTCTGGGTAAAGATTGGCTCACCTTTTGGCAAGGCGAAGACCAACAAAAGGCAAGCACTGCGATCGAGGTAGCTCAAGCGGGCAACGTGGGACAGTTTAACGGCTATTGCCCAACCAGAAAAGGTCAGGCGAGATGGTGGGATGTGATCGTTTCTGCGGTGCGAAATCCAGCCGGACAGGTTTCGCAACTGTTAGTTGTGTCACGCGACATTACCAAACAAAAGCAAGCGGAAGCGGAACGTGAACAGCTTCTAGTGAGTGAGCAAGGGGCGCGGCAGCAAGCGGAAACCGCTAACCGCATCAAAGACGAGTTCTTGGCGGTGTTATCGCATGAATTACGCTCTCCGCTCAATCCGATTCTCGGCTGGTCAAGTCTGCTTCGCAAAGGTCGTTTAGATGCTGAAAGAACGGCTCATGCCCTGGAGACGATCGAGCGCAACGCCCAGCTACAAGTCCAACTGATTGAAGATCTGCTCGATGTTTCCCGGATTCTTCAAGGCAAACTCAAGCTCAATCCGGTACCGATCGATCTCGCGGTGATCATTCGTGCAGCGCTGGAAACTGTGCGGCTAGCGGCAGAAGCCAAATCAATTCAGATTCAAACGCATCTAGATTTGAAGGTGGGGCAAGTGCTGGGGGATTCGGCTCGTCTTCAGCAAGTGGTCTGGAACTTGCTGACCAACGCGATTAAGTTCACGCCGGAAGGGGGACAAGTCGAGATCGAGTTACAGCAGCTTGGAACGCACGCTCAAATGCAGGTACGAGACACCGGAAAAGGCATTCATCCAGAGTTTCTACCGTATGTGTTTGAATACTTTCGCCAAGAGGACGGAGCGACGACGCGCAAGTTCGGGGGATTAGGGTTAGGACTCGCGATCGTGCGGCAACTGGTCGAATTACATGGCGGGACAGTCAGGGTCGAAAGTGCAGGTGAAGATCAAGGCGCTACGTTTATGGTGCGGTTGCCGCTCCTGAAGCAATCAATGCAGTTAGACACTAACCCTGATGATGCACGGTTAACAGATGACGAAGCTTCGCTGAGCGGGTTAAAGATCGTGGTCGTAGACGATGAGCCTGATTCGCGTGATTTTGTTGCCTTTGTGCTGGAGCAAGCCGGTGCCGAAATCGTGGCATTATCCTCGGCAAGCGAAGTGCTGCGATCGATTCTACACATTCAGCCGGATTTGCTCGTCAGCGATATCGGGATGCCAGAGATCGATGGATATATGCTGATTGAATCGATCCGCACTCAACTACCTGCTCCGGCTTCTCAAGTGCGTGCGATCGCGCTAACTGCTTACGCGGGGGAAGCAAATGAACGTCAAGTGTTAAATGCTGGGTTTCAAAAGCACTTATCGAAGCCTATTAATCCGGCTGAGTTAGTTGCGACAGTCTCGCGGTTAGCCCGATGAACGATCGTTGAGGGTGAAGGCAGAATGACTCTGCATTCATGACAACATTACTTCAAACTGTTTTAGGGGGTGATAGAAGAGATTTTTGTGATGAAGCTTTTTAGAGTGTCTGAACCTGCTATCTCAATTCGAGGTAACGCCATCAAGGAATCTTGAAACCTAGCAAATCCAGTGCTGCAAGATAACCCAAAGGTATACCCACAAGCTCCAATTAGATGTTGAACGACTGGATCGACATCGCCATAAGGATAAGCAAACGCTCGAATCGGTCTACCTAACTGCTGCTCTAAGATGGAACGCGATCTCAATCCTTCCTCAACAATCTCAGTCGAAGAAAGCGCTGTCAGTGGACGATGGCTGAAAGAATGCGACCCAAATTCTACTCCTTCTGCCTGAAGCTGTCTGATCTGCTGCCACCCCAATAATGGCACTGCTTCCGAGTAGGCTTGATCCCACAGATTTGATCGACCCACCGCTTGGGCAGCGAGAAATACCGTCGCCGAGAAGCCGTATTGTTTCAGTAGCGGCCATGCCTCTAAGAAATCTTCATAGCCATCGTCAAAGGTCAGCAGAATTGCCCGACCTGGTAACGGCGTGTTGGCTAGGGTGGCACGGTACCACGCTTCCAAAGTGATGCTGTAGTAACCTGCATCGTGTAGATAGCTTAGTTGCTCCGCAAAGTCTTGAGGAGTGACGCGCCAGCGATCTAGTTTGGCTGAACCTACCGCAGCAATGCGGTGATACATCAAAATGGGTAGGCGATCGGTCACGATTGTAGATGAGTTTCGATAAGGCTGCCCGCCCTGCCAAAGAATCGACGAAGCAACTCGCTCGGGTGGAGCAGTCGGCTGCGGCAGTTCAACAATTTGGGGAAGCCGACGCGGCAAAAGCTGAATGCGGGAACGCCGCTGAAAAAGCTGAATCCGGTAAAGTGGGGTGTGAATTTCTTTTACGAGATCAAGCGATTCGACTTGAGCAAACGCATCGCCAATGCCCTTGGCACCAAAGGGATGATCCCAGCTAAACCCAGCCCGATTGGGTTCATCAACCACGAGATTCGCGTGGGCATGAAGAAAATATCCTTCTGGTTCTAATGCCTCAGCAACCTTGTAAGCAAATGCCCGTAACGTTTCTCGATCTTTCAGATAGTACAAAACCTCGCTACAGATAATCAGAGGAAAGGTTCCAGGAATCGGATCACAGCTCAGATCAAGACGCATAAAGCGAATGTTCTTTGCGCCAGTACATCGCTCTGCGGCTCGATCGATCGCAACCTGCGAGATGTCAGCGGCGAGCAAGTCTTGCACACGCAACCCAAGTTGTACAGTAAAGTGTCCCTCTGCACAAGCTAATTCCAAGGCACGTGGAAACCTGGCTTTCGGCAGTAGAGAAAGGGTTTGCTCGTACTTGATTTGCTCGTATGCGGAGGTATATTTCCAGGGATCAGGTTGAGTGGCAAATAGCGTTTCAAAGTGATTTCGAGCATTGAATGAGCTAGAGGTTGACAAATTTTTCTGATCAGTCTGAGGAGTTCTGAGTGGCTGGGAAAAGTGCGATCGTGCAATCAAATCCGGAGCATAGATGACTCGATCGATCAACTCAGGATTTGACGGAGCCAATCTTGCGGTAGAGCTTTGCAGCAGCAAAGGGACAACTGCTGTGGGCAAATTTGCACGTCGCGAAGCACTGGTTGCAATGGCAGCAGGGTAATGACTAATCACCAGACTAGAATCAGGAAACGATTGGGAGGCGAAGAATTAGGTAGAAGATTGAGCAGCTTTGCGGCTTTGGGCTGCTTCCGCCAAGCGCTGCTGCAAGGGGATAGCGTCTGTGAGAGAACGTCCCACAAGTGCCTCACGAACACTCGCAATACAAAGTTCTACGCCTGCCTCTAGCATCACCGCACATCTTAAGGCTTGAGCAGAAATCAAATTTTGCTCAACTGGAACCGTAAAAGCTCCGATCGCCATGCCGCCGATCGTTATCACAATTTCTAGTGCTGAATGGGTTGTTTCAATCTCTGGAAGTTCTGCACTGACTTCCAGTATGTAACAAGGCTCTGTGACGTGAATCCGCTTCGTCGATGCTTCCTGAAGCAGTGGATCATAAAGCTGTCTACTAGACCAGTTCGGTCGATTCCAAAGTTCGCGGAGAAAGATTGTCCAGCCGTTTTGGTCATGAAAGGTTTGTCGATCGAGCTGCGCTTCAGGGATATGACGATAGCAGGTATTCTTGAAGAAGCGGCCTAAGATTGCCCAGAAAAAATGGAAGGTTTGTCGATCGAGCTGCGCTTTAGGGATATGACGATAGCAGGTATTCTCGAAGAAGCGACCTAAGATTGCCCAGAAAAATCGGGATGCGATCGCATCCACTAATACAGCGCGATCAACTTGACAATCGTAAATGGGCAGTTCGATCGTTCCCAGTCGGGTTTCTTCGAGTTCAATCACAGCGTACAATCGCTCTGCATGACTTGGAGCTATAATGTTTGCAATCTGTTGAGTTACCTCAACTCGGACAGCATGAGTTGCTCCGATCGTCACAGGCTCAGTGATTTTAGTCTGATCTGCAACAAACCGCTCTAAAACAGTTCTAACTTGACGTGCTAATCCGGATGCCTGAACTCGTTCTTCAAGGGCAAATAAAAAATCCTGCAGTCGATTTTCTACGCGGAACCAGAGCTTCAAGCTGTTTTCTGGCGGATAGCAAGCCGAAGATAGTAGCCCTTCCGCGAGACAGGATGCAATCACAGCCGCATCTAAGTCTGTGATCAAGTCTGCTGAAATCGATGCGAGTAACGACTTCGGATTCTCACCTTGCTCCAGAAACATTCCTGTTAACCAACTCAGATAGTAGAGTTGCTTCAGCGGTAATTGTTCGGCGGGTTGACCCTTGAGAAATCGGGGCTGAGGATGAGGTACTCGCGGATCGGCAAGGTGTCCTTGCTCGATGATTTGCATTGCGTCTTTGAACATCTGCATTCTTTGTCGAGAGAGCGAGTTAGACCTCATTCGATAGAAAGCCATAACTTTGTTCACTGCGCCAAAGCGTACCGTTGATCGAGCGATGCGTTGCCACAAATCCCAATCTTCACAAGTTTGCCGTGAAGCATCAAATCCCCCTACTGATAGAACGACTTCACGACGAATTAGGCATGCATGAATAATAAAAGGACTGCGTCCAGATGCAATCTCAAACAAGTTATCCAGCGCTGGTGCTTGCCTTCTGTAGATTTCAGTCCCTTCTAACGTGATTTGAACCCAACCACAGCAAACCGCATCTAAACTCGGATCAGACTCGATCGCGGCGGTCATCTCTTCGAGATAATTGGGTGCAATCCAATCATCCGCATCCAAAAATAGAAGCCAAGCCGATCTAGCGAGATCAATGCCTGTGTTGCGAGCGCTGCTGACGCCTTGTTGTGATTGCTGCACTACCTGAATTCGAGAATCCTCTGCTGCAAGCTGAACCGCGATCGTATAAGTTTCATCGGTTGATCCGTCATCGACGACGATCGCTTTCCAGTTGGAATAAGATTGATTCTGTAAGGATTTTAGAGCGTGAGCGATCGTGTTTGCTGCATTATGAGCAGGAATAATCACAGAAGTATTAGAGCCGTTCATCTTAAGACTTTACCGGGTGAACGAGTATGAGAAGAATGAATGCTTTGAAGCTTCCAATTAGCAGGAGGATGCAAAATTCCCTGAGCCTTGAGCGAGGTTTGCACGAGGAGTGGGTAGGCTTGCCAATGATAATCGTAAGCATATGCCCAGTCTTTTTCGTAAACTCCTACATCGATAAAATACTGTCCTTGGTTTAAGTCCAATCGATCGAGAGAAAGTGACAACTTTCCTTGACCTTCGATGTAAGGGATAGAAAGTTGCTGAGATTTAGTATTGAAATCGCAGCAGAGTGTACTATCTTCAAGGTGAATTGAAACGCTAAAAATCGGAGATTCGATCTGGCATGGTGTCCAATATTCGATTTCAACTTGAAGCAAGTCTCCACTGCGAATTTCTGAATCAGGCAACAATCGCACCGCCGTAATCTCAACTTCCAAAGACCCAAAACGGTTTTCGTTGACGCGCAGTTCTGTTCCTGCCTCGGTGAACTGAGCGGGACGAGAAGGAGTGCGCTTGCGAGTTTCTGACTGCATATCTGCTAAGTATTGTCCTGCAACGACTCCCGGTTCACCATAAGCCACCATGCGTCCTTGCTGGAGCCACAATGCTCGATCGCATAATTTCTCAATCTGATCCGGACTATGAGAGATGTAGACGATCGCGCACCCTTGAGATTTGAGCTCACGGATTCGAGCTAAACACTTCGTCTGAAATGCCAGATCGCCTACGGATAGAAACTCGTCGATCAGCAACACATCAGGATCAGTGTGAATTGCGATCGCAAAGGCTAGCCGCATTTGCATTCCACTACTGTAGGTGCGGACTGGATTATCGATAAAGTCTTCGAGTTCAGCAAACGCCACGATCACATCAAACCGGCGGGCAACCTCTTTGCGGGTTAGCCCAGCAACCACTCCGCAAACGAAAACATTCTCACGCCCAGTTAAGTCACTATGAAATCCTGCTCCCAGATCAAGCAGTGCGCCGATACGCCCCTTGACTTTGGCACGTCCTTCACTTGCAGAGCCGACTCCACCAATTAGCTGAAGTAGTGTCGATTTACCCGCCCCATTTCTGCCCAAAATCCCAAGCATTTCTCCATCTGAAACAGTAAAGCTAACGTTTCGCAACGCCCAAAATTGTTCAATGGGAGTAATGCGTCGCCAGCCCGATAAAGCTGCTTCCATAAGCGTCATCGGGCGATCAGCATGATGGCGATTAAAGTGTTTGCCTAGGTTATCGACAATGATGGCATCCTGCATTTAGAGATCCTCCACAAAGCGAACGCTTTGGTGTCGAAAAACACGCAGCCCGATCGGCAAGCCGAGTCCAACAATCACCGTCAGAATGAACAAGGGTTGTAGATTTGGAAATGTTCCTTCCATTAAGATGGCTCGATATGCCTTGACAAGGTGAACCATAGGATTCATGTTGTAAAACACCTGGTAGTTGGAAGGCAAATGCCGGATGTCGTAGAAGATTGGAGTGAGATAAAAAATTAGCGTGAGAACAATACCAAGCGTGTGCTGAATATCGCGAAACGTCACGTTTAGTGCTGCCAAAAAATAAGCACAGCAAATGATGAGTAAAAACTGAATGACTTGCAAAAGAGGTAGTAGCAAAACTACAGGTGTTATCTGAACTCCATCAAGCAGTAAAAATCCTAATAGAACTGGTAGAGCTAGCAGAAAGTGAATTAACCCTGTTGCCGTAGTTACGACTGGCAAAATTGCACTTGGAAAACCAGGTTGGCGAATTAAGGCACGATTCGCAATGATAACACCTGTTGCTTGAAGTAATGAGCCTTGAAACCAATTCCAGACAAGTAGCCCTGTAAATGTAAACGAAGCATATTTGAGAACATTGGATGGAAGAACAACCTGAAAAACAAACGCAAATACGACGAGTTGAAGTAGAGGATTAATCAGTGTCCAAGCTACACCCAACATTGATCGCTTATAGAGTATTTTCATATCTCGATCGACGAGTTGACGTAAAACATCAATTCGCTGCAATATCCGACGATGAGCAAATGAAATGCTAAATTGTTTCATCGGATTGTCTCCTCAAGCGGTTGTAACTGCTCAGGTTGAGGTAGGTGGTGCATTATTTCTGGCTGAGTCACTCCAGCTAGTGCTAACGCCATTGTTAAGGAATAGCCTGAGGTGGTTGCCAAGAGAGAACGGAGGTGTCTTCCACGCAGCCGCTCTAATCCTCGCTTTGCAGGAAATTGGGCGATAAATTTCTTTTCATAGCGAATGCTCACACTAGCAGGACGATATCGATCTAACTGTTCTTCTGCAGCTTGTAATCCTTCCTGCAAATTCAACTCCAGTTCAAATCCTTCATGAGTATCGACAACTTCAAATCTGATAAACTTAGCGAATGCTGATCGATTCCCGAGTTCATGCACCATTCCTCGGAGATACCAGTATCCCAGTAAGCGATCGAGCAGCATTTGCCAATAGCCATAAGCGCGAATCCCCTCCAGGAAATTTAAGCAAGACCGCAGCATCACTGCTACACCGTCACAGAGTCGTGGAAACTGAAACACTAGAACAGGCAAAACGCGGTACAGCCAGGACTCAGGATGAGTAAACAAAGACATGACCGGAAAAGTAGCGATGAATTCCGGGTACTTGCGTCCGAGTTGTATACTGGCGATTCCTTCTTGGTATTTGCGTCGTAGTGACCGGTTAAGATCGGTCATTTCATGGTGATAGCCCATCGCTTCCTCGGAGAAATGGAAGGCAGCGCCCGCTTCAATTAACCGTATTCCTAATTCATAGTCCTCGTGGCATTTAAAGGTTGGATCAAACCCACCGACTCGGTTAAATAGGTCTGCCCGAAGAGAAACATTGCCCGTCAGTAGATTACGATAACTATAGCGGTAGCCAGGTTGGCGCATTGGCTCAAACATTGCTTCCAACCAAATTCTCAGTTTTGAACGAAAGAGACGTGATTGACTATGTATAACTGGAGCGAGGTAGCCAAGCACAACCTTCTCGGAGTGCGTATCGTGTACTGTGAAATGGGCTTCTAGCAGGCAAGCAGTTGCTTCAATATCATCATCTAGGAAAAGCAATAAGTTTGCACTAGCCTGTGCAGCACCCTGATTCCTAGCTACGGCAGCGCCTTGTCCTGGTTGTTCAATCACTTTCAGCGCAAAAGGCGCAGCATAGGTTGCGAGCATCGTTAGGGTATCATCACTACAGCCATCCGCGACGACAATGACTTCCACTTGTTCAAGGGGAAAAGTTTGCCTTGCAAGAGCGTTCAAGGTGCGCTTCAAAGAATCACAGCGGTTATAGGTTGGAATAATAACGCTAAGAATTGGCATAGGATTAATCACCATGATTTTCAGCAGCAAGTAACTTTCTACGAGTCGAAATATAAGCCCAAGGACCGATAAAACACCCCTGTAACTCAGCGAGAACTAGGGCAAGCGGAATGCTGCCCGATTGCTGAAGCAAGGCTTTTCTTAATGCGGGAAGTTGGTCGTGCCATAGCCACCCCAACGCGAGTTGCAAGACGCTCAGTTCCCCTGCTAGCAGATGACGAGTAAATGAAGCGTAAACCCCCACACCATACCCATAGAATGTACATCGCAACTCTTCCCAAGTTCGACGGTGACGATGCCAACTAAGAGCGGCTGGATCATAGATAATGCGATAGCCTGCTGTCAGAATGCGTGCAAACATTTCGTGGTCTCCACCAGAGCAAGTCTTTGTCCCAGCATCAAGCGCCTCGTCAAATTTACCGACTAGCTCAAGCCCACTCCGCCGTATCGCCATATTAGCGCCAGCGCCAATACGCCCGACTGCCAGTGGGCTTTGTGTCGTCAAATCAAAGGAACTGCGCCAGAAGCCTTTACCAAATGGACAGTGCTGCTCAAACCATTCTTGGGCCTCGGTTTCTAGCTCTAATGGCATCGTTAAACCAGTTACGCATAGCACTAGTGGATCATTAAAATTAGGCAGAATTGCTCGAAGCCAGTTTGGATCTGGAGCTGCATCATCATCGGTGAAAGCGATGACTTCATGTTGTGCCTCCTGCAAGGCCCGATTTCGAGCAATATTTAGCCCTGGGCGCTCTTCCCGAATGTAACGAATGCGCGGGTAATTTTGAACAAGTTGCCATGACGCATCAGTTGAAGGGCAGTTATCAATCACCAGAAATTCTTGACCATCATCGGGAAGCTGCATCAGTGCATTGAGGCAGCGGCGCAAATCCTCAGGACGATCGCGAGTACAAACCGCAACAGTCGCTGTGGGTAGCTTCTGGGTTCTTCTTAAGCTATCCCACTCTAGATAGTCATCAAGCCACTGCTTCCAATACCGTGTACCCGAAGCCTCAATTAACTGATCGCGCAGGTGTAACCCAGAAATTTGTCCAGTCACAACAGGTAATGTCGTTTGTCCGATCGGCTGACCATTCAGGCGAATTAAAATCAATGCCTTGCTATAATGCTCTGATACGGCGATCGTAGATGGAATATGGTTCAAATCAAGATCAAGAATCGCGGTTGCCATAGGTCAAGAACGAGTGAGAAGAGAACGACTGGGGGCTTTGGAAACAGATCGATCGCGTAATCCTTGATCGACAATCCGTAAGAATTGATGTAGGCAAGCTGTGGCAAAGACTTTGAGCGTGATGCTGAGGCGAGAAGGAGCGTTGTGAAGGGTGCGCACTGAAGTCGTTCGCTGTAGCAGAACGCTCTTGAGTAGAAGCCAGTAATAATCTGGGCGGAAAAGCAAAGCGGCTCGATCGATATTCAAGGCTTCGGATAGCCAAAAGTGAGCTTGTTCTCGATCGTGGTTATCAATACTTTGACGCGCGAAATATAAGTAAAAGCTACTAATTGATAATTGATATAAGAGATGAGGGATCTCTGGATGGTTTTGGCGAATCGCTTGTAGCATCAGTGCGTGAGATGCTGCCATCTTGAAATAATCGCGAGACATGCTGTTCTTACTTTTTCGATAGCTGATCAAAAATTCTGGTATGACTTGACAGTAATAGGCTTCAGCAATCCGCAAATACAGATCCCAGTCTTCACAGCCTTGAGCATTTACCGATTTGAAGCGTTCATTAAATCCGCCGACGCGATCAAAGCATTCTTTGCGAATTAAGGTGGAACTGGCATTTCCTACGAAGTTATGACAAAGCAATAGCAGATACACATCTCCGGTTACTTGAGCGGCATTAAAATCCCCGGTCATTTGGTCATGCTCATCGATATCCACCGACCAAGAGTAGACAAATCCTGTTTTCGGTGGAGCTGACATCATACAGTTCATCTGTTTTTCCAGATTATCCGGAAACCAGAAGTCATCGGCATCAAGTAGCGCAATAAACTGTCCCCGCGCTTTCTGAATCCCTGTGTTGCGGGCGGCTGCAACGCCGCGATTAGACTGTTGCACGATCGTAACTCGTGTATCTTCCTCGGCAAAGGGTTGAATGATTTCTACGGTGCGATCTTGAGATCCATCATCAATGATGATTACCTCAAGATTTTGATAGGTCTGAGTTAAAACAGAACGCAGTGTTTTTGCAATATACGTTTCAGCATTGTAGGCAGGAATAATGACCGAGATTAACGGCGGATCAAAGGCAGGATTCATAGCGTTGAGTTATGGAATGACAGGTGAAAGAGCTTTTTTAACTGCTGCTTAGGTTTGAACTGAGTCCGCCAGTATAGCCCTGCTCCTAAAACGAACGAGAGTCCACTGTAGAAGTAGTAGAACCAGTGCATTAGAACAGCGCCAAGCATGAAGTTGAAGCTGCGCTTTCGATAAAAAAATCGATAAACCTCAGCGTTCAAGATGAGTAGTCCAGCAACTGCTAACGCAATCAGCAGGATTGCTATCGGTTGATAGAGACTGAGAAAACAAAAGAACAACAGTAAATAAACAAGGACAACACTCAAGCGGTGAGAAAATTTTAGGTTCAGATCGTTGATCAATCCTGAACGATACTGAAGTAGGAGTTGAGTCCAAGGAATGCCACGATCGCAGACATCCGTTCTCAGCAATCCCCAAAAGCTCCAAGCTTTGTGATGTTTGACTTGCACTCCTTTTGCTAAATGAATTCGGCATCCTGCTAGCCGCAAACGATAGCCTAAATCAATGTCCTCGACACTAGGACGAGGAAATCGATCAACATCAAATCCACCCAACCTCAGAAAGGTCGATCTCTGGACTGCTCCACATCCTGCCCAAAACGTAGATGCCTCTTCTTTAGCAGTTTGATGAACATAGTGGTGGAAAAGATTCTTATACTGCGCCACAAAATTTGTTGCTTTGGGCGCATCATCATAAGAACCAAAGACCGCATCCCACTCTGGCTCTTCCAGCAAGAGTCGGACAAGTTGCGAAAATGTGGTTGAGTTCACTTCGCAATCTGCATCAATAAAGCACAGATAATCTCCCTGTGCAATCTGTGCGCCCAGATTACGGGCAGCGGCTGGACCTTGCTGACTTGGAGCCTTGATCACTCTGGCACCAAGCTCTTGGGCAATCCACCCGGAAGCATCAGTCGAAGCGTCGTCGATCACGATGAGTTCCCAAGCAGGATCGCGAAAGGCGACGATCGCGCCTAAGCAACTTGCCAGAGTAGAAGCGCCGTTATGAACCGGAACAATAATTGATAGGAAAGGCTGAGTCACAGCAAGGGTCGGGAACAAAGGGTTTACATTCGGTCAGGTCTATAGCCAGCGCCCGACTTGAGAGCCGAGCGGAGAAACGGCTGCTGCTTGCTCAGGAAACAGTTGCTCAATTAAGCGGAACACATCTTCGATTACACCGTCACTATTCATGTAGTGAAATGATCCGGTTCTGCCAACCAGATGCAAATTCTGCCATTGACCTAGATAGTCTTTCACAACTTTTAGACGGTTTTCATAGCCTACTTCATAGATCGGGTAGGCATAGGGAACTCTCAAGACCCAGCTTTGATGCACATCGGCTTTTTGAATCCAGCCAATTTGGCTCATTTGCTCAACTACGGTTTCTGCGATTGCGGCATCGGGTAGTTGCCAAATTGCTTCTCCTCGACTCGAAAAAATCTCGACCGCCAGTGACGTAAACTCTGGGCTAGGCACCATTTCGCTCGACCAATTCTTAGGCTCGTGAGTGCGCCCAAACACTAGATCCTGCATCGGGAAATATGTCCAACTATCCTGGCTGACTTGAGGCTTCTTGAGTGCAAGAAACAAGCAAACCATATCTCGATACTTCAGATCGTAAGCGTCGAGAATCTCTTGACTGCCCCACTGCTTTGGAATTGATTGCAGCAAATAATTCAAAGGCAGCGTTGAAACAACTTGATCGGCTGCGATCGTGCGAGTCGTGCCGTCTTGCTGCTGAATCGTTACATCAAATCCATTAGAGGTCGGGGCTAGCTCAGACAATGCTGTACTGGTGTAAACGATGCCGCCCCGCTTGATAATTTCTGCTTCGAGCGCGCTCGGGATCATGCCGAAGCCGGATCTGGGATAGTAGAACTGAGAAATCGGAGCCGTCCCGCCTTGCTTCTGGAATAGCATATTCTGAAGCGTCTTCCAGAGGCTAGGAACGCGGATTCTCTGTGCTGCCCAAGTTGCGGCTAAGCGATCGCAAGTCATCCCCCAGACTTTCTCGGTATAAGGTTTGAAGAAAACTTCGTAGAGCGCTTTTCCATACCGTTTGATCACCCAATCCTCGAAGGAAATCTCTTGCCGAGTCGGGCTGATTTTGGCACCTAGATAACTCATCACCATTTGCGCTGCTTTCAGGGGTGGAAAGATAGCCAGCGCATTTGCAAATTGAATCGGATAATCGACAAACTGCTGGTTTAGATAGATATGGCTAATCCGAGGTACAACCTGCAAATCTGTTTGTAACAAATCCTTCAGCCACTGAACCACGCTGGAATTATTACTATGAAATCGGTGTCCGCCAATATCAAAGCGAAAGCCGTCATAATTTAGTGTTCGAGCAAGCCCGCCCACTTCTTCCGCTTTTTCAACCACCGTGACTTGAATTCCTCGTTTTGAAAGTTCGTAGGCGGTTGCGAGTCCTGCAATTCCACCTCCCAGAACCACAAAATGCTGGCTTAAGGCTGGCTTTGGCTCTGGTATGGTCAGTGCCTTTACCGATAACAAATCAGTAATCATTAAACTTTCCTACTAAAACCGAGGATGGAGTAAACAAACATCGTTCATAACGGCTTTGATGTAAAAAACTAAACTTTACCGTCAAAGAATTCCCACTAAGCACCTCTGCGCCATTACTTACGTAATATCCGGTAGATTTTGGAAAGTTTTACAAAAAACACAAAAGTCTACTGAGGAAATCACTGTTGTTTTAAAGGACGAATCATTAAGAAGCCAAGTACTTTGCTCAGGATGCTGTCCTTCGAGCCACTCAAAACTGCGACTGAAGCCGAATCAGTCCCCCTTTGATTCCTTGATCCCGATCGCGAATTCTGATATTTGTTGGGGGTATCGAGCTACAAGGCAAGGGTGCTGCCCAGCACATTCGATTCTTAGCGTTGCTGGGGTAGAAATAGACGAAATCATTCACTTGTTTTTGAACAACTCCGACATTCGGCAAGCGGGGCGGTAGGACGATGTGAGAGATCGCATGAGTCTGAATGACAACAACCAGCATCAAACTCAGAGTTAATAAGCGAACGCTGAAGGGTAGATAGAACCTCTTTGCTACAAGATTGTTTCTCCCAGGTTTACCCGAAATTCGTTTGCGAAAAATAGCTGTACAGTAATGAGCCATTAACAAGCCAGGAATCAGAATCATGTAGGCAAGTTGAAACCGCAGCAATGGAGAGGTTAGCGTCAAGAATCCTATGCCTGACAATCCGGTTGCGATCGCCCAAAACTGTCCTTGACCTGGAAACGTTGCCAAGTGCTTTGCAAAGTAACTTAGACATAAAACAGAAACCAAGCTCAGCGCAACGACAATTTGATTCCGCCTCGCAGTATTCAGCCAAGTCCATATCAAGGCAAGCCACTCGTTCAGATCTACGGGTTGAGTTCCATACCAAGACACCCAGCGATGCGTACTGTTCGCGACTCGCTGTAGGGCGCTAGAACTTGGAGACCAGGGTAAATCAAAACAGATTGTGGTAGAAGGATACAGAGGACATCCAGAAGTCAGGATACTGGAAACGAACAAGGGAGCTAGAATTACGCTCACGATCGCCATTCCGATGAGCCATTGCTGAATTCGCCGCGTTCCTATCACAAAAAATAGACTTGACATCATCAACAGTGGCAGCGCTGTCAGCTTGATGGTGACGGCTCCTGATGCAAGTATTAAAGGAATGAGCCGCGAACGCCGATCGCCAACGATTAACATCGACCAAGCGACAATAATGATCAAAAAGACAACGGGTAGATCAGGAGAAGGGGAAACTAAAATTGCCTGTAGCGTTTTTGAAAGCAAGAACAACGGCAGTAAAAACAATCCCGTAATCACAATAAACCAATCCCCGATCGTGCCTTGACGTTGACGAATCTGGGTTAAACAACTCCAAACGTGCAATACAAAAATGAGTGCAGCAAACCCATTTGCAGCCGCACTCAAACGCGCTTCAGAGAAGCTTGGATTTAGAGGGGCAGCAAGGGCAAACCAGGCAGACGTAAAGCCCAAAGGACTATAGAGCAAAGCGAGTCCTGGCACTGTTCCATATTGAGCGAGCCACTGAATGATGCCGTAATGATAAAAGCCAGTATCCACCCAGGTAATAGGCTGGCTAGTGATTGCAGCGACCACAATTGCAACTCCAAAAAATCGGAGAATCACTGCTTTGTTAAGGTTAGATGCTATATGTCTGAGTTCAGCGCGGGTTAGTTTAGAGCGCAGCGAGAGTGCGGTCAAGCTACCAAAGACGATCGCACCCACCAAAGGCGATAAGGGAATCACTAATGAAGCAGCGAGGAATGAAACAGCGAGTGTAGTCAATCCAATCCAGAGGGCAGTCATCGAGCGATCGTGACTTCTTTCTAAGCTTGTTGCACTCAATCGAGCCAGTAAAGCGATGCCAATGCTCGCACATCCAGCCAGCAGAATAACCCAAATGAACAGAAAATAGAGCATTGAATTAAATATCATTCACGACAATCCCCAATGCGGGAATGCCAGAGACAGCCAAATTATCCAGAGTTTTCGTAACCAACACCCGTTCCGTTTTCTGAAGCCGAACGACTAAGAGCAACCCATCCGTGTGCGGAGTCAGTAACATCGCATCAGCAATATCATCCAGCGGCGGCGCATCATAGACCACAAAATCAAAGGATTGTGTAAGGCTCAGCTTCAACTCAGGCATTCGAGGCGAAGTCAATACTCGCACCGGGTCAGAAACATTGCTGCCTTTGCCTAACACATAGAACGGAAGATCCGCAAACGGCCGCTGAATTACATCTTGCACTTCGACATTTTCAAACAAGACTTGACTTAGCCCCCGCTCGTCAGACAGCTGTAATCTCTTCTGAAGCTGCGATCGACGAAAATCAGCATCGACCAGCAACACCCGCTGCCCCATTTCCGCGATCGTTTGTGCCAGATACAGCGCAACAGTGGATTTGCCATCGCCCACGTCCGCAGAACTCACGACCAGCGATCGCACCGGATGGCCCGGATTTAGCTGCTGGAGATTGGCTCTCAAAATTCTAAAGGCTTCCGAGAACTCAGACACATCCTCTGGATCAGCATCTTCGTGAAAAGATGTAATCGGCAGGGAAAGCACTGTTCCTGTGGAGTCTTCCAGACGTTTGAGCCGCTTCTTCTTGCCTTTCTTCGATTTTTTAGTCCGCTGTGGCAACAGTTTCCACTCGCGCTCGGTTTGAATCATCGGCTCGTGCGGAATCTGACCGAGAACGGGGACAGCAGAAGCTTTCTTCAGATCGCCCACGTTGCGGTAGCTGGCATCAACTTTCTCTAACAGTAAGGCAGCCCCGATCGCGAGTGCCACACTGATCGCGGCACCCGTGGTTAGATCCTGACTCACATTCGGAGATACCAAGGCTGCTTGGGCGGGTGGAGGTTCCATCACTTGCCAAGGCAGCTTTTTCTGAGAAGCTTCAACTTGTAGCTTCTCACGAGTCTCTAAGAATCGCTCTAAGCTTGTCGTGGCAATTTTAAGTTCTCGCTGAAGATCCGTATACTGCCGCGATAAGACTGGGAGTTGCTGAAATTGCTGGCTCAAAGCTCGCTCGGATTGGACAAGCGCTCGCTGCTGCATTTCTAGCCCTTGCAGTTGAGTCAGGAGTTCCGCCGCTTTGAATCCGATCGCTTTTCTCGCTTCCTCGCGCAACAAGCCCCGTAAATTTCCTCGTTTATCTTTGAGATCTTGAATTGCAGCACTCTCATCACCAAATCGAGTTGATTCTAAAGCAATTTTCGATTCGATTCCTTGGAGTTGCTGAATCAGGGCTTGATACGTCTGACTATTGTTCAACGCAACGATCGCGCCCGTCTCACCCCGCAAACTATCAATTGATGCCCTCGCGCTCCTAATTTCCTGTTCTAGCGTCGATCGTCGCTGTTTTATTTGGTCGGTTTGTGCCGTGACTTGTCCACCTGCGCTGTCTGGTTCGATCAACTGATAGTTTTGACGAAACGCTTGAAGCTGGCGCTGCAATTGATCAACTCGACCTTGAGCAGACGCAACCTGAGATTCAACAAATTTCAATCCTTGGTTGAGATCAGATTGTCGTTCGTTGACGCTGTAAGCTAAATAATCTTTCAATAGCTGTTCTAAAATGGCACGAATTTCGGCTGAATTGCCGCTCTGATATCGAATTTCAAGAATCTTTGTTCTAGGAACACGCTTGATGGTCAATCCACTCCGAACCACCCTATAGTTGAGTTGAGGTTGTAGGGGTTTTAACCGTTCGATCATTTTAAAGAGAAGTTCAGGACTTTGTAGCACCTGGATTTGAGTGTCGTAGTCATAGTCTTCAGAAGCAGGTCGATCACCTGTAAGACTAGAGATATTCCGATTCGGCTGATTAATCGGCTCAACTAACAGTCGAAAGCCCCCTTCATACACCGGCTGAGTCGTTAAGGTTCTCCAGACAAAAAATGAAAAAGCAGCGATGCCGACTGTAGACATCGCAAGCCAGCGCCGCCGCACCATTTGAAGATGCTGCCGAAAATCTTTTTCTTCGGGTTTGTTGGGGGAGCTACCGGGAGGAGAAACCGAGAGGGGTTTAGCTGGGGTACTGCCGTTGCGTGGGGTAGATAGCGAGTTCGACTGGGGAGATTGCATCATGTCAGAACAGGAGTTGGAGTGGGAGCAAACGGAAAATCGGTGACAGAACATCTGAAAGCCCATCAGAGAACTTCGTGAAGCCCGATCGACCCACGACGATGACATCGTTGTTGCGAAGGACAGGATTGTTCACTGGATCAATGCCGCGACTGAGATCGATGCGAATCGATCGCCGAGTGACCGTTCCGTTGGGATTGAGGCGAATGAGTTCTACCGTTTTGGCAGCACGGCGATCGAGTCCACCTGCGGCAAGGATAGCCTGATTCAGCGTGGAGCTCGGAGGGAGCTGCGCGGCTCCGGCTCCTTTCACTTCACCGAGGACGTTGACGCGAATCGCGCCTGGTGAAACGTTTGCGTTTCCTTGTTGAATCAGGTCTTCTGCGCTCATGTCTGGCGCTTTGACCAGACGAATGGTATCTCCAGGCTGCAACAGCAGGTCTTGACTCAGATCGCCCTCTCGAAGCAGTTGCCACAGGTTCAAGCTGATCAACTGTGGTTTACCGCTGCGAGTTAGTCGTCGCACTTGGACTTGGCGTAAATCTGCGTCAGCCGTAATTCCACCTGCTTGCTGAATCGCTTGGGTGAGGGTCGGACGGCTGCCCCCCTCTTTCGCACCTTCCATTTTGTAAGCGCCGGGTCGAGTGACTTCACCGATTAAGGCAACATTGATCGCTTGTCCAGTGGTGGCGAGGTTCGACTCTGCGAGCTGTCCGATCGCGGCTAAATCGATCGCATCGACCGTCGGAATAAAGATCGAGTCACCATCGCGCAGTGAAAGGTTTTGGCTGAGGTCTCCGGTTTGAGCAATTTCCGAGAGATTGACCGTGATTTTCTGTGTTCCTTTGACGCGATCGCGTCGTCGAATTTCCACCCGCTGCAGATTTGCCGAAAGCGTGACTCCACCAGCCTGCTGAATCGCTTGCACAATACTGGGAGCTTGAATCGCATCTGCCGCTGATAGGGTATAGAATCCGGGTTGCTTAATCTCTCCAGCAATGCCAACTCGAAGCGGTCGAGATTTGAGTACAGTGATCAGAATGCGGGGACGGCGCAATTCTCGCGAGAGCCGATTGGCGAGCGTTGCTTCGGCTTCTGGGACACTTAATCCAGCAATACCGACTCGACCCACAACCGGAAGCAGGATTGATCCATCTGTTCCAACTTGCTGTTGTCCGCTGAACTCTGGCACATTGACAACGGTAAGCTGAATTGTGTCGCCTGTTCCTAAGACATAAGGAGTGTCGATCGGGGGTAATACTGCGGAAGAATCATTGAGTGTAGGTGGAATTGCGGTGATTAAGGGTGTGTTTAATTGACGCGGAGTTTGGGCTTGTTTCAGTCTTGGTTTTGAAGCTTTGACTTGATTTGAAGGGGCGATCGCTTTTTTGGCAGCAATGGGTGAGGCGGGACGGATTAGCAGCGAGGCAGGTAAAGAGCGTTCGACGATTCGATCCCAGGAGAAATCGGGCCGCTGAGTGAAATTAGTCCGGATTGCAGGAGCAGCGGGCTTCGTAACAGGCTTCGCTTGAGATTTAACGGTGACCGCTGGAGGAGCAGTGACGGGTTTTGCACTAAGTTTTGTACTAAATTGAGGCGCTGCGATCGTCGCTTGGGCGGTAAAGTTTGGAGGAGCAACGCTTGGAGTGGGTGCAGTGATCGCAGCAGAACGTAAAAAGGATTGAAAATCGTTATTTTCTTCGAGTTTAGGTGAATCTGAGGGTGTTACAGGCTGAGCACCCAATTTGGGCAGCGAGAGCAGGAGAAGCGGACAGGTCGCGGCGGTAGAAAGCTGTACCAGGGTGAGGAGGCGCATCGTTATACAAGGACAAATAGGGAAGGGACAACAGCAAGTCACTCCCTCTTTTATACAGATGCCGAGGTCTGGATCAGGATTACCTACGTAAAAAACTCGGATTATGACGAATCGTGCGCCACGATTTTAGAGACTAAGAAGCTTTGGTGAAGTTAAAGTTAATTTGAGTTTTATCAGCGTCAAAGTCCTGTTTCCACTGGCTCTAAGTCTTCTAATCAGGGTAAATCCGCGTGAAGCCGTTGCGACTTTATTAGCCTTTTATGAAAAGCAAGCTGTATATAAAGAAACCGTGTGTAAGATTACGGCATGGGATCATTACTGCAAAAGTTCTGTACATTATTCTCCAGCAGCCGCAGGTAATCCTACAAACAATAAGATAATTGCTCGATTTCGATCAGCAGCAGTGAATTTCTATGCTGAGTGGAATGAATTTGATTATCAAGCATTGTTTTTGTAGAGTTTTCCGGGTTGTTTTGGTCGAGCGCTCTAAATCGCCCTCGCCTTCACTGCATCTGTCCTTTGAGTTGAGACTATTTGAATTAAAAGAAATAGTGTTCGACAAAGAGTTAACAAGAAGAAGTTTCAGGGTTTTCAACGTTTAGCTTTTGTAGGAGCCAGAACGATCGTTTCAAGCTGCATTTTTGCCTAGTTGATTAATAGCAAATTAATGCTAGATCTCAACTTCAGCACCATAGAAACAACTGCATTTGAACGACATAGTTGGTTATCCTAGCTTCCTCAATTCTTGCCCCCGGACTGTAATGATTTCACTTAGGTATAGTTTGCTAGCGCTCTGGGTTTTGCAGAGCTTGATTGAGCTCCGTTTGCGTTCGATTGATATCTGGAGAAGTTGGTTAAATCTTTTACGCTACATCCAATCTATCCGGAACGACTCCAGAAGGGTGCGTAAATCGTGCCAGTGGAATTACGATCGCGGTTCTCAGTGTTATACGGTCGGTGGGAAGTGTGGCGATGTCGCGAAAGCGAGTGACGCTACGGATTCTGCTGATTCATTGAGATTTTCCTGCGCTTCCAATGTTTTACCTAAAGCTTCATAAGCTTTTTACTAGAATTCAGGCAAGGAAATCAGCAACGCTTCGTGATTTCCATCCAGGAAATCAGGTGTTTTGCTTCTACCGCTGGTGCAGCCCGCTATCGACGCGAGTGATTAAATTGCTCTGCCTGGAGTCGAAAGAGAGGAAGTTGTTTACTCCTCCTTCGTTGACCTGAATAGAAGTAGGCTAACTACTTCTTGTGTCTCGGTAGCGATTTAGATTCAGCTAATGAATCACGTAACTTCATTCACAACTTAAGGTAAGTGAACACCATGAATTTCAAGTCTATTAGTTTAGGAGCTGCGATCGCAGCAACTGCGACAGTTGCTCTATCAACTGCAACACCCGCCCAGGCTGCGGGTCTAACAGGAGCTCTAAGCATCGATATCGGTGGAAAAGTTAACAGCGTGAAAAACACGGGTGTTGATCTCGTAAACACCGCTTTCACGCTTCAAGCTGCTCCTGGAAGCGCCCTGAGTGGGACATTTGCAAACTATGCGGGAGGCTCTGTTACCCTTAAGGATCTGAGTTTTTCCCCTGCATTAGTCAGCAATGGTTCTCCTGTTGACGTTACTCTCAATATTCCTTCATTCTTGACTCTGGAAAAATCAGGGCAGCAAACCATCACCTTCACCTTGACCAAACTGTTGAGTGCAAGCTTCAGGGACATTGGAAATTTGGGTGATAGCTTTGGTAACTTTGACGCACAGTTACAAGGGGTCTTCCAACCGTCGGGTATTGGAAACAGTCCTACTGGAGATTCTATTGTCTCGTTCAGGCTCCGAAACAATAGTAATGGTGGCTCGATCGAACTGACCCCAGTTCCGACCCCAGCGCTTCTGCCTGGGCTAATTGGCTTTGGTGTTGCCGCTTTTCGCAAGCGCAAAGGAGAAGCATCGCCTGAAGCAGAACCTGGAACAGTAGAGGTAAAGGCTTAATCCCTTTCTCTTCTGATCCGCTGCTCTGAGAATAGGATTAATCTTTTAGCCGGATTTCTCAGAGCAGTTTAGCTCACTTAAATGTTTGTCTTCTTCATCCCACAGTTAGTTTCACTGTTATTATGGCTTCTCTTTCTTCGGCTCCTCAAAAAATTGCATCGGCTCCGACAGGTAAAGGTATCGCTCAAGTCGTGGGTCTCGTTTGTCTAGTGGGTTTCGCGATCGATATGCTCATCGTGCTGCTTCCACCTCAACTCGGCAGCATCGAATGGCGCGTTGGGTTTCTGCAACAATTTAGCGATCGTAGTTTGATTTTCATTCTGGGAGCTGCTCTAACAATCTTCGGTAGTATTGGCGCACGCCGTCGGCTCAGACAGTTTTCGACGTTTTGTTTAGCGATCGGTGTGATTTATCTACTGTCTTGCTTTCTTGCAATCAGTGATACTTTATCTTTACAACAGCAGGCGGTTTCCACAATCGACTCCCAAGCTTCCCAACTGCAAACCCAACTCCGCAACGCTCAAGCAAACCCAGCTTCGCTCGGTGCAAATGTCAGCTTAGAAGACATTAAGCGAGTCTCGAATCAACTGACTGGGCAAGCTTCAACCGTTAAAGAGAATGCGAAGCGTACCGTAATTAAAACAGGAGCTTCGACCGTCGGAAACCTAGCGGTGGTGGGATTAGGACTACTCTGCTTAGGGCGAATCGGGCTGCAACTGAGCCGCAAACATTAGTCCCGATTTGCTTGGGAAATCATCATGAACTGGCAAAAAGCAAGCGCGATCAACTCTGTGAAGCTAAAAGCGATCGCGCACCATCTCTGGCGAGCAAGTATCAAGACTCTACATACTCGTCTCGTTGCAGGAGGATTACTGGTTGGAGCGGCTTATTTTCCGGTCTGGTTGTTTAATTTGATTGTTCGATCCTTTCACGGTTCGGCAAGCGTGTTGATGGCAATCATGATCGGACTCGGCAGCTATCGTCTTTGGCAACAACGAAAGCAAATCATGGTTCTCGCGGCCTCTGAGGACGATCGCTTACTCGGACACATTATAATTGGCTGCGGAATTGTTCTATCCCCGCTGGGCTTCTTCTCCGAATGGGCGCAACGATTGATCTTCATCCTGATCCTAATTGGAATTGCGCTAAGCAGTTGGGGACTGCCTTTCTTTCGTCGCTATCCATTGCCGATCGCCCTACTTGGACTTGGACTATTCCCTCAGCCGACTGCGGTTGCAAAAAACTTGTGGCAAGTGTTCACGCCCCCCAGAATGCTGGAAAACTTTATGGCATGGAGCGGAACTGGAGGACTCAACGCGATCGGTCATGCTGCCGTTCAGAACGAAACCTGGATCACGCTGGCAGGAAAGACGGTCGATGTAAATTGGGGCTGTAGTGGATTTGATATGGCAACAATTTTAGCGGTTGCCAGTTTTGTACTGGGATTGTTTCTTAAACAAAGTCCAATCAAAATCACATTGATGATGGCGATCGGGATTGTTTTAGCCTTTATCGCGAATGTACCACGGATTATGTTACTTGCCATGTCCGAAGCTTACTGGGGACGATCCGCATTTGAGTTTTGGCATGGCCCTTGGGGAGGGCAAATTTTTTCAACAATTTTGTTCACGATCTACTACTACGTTGTGATGGCGATCGCGAAGCGAAAACCAGCCAAATAGCCCTTGTTTTAAGCACCAGAATCATGACGATTAAATTAAATAATTCAACAATTTCTTGGATAAAATAATCTACTGAGTCCAAAGCAAACTGCAAATTTTCTGTAAGTTCTGTCTAATTGACCACTAGCGATTTGCTTTAGGATTCTCCTGATTCAAGATCAACAAGCCGTAAAATAAAACATAGAAGTTTATGGCTTAATCAACTCAATAATTCTCTCTTGGAAAGGGGCTTTGACGGTCTGTAGATCTCAGTCTCTTCAGCGTAACTTCTTCTCAACATCGTTGAAAGAAGCCGAATGACGGAGAAGGTGTGACAAAAAATTAGAAGCTTAAATTGCTCTGTTTGCTATCTCAGTTCGCTAACACAAGACAGTAGTTCAAGCCCTACAGTAAGAGGAGACTTTCAGGTTGCAAAAACTCAGAACAACACTCAATTTACCCGCTTATCGTTTGATTACAGCGATCGCTTATCAGAATTGGGGTTTACTCGCGATTAATCTAGTCGCAAATCTGCTTAGTGCTGTGCTAGAAGGAAGCACTCTAGGCGTCATCTACCTGGCTGTTTCTATCCTTTCTCAAGGACAACAGAGCCAACAACCCCAATTTCTAAAGCAATTGCTATCGGCTTTCTCTCTAACTCAATCTCAACAATTTCTCGCATTATTGGGATGCGCTGTTCTCTTACAAATTCTACTCGCGCTCAGCGGCTACACTAATAAATTGAGTACAGCTTATCTATCAGCAAGAGCACAACCCCAAGTCACAGGACGAATTTTCGAGCAAATTATGTCGTTCAGCTTTGCGTGTGCAAGCCAATACAAAGTGGGCGACTTAGTAATGTTTGTGAATGACGCAGCAATGACTGTGAATCGCCAGATTCAGACGGTGAATGAGCTGATTGTCAGCCTCACATTCTCCAGCGTTTATGCTTTGGTTCTGATTCAGCTATCTCCTGCTCTTGCCCTAGTCGCTGTATTATTAGCACTTGTGGTGATTGGAGTACAACAACGATTACTTCCTCAACTGCGATCTGCTGCTTTCCGGCTCAACTCTGCTCAAGTGGAGTTGTCTAAGCATATGACAGAGAACATTCAGGCGCTCAGATTGCTTCATACGTTCGGTACTCAGCAACGTGCGATCGCAGAAACGTTCCAGTTGCTTCATAACGTGCAGACACAGCTCCAGAAACGAGCCAAAGTCTTTTATCTGCCAGAGCCGATTTTCGATGTGCTACCTGTGATCGCACTGGCAGTTCTAGCCAGCCTTACGATGGTGATCAGCAGTACACCCGAAAGCATCTTACCCTTACTCCTTACCTTTTTGTTAACCTTACAGCGATTAGCAATCCGTCTACGAGGAGTTGCTGGAGCCTTCACTCAACTCGCTGACAACAGCGCAAATCTTCAAAGACTCAGTACAATCTTAGACAGACGTAATAAGCAGTTCGTAACAATGGGAGGCGAAAACTTCGAGTTACTGCAAACTGATATTAACTTCAAGCAGGTTAGCCTTTCGTACACGAATGACGAAAACTTTGTGCTGCAAAATCTAAGCTTCACGATTCCTAAAAATCAGGTCACGGCACTGGTAGGACAATCGGGGGCGGGTAAATCGTCGATCGTTGATCTATTAATCGGATTGTATCAGCCAAATCTGGGGCAGATCATCGTCAATGGCAAACCTTTGGAGTACTACAATCAGGCAGCTTGGCGACAACGAATTGGAGTTGTCAGTCAAGATACCTTTATTTTCAATAGTAGTATCTTGGATAATCTGCGGCATGGCGCACCAGAGGCAACGCCTGAAGCAGTCATTGAGGCTGCTAAAGCAGCTCAGGCTCATCACTTCATTGTGGAAATGCCGGAGGGTTACGACACTATTGTGGGTGAACGGGGTTATCGTCTGTCAGGTGGACAACGACAACGATTAGCATTAGCTAGAGCAATTTTGAAACAGCCTGAGATTTTGATTTTGGATGAAGCAACTAGCGCGTTAGATAGCGAATCCGAGCGATTAATTCAGCAAGCTCTTGCTAGATTTCAAAAGGATCGAACTGTCATTGTCATTGCTCATCGCCTCTCTACGATCGCTGAAGCGGATCAAATTATTGTCTTGGAGAAAGGACAGATCGTAGAAAGCGGTAATCACAGGGCACTGATGAATCAACACGGTCGGTATGCCTGCTACTGGGATTTGCAAACTCAAAATATGGTTGTTTAGCTGACGGCTCAAGCTTGCGCCTTGGCAGTAGAAAGAAGGGTCTGGCGCTATTCGAGAAAAGAAAGGCGTTAGCTTGTCAAGAATTTCAAGCGACCAGAACTGCATCTGCTTAGATAAAGGCAACCGCAACATTCGTGATTCCACAACTGATCTTCTAATCTGCTCTTCTACAATTCTCTACTTGATTCCCACTTGTGAAAGTACTACAGATTAACTATAGCGATTTACATCGAGGCGGCGGCGGGGCGATCGCGATGTATCGCCTGCATCAGGGGTTACAGGAGCAAGGCATTGCAAGCCAGATTCTTTGCAAAATGAAAACCCTAGAATCTTCTGAGAGCTTGGAAATTCCTCAATCCCCTCGGTTAGAGAGACAGATTCAGCGATGGACTCAGCGCATTGGCTTAAACGATATCCATCGAGTGGGTAGCTTCAAGATTAGAGATTTGGAAGCGTATCAGGATGCAGATGTGCTTCATCTTCATATTATTCACAGTGGCTTTTTTAACTATCTAGCAATCCCAACCTTAACTCAGCAGAAGCCAGCGATCCTTACGCTGCATGATATGTGGGCGCTCACGGGTCATTGTGCTTATAGCTACGATTGCACCCGCTGGCAAACTGGCTGCGGTCGGTGTCCTTATCCTAAAACTGCACCTGCTGTTCGCTATGATAGTACCCATCTTGAGTGGAAGTTGAAGGAATGGGTTTATCATCACTCAAACTTGGCGTTTGTTGCTCCTAGTCGTTGGATGACAGAGCTTGCCCAAACGAGTCTGTTCAATCATCTTCCGATTCACTACATTCCTCATGGACTCGATACGAATCTTTTTAAACCGCTCAATGCGGCGACCTGCAAAGATTTGCTTGGAATTCCTGCAAATAAACGTGTACTCCTGATCTCAGCCGCTGACTTAAACGATCGCCGTAAAGGAATGGATCTTTTGATTAAAGCGTTGCAGCATATTCCGCAGTCTCTTCGATCTGAGATTGTGCTGCTGGCGATGGGTGGACGAAAAGTGGGGCTTGAAAAGGAACTGAGGGAGTTTCAGATTCTCCAGTTGGGTTACATCGAGCATGAACCCCTAAAAGCAGTAGTTTATTCTGCATCAGACCTGTTTGTGTTTCCAACTCGCGCTGATAACTCGCCCCTGGTGTTACAGGAAAGTATTGCCTGTGGTACTCCCACCATTTCCTTCAACGTCGGCGGCGTACCGGACTTGGTTCGTCCAGGGATAACAGGTTACTTAGCTGCTGCTGAAGACGCGGTCGATTTAAGTCAAGGAATTGCTTCACTTTTAGAGGATCATGCCGTCAGACAAAAGCTTAGCCAGTCCTGTCGCGCAGTTGCTCTAGAGGAATACAGTCTTACACTTCAAACACAGCGGCACATTCAGCTTTACCAGCAGCTTCTCGGTTCAAGCTTAAACTCTTCCGCGGTACTAACCACGACTACAACCTAACCATGATTGATTTCAAACAGTTTCCACAACGGTTGGTAAAAAAAGCGTTTCGTCATGCAGGGCTTGAGATTCACCGCGCTCAGGTTCAGAGTCTAACCGTCGATCGCACTTCTTTTGATGGTTGCTTAAATCAAGCAATTCAAAACGGACTTGCTCCGAAAACCGTGATTGATGTTGGAGCTGCTACAGGTACGCCTGAGCTATATCGCGCTTTCCCGCAAGCTCACCACCTTTTGATTGAACCTTTGGAAGAGAATGTTCCCTACCTCGAACAATGGATTCAGGATCTAGAACATGCTGAGTATGTGTTAGCTGCCGCTACTGCTCAGCGCGGTGAGATTACAATCAATGTCCATCCAGACTTAGTTGGATCATCAATCTACAAAGAAGATGAGGATTCAGATGTCAATGGCTATGAAAGAGCAGTTCCGGCGCTGCCGCTCGACGAAATCGTTTTAGAGAAGAAGCTAGAAGCACCCTATCTAATCAAAATTGACACTCAAGGATCAGAACTGGATGTTCTCCAAGGAGCCACTGCGCTGTTGCAGAAAACAGACTTGATTATTCTAGAAGTCTCTTTTTTCGATTTCTTCCAGGGAGGACCCACTGCATTCGATTGCTTTCAGTTTATGAAGGAGAGAGGATTTGTGATTTATGACATCTTCGATCTCGGTTACAGGATGCTAGATAATGCGATGGCGCAAGCAAACATGGCTTTTGTAAGAGAAGACGGCGTTCTCAGGAAGGAGCACTATTACGCGAGTCGAGAGCAACGACAGAAGCTAAACCAGCGACTTTTAGAGCAAGAGTATCATTAACCGATCGCCGCTGCGCTAAATAATTTTGTTGTGGATGAGTTTCAGTAGGACTACAAAATCGCCTTCTTTTGCACATTAATGAGCAGTATGATGAATGCTATCACCGAGGATAAAGGCTTAACGTTTCTGAGTAGTTGGCCCATCGCTAATATTTCTGGTTCTTGTCTGGAAAAGTATCCGAAAATCTCAATCGTTTCACCAAACTACAACTATGCGTTTACTCTTGAAAAAACGCTCCGATCGGTGATCGACCAGAACTATCCAAATTGCGAGTACATCGTGATTGATGGTGGTAGCACCGATCGGAGCGTTGATATCATCAGCCGCTATTCCGACCACCTCGCCTACTGGGAACATCAAAGTGACGCGGGTCAGTATTTTGCCATTAATAAAGGCTTTTCAAAGTCAACAGGCGAGATTATGGCGTGGATCAACAGCGATGATATCTATCTGCCTTGGACGTTGCATGTCGTGGCTGAGATCTTTCAGCAATTCCCACAGATTGACTGGATTATCGGTCGCCCCACTCAGATTCAGAATGGGGTAATTCGGCACGTTGGTTCGTTGCAACCCTATCCACGGCAGTGTATCTATAACGGCTTATTTCGAGGAGATCGATTGGGTTGGATTCAGCAGGAGAGCCTTTTCTGGCGGCGTTCTCTGTGGGAAAAGGCTGGGCCATTACGAACTGATTTGAAGTACGCAGCAGATTTTGAACTCTGGACTCGGTTTGCACAACACGCAGACTTAGTTTCTGTTTCCTGCCTCTTGGGCGGCTTCTTTACTCGTCAGGCAAATCGCCATCGCGACAATCTAACTGCTTACTTTGATGAAATGAATCAGGTGATTGGAGAATGGCCAGATGAGCGCCAGCAAGCTTATCAGAAGATTTGGGCTGATCTAGAACGATATCAGCGGTGGAAGCCGTACACGGGAGTCCGCCATTTAATGCGTAAAGCATTGAAACTTGAGCAGTACACTGGGCAGATTGCACAATGGGACTTTCAATCTAATGCGTATACCTTAAGCACATCCTCATTTGTGCAGTATTGACATCCAAATCAGCATCAGTTTATGTTACCTAAAATTAGTATTACCATTCCTTCTTACAATCAAGCTGATTATTTAGAGGAAACACTCCGTTCAGTCTTGGAGCAGCACTATTCAAACTTAGAGCTGATTGTGATTGATGGCGGCAGCACGGATGGAAGCGTTGAGATTCTCAAACGGTATTCTAACCATCTGGCGTATTGGGTGAGTGAGCGCGATCGAGGTCAAACCCACGCCATTACAAAAGGGTTAAGAAGAAGCACCGGGGAGATTTGGTCTTATCTAAACAGTGACGATTTGCTGTGTCCTGGTAGCCTAGAAAAAGTTGCAGAAAGCTTCAGAAACCCGGGTGTGAATTGGTTAGGAGGGGTTTCGGAGATTTTTGATGAAACGGGTCTCAAAGGGTATGTCGTACCACAGCGCCCATTGAACCGCCGAGATTATCTCACGCCGTGGCAGCGTGAAATTCAGTACGTCTTTCCTTGTTCAAATGTGTGCTTTATGCGACGACATTTGCTTGAGCAATGTGGGGATTTTGATGAAAGCTATGACTATGGAATGGATATCGAATACTATGTGCGAGTCGTTTTCCAAACCGGGATCGAGCCGCAATTGATCCCTGATATTTTAGGTCGTTGGCGATGGCATCCACAGAGCAAAACATTGAAGCAAGGAATTGCATATGGATTTCGAGAAGATGAAGTGCGGATGGCTCTTCAATATCTTCAGTGTTTAGACGAGCGCGATCGCCAAACGGTCAAGCGCGAGATTCAAGAGCAGCAGAAGTGGCTTGCCGTTCGCAAAGCTGGGTTTTATCAAAACCAAGGCAAGCCCGAATTAGCCTGGAGAGAACTCACATCGCAGGTTGGGTTATCTGCTGCATTATCTGGGTTCCGTCCCTGGTATGGCACAGCTCGGCGATTACTTTTGGCATAGATTCAATCGTGCTCTCAGTGTTGTTATAGGTGAATGAAAATGTCGATCGGTGGTTTGGTTCTGCAACTTCAACAAAAGTATCAGCACGGCTTACCTACGGCTTACTACCGGGATGTGGTTCGACACCGCATTTTGAGTACTCAGCCGATATCTGGAACAACAGATCTGACTTGCGAGATCCATGTTTTAACTTCTAGCTCAGATTGGCTAAATTTAGTTTGGGCGCTCAAGTCTTTTTATCAATATTCTCAGCGGAAATATGCACTTTGCATCCACGACGATGGGACGTTAACCTCGGAGGGAATTTCGACTTTACAGCAACACTTTCCAGATGCTCGCCTCATTCATCGCATATCAGCAGATGAGGAAGTTTTGAAGTTATTAGAGAATCATCCCCGTTGTCTACAGTTTCGCAAGGCCAATCAGCTCTCGCCTAAAGTCTTCGACTTTGCTGCGTACTTAGAAAGCGATCGTATGTTGCTGCTCGATAGCGATGTCTTATTTTTTGAAGAACCGACAGAACTGTTAACCCGGATCGAAGACCCAAACTATCGCTTCAATACCGTGAATGGGGATGTTGCCAACGCCTACACGACTAATGCAGACGTAGTGCGGCAACAGTGCGGGTTTGAGTTGACCGATCGATTTAATTCAGGTCTAGGATTAATCCATAAGGCGTCGCTCAATCTCGATTGGATCGAAGAGTTTCTAGCGCTACCGGATATCATTGGTCACTTTTGGCGAATCGAGCAAACCCTGTATGCGCTCTGTAGCTCCCGTTTTGGTGTGGAATTGCTGCCGTCTGCTTACGATGTGCATTTAGAAGGTGGTATCAATGGTGCTCCCAGTCGCCACTACGTTGGCAAAATTCGGCATTTGATGTACAGCGAAGGCATCCGTCAACTAGTGCATCAAGATTTTTTTAGAGCATTGCAGCCATGACCGAGACGATTCAATCAAAGCCATTGGGACAAAGCGCAACTCAGCAGAAATCGCTGCAAGTGTTGATGATGCCAGACTATCGAGCTGACAATCCCTACCAATCTTTGTTATCACAAGCGCTAGAAAAGAGTAATCTTGGGGTTGAATTCCCAGTGGGCTACCGCAGAGTGTTTCCTATATTTAGAGCAATTCAGAGTAGCTCTGTACGGATTGATGTTCTGCATCTTCATTGGCTCAGTCCTTATCTCAAAGGAGAAACCTGGCTGGTAAAATTCTTGTACTGCATCAAATTTTTGCTAGATATTTTACTCGCTCGACTCGCAGGAGTGCGGATCGTTTGGACAATTCACAACACGATCGCGCATGATGCGAGATTCCCTAGATTAGAACGATGGACACAGCAAGGTTTAATGAAGCTTGTCGATCGTGCGATCGTTCATCATGCTCAGATCGTTCCTGAAATCGCACAGACTTATCATATCTGCTCAACCAAGCTTGCGGCGATCGCGCATGGTCACTATCGAGGCGTGTACGGGGAAGCGATCGATAAAACGGAGGCTCGCCATCATTTAGGATTGCCGATTGAAGGACGAATCTATCTATTTCTAGGAATGTTACGCCCCTACAAGGGAATTGAACGGCTGCTTCAGGCGTGGCAAGATTACCCCGTTGCTCAAGATACGTTGTTAATTGCTGGAAAGGCGCTAGATGAGGGGTATGGTTGTAGCCTCATTGAGAAAGCCGCCAAACTCAAGAATGTCATCATTCATTCTAAATTCATCGAGAACAATGATATTCCGACCTACTTTAGTGCTGCGGATATTGTTGTTCTGCCATTTGAGCGAATTCTGACATCAGGTAGCTTAATCCTAGCAATGTCTTACGATAAACCAAGTGTTGCGCCGCGCCTTCATAGTATTGCTGAAACCTTAGATACAGCAGGTGATTTACTGTATCTACCACAGCATCAAGAAGGCTTGCTCCAAGTCCTCAAAAACAGTACTCAGGTCAATCTAGAAGATTTGAGTCGGCGCGTTAAAACTGCGTGTGATCGACTCGATTGGGACACGATCGGACAAAAAACTCAGCAGGTCTACGAATCTGCACTTTCGTCGATCAAGTAAGCAGTTTTCCATTAACGCAAAATGTACCAAGTCTATCAACAACCATGAGTAAAACTGAGAGGAATCAGACGATGAATGTCTTATATGACGGGAAGATCTACGACATCCAATCGGCTGGAGGAATTAATCGCTACTTTACCAGTATTATAAGCAGATTACCGAATAGTATTACACCTACTATTACTTATTCCAAACCCCAATTTGTTAACTTCCCATCCCACTCAAATCTTCAAAAAATCTTCTTTCAACGTGGGTTATTTCGCCCAACACGAGTTTGTGATTGGGCAGAAGTTCAATACTTCCGGGCAATAAAGCACTTGTATCCCTGCGATTTGCTCCATCCAACCTATTATTCTCTTCTCACAAATCAAGACTTTAAAAATATTAAAATTCCACTGGTTCTTACTGTTTATGATTTGATTCATGAAATCTTCTTTCCAACTGATTCCCATGTTGCAGAGAAATGCCAGGCAATTCAAGCTGCACAAGCAATTATTTGTATTTCACACAACACTAAAAAGGATTTATTGGAAAGATACGATATACCAGACAGTAAGATAGCAGTTACCCATTTAGCTTCGGACATTGATGTTAGCCAATCTTACGGCTCCGAGCCTGTGCCTGAGCAGCCATATTTTCTTTTTGTTGGAAGCCGCAGCAAGTATAAAAACTTTGATAAAATGCTATCTGCTTTTGCAAAGATAGCACCGCACTATTCTGATCTAAAGCTCTGTGCCGTGGGTAGAAAAATTCAGCCCTGGGAAAAGTCCCTGATCGAAGAACTAAATCTCAGCGATCACATTGAGCATTACGAACAAGTCAGCGATTGTCATCTTGCTAAACTGTACCGATGTAGTCTTGCCCTAGTTTATCCCTCCCGCTATGAAGGGTTTGGGATTCCTCCCCTAGAAGCAATGTCATGTCATTCTGCTGTGATTGCAGGTAGCGGTTCGAGCATTCCGGAGGTTGTGGGAGACGCGGGTTTGTTGATCGATCCAGAGTCAATTGATGATTTGGTTGAAGCAATGAAAGTAATATTAAACTATCCTGGTGAGCGCGATCGACTCATTGCAAAGGGGCAAGAACGTGCTAGAACATTTAACTGGGACAAAACCGCAGCCGAAACGATAGAAGTCTATCACTCTATTTTGGGTTAGATGAGATGGCTTCATCAGAAATGATAGTTATGCCTCTCAAATCATTTCTTTTCTCGATTTCTCAGAACATATGAAAAGTACAAACGAGAGTGCTTGGAGAGTTAAACAATGCCCGTAAATCCCGATCCTTCTCGGACAGAAACACTAGCACTGCTGACCAGTGAGCATAGTCAAAAATGGCTTGCGTATCATCAGTCACTTCTCCGATCAAGTCATATTTCAAACTTGCCTCGCATTAGCATTGTAACGCCCAGTTACAATCAGGGTGAGTTTTTAGAGCAAACGATTCTCTCGGTACTCTGGCAAAACTATCCTAATTTAGAATTCGTCATCATCGATGGCGGCAGCACAGACAACTCAATGGAGATTATTCAGAAGTACAACAAGTACCTGACCTACTGGGTAAGCGAACCAGATCGAGGACAAAGCCACGCTATTAATAAAGGCTTCTCTCATTGCACAGGAGACATCTTAGCATGGCTCAACAGCGATGATTTATATCTCCCTGGCACCCTCCACCATGTGGCTAGACAGTTCAATCAATCTAAAAAAACAGACGTTTTAACAGGTGCATGGATAGCTTACTATCACGAAACTCAATTCTTCTATGGAACTCGTGCCTGTGGTGCTGGAGTGCATCCTGCAATGGCGATACTATTGTCGCATCATGCACACTTAGGACAACACTCTACCTTTTGGCGCAGAGAAGTTTGGGAAACGGTAGGTCCATTGCAGGAAAGCCTTCACTATGCAATGGATCATGATTTCTTTCTAAAGTGTTGCGATCATGGCTTTCGTTTTAAGCTCTCCGCTTATCAACTTGCTGCTTTTCGACGTTATGCGGCGCAAAAAACGAAAGCATGGAAAAGATATGCAACTGAGAGCGAATCTTGCATTCAGCGCTATAAACAGCGTCCTGAATGGCGATCTCCGATTGGACAACTTCGCCTATCGGTTGCTAAAAAGATAGCGAGTTTAGCCCATCATCGCAATAAGCATCCTCGCTTGGGACTAGTTCCCTTGTATGATAGGAACCAGATTCAGGAGTGGTTCGCTGATTTGGAAGACGGTAGGCAACTCAGCAATTCATGTCAACCGGAGCATAGAGAGTAGCGAATCACAACCTAGTCTATTTCTTTGAAGAATAAAGCACGAAGTATCTTTCAAAAACAACCCTGTCTGTGTGGGAGATAATGATTCATGATGCGTAGAGTTGGAATCTGGTCAGAAACAGTTGAATTTCAAACTTACATGATTGCCAAAGCTGCGCAATTGTCTGAATATGCAGTCGATATCATGACTAAACCCAAGCATGAAGGCAACCATCAAGGACATTCATTCTATTATGAGAAGCTAGAAAAGCTTGAGAGAGTTAGAGTTCTACAGAAGTTTGAACCGATTCAGCTACAGTGGTTATATATTCAAACTTCATCGCGCCCTATTACTAGAGACTTGGTTAATCTTTCTCGCTATGCTCAGCATATTGGCATCTTTTCAACTTGCGGCAATCTCCCTTATACACGAATGTTGGTGAGCCAACTGAAAGAGATCGTGAAATACTTCCCTGTTAGTTTGAAGTCCGAGCGCGTATTTCTACCTGATATCTTGTACGAGTTTGATATCTATCGAGCGTGGTCAAAGCGGTATCATTTGGGAATTGATGTTCATTCTAACTTCCTAGATGATCCTCTTCTCTCCGCAAAATTATTTGCTGATGATTGGAAGCAAAGCAGCTTGAGAAAATATTGCTTTAACTTTATCGGTAACCGTAATCCAGAATCTAGAACTCAAATCATTCAAACTGTGCAATCTTACCTGGCTTCCCAAGCTCAGTCCAATCTGAATCGCAATGATTATTTATGGATTGAATACGGAGACAATCCAGGAGAAATTAGAGGAGTTCCACCTGTGGAGTATATTGATTATTTATCTGAATCTGACTTTACTCTGTGCCCTCCGGGTTATATGCGTACAACTCATCGCGTGATCGAAGCGCTAGTACGCGGCAGCATCCCCGTTCTTCACGCAGATGAACTAGAACTTTACAATCTTGATTTACAGGATCAAGTCAACTGTGTAGCAGTGCGGCATCAAGACTGGATTGAGGCAATTAAACGGTTGCTCAGCCTATCTCAAAGCGATATTGAAGAAATTCGCTGTAATATTCTTGCAATGCGGCAAAAGTATCTAACTCCTCAATCTTACTCTAGAAGACTGGGCATGCGCATGGGACTGATTTGTGAAGCTGAAAGTGATTCGTCTAATGCCGCAGCGTAAAAGCAAGCTGAAATTTCGTCCTTTTTTACCAAGTTCTTTTACTAAAGTAACTTGAACACGTCCGCTCCAACTCGCACTGCTTCCTAGTTTGATCGCGTCGGGAATTGGCGCAAATGCAATTTGGCAAAAAACAACTCTGAAAATTAGCGATCGCGCTTCCACTGAATCAACTGAGTATCTCACGGCATCCAGTTTTTTACTGTCAAGAGTTTCATGATGCTTCCCAAAGTCAGCATTCTCATTCCTTGCTACAATGCCGATCGCTGGATTGCTCAGGCAATTGACAGCGCTCTGAACCAAACTTATCCTTACATTGAAGTGATTGTGGTCGATGATGGTTCGAGCGATCGCAGCTTAGAAATCATTCAGAGTTATGGTGATCGCATTCGCTGGGAGACGCAACCAAACCAAGGCGGAAACATAGCCCGAAATCGTCTACTTGAACTGAGTACCGGAGACTGGTTGCAATACCTTGATGCCGATGACTACCTCCTTCCTCAGAAAATCGAGCAGCAAGTGAACCATCTCACTCAAGTCCCGCAGGCTGATATTCTCTATAGTCCTTCAATCTATGAGTATTGCCAGGATGACACATCTCATCGCAAAGTTGAAGTGATTCCTGAACCTCACGATCCCTGGGTTTTACTCGCTCGCTGGTATCTTCCCCAAACAGGTAGCCCGCTTTGGCGAAAGCAAGCATTACTGGATGTAGGTGGGTGGAAACCGGATCAGCCCTGCTGTCAGGAACATGAACTGTATCTGCGTCTACTCATGGCTGGCAAGCAATTTCATTACTGTCCTGACGCGGGTTCAGTCTATCGGCAGTGGAGCGAATCAACTTTATGTAAAAAAGATAAATCCAAAACACAAAAACAACGATTATTGATTAAGGATCGCTTAGAGAGTTATTTGAAGCAACAAGCATTACTGACTCCAGAGCGACAATCTGCGATTAATCAAGCTCGGTTTGAATGTGCGCGGATGATTTGGCTGAGCGATCGACGCTGGGCAGCAACCGTTGTCGCAAAGATTCGAGCAACCCAAGCCAAATTCGTGCCATCAGGGGCAGCCGCGCCGGAATTCTATCGATTCGCTTATCAGTGCTTCGGGTTTTCGATTGCAGAACAAATTGCCCAATTTAAGCGATCGCTGCTTCACTAAAGTGTTATCACCCATGACTTCGCTTCTCGTTTATTCTAATCACGGGTTTGGCTCTTATTCTAGCTATCCGGTCATTTCAAAATACATCTCGAACTGTACAACTATATCAACATTGAGAGCCGAACCCAGGACGCTAAAACAGAGAGCGCTAAATCGGCTTGTTCGCACGTTTGCTGCATCACAATGGTACAAGTTAACTTCGCTAGAACTCGAATGGCGTTTGATTCAGCGTCTTCACAAGAGCCACCCAGACTTGATTCACTTCCTTTGGGCAGAGCGCGATTTGGGATATGCCGATTGGATCAATCGTGTAGCCTCGTTTCCGTTATGCTGTACGTTTCACTGTTGCCCGGAAGATTTACCCAGCATTCTGCCGTATCGTAAACGGCTACAAAGCTTATCCGCGCTGATTATTATGAGTGAGACACAACGAGCTTTTTTTGAGTCATGCGGCATCGCTTCTGAGAAGATTCACTGTATTCCGCATGGAATTGATACTGAGTTTTTTACACCTTCTAGTGATCGGAGAACTGAAAATCAATTTGTCGTTTTGTCGATTGGTAGCTATAAAAGAAATTTTCCGCTGTTAAGAGAAGTTGCAATCAAGCTCAAGCGATATCCAGATATTCGCCTCAAAGTTGTTAGCTCACAAGATTTCTATCAGTATTTTTCTGAGTTAGAAAATGTAGAGTTTATCAGCGGCTTAAGCGATGCTGAGCTTGTAAAAGCCTATCAATCTGCTTCTTGCCTGCTGATGACTGTTGAGAATGCTACCGCCAACAATGCAATTCTGGAAGGACTTGCCTGCGGCTTACCTGTGATTGCCGAAGAAATTGGTGGAATTCCGGAGTACGTGAATTCGGACTCTGCAATGCTTTCTGAAGCAAGGAACGCTGATTTGTTGGTTGAGTCGATCGTTCATCTCGCTAGTGCCCCGTTAAAACGAGATCAAATGGCTCAAGCTGCTAGAACACACGCATTGGAGTTTTCTTGGGACAAAGTTGCGCGAAGAACAGAAGAACTTTATCAATCCTTGATGTAAAACAACTTAGGTTTGTCCGCCAAAAAAGCGTAGTGTTACTTTACTGAACCTTACTATGAGCATTTGCGAACTGAGCGTCGTGATTCCAACGTATAATCGTGTGGCTCAATTAATCGAGGCACTGGAAAAGATTTCAGCCTGTCAGCCTCGACCGAGCGAAATTATTGTTCACATTGATGGTGATGATGCGGTTACAGAACCCGCGATCGCACATCTCTCGAACATTAAAATCATTCGTAGTCCAAGCCAAGTGGGTCCGGGCGGCGGACGCAATCGCGCGATCGCCGAAGCAAAACATGAAATTGTTGCCAGCTTCGATGATGATTCTTATCCGATCGATGCTGATTACTTCGGTCGCTTGCTGCAATTGTTCGATCGCTTTCCTGATGCTGCGGTGATTGGATCAGCAATTTATCATCAAAATGAGCCAATTACCGCCGATAATCCCGTTGCTCAATGGGTGGCAGATTTTGTGGGATGTGGTTGTGCCTATCGCAAATCTGTGTTTCTTCAAACAGGCGGATATGTTCAACTTCCAATGGCTTACGATATGGAAGAAGTGGATCTTTCACTGCGATTGCACCATCTCGGTTGGCGAATCCTCAGAAGTCCTTGGCTGCGAGTTTTTCACGACACCGCTTTAGTGCATCATCTCAATCCAAAAATTACGGCTGCAAGTATTACCAATCGCGCCTTGCTGGCTTATCTGCGCTATCCGCCGAACTACTGGGGATTTGCGATCGCACAATGTCTTAATCGAGTGCTCTGGCTGATTCGACATCAACGATTTGCTGGAATTCTGTCAGGCTTGGTCGCCATTCCTCAAACGTTTTATCAACATCAACATCACCGTCAGATCGTTTCATCCCAATCACTCAGTTCTTACCTTGATCTTCGCCAAACCGGACATTATGAATCCTTCCCCCTGGATTTGCTGCCAACTCGGTGCGCGTGAGCATTACGCCATTCCTCGCGCTCTGCATCAATCCGGACAGTTAGCGAGATTGATTACTGATGCTTGGGTGACTCCACGATCGATGATTCAATCTATTCCAATTCCACAATTGCGGAGTTTGCGCGATCGCTTTCATCCCGATTTAGCCAATGCGTCAGTTGAATCAATGACCGCTTCGCTGATTCAGTTTGAATTGAGGCAAAAACTAAAAAAAACAACGCTTTGGAATGACATGATTGCTCGAAATCATTGGTTTCAGCATCAAGTTCTACAACAGTTTCGCACTCATCCACCGCAAGGATCTCGCGCAATCTTTTTCACTTATAGCTACGCCGCTCTCGACCTGCTGAAATATGCAAAATCCAAAGGTTGGTACACGGTTTTAGGACAGATTGATCCCGGAATTGTTGAAGAACAAATCGTGAAAGCGGAACAGCAACGATATCCAACACTCTCTCCGAGTTGGAGTCCGGTACCGCCTCCATATTGGGAGAGTTGGCGAGAAGAATGTTCGATCGCAGATTGTATTCTTGTGAATTCAGAATGGTCGCGCCAAGCTCTAATTCAAGCAGGCATCCATGCAGATAAATTAAGAGTCGTTCCATTGGTGTATCGTCCTCCGCTTGAAGCTCAAACCTTTCAGCGGGCTTATCCAGCGCAGTTTTCTTCAGAGCGTCCCTTGCGAGTGTTGTTTCTTGGAAGAGTGATCTTACGCAAAGGGATTGCAGCAGTCTTAGAAGCAGCGGCACAATTGCGCGATCGACCGATCGAATTTTGGATTGTAGGATCTTCCGAAATCGAGTCGCCCTCAACCGAGCATCTAAAGATTCGCTGGCTCAATGGCGTTCCTCGAAGTATGACGGCTCAATATTATCAGCAGGCGGATGTGTTTCTGTTTCCCACACTGTCAGATGGATTTGGACTGACACAACTCGAAGCCCAAGCCTGGAAGCTCCCGTTGATTGTGTCAAAGTTCTGCGGAGAAGTGGTGAGCGATGGCATCAATGGAAGGGTGCTGCCTGAAGTTTCAGGAGCTGCGATCGCCCAAGTCCTTCAATCCTTCCTCGATCAGCCGCAGCAGCTAATCGAACTTTCCCAAGGAAGTCGATCACGCTCTGCTCTCAATTTAGAGCAACTGAGCGATCGTCTGCAATCTTTAGTGTCTCTGGCTGTTTCTTGACGTATGCGCCCGCTTAAAGTTGTCATTTATTCGATCGTGCCTTCTCCCTATCAGCGAGATCTGTTTTACGCTTTGTCTCGCTGTCCAGAAATTGATTTACAGGTGTACTATCTTGAATCCGGTTGTGCAGATTCTCCCTGGACTGAGAAGCCAATTCAAGCTTACGAAACTGTGCTTCCAGGATTCCATTTAACTTGGGGATTGTCGCGATTCCATCTCAATTGGCATCTTCCCGCTTTGAAGCATGTCGATGTCGTTGTGCTCAATGGCTATCAGAATCTGATGTCGCAACTGATACTCCGGTTTTATGGGGAGCGAGTTCCCTGCATTTTCTGGGGTGAAAAGATGGTCGGAGAGTCTAGCGGCATCAAAGGGCAGTTACAGAAAGTCTTTTCAGCCGCATTGAATCGATGTGCTGCGATCGCGGCAATTGGTTCTCGCGCTCAACAAGACTATCAACAGCGCTTTCCCAAGCATCCCATTTTTAACATTCCTTACTACTGCAATCTATCCGAGTTCCAAAGCTCGATCGAGCGTCCCCGCAAACCGATCACGATTCTTTTTTGTGGCCAAATGATCGAGCGCAAAGGCGTTGATCTGTTACTGCAAGCCTTCGATCGATTAATTCAATCCGGCACTCAAGCGCGATTGTTGCTCGTTGGGCGTGAAGCGGAACTGCCTGAGATGATGCGATCGCTCTCGTCCAAAACTCAACAACAAATAGACTATGCAGGCTTTCACGATCCTGAATATTTACCGCAGTTTTTTAAGCAAGCAGATTTATTTGTGTTGCCGAGTCGCTATGACGGTTGGGGCGTGGTGGTGAATCAAGCAGTAGGGGCGGGATTGCCAATCATTTGTTCTGATGCGGTTGGAGCGGCAGTTGATTTAGTCGAGCCAGGAGTTAATGGTGCGATCGTGCCTGCGGGTGATGCGATCGCGCTTTATCAAGCCTTGTCTTTTTATACTCAGGATTCCAAAGCGATACAGCAAGCGAGTCAAGCTTCCCAGATCAAGGCGGCAACGCTGACCCCTGAAGCAGGCGCGAAATGTTGGTGTGAGGTGCTTCTAAGTGTGCAGGTATCCAAGCAGTATAAAATTTGTTACACAAAGTAAATCTATGAAGATTGCTTAAAGGCTGGTGCTACACTTTCCTAGCTGCGTTAGTATTTAGCTAACTCAGGGAGTTCAAGGTTAAACAACGCACGCAGCAGTTCAGCCTAGAATTCAAGCAAGAATCTTTTTCGCGATTGACCTGTCGAAACTCTCCTGCATTCCACACTACAGTTTCTCAGATTGCAAATTAAGCCTGAGAAGTGTAGGAATTTCGTCAATCTTCAGGGGACTCCTACCAATCAACCTCAATGATATTGCGGAGTCACAACTTTTATGAAATTTGTTTCGTCTGTTAAGCGACGTTGCCTGCCGCAAGCGCAAAAAAGAGAACACGATCGACTATTTGTCCTGATTTCTGATTTCGGTGTTGCTAAATATACATAGAGCCTATCGTTCTTCTCAGGACGAAGCGATGTACATCTTATTTAACACCACCGTTTCTACCGTCTCCCAACTACCGTCGCCTCAGCATGACCATTCCCCGTCTGCGTGTTCTCCTACTTGCCTCCTACTTCCCCAGACCAGATAATCCCTTGATGGGAACCTGGGCGCTTTCTCAAGCCGAAGCCCTCACACGGCAGAACATCGAACTGTTCGTCGTTTCCCCAACCTCCTGGCTCCCAAGTGCGATCGCACTCACCCCCGGCGCAAAAGCCTACGCCAACTGTCCCGACACATTCACTTGGTCAAATTCAGTTCGTGTCAGCTATCCCCGGTGGCTCTACTATCCAGTGCCTCCGTTCAAAGCCTGGGCACATCGTAATCCCGAACCGTATCTGCAACTTGCCTGGAAGTCGATTCAGCAGAATCTTTGCCGTTTGGTGCAAGACTTTCAGCCCGATGTGATGCTGTGCCACCAAACGCTACCGAACGGTTGGATTGCGGCTCAACTTCCCGAAGCCATTCGTCCCCCGATCGTGACCTTTGATCAAGACTTCGACGAAGTTCGAGACGCAGACCTCCATCCGCGCCGCAAAGCTGCAATGCAAACGGTTGTCGATCGCGCTTCACTTCTTCTTGCCGCTTCTAAACCGATGCAGCAAGACTTACGTAGATTATTTCCTAAGAGCCGAGTTTGCATCAATTACAACGGTGTCAATCTACCGAGTGAGCAAGCCTTAAGCACACCCCGCCCGATCGCGCTCCAAGGCAAAAAAGTAATTCTCGCTTGTGCGCTGTTTGCCGAACGAAAAGGCGTGCCATTGTTAATCGAAGCGTTCTGTCGCATCGCTGGTAAACATCCAGATGCAGTACTGCGAATTATTGGAAGCGGCCCGGATGCAGAGAAAGTGCAACAAGCCGTCGATCGTTATGATGTCACCGCTCAAATTCAACTGATCGGAAGAAAGCCCCATGCCGAAGTGCTGCAAGAAATGGTTTGGGCAGATTGTTTTGCCTTAGTAGGATGGGATGAACCCTTCGCTACGGTCTACCTTGAAGCAATGGCAGCCGGAAAGCCAATCATTTGCTGCAACGATGGCGGCATTAATGATGTCATCACTCAGGAAGTTCACGGCTATTCTGTCCCTCCGAAGAACATTGACGAAACCGCGATCGCGCTCGATCAAATGCTCAGCGAGGATGACAAACGACTCGAAATGGGACAGCAGGCCCAACATCTAATTCAGCATCACCTCACTTGGAATGTCAAAGCTGCAGAACTGGTTCAGATCTTAGAGCAGGTCATTCCCCAACGTCCGCAACTTACCCTTTCTCAAATTCCTGCTTGAGTTCTATGGCACTCTCCCGTGATTTTTCAGAAGACATCTACTCCGAAGTCGAGCATTTTCCTCCCTCTGCTTCTGGTGCAGCAACCTTAGCAATTCTCGGTGGGGTGGCGCTTGGATTTATAGGAATGCAGTCTCCATCGGATCAGCCTGCATTAATTGCGAGAGCTGCTGCAATTCCAGTTGCGATCGGACTAACGACCAGCATCTATCTCGACAGCAGAAGAGGACTACGAAATCTCTTTCGCACCGATTTGCTTTGCTTAATTTCGCTCTACTATCTGATTCTGGCGGAGTTTCTCTTTCCTCAAGAAGAGTTCAATACGCTGTTAGACGTTGCTCAAACTCGCAATGCGGTCGCGATCGTTCTCGTTGCCTTTGCCGCTTTTGCAATAGGTCGTCATCTGATCAAACCGCAAGCCATGCAGTCTTCCTGGCTTAACTTTGAAGATGTTTCGACCAATATGCTCTTTCGAGTCGTCATGATATCAGCGGTACTGGGCTATCTTTATATGCTTCAGTCCGTCCATTTCGACATCATTAAAATGATCAATGCGATGATGGGGGCACGATTTAGCGAACCTTGGACGCGATCAAGGCTAGGAGGCGCAAGCAGCCTGATCATTGAGCTAGGCTTGCTACGATATGCGATTCCACCCCTGTTTGGCGTATTGTGCAATCGTCGCCATCTGATCCCTCTGTACCAACAGAGTCTATTGGTGACAGTGTTTGCATTAACGATGTTTCAAGGCTTTGCAGGGGGAACTCGCAATGTCTTTGTGGCGTATCTTGCCACCTTCATTGTGGGCTACTTGCTAACCTTGCCTCGCTACACCTTTATTAACACGATTATTCCAGTTGCGTTGACATTCTGGGTGGCGGCCTATGGCTCCTACCATATGCTGGAATTTAGAACCATTGGATTGCGGAACTATCTTGAAAATCGAGTTTACGCCAGTGATACGGTTCGACAAACGCTCTCAGTTGACTACAATTTAGCTTCTCTCGGTATTGTTGCGGATGCAATTCCTTCAGCACACAACTATCTTGGTAGTGAGATCCTAGTTTGGTCAATCATCAAACCGATTCCCAGAGTATTCCTACCAAATAAACCCGAAGGATTGAGTGTAAGCATCGAAGAAATTGCGGGTGTAGAAGGCTATACGCTTGCGACTACATACATTGGTGAAGCTTATATGATGGCGGGCTACTGGGGAGTGATCGCAACTTCTCTGTTCTTGGGAGCGCTGGCAAACTGGTGGAATCGACTGGTATTGCAGCGACAGTCTGACTATGCAATGGTCGTTTACGCCCTTGGTTTTTTTGCTGGCTCAATCACAATGCGAAGTTTGTTTTGGCTCACGACTGCCATGCTACCTGTGATTGGGCTAATTGTCGCCCGCAAAAGCGGACTAATTCGGTAATCAGATTGACGATGCTTGCTTGTAAATAAATTCTAAACCCGGTTAAATGAAATGAAAATTCTGCACGTGATTCCCTCGCTAAGCCCTAGCATGGGAGGGCCACCACAGGTTGCAATGAATTTAGTGTGGGCATTGCAGCAATTGGGGGTGGACGCTGAGATTCTGACCACCAATCATGATGGCGCAACTGAGCTAGATGTTCCACTCACCCAGCGAGTGAACTATCAATTTCGAGAAGATGGTGCGAATGTTCCAGTTTGGTTTATGCCCTTCAAACGCCCAGCACTCAAAGAGTTTCTCTTTTCTCCGGCTGCAACGCGATGGTTATGGCAGAATGCCCAGAACTATGATGTTTTAGATAATCACTACCTATTTTGCTATGCTCCAACCTGTGCGGCGGCGATCGCGCGTTGGCATCGCGTTCCCTATACCGTTCGCACGATGGGACAGCTTACTCCTTGGGCACTCTCACAACGCCTAGTGAAAAAGCAAGTTTACGCCGCCCTTATCGAACGTCGCAATCTCGATCGAGCCGCCGCAATTCACTGCACTGCGCCATCTGAAGTCGAAGATGTCCGCAACTTTGGTGTAGACACGCCAACGCTTACCTTACCGCTTGGCGTTAGCCCACTGATTGAAATCGAAGATGCTCGATCGCTGATTCACGAAAAGTACCAAATTTCCGATGAAACGCCGATCGTTCTATTCTTGTCGCGTCTACATCCGAAAAAGCGTCCTGAACTGCTCCTACAATCGTTACATCATCTAGCAAGTCAAGGCTTATCGTTTCATGCCATTCTCGCAGGTGACGGTGATCCAGCTTATGTGAAGAAGCTCCACACGATCGCTCAATCGCTAAATTTAAGCGATCGAATCACATTTCCAGGATTAGTATTAGGGAAGCTAAAAGACTGTTTATTACAGGGCGCAGATTTGTTTGTGTTGCCATCGTTTTCTGAGAACTTCGGAATTGCGGTTGCAGAAGCTCTGAATGCTCGATTACCAGTGGTGATCACACCCGGGATTCAAATTGCACCAGAAATCGAAGCAGCCGATGCGGGGCTGGTGGTAGAAGAAACCGTTGAATCTTTAGCTTTGGCAATTGAACAACTATTAATGAAGCCCTACCTGCGCGAAAAACTTGGCAAAAACGGGCAGCATCTTGCTCAATCCCGCTATTCTTGGCAAGCGATCGCGCAGCAGCTCATTCCTGCCTATCGCGCGATCGCCGCAAAGCAACCTTTACCGAAAGAACCTTGCTTTCAGCCGATCTCCTGTCCCATCTTTGACAAAAGCACTCAGATATGTTGACTCGGAATCACACATCGCTCGAACCCTTCATCTCGGTTGAACAACAACCTCTTGCAACTCGGAAAGATGAAGTCTTATCATTCCCAATTGATCATCTTTCCCCTGGCATTGAGGCAAATGCTTACTATTTTGGACATCCTGAATGGGCAAAGAACTATTTAGACGCGGTACATCGCGATCGCGAGTTTCAAGAACGCTGGTCTACGATAACGGGTTCTTGGCAGGATAAGATTGTCGTAGACATCGGATGCGGTCCGGGTAATGTGTTTGCTGCATTACGCGATCATTGTGGAGTGCCAAATCATCTGATTGGAGTCGATGTTGCTCATGGGGGACTTAAGATCGCCGCCGAGCTAGGATATACACCCGTGCTTGCTGATGCTCAACGCCTTCCCTTTATCTCCGAATTTGCCGATATTGTTGTAATTAATGGAACGCTGCATCACTGTGATGATATGCGGCAAGTGTTACGTGAAGCTGCTCGAATCGTGCGTCCGGGTGGATTGTTAATCACTGATCACGATCTACAAAAAACGATGTGGAGCAACAATAGGATCGCGCACTGGCTGTGGAATGTTCGTCTACCATTGTATCGCCTGCTAAAGCGCGGTGGACATGCCACGAGCGAGGAACAAAAGTGGATGGTGGCGACCGAAGTTCATCATAGTCCAGGTGATGGCGTGACACCTGAATTTTTCTACAGCACCTTGGAGCCAATGGGATTTAGTGTCAAGCTCTTTCCACACAACCGTACTGCTGGAGCGGATGTACTTCAAGGTAGGTGCGGACGCTCTTCTTGGAACATTCGTTTGGCACAGTGGCTGAGTGGGGTTAATCCTAATTCGGCAGAAGGGGCACTGGTGATGATGTGTGTTGCTCAACGCTCCCTCATCCCTCAAGATGACACGCTTTGAGATGACACGGTACAAGTCGAATTAGCCCAATTTAATGAGGCAGATCCCTGATTCGTTACATCCGTGACCGTGGTGACCCGATTAATCGGGTCACCACGAGAAATTTTGCATTCGGCAAATTCTGCGCGGCAATGTGAGCATGAGCGATCGGAATAATCCGAGCTTGCTTGCCCCAGATGACTAATGTGGGTGCTGTAATGTTTGCAAGATTTTGCATAAGCGACTGATAGACTGATTCCCACACACCTAGTAAATTCAAATTTGTCCGCGCCATCTGAATCAATGGCTCTTTGCGCCCCGGTAGCGCAAAAATCGGATAACGCAAATTAATCCACTCCCCGAACCCATCATGTCGATCGCGATGACTCGATATTTTCGTGCCAAGCTGGAAAGTTGTAATACCAAAACTCAGCCGATCCACCTGCGCCATAATCCGAGTGTCTGAATCGATGTTTGCACTGCGCGAACGCGCAGGCAGCGTTATCATAAGAGAAAGTTAACTTATGTAAACAGCGTGACTGCGATCATTCGACCCACCGACAGCGCGATTCTGCCGACGACCTGGCATTGTCTCGATCCGATCTGGGAAGCCAGCGAACTCGAAATTCAGCAGGGTTTACCGCACAGCAAACTCTCTCCCGCTTGGCAAATGATGCTGCTGGGCGATGGTTCTCCGACTCGGCATTTGCAGCTTCTCACCGGGGAGCGAACCGAAGTCGATGTGCTGGATATGTCTCCGATCGGTTTCTCTACCGACAACGCGCCCCCTGCGATCGCACAAATTCCGGCTGAGCGCTTGCGGCGGCAGATTTGGCTGAAAACTGCTTCAGGTCAGCGTTTAGGCTATGCTGCTTCTTGGTGGGAATTGAGCCATGTTGACGAGTATTTGCAGAATAAGTCGCAGCCCGTTTGGGCGAATTTATCGCGATCGCGCCTGGAGTTGTATCGCGAAATTAAAGGCTTACATTACGGTCGATCGCCTGCATTAGAAGCAGCATTTGGCTATTCGACTCCGTTGTGGGGGCGACATTATTTGTTCTGGCATCATGGCAAGCCGTTTACGCTGATTTATGAGGTGTTTTCACCCTACTTAGAGAAGTATTTGGGCAAAGCGCAAGCTTGAATGTTTGAGCGATCGCTTAATCCTTAATCTAAAGTGCGATTGCGCTTCTAAAATGCTTTTCAAGCTAGTTCAACTGGCTACGAAATTTACTGGTGCTGATATACAAAAGCGCGATCGCGAAACAAAATAGCGCGATCGCTTCTGGATACAACACGTCTAACCCATTGCCCTTTAACAAAACTCCCCGCGCAATTTTGATATAGTGGCGCAACGGATTCGCAAGCGACAGGATTTGGAAGAACTTTGGCATACTTTCAACGGGTGCGATCGCACCTGAAAGCTGAATCAAAGGCAGATTGATAAAAAACGAGGTGAGAATGGCTTGTTGTTGCGTGCGTGAAATCGTTGCTAGCAGAAAGCCAACTCCAATTCCTACACAAGCATACAGCCCAGAGAAAAACAGGAACAGCGGCAGACTCCCTCGAAATGGCACTTGAAAGATAAAGTGCGCTACCGAGAGCGCTAACATCACTTCACCCAGCAGCAGAACAAACAACGGAACCACTTTCGCTAAGATAATTTCCCAGTCTGCCGCCGGGGTCATCAGAAGCTGCTCCAAAGTTCCCGTATCTTTCTCGCGCACTACAGCAGATGTAGACACAAGCGAACTACCTAAATTCAACACTAACCCAATCACACCCGGAACGATAAACCAACTGGAAACAAGACCCGGATTGTAGAGAATCGTGGCTTCAGTTTGAATCGGAGGCACAGCTTCAGGCGTAAATTGCCGCCCAAACTGATTGATGATCTGAGTGGCGTAGCCACTGGCGATTCCTGCAGTGTTGGCATCGACCGCATCAATCAGGACTTGAACTTCAGCCGGTCGATCGCTGTGGAGCGATCGATTAAAATCCGTCGGAATCACTAACCCTGCCGTGACATCGCCGCGTCTCACTTGATTGCTTAGGTCGGTTTCGTCGATCGTCCTTGACTTCACATCAAAGACCCCGTTCGCCGTCATTGCTGCGGTAAGTTCGCGGCTCATCGGTGTGTTCGAGTAATCCATCACGCCGAGTTTGATATGCTCCACATTCGGACTCAGTGCAAATCCGAAAATTAGCAGTTGTATGGTTGGTGGGAACACCAGCAAGAAGATCAGTTGTTTATTCCGCAGAATCTGACTAATTTCCTTGACTGCAAGCACAAAGAAACGGCTTTCTAAGAAACGTCGAAAGAGATTCATATCAATTACCCAGGAAGTTGCATCCGGCCGAGAATGCGGCGGGAAAGACTAAACAAGACAAAAGCAAGCACTGCGAGCAGCAAGGGAGCGAGCCAAACACCAGACCAACCTGTTCCTCGAACAAAGGCATCACGAGAAATTTCAATAAAGTACCGAGCCGGAACAATGTTGGTCACCAGCGATAGCGGAAAAGGAATGTTATGCAGTGGGTAAATAAATCCTGACAACAATAACGCGAGTAAAAATCCTGCTGTTGCTACACCTTGCACTGCCACCGATCGATTGTTCGCTCTGACTCCGATAAACAATCCAAACATCACACTAGCAATCAGAAAGATTGCACCTCCAACAAACAAAGGGGTCGGATCACCCGCAAATCCAAGTCGCCAAACCGCGCACCCCAAGCCAATTACAAACAACGCCTGACCGATGCCAACGATAAAATAAGCTAGACATTTTCCTAGCAATAATTCAGCCGCACTGATGCTAGAAGCATAGGTTTGCAAGATTGTGCCTTGTTCTTTCTCACGGGACATTGCCAGAGCAGCGAGTAGACTGGGATAGATTGCCAGAATCACCCCAAAGACACCGGGAACAATGTAAAGCGACTCTTGCCGACCCGGATTAAACCACAGTCGAATCCGAGGAAGAATCTTCGGCTGTGACTGCGCCAAGTTCTGATCTTGAATAAACACCTTAGTAAAGGCTTGAATACTGTTTTTAATCACTCGCGCATTGTTCACATCGGTTCCATCAATCAGCACTTGTACGGTACTGGTTCGCCCTGCTTGAACATCACTACTAAACTTTGACGGAATAATCACCGCAGCTTTAGCAAGTCCTCGATCGATGCCATCTCGAACCGGATCAAGCCCGCTCCACTGCACCGGAGCGAATTGATTGGTCGCATACAGTCGCTCTGTGTAGGCTTGGCTTAAGTTGCTGCGATCGAAGTCTTGTACTATCAACACAATGTTCTTGGCTTCGAGTCGAATCGCAAACCCAAAGATAAACAGGGTCATCGTTGGCAAAATGAACGCCAGCGCTAGAGTGAGACGATCGCGGCGAAACTGAGCCAGTTCTTTTTTACATTGAGCAAGAATGCGTTTCATAGTTGGGCGCGTTGAACGACTCCGATAAAGGCATCTTCGAGTGAGTAGGGGATGGGGAGTAGGGAGATAGGGGATAGGTTGGCGGCGATGAGGCGCGATCGTAGCTGTTCGATTTCTTCGGGATGATCAATCACGACGTGCAAGCGATCGGCAAAAATAGACACGCGCCAACTCTCCATCTGTTGTTTCAGCAAGTTCGATGCGGCTTGAGTTTGATTCAGCACAACTTCGATTAACTGTCCGGGCTGTGCCGCTTTAATTTGACTCGGTGAACCTTCTAAGACAGTTTCACCTGCCACCATAAAGCTCAGGCGATTACATTGTTCTGCTTCTTCGAGATAGTGTGTTGTGACTAGAATTGCAGTTCCATTCCGAGCAAAGTCATTGATCAATCGCCAGAATTGCCGCCGTGCTAATGGATCAACGCCGGAGGTGGGTTCATCCAGGAATAAGATATCGGGTTCGTGCAACACAGAAGCTCCGAAGGCAACGCGCTGCTTCCAGCCTCCAGGTAGCTGTCCCGTAAGCATATTTTCCTGTCCTTCAAGTCCGCAAGTCGCTAACACCCAATCAATCTTCTCGCGGCGCAGCTTGCGTGGAACGCCATACACACCGCTATAGAATTGCAGGTTCTGCACGATCGATAAGTCATCATACAGCGTAAATTTCTGACTCATGTAGCCGATTCGCTTCCTGAGATCGCTACTGCGAAGATTGCCGCATTCTCCACCCAATGCAATCTCTCCAGAACTTGCGGGTAACAATCCACAAAGCATTTTAATGGTTGTGGTTTTTCCGGCTCCATTTGCTCCAAGCAAGCCGAAAATTTCACCGTAGCGAACTTCTACATCGACATTTTTAACCGCTTGGAATGTACCAAACACTCGATTTAGATTCTGAGCATAAATCGCAATGTCTTCCGGGGACTTACGGCTCGATCGTCCACGCGGAAACTCTAAAATCTGTGGGGCTGATCCTTGCTGTCTGAGTCTAGTAACAAAGACATTCTCTAACGTTGGCTCTGCGGCTCGTAGTGAAGTTAAGCTGAGATGCTGATCGCAAAACCTAGATCGAATTTCTCGTTCTCCGGCATCCGGATCAGCCGCTAACACATCTAAACGATCGCCAAATGTCTGCACATCTGTAATGGCAGCACTCTCGCTTAGGGCTTGTTCAGCGATTTCAAGCTGGGGCGTATGAACTTCGATACGATGTAAGCCTAAACCGTGGCGCAGTTGAGCCGGCGTTCCAATTTGTTGAATTATTCCGTCATACATCAATGCCACCCGATTACAGCGTTCTGCTTCATCGAGATAGGGCGTTGCAACCACAATCGTCACGCCTTCTGCGGTTAATGCCGCTAACACATCCCAAAACTCCCGCCGGGAGACTGGATCAACTCCGGTTGTCGGTTCATCTAACAATAAAACTTTCGGCTGTGAAACCAGTGCGCCACAGAGTGCAAGCTTTTGTTTCATGCCACCGGATAACTGTCCAGCCAGACGATCGCCAAATTGATCCAAGCTCATCAACTTGAGATACTTAGCGCGTCGCTCTTGAAATAATGGCTCCGGGACTTCTCGCAACCCTGCAACATACTGTAAGTTCTCATTGATGCTCAAATCTAAGTACAACGAAAATTGCTGGGTGAGATAACCAATCTGCAATCGAGCATCCCGTGCAGGCAAGCCCAGAACTTGAACTTCCCCGGCTGTCGCTTCCATAATGCCACTAAGGATGTGAAAGGTCGTTGTTTTGCCTGCTCCATCAGGGCCAATCAAGCCAAATAACTCACCGGGAGCTACACTAAAATCAATTCCACGAACCGCAGCAATCCGCCCGTAATGTTTATGCAACTGATGCACTCGAATGATCGAATCTGTTGCGCTGTAAGAAACATTTGGAGTGAGTTCAAGGGCTGAAGTCATGTCTACTCCTTAAGCATAATTTCCCCATCCGCAGGCATTCCGGGCTTGGCATATCCCCTCGGATCATCGATCGTAATCTTCACCCCAAATACTTGTTTGACCCGATCGTCGCGGAAATAAATGTTCTCTGGTGTGAAAGAAGCTTTTGGATCGATCGCGGCAACTCTCGCGCTCAATGGCTGCTTCGGGTTCGAGTCAAGAAACACCTGAGCGCGTTGACCCACCCGCACTTTACCGATGTCACCTTGCGGAATGTAGCCGCGCAGATAAACCGTATTCAAGTCAATTACGGTCAACAATGTTTTTCCGGTAGCCACAACAGCCCCAGGTTCAATAGGTCGAGCGGTCACAACGCCATGAATCGGACTTCTCACGACAAACGAATCTAATCGTCTTTGAATTTGCTGTTGATTGGCTAACGCATTTCTCACTTTCGCTTGGGCTGCGATTAATCGCGATCGCGATTGGTCGCGTTGTTGTTCGAGTCCAGCTAGCTGAGCGCTACGAATGTCGGGATTTAATCCGGTGCTTTGGGTTTGAGTAAATCCACCTTGAGCCGCGCTCAATTGTTCGCTTGCAGCCGTCACTGCTTCTTGACGCGCTTGTAGGGTTGCCAGTGCCGTATCTACCGCAGCCTGAGCTGTTTCAACATTCGTTTGGGCTTGGTCAAACTGTTGTTTGTTGATCGCTCCTTGCGTGACTAACTGAGCAAAACGATCGCGATCTTTAACGGCAAGACTCGCTCTCGATCGGGCTTCTTTCAACTGGGCTTGTGCCTGTTTGACATTGGCGTTTGCTTGCGCTAACTGCGCTCGCACTGCTGCTACAGTCGAAGATGCCTGATTAATTCGTCCCCGCGCATCGCCTTGGGACTGTTGCAGATTTAATTGCGCTTCTTGAATTTTGCTTTCTGCCACAGCAATGTCTAATCGAGCTTGTTGCTCTTCCTGCCGCGCTGCTGCCACTTGCGCGGCGGTGGCGCTTAATTGCTCATTCACTTCCTCATCGGTGAGCTGTGCCACCACCTGATTTTTCTGCACTGCATCGCCTTCGCGGAACTTCACCGCCGTCACGCGCCCCGCCGTTTTCGCCCCAATCTCAGTTTCGTCTGCCTCAATCCGTCCACTCAGCGGCAAAGTTGTCGCTTCAGGTTGCGGCATCAATCGCCAGGTTGCAAACCCAATCCCTGCGATCGCAATCAACCCCGGAAGGATCAGCATTTTCTTCGATCGTCGAGAGGGCTTTGTCGTCGGCGCACTCGGAGCTTGATTCGCTGGCTGGGGAAGTATCTGAGTCATAAGACAAGGCAAGATTCTGAGTGCAAAGTTCTATTTGCAGAATACACATCATACTAGACGGTCTAGTATGATTAAACGATTATCCGTTGAAAAAGTTAACCAATGCCAGTGACGAGTGAACGCCAATCTGCAAAACGGAATCAGATTCTCAAAGGTGCAATGGCTGTGTTTTTGCGATCGGGCTATGCAGGAACCAGTATGGATCGCATTGCTGCTGAAGCAGGTGTTTCTAAGCAAACTATTTATAGTTACTTCCAGGACAAGGAAGGTTTGTTCCGGTCATTAATTGAAGGCGAAACGCTCACCCGATTCGAGGTGGTATTTCAACTTGATCCGCACCAGATTGACCCTGAAACGCTGCTGCGGAAATTAGCAGAAATCTACTTTACGCAAGTGGTGGATAACAGTCAGTATGTCTCGCTCCTACGGATTGTCATTGGTGAATCAGAGCGATTCCCAGAGCTAGCAAAACTGTTTGTTGAAACGGTAGCACAGCGCGGTAAGAAATTACTTTGTGAATACTTCCGGCATCATCCAGAATTAAAGATTGACGACCCGGAAGCGATCGCCCAAATCTTCTTTGGCTCACTGGTATCTTGGGTAATTTTGCAAAAAATGCTGCATGGTGAAACTTGGATTGATTTGTCCCGCGATCGCATCGTTGATCAGCTAATTGCGCTGATTGTCAGCCATTCAAGAAGCGATTAGATCCAATAGATCCAAAAAGCGGTTAGATCGCCTCTGCTCATTTTGCTACAGGCTAGTTTCGGTGTGCAGCAGCGGCTAAAACGGTAGCGTAAGGCGTTTCATGCAAGTGAGCTTTGCCAACAGAGCCGAAAAGCTCTAATTTATCAATGATCACCTCTTGCATTGCCGCGATCGCTTCTCCAGTCACTTCTAATAAATCCTTGTCGCCCTGACCGCAAATTTCATCTTTTAATGCCTGCATATAAGCTTGTCTCACTTCGGTATTGACATTGAACTTACAGACACCGAGTTGAATCGATTGGGCAATCATTTCCGCAGGTAAGCCCGATGCGCCATGCAGCACCAGCGGGATGTCTAATAAATTGCGAATGCGCTCCAATCGGGGAAAATCTAGACGAGGGGGGCTTTTATACTCGCCGTGAACATTGCCGATCGTCACCGCCAGCGCGTCAACGTTTGTCGCTTGGACAAACTCAACCGCTTGCTGTGGGTCGGTCATTTTCGCTTCTTTTTCGGCGATCGTTAATCCATCTTCGGTGCCACTGATCCGTCCGATTTCAGCTTCGACGATCGCGCTGTAGGAATGCGCCAATCGGGTCATGTCGCGGGTGAATTCCAGATTTTTCTCATACGGCATCGGAGAACCATCCGCCATAATCGATCGCACACCTTCTTGTAAAACGCGATCGATATCTTTAACCGAAGTGCTGTGATCAAGATGAACAGAAATCGGAACCGTCGCCGCTGCTGCTGCTTCCAGGCACATCGCCACCAGCGGAGAATTGCCGTATTTCAGCGCGCTGGGATGCAGTTGTAGCATCGCGGGGCTGCGGCTCACCTCAGCAGCGCTGATCACTGCCTTGACTCCTTCGAGGTTGTAGACGTTGAACGCGCCGATCGCGTAAATATTCCGTCGCGCTGTTTCCAGCAATTCCCGTGTCGAAGTCAGCATGAGCCGTCGTTCCTCTAGAATAAAGGCATTGTACGATAAGCCTTGCTGGAATACTGCTGTTTTAAGACAACCTGATATGACTGGACTGCCGGATACCTTAGATGACGCGATCGCTCAAGCCCAAAGCGCGACTCAAGCTGCACTTGCAGCAGGATACACCCGCTTACAAGTTGAGCTTGTGTTTCCAGAACTAAAAGCGATGCCGATCGCAGAGAAATTTATTTCAATTTTTCGCGATCGAGGTGAAGGATTAAAGCTATTTTTCACGGATGCTGGATTTGCAGCGCTGGCAAAGCGAGATTGGCAAGACGTTCCGTTTAAAATTCGTAGCTTAGATGTGGCAGGTTCGCGTCAAACTACTCCAGTCGAGGAACAAGTCGAGCCTGAAGACGAACTCTATGTTTTCGTTGCGCCGAGTTCGGTAGAAGTGAATCCCGTCGAGCAGATTTGTAATGCTGCAGGCGAACGTCCGGTGATCTTGCTCAATCCCAGGCTCGAAGATGTGGCAATGATCGGGATTGGATATGCGGGACGACAATTGAGACTGCGATTTTTAGACACGATCGAGCCTTGCTATTATTTGCGCCCGCTGGATGATCAATCGGCAATTTTGCGCTGTTACCCATCTCCTTGGCAAGTCTGGTATGCTCCCGACGGCGAGTATCAACTGATTGCTGAAGAACAAGAGCGCCCAGACTCCGAAAGACTGGACGAAATCTTTGCAGGAGTCTTGGGACAAGCCACAAAGCCTGGACTATTTGCCGGCTTTCAGCAATTTCTCAAAGCGCTGGGGAGATAAAAAGGCTAGGGCGTTCCTTCCCAATATCACCGTGCTTTCTCATCCGCTTGGGCACCAACTTTACGATCGAGAAATTTCTGATGCACCATAGAGGCAATGAGGATAGCATCCTAGAAAACATGAGGATTTTATGAGTATCGTTCATCTCTGGGGTGGACGGCTCGTAATTGTGGCATATACTCAAGCCACTGTTCTCGTATTTCAGTGTCTAATTTCTAGTCTTAAGTGTTTCCGAAGGACGATCGCATGAGTCAGCAACCCGCACGTCGAATTGTGATTGGAGATGTGCATGGTCACTACGAAGGGATGATGAACTTGCTCGACACGATCGCACCTGGATCGCAAGATCAGGTCTATTTTCTCGGAGATTTAATCGATCGCGGCCCCCAAAGCTGCGAGGTGATTGAATTTGTCAAAAATAGCCCCTATCAATCGCTGCTCGGCAATCACGAGCATCTGCTGCTCGAAGCGTTTCCGAATGAACAAGTTTATCCGCCTGCACTTCAAGCATGGTTACAAAGTGGGGGACGAGCGACGGTTTCGAGCTATAACGCAATGGATCTGCTCGCTGAACACGTTAAGTGGATTCGCACCTTGCCGACCTATTTAGACTTAGGAGATGTTTGGTTGGTTCATGCGGGCGTTAATCCTGATCTCCCGATCGAGCAGCAAGGGCATTCAGAGTTCTGCTGGATTCGGGATGAGTTCCATAGTTCGAGACAGCCCTATTTTCCCGATAAAACAATTATTACTGGGCACACGATCACGTTTACGTTTCAGGGAGTTGTACCGGGCGCAGTTGCCTGTGGACAAGGTTGGATCGACATCGACACCGGCGCATACCATCCAAAAAGCGGGTGGCTGACCGCGTTAGAGATTGATGCTCAGCGAGTGTATCAGGTTAACGTCTACACGAATCAGGTGCGGACTTTAATGTTGGATGAAATTGTGATGCCTGTTGAACCTCGAAAACGCGGGCGACAACAGGCATTAAGGCTCTAAGTTTAGATTCAATGAAACTCGAAGCGTTCTATCGCTCCGAGTTCTTTGGTTTTAGCGGAGGCGCGATCGATAGCTGGCAGCATCCGTTCCCGCACGTCCGGGACTGGGGCTAGCACTAATCAGTTGTTGCAGACGGGTAATGCGATCGGAAGTCGCAGGGTGATTGGCAAGAAAGGTGGGAGGCGAAGCTGATCTAAGCAGTTTTCGCATAAAGGCGACCATTTCGGATTGAGCATATCCCGCACGGCTAAAGGTGCGTAATCCGCGTGCATCCGCATCGTACTCATCGCGGCGGTTATTGGGTAAGCGTAGAGCAAGCTGAACACCGAGATTCACGGCTGTGCTGCGATCGAGTCCCCCCGCTGCGAGTAATCCCTGTTGAACAGCCGCCTGACGCATTTGGTTTAGAGCGTGTTTTCCGGTAATATGTCCAATTTCATGACTGATGACGCTGGCGAGTTGAGCTTCATTGTCTGCCGCGTTTAATAGCCCTCGGTGCACGTAGACATAACCGCCCATGGTGGCAAACGCATTAATGCTGTTTTGATCGACGACTTGGAACGTATAGCGAATATTGGGTCGATCGCTACTGGCTGCGAGCCGTTGACCGATCTCATTGACATAGGCAGTTAAGGCGCGATCGCTCACAATTCGGACTTGAGAGCGGGTAAGTTCGTCGTTAATTTGGCGACCGAGTTCGGCTTCTTGGTTATCGCTGAGGCGGGAAAGCTGGACGCCTTGAAAAATCTGGACTCCCCCCCGGAGCAAATCTCCCCAGGAGATAGCTTGAGCAATCAGCGGCTGACCGAAGAAAATTCCGGTAGCCATGGCGATCGATAAGACTGGATACAGCCAACGGCGACGCAAAGTTTTTGTAATCATAGAGCGGTAGAAAAAATGCGTGAGGCGCTTTGGTCAACATTTTGGTCAAGACGCAATTCGATCAAATTTAGTTGCGGGAGAACTAGAATTTTGCTCGATCGCTTCACGGAGTCGTGCTAATCTTGACTGGCGTTGATTGTGTTTGATTTTAAGCAGGGGCAACGCAGACGACATCTAGACTAAGCATTATTATGGCTATTGTGGATTCCCAAGGTCGGCTCTTTGGTAAAGTCAGCATCCTAGATGTGGGTGCGGCGATCGTTCTGCTGCTGGTGGTGTTCGGAATCTTTATTTTTCCAGGGGCATCGGGGTCAGTGGCGCAAGGGGCACGTCAGCCTGTCGAGGTGGATGTAATGGTGCGCGGATTAGGTGCCAGTGATCCGAAGAGTTTTGTCAAGCCTGGCGAGACGACGAATATTCTGGTGCGAAAGCAGCCTTCAGGAACGGCAACCTTGAAGCAGATTCGGTTTTTACCGCGTACCGTTGCCACTCCACAGCCTGACGGTACGCTGAAGGTATTCCCTGATCCTCGTCCGGAGCTGGCCTTGACGACCGATATGCTGCTGACGCTGACAAATGAAGTTCCAGTGGTAGATGGAACGCCTGTGCTGGGTGGCGAAAAAGTCAAAGTGGGAACGCTAATCGAGCTTGATGGGCCGACTTACAACTTCGCAAGTAGCGTTGTGGCAATTCGGGTGAATAAAAAAGCGTGATCTCGACTGAGTGAGGAGCAGTTAAGCCTGCTTCTCACGAGTCAAATAGGGAAGGTCAATAATTTCACCTAAATCGACGTTTAAGCCTGCACCGCCTGCTTTTGTGCGGATGTACGCAAGCCCGATCGACCCTGTAACGCTTGTAACGATGCCCACTTTTTCATCCTCAATCCTGACGGGGGTTCCCGGTTCTACCGGTTGATTGAGCTTCACTCCCCAAAGCTGTTGTTTCACGCCGTTGTAAGTGTCAAGACGGGCGATCGTTTCTTGTCCGATATAACAGCCTTTGTTAAAAGAAATCGTGTGCCAGAGTCCCGCTTCAAGCGGATTGTAATCCTCGGTGAGTTCAGTTCCAGGCAGCGGGCGACCTTGTTCGATCCGGAGCGTGTTCCAGGCAGAATCATCGATTTCGGTTACGCCAAGGTCAATTAGTTTTTGCTTCAGGTTGAGACTACGATCGCAGATTAAGGTATAGCCCTCGGTTGCCAAACCACTACCGACGGCAATCCGAATCTGATCAACGAGGCAATGCGTTCCATAAGGCTGATTGATTAAATCCTCTGCGCCCAGTGCTTTTACGATGTCATGACTTTTTGCACCCAGCAGGCTAAACGCTGCGGTTTGTTCAGTCACATCGGTGAGCTTCACCTTGTCTGCGAAGAAGATATAGCGATCGAGGAACGCCATAATTTTCTCGCTCATTCCCGGTGAAACCAGCAGTAAAACGGAATCTTCGAGAATGTAAGCGGTTACGAGATCGATCGTTCTTGCCGTCGAGGTGAGAAAAACCGTATCACAGCCTTCACCCGGCTTTCTGAGTTTGAAAGTATTAGTGCTTTGATTGTGGAGAAAATTAAGACGATCGGTATCTGACACCGTGATGCGTCCCCAAGGGGTGCGATCGTAAAACACGACACCAGAATTGATTGTTTCACTCATAAGAACTAGCGGCTAGGGTTTTTTCGGGTGTACCTTCTAGGGGGCGGGTCACCTGACGCAATAAAAGCGTTTCTATTTGATTTTCTACCACGCGGGTGGCTTCAAACTCCAATTCACCCCACTGGAGTCGATCTCCCGTTGCCGGAACTCGATTTAAGTGATGAATCATAAACCCTGCCACCGTTCGATAGGCATCACTCGCAGGCAAGCTGAGATGCAATTGTTGATTGACGATTGTGAGATCAGCCGTTCCAGCTAACAGCACAGAATACTCATCTTTACGAATAAATTCATCTTCGGTAATGCGATCGCGATTGGTAATCCGTCCAGTTAACAATCGTACCGTTGCATTGAGAATGACCAAGGCTGGAAAAAATAAATAAGAGCAAATCTGAAGCGGACGAATTAGCAACAGCGCAGTTTTTTCTGGAGCATGAGCCGCCAATACTTTTGGTACCAGTTCACCTAATACGATTTCAACGTAAGTCACAATCAGAAACGCGATCGTGGTTGCGATCGTATGCGTTGTAATCATCACAGAAAGATGTCCAATCGGCAGCAAACTGATCCAAGGCTCAATCCAATGAACGGTTGCGCCTTCTCCTAACCATCCGAGTAAGAGGCTTCCAGCCGTCGTTCCAGTTTGCGTTACAGAGAGATACTGTCCGAGATTGTTTTGCGCCTTCTGAACCAGTTGAGCGGCTTTTTGAGTTCCAGGGCGATCGCTTTGACGGGCGAGCGAGTCGATTTCGCCTTTTGAGGCAGACACGATAGCCAGTTCTGCTGCCACAAAGAACGCAACAGCGACCACAAAAATTAGCAAGACTGCTAATCTGACCAGCGTTTCTGCGGTTTCAATTTCAAATGTCTCAAGAGTCGTCAAAATGGTTTCTCCCAGTGTTCGCAGCACGATGAGGTCGGGTGTTTGGGAACCCTAATGTAAAGATTACTCAACGATCTTAGTGATCCTAGCCTCTCAGGCAGGATTTTAATTATTACGTTAATCCCACCGATTATGTTGCTAAAACGTTCTTTGTTTACGATGCTTGCTGCTCTCAATCTGGTTGCTGCGCCGGAGCTACCGATCGCGCCGTCGAAAGTGTTTGCTCAACCTGAGCCGGTTTCTGCGCCGGTCACACAATCGACCTCGATTGCTGGGATTCTACCAGTAGAAACATTGGGCGTTGTGATGATTAATACCCAAGACGATCGCTGGCAACAATTGAGCCAGTTCAATCTGTTTCCAACTGATCTAGCGTTTCCGGGAGGAATCTTTTATCCGGCTGAAGCAGGAATGAGTTTCGCTAAGGATGTCCAGCCGTGGTTGGGGGATCAGTTTGGCGTGGCGTTACTGTCAGCAAAGAGCGTTTTGATGGTTTCGTCAGTTAAAGATCAGGCGGCATTAAATCAGTATGTCGATCGCATCAAGGCTTCTCGCACCAAAGCACCGAAAGAAATTCAGTACAAAGGTGCAACCATTCTAGAGTTTGAACCGGAAAAGCCGATTTACTTTACCCCTTCTAAACCTAACCAGGATCTCAAACTTGCTCCACCTGATGCGTTTGAAGTTCCCAAGGTGGCGATCGCGGTTCTCCCCGGTTATTTCGTCAGTTCGGATTCTGCCGCAGCCATTCAAGAGATGCTCGATGCTCAGAGCAAATTGGTAGATCATCCCAAGTTTCAGCGCATTGCCAACAATCCGAAATCGAGTCGGGCGATCGCGACCCTATATGGCAAGTACACCGAAGCCATCAAAGCGATCACTCAAATCAGTCAAGCCCAACTCGAAGAGCTTCGCAAAATCAATCCAAATAGCCCCGTACCGCCAGCGTTCGATCCCAATCAGATTGATCCGCTCTCGCAGTTTTACGACACTGCTGAGGGGTATGTCTGGGCAGAACCGACTGGAATGCGCCTGCAACTTGCCGTCAACCTTAAACAAGCTGTTCCAGAAGACTTGCGATCCTCGCTCATCACGCGCAATCAGATTCTAGAGCGACTGCCCGAAGTCAATTACATGATGTCAAACAGTCAGAATCTAGCCGTTTACTGGCGTGTTCTGACAACCGCGCTAGAAACTCAACCCACTTGGAAAAAAAGCCTAGACCAAGTGCGGCAAACGCTGCAAGGCTTTATTGGGGTAGACGATCGTGATGTTCTCCCCTGGATGAACGGTGAATATGTTCTATTTGCTTACCCGACGAGCAAAGGCTTCATTCCAGCAATGTCTCCCAACTTGGATATTGCGATGGGAATGATGATGCAAACGAGCGATCGTCCGGCGGCTGAAGCAGCCCTGAAAAAATTCAATACATTTATCACACCCCGACTCGGCAAGCCCTTGGTACAGCAAGGCGAGATTGCTGGACAGCCCTTCGCTAACTATGGAGCCGTTGCTAACGGTCGATCGTTGAACTTATTTAGTCACGGTTGGACAGATGACAACACGCTAATCATGCTGTTCGGGGGCGGTTCTATGAGTGAATTTAACCCGAAGCCACAACGGAATCTCACCCAAAGCGCGAATTTCCAGGCTGCGATCGCGCCCTTTCCCAATGCGAATTTGGGCTATTTCTATGTGAATCAAGGCGCATTCATGGCGTTTGTGAACAATGGAGTGTTACCCGCGTTCATGGGTCGATCGATGGCGGGAAATCCATTTTTAACGCAAGTGCAAGATACATTAGCCAGCATTCGCAGCATTAGCGGTGCGAGTACGATTACTGGCGATCAAGTTCAGTTCGACGGCTTTTTAGCGCTTGCCTCACGCCAGAAGCGCTAAACAAAGTCAGAACTTTCCGCTCATGCCTAGCGTTTCCTCCAGGGAATGAGCGGATCTTTCGCAAGATGCGTCGAAACAGCATGAGCACCGTAACGATTGAGGTGGCTTGGATCAGAGAAGAAGTCAGGTGTATTCTTCCAATTCTCAAGCAGATCGCGATACGTAAAGCCAAGTTCCCCAGACATTCGCATCAGATATTGCTGAAACTGCTGTTCTCGCTCACGGCGATAGGAATCGAGATAGTTCTCAGTCAGCGGCAAATTAATCACAACCAAAGGAATGTCCTGTGACTTGGTGTACTGCGCTAGCGATCGCAATGCCTGAGTTTGTGCGCCGTCTAAGTTGAAATTGGCGTAGTCCGCATCGCTTTCTCCCGGAACTCTGGCGTATTTTTGATAGTACGTGACTGGATTAAAGCGCAAAGAAATCGGCAAAAAGCCATTGATATCGATCAAGCCTTGTCCATCTTGAACGATCGTCGATTCTGGATCAGCTTCTGAAGTCGCGATCGGGCTAAAACTAAACGATAAACTGCGCTTAATCAGGGTTTGCAGCTTATCGCGTTGACTCCAAATCGTCGAAAGCTGACCCGTTTGCTGTAAAAGTTGGTCATTAAAAGATTGATAGCGATCGGCAACCGTGGTAGGAGTGCGAACGATCGTCTCTAGAGGTTTTGTGAAGGCTTGCGTGGGACTGGGAGCCGCATCGCTTGCAACTTCGGGCAGCTTGCGATAGCCCGGAGAGGACACGATCGCGTTATACGTCGCATCGGGTCGCCCCTCGTTAAATGCCCGTAGCCCATCGGCAAACAAAATCAGTTTCGGCTGTTTTTCCGATGCCAACAATCGCCGTACAACTAGATCTACAACCTGAATCGTTGCGCCATTGATGCCAAAGTTAAACACTCGCATTCCAGAATAGCCCTGAGTTGCAAGAGCCTGTTCTAGTGCAACTGGATCAACCCCGCGCATTGCTCTTGAACTTCCAACAATCAGCACATCAGGCGCACCATACTGCGCGACGTACTGCCGATACAACACGAACTTTTCATCGATTTGCGGAGCATTGAACGTGGGATACGGCGATCGCGAGGTATCGATCGCGGCTTTCGGCTTCAACGGCGAGGCTAAAAGCGCTGTTGAGCCTGATCCGGGTGTCAGTAACGTCTGGGTCGATTGCGTAAAGCCGGAACCAATGGTATCAAATCCTGCGGATTTTTGCAGAGACAATTGCGGTAACGTCAGTTGCTCTGGTGGCAAAGGAGCAGGCGAAGCGCTCGGAGCCGGTTTCGCGGCAATCAGCGGTTTGACCCATTGCCCCAGCAGCCAATCCGCTTGAACCGTCAGCAAAATCCCCAAGACTGCCCAAACGATCGCCACTCTTGCGTCATTCGGAGCAGACGTATGGGCAGCGCGAGCGGTATTTGGTGCGGTTTCGGATTCGATCGTAAACAGTCGAGTCCGCGCCATTCCCCCCTGAATTGCCTCAGCCACTTGCTCCCAGAGCGTTGGCTCGACATCTTCATACTCTGGAACCGTGAGCGCTCCGGGTTCTCTGGTTAGCAGATCGCCCACATACGCATCTGAAGTCGCAAATTCTGGAGTCGCTTCGGGGGTCGATCGTGTCCGACGAGTGCTATTGAGATCGCGAGAGGCAAAATCAGCGCCGTAGCTCCACAGGGGGCGCTTTTGTCCCGATCGTCGCCCATAAACTCGCACGCCTTGCACATCCGGCAGCTTTAATGCCCGAATAAATTTCACGACTTTTGCGCCCACTTGATTCTGCGACGGGCAAATGGGTGCATCGGTCATAATGTGCAGCAAATCTCCTTTCTGTCGGATTTGCAGCCGAATTCCGCCTGTGGCTAACTGCGTATCGAGATGCGGATTGAGCAAGCGAGTCAGCAAAAACGCGATCGCGCTCAAGTCGCCCTCTTGGGCAAGGAGGCGCGTCGATTCAGACAAAGCGGGATGCTCTGCGGCGGGTAAATCCATCCACTGCACCCAAACCGGCGCATCGGGAATCGACAAGTGCGGCATCGGATTGGGCGTGCCGCTCAGTCCGTAAACTGCCATCGCTCGAATGCCTTGCGGCGCGATCGTGTCGATCAGCGGTGCGATCGCGGCGAAAATTCGCTCTTTTTCGGGGGCATTCAGGCGTTGAGCCGTCACGTGCAGCGTCTTGTCCATCAAGGTGGCAGATAGGTCTACCCCTTGATCCCGCACGGCACTATTCATCAAGCGCGTCAGCGCTTCGACATCGCCCCAACGTGCCCAGTCCTTCAGCATTTCCTGGGGTGGAGTCAGATCGACCCGCAGCACCCATTCTGGCTCCGCTTCTCCCCGAACGCGGCTAAAGACGATCGCATCGCGAAATCCATCCAGTTCTAAGTCCCGCAGCTTTTGGGCGATCGTTTCACTCAGCAGCGATGTGTCGGGACTGTAGACCGATTCGCAGACGACCCACAGACGATTCAGCAGCGCTTGCGGTGTCAGTGAAGCCGTACTGCTCAAGACCGAGGCTAGATTTGCCATTTGAGGCAGTTCGGGTTCTTCGGGCAGCGCTGCCGATTTGACGCTGGCACGCACCGCAACGCCTAACGCAGCTAATGCTTCGCTCAAATAACGCGCGATCGCATCCGGTCTGCCGCGCTTTGCCAGGCCCAAATTGGCAAGCTCGATTGCGACCGTCGTTTCACTCTCGGTTTTCGCGCCTTGTAGATCCTCTAAATAGCGATCGATCTGAGCAACGTGGATCACCTCTGCCCACTCTGGGCGCGGTTCTCCAGCGCGACGACCGTAAAGAATCACCTGATAAACTTTCGGCTGCGAAGGCGGTAGAAGCGTTTCGATCTCGGTTTTTGCCAGTGCCCGAACCAGGTGTTCAAACATCAGAGATCGATCCGGACAGTTGCGCCCTTCCGCTAGGATATAGAGATTATTTCCACGGAGCCGCACTTGTAGCTGAATCTTAGGAATGCCGATCACACGGTAGAGCCACGGCAGCAACGGCAACCGTGATCCAACGGCTCTGGGTGACGAAGAGACTGTATACGGCGATCGATTCCCCATCCGAATTCTGCTTCCCTGTATGATGTTCAACACTCAGCGGCACACCACGAATCAAAACTCGCTTGATTCATGGTCTAAGTTTTTTGCCCTCGATCCGACCTTGCAGCATTTAAGCTTAACTTTTGATTTTGATACACTTTTTTTAGCTATGGTAAGCACAAACTGTGCGATCGACGCAATTTTTTCAGACTCTACTCGATAACTCTAAAGTGCTGCGGCTCCGTCCGCGCGTTGCTGGCTAGCTTTTCAGATCCACGATCCGGCTGAATTCGAGACTTTATCGCTTTAGAAACACCTGGAGAAATGATGCACCGTTTAGACTGTTACTCTAGACACTGGTTTACTTCGCGTTGGAATCTACAATCTAATGAACTCTGACTTCGATCACATTTTCGGCTTTATTGATTCTTTTGTTGATCCTGATGTCGCCTTAAGTGTTGCGACGATTCCCGTTTTGGTCGCTTTGATTGGAGGACACGCGATCGCGCAAACCCTTCAAGAACTCGGCACGATGAGCGAAGAACTATTTCGGGGCGATCGGCTTCCCCATTTGGATTTCCCGCCAAATTCGTGAGCGATCGTCTCCCCAAGCTTACCCTTCTCTCCTAAAATTGTTGAACCCCTCTGGAATACTGTATGAGTTCGACCCGACCCTCTTCTGACGAATTTTCAGCCAGCATCACCACAGCGACCTCTGAAGATGTCACCACGCTGATGTCCGATTTATTTCTGCGTCATCGGCTCAAGATTGTTGAAGACCTTTGGGAAGCGGTGTTGCGCCAAGAGTGCGGGCAAGAACTGGTCGATCTGTTGAATCAACTGCGGCAGATGTGTTCTCCAGAGGGACAAGCGACGACCTTTACCGGGTCTGAAGTGCTGCAGGTCGTGGAAAAGCTCGATCTAAATGAGGCGATTCGGGCGGCTCGCGCTTTCGCGCTCTACTTTCAGTTGATCAATATCGTTGAGCAACACTACGAACAGCGCGATCAGCAGTTGCAATATCGCATGGCGCGTGAGGGACATGCTCAGCCCGATCCGAAACATGAACGGCAGGCGTATGCCACCGAGGAAGATGCCGGACGACCCGAAGCCGACTTTCTAGAAAGAAGTCTGCACGAATCGGCTTCTCGGCGTGAAATTGGCACGTTTCACTGGTTGTTTCCGCGCTTAAAGCAGTTAAATGTCCCACCGCAGCAGATTCAGCGTTTGATTAATCAGCTCGATGTGTGGCTGGTCTTTACCGCGCACCCGACTGAGATTGTGCGCCACACGATTCGCGATAAACAGCGCCGCATCGCCAAGATCCTGCGCCAACTCGATAGCGTCGAAGACAGCTTGAAAGCGGTCGGTCTTTCTTCGTCTTGGGAAGCCGATGCCCTGCGCGATCAGCTCACCGAAGAAATCCGCCTGTGGTGGCGCACCGATGAACTGCATCAGTTTAAGCCCACGGTTTTAGATGAAGTGGATCACGCGCTGCATTACTTCCGAGAAGTGATTTTCGACGCGATTCCGCATCTGTATCAGCGATTAGAAGAGGCGGTTCACGGCTCGTTCCCCAAAATGCAGATGCCGCGCCGCAATTTCTGTCAGTTTGGCTCTTGGGTGGGAGCCGATCGCGATGGCAATCCCTCGGTTACACCGCAAGTCACCTGGCAAACTGCCTGTTATCAAAGACGTATGGTGCTGGAGCGCTATGTTCAATCAATTCAGTCGCTGAGTGACTTGCTGAGTCTGTCGCTGCATTGGAGCGATGTGCTACCGGATTTGCTGGAATCATTAGAACAAGATCAACAGCGAATGCCGGATGTGTACGATCGCTTATCCATCCGCTTTCGCCAAGAACCGTATCGCCTCAAGCTTGCTTATATCCGCAAGCGACTTGAAAATGCGCTCGATCGCAATGATGTTCTCTCAAACGGCGACGGGCTGCAACAGGAAATCCCCGAATACGATGAAGCCACCTTTTATCGATCGGGCGACGATTTCCTGGCTGAACTGCGCCTGATTCAAGGCAATTTGTCTGCAACTGGATTAAGCTGTCGCGATCTCGATCATTTGATCTGTCAAGTCGAAATCTTCGGGTTTAATTTGGCGCATCTGGACATTCGGCAGGAAAGCCCGCGTCATTCCGAAACGATGAATGAAATTGTGGAGTACCTGCAAGTTCTGCCGAAAGCCTACAACGACATGACCGAAGCGGAACGCTGCCAATGGCTGGTCACCGAGCTCCAGACGCGCAGACCGTTAATTCCAACCGAGATGCCTTTTTCCGATCGCACTCGCGAAACGATCGAAACCTTCCGCATGGTTCGCAAACTCCAACAGGAATTTGGTATCGACATTTGCCACACCTACATCATCAGCATGAGTCACGATGTCAGCGACTTGCTGGAAGTGCTGCTGTTTGCCAAAGAAGCGGGACTCTACGATCCTGTGACCGGAGTTGGAGCGATTCAAGTTGTGCCCCTGTTTGAAACGGTTGAGGATTTGCAAAAAGCACCCAGTGTAATGCGCGGCGTGTTTGACTTACCGTTCTATAAGGCATTGTTAGCGGGTGGATTCGAGTCGATCGGAGTTAAAACCGCACTGCAAGAAGTGATGCTGGGCTATTCTGACAGCAACAAAGACTCCGGATTCCTCAGCAGCAATTGGGAGATTCACAAAGCGCAGCAAGCGCTGCAAAGTATTGCAGATGAGCATGGGGTCGTGCTGCGGATCTTCCACGGTCGCGGGGGTTCGGTGGGACGTGGGGGCGGCCCGGCTTACGAAGCAATTTTGGCGCAGCCCGGACATAGTGTGAATGGTCGGATCAAAATTACCGAACAAGGTGAAGTGCTGGCATCAAAGTATTCGCTGCCTGAACTCGCGATTTACAACTTGGAAACGGTAACGACCGCCGTAATTCAGGGCAGTCTGTTACACAATAAGTTTGATGAGATTGCGCCGTGGCAGCAGGTGATGGAAGAGTTAGCGGCACGATCGCGCGCTCACTACCGTGCGCTCATCTACGAACAACCGGACTTTATTGATTTCTTCCATCAAGTCACACCGATCGAGGAAATTAGTCAGCTTCAAATTAGCTCGCGTCCAGCGCGTCGGGGTGGCAAGAAAGATCTCGCTAGTCTGCGGGCGATTCCTTGGGTGTTTAGCTGGACGCAAAGCCGGTTTTTGCTGCCCTCCTGGTACGGTGTGGGTACAGCGCTGCAAGGCTTTCTTGATGAAGCTCCAGAAAAACACATGCAGCTTCTACGGCACTTCTACTACAAATGGCCCTTTTTCAAGATGGCGATTTCCAGAGTAGAAATGACGCTTTCTAAAGTCGATCTGCAAATTGCGGGTCACTATGTTGATGAACTGACGCAGCCTGAAGATCGAGAGCGCTTTGCTCCCGTGTTCGAGCAGATTCGCAACGAGTATCTGCTCACGCGTGAGCTAGTGCTGACGATCACCGGACACAATCGCTTATTAGACGGCGATCCAGAGCTTCAGCGATCGGTGCAGTTACGCAATGGCACGATCGTTCCTCTGGGCTTTTTGCAAGTGTCTCTGCTGAAGCGACTGCGGCAGCATAAAACGCTGGCAGCTTCAGGGGTGGTGCGATCGCGCTACAGCAAAGGTGAACTCCTACGCGGCGCGTTGTTAACCATCAACGGTATTGCTGCGGGGATGAGAAATACGGGCTGATGGGGCTAATTTTATCGCTGGTATTGTGCTCCTATATCCAGCGACGCGACGAATTGCGTCGCTACGATCGCGAATGCAACAAATCGGTGATCCGCCACATTTGTTGTTTGAATGGGTATTACATTGCTTTAAAATTCTCCCTTAACGATTCATCTACTTAGGCAATCTATCCTGAGCGACTAGAAATTATCCGCAAGACTAAGTATCGTAAGCCCTAGCTTTTTTGATTTTGCAGTCTTTAATAAAGTCGTAAATAAAGTCGTACCCCATGAAAGGGTTTTTCAACACCCGTTACTTACTGCTAGCGCTCGCAGTCGCCTTGACGACCGTCCATTTCCAACTGATCTGGAGAACCGGTCATCAGGGGCAATTTTTGGAAGCTTCGATCGTCTGTTGGGCAGCCGCTTGGTTTATGATTTGGCGCAGACGGCAGGAACTCAACTTCAAAAGCACTCCCATCGCTAGCGCGATCGGGCTTGCCTGCATTGCCTGGATATTACTTAGAAGCCTCACTGTCAATGAGTACGACTCATTTATGCGGTTTCTGCCGCTGATGTCTGGAATCAGCGTCGCGCTACTTGCTTCTGGCTTCACGCTCAATTGTTATTGGCGCGAACTCTTGACTCTGGGTTTAATGGCTATCCCCACGACCACCATTCTGTCGCAGTTCGATATCTCTCCGCTCACCGCAGAATTTAGCGGTAGTTTGCTCTGGTATGCAGGCTTTCGCGTCATTCAAGAAGGAGTGTTGCTGCATTTACCGACCGGGAGCGTTGAAGTTTATCCCGGCTGCTCTGGACTTCAGTTGATTTGGCAACACTTATCGCTCGGTATTCTGTTTGTGCTGGTGTTTCCGATCGGCTGGATGCGATCGCTGATTGTGTTGATCGCGGCTGTGCTGATCGCTTTTGTGGTCAACAGCATTCGAGTTGCGCTGATGGCAGTCCTAGTCGCGCAAAACAATCGAGACGCATTCGACTACTGGCATCTTGGAACCGGATCGCTGATTTTTTCATTGATTTCTGTTTCGCTGTTTGGCTTACTGTGCTACGTGCTGTTAGAGCAAGTCGATCGGGCAGAAGAAGAAGAGGAGGTGCAAGCTTGAACTGGGTGAAAACTCGTAATTTTTGGTTAAGCGCAGCGCTCGTAAGCAGCGGTTTGGTGTTGCTCAAGTTGGTGCTCACCCCTGCACAAAAACCGCTGCCACCGAGCTACACATTTCCCACTTCTATTCCTCTGTCTCGCTGGCAATTCGTGCAAGCTAGCCCGATCGGGCAACAAAAGCTCTATACGCCTTCTCTCGCGACCAGCGTGGATGATTTGACTGTTTCAGGACAGCATTACCGCTATCTCCGCAACGGTCAGCCGATCAATATCGAAATGCGCTATCTTCGCAACTACTCCTCAGTCTCGGATATTGTTAAAGACAGTACGGTTGAGATGGAGCGCATTCCGCTTACGCCCGCTCAATCCAGCGTTGGGACGCACGCAGTTTATCAGCGATCGAAGCAATTTTTCATCACGGGCTGCATTCCAGCAACGCGAGAAACAACCATCACAAATGGTCAGCTCCGCAACGCCCAGAATCGTTTCGATGTGCTGGCTCGCCGGGCGCTGCCTTGGTTTCTAGGACAGGTTCCGCTGCGAGATTTGCGCTGTCTTTGGGTGAGAATGTCAACGCCCATAACCTCCACTTCAACGACGAGTTCTGAACCAGAACTCGAACAAGCTTGGGTTGAATGGGTGCAATGGTGGCAAAACAACTATCCGCCTGAATCTTAAGCAACTGGCGCGGCGCATTGCGCCGCGCCAGTATTCCTACTTGCGCTTGCGTTTTCTGCGTCGCTCCATCAATGCTGCCATTGCGATCGCGCTTCCTGATCCCAAAATCGTCAGCGGTTCTGGGATAGGCTTACAATTTCCGCCTGAGCAGCCTGATGGAGTGTCTGGGTTAGACCCACCTCGATCGGAACCAAAAACAAGGGGAAGCAGCAAGAGCGGTGTTGCCCAGAGCGGGCTGACTCCTCCCGAAGAAGGAGCAGGCGGTAACTCAGCAACCACGGATGGCGGTGGCTCTGGCTGCGGCGTGATTTGATCGCTGCCAATTCCGCAGGTTGTATTCTTCATCTGCACCACAAAGTCATCAAAATCCCGGTCTTCCTGCTGGCGGTTTCGCACCAGCCTTGAGCCAGTATCGTCCCAGCCGATCGTGATTCCACTCGTACACAAATCATTCACTCCCCCAGCAAATTGCACCTGCTGTTCGCGATTGGGATTCAGGACATTGTTTGAGTAAACTACGCCAGTCGGACGACCTTTGTAAGTAGATTCTAGATACAGCACGTATCGCTGGTTTGCTCTGAATTTGTACTGCGCTACGGGCTTCGGAACTGCATTGCCAGGCGTGCCCTTGAAGTCGGTAGCCGTTCCAAGGTGGCTGCGGAAAGAGGAAGGCTTGAAGATTGTTTCAGACCCGTCAGAGGGCTGGGTTTCAGTTAGCAACGGCGTTTTCTCTTTTGTGTCCAGGTTAATTACGCCGAAGGTGGATTGATACGCCCCGTGAGATTCGACAAAGTTAGACTCGAGGGTTGTGTCTTGTTCAAATTGAATGCCTGAATTGTTGATGAAAGTAGCAGCATAAGCCGGGAGCGCAATATTACCGACAAGCCAGCTACTGGTAATGCCGATGCTTAATCGCGCTAAAGACGATCGCCGCGCTGAAACACGGCGTTGCGAGGAATGATTTCGCACGATCATAAACTGGGGCAGCTTCGCGTTTGTAGGCGCTGCCGGGGTGGAATGCGGCTCAGGAAAATTCCGGGAACCATGCGGATCAGTTGTCATACGAGGAGACCTTTCAGTAGAACGGAGAGAAATGGGTCGATGCCCCCGTAACCTTGTCGCTTCGCAGAATCGTCATTGCTGTAGAACAGCTCAGTATTTCTAACAGAATCCTGTGGAATTCTCTAGCACTATCTGCATTATTTTACACAAGCTTAAATATTAAACCTGAATATTCACGGAACCTGATATTTTTCACTATTAAGATTTCAATATTATGAATTTTGTAATTCTCAATAGAATTTCTGTTTTCTTTAAAGCATCCAAATAATAAGGGGAGCTTTTTGGCTCCCCGACTTGACATATTTAGCTTCCGTATAGGCTGTTAACTTATGCTCATAGAATACAATTTGCCGCCGCGCGATCGTGCCTCCCGTGGGGTTGAATGTTTCCTCTATCCTTCGATCGAACTGCCGGCATCTTACGGCAGATATTAGTGCGGCTTATAGAACTGGCTGTTAACAAAAAACTCCGATCGTTTGATCGGAGTTCTGCATTTAATCCTCTTCCTGACTGCTACTTTTTGTAGGAGCGGAACGATTGGTAAGCGTACTCTGGGTGGTACAGATGACAGCGATCGGTGATCTCTTTCATCAAACCCCAGGAGAACTTGTACTGCCTTAGCTGAGTCCCCCAAATTTGGGTCAAGCTATGATGAGCCAGCCGCAGATTGTAGGACGGAATCGCTGTACAAAGGTGATGCGGAATGTGGACATTGATATCGTGGCAGAGGAATTCAATCCACTTGGGATAGTCACAATGCACGGTGCCGAACAATTGCGCTTGGGCGGCATCCCATTCTTCTGGCTCTTTAAATTGAATGTCCGGTAAGGTGTGGTGAACCAGCGTAAAGGTACTCATCCAGAAGTGATAAACCAACCAGGGCATCAGCCAGAACTTAACAAAACCCCACGCACCAACCGTTAGAAACAAAGCAGGAAAAGCGATCGCCGCAAACGCAACGACAACCGCGATCGACAATTTCACTTTGCCGTGATCTTTCGGCTTGTAGTTCGCTAGGTTAAAGTGAACGATCGCCCAGTGCAGAACCGATGCTAACCACCAGAGCCGTCCGCGAGTCGTTTTGTAAGCGATTCTTGTAATCGGGTCGAGACTGTCATACACTTCCGGTCGCCACGGTTGCCACGCATTATCCACATCCATTTTGTTGGTGTGATTGTGGTGTTGGTTGTGTGAAATCCGCCAGCAATGGAACGGGTAGATCAACGGAGCCATAAAAATGTGACCAATGAGATCGTTTACCCATTTACGGTTGGCAAACGATCGATGTCCACAGTCATGCGCGATTACAAAAAAGCCAGTGAGTGCCGTTCCGGTAAAAATCCAGGCAAACGGCAGGAGAAACCAGGGAGAAGCCTGAATACTCCAGTAGCCTAAGCCCACCATCAAAACATTGACGATTAAGGTTGTCCAGGCTTTTTGCATATTTTTTTGAAAGCACTCACGCGGTAGCGTCTTGATAATGTCTTTCAATCGAAGTTTTGTTTCGGGACTCGTCAGAGTCGAATAATCGGGCGTGAGCGATGCTGTCATGAACGATCTTTCTCTCCGGAAAGGACTGTAAAAAACACAATCGTTGAGACAAATGCTCGATCAAACATTTGCCGCACGAAAATCAGGCTCCAGGCGACGGCAACCCGATTTCAGATTATTAAAGTATTGTGTTTTCTTATTAAGAAACCTTAATTGTTATACCACGTTTCCTGATCCTGACTTCAGGATTCGTCTTTTCCTTCTGAGGGCAAGCGTCGCCCCCGTCGCTTTCGTGCTTCCATTGCTCGCTCTAGAACGGTCAGTAGTCCTGGTGCTTCTTCCTGTAGCGCTAGTAACAAGCGTTCGCCTTCTTCAAGATCGCCAGGATCTTCGCCGGTTTCCATCACTGCCTTCAAGCGCGGTAAAGCGAGTTCATCCACTAACTCTACGAGGCTATGTAAGCATCGGTTGAACTGGCGCTCGGTCAAAGTAGAATCTTCTAGCGGAAACTCGATGATTGCACGAATCTCGCCGTCTGAGGGATCGTATTCCCACTGCAACATCTTGGTTTCCCAAGAAATTGCCAGCATTGTTTGTAGAATTGCCGCTTTATGCGGATGGTCTTTGACTCCTGACAACACCCGTGGTGCGAACATCTCGAAGAATTCGCCTTCTTCATCGAGTTGGATCACAATCAAAAAATCTTCTAAATTCTCACCATACACTCCGGTCAGAATCCGGCTGCCTTCCTCGTCAATGCGATATTTCCACGCTTTAAGGTCGAGATAACCTGCAATTTGTTGTAAGGTGGCTGCCATAAGAAATTTTTCCGATTCAGTCTTGAACAGTCTAGCGGTCGATGATGGTCGGTTGTCAACTTGTTGGCGATAAAGCCCGATCGACCTGGCGCATTAAGGCTTCAGGCGTTGTGGAATTATCAAGAATGACGTTTGCCCGATCGCGCTTTTGCTTGATCGGCATTTGGCTTTGAATTCGCGCTTGGGCTTGCTCTAGGCTCAACTTTTCACGCTGCATCAGTCGTTGAATTTGCTGCGACTCCGAGCAACAAATCACCCAAATCTCACTCACTAAATCGGTCATATTGGCTTCAAACAGGAGCGGAATCACAAGCACGATCGTTGGGTGAGTTTGAGCAAGACGATCGCACTCGGCTTCAAGCATTTGCCTCACATACGGATGGATCTGCTGCTCTAGCCAAATGCGTTCAGTGGGATTAGAGAAGACGATCGTGCCTAGTTTTGCTCGATCGAGCGTACCATCGATTCGGAGGAGATGAGCGCCATAGCGATCAATGATTTGAGCCAGAATCGGCGATCCCGGTGCGACTGCATCCCGCGCAATCAAATCTGCATCTAGAATCGGTAAACGATGTGCAGCAGCGAGATAATTTGAAACTGTGGTTTTACCCATCCCGATTCCGCCCGTAATTCCGATCCTGCGGGTCAATCCCATGCAAGGTGTCCTCAAATTTCTTGATCTAGTGTAAAGTTCGGGCTGAAGTCTCGATCGAGGTTCTCTTGGCTCATTGGCTTGGCTTAATCACGGCGCTACTAATTGGTGCGGTTCTGCGGTTTTGGAATCTTGACGCAAAACCGCTCTGGATGGATGAGGTGATTACCGCAATCTTTAGCATGGGGCGGAATTATCTTGAAGTGCCAGTAGAGCAGTTTTTTACCGTTGCGGTGTTAGATCAGTTTTTTCAACTGAATCCTACAACCTGCGCGAACATTGCTCAAACAGTTTCGGTACAGTCGGTTCATCCGCCGCTATTTTTTTGCTGGCTGCATCAATGGCTGCAATGGGTTCCGGGCGATTGGGTATGGCGAGCGCGATCACTAAGTGCAGTTGCGGGAGTTGCTGCGATCGCGCTCTCATATGGGCTGAATCGAGTGGCTTTTTCTCCAAGCGCGGGAACGATCGCGGCTCTGGTCATGGCAGTATCACCGTTTGCGATCTATCTCTCTCAAGAAGCACGTCACTATACCATTCCGATATTGTTTGTAATCGTGGCACTCACTGGATTGGTTCGGATTCAACAAGATTTGCTTCAACAGAAGCACTCTTCTAAAATCTGGATGGGTTGGAGCGTTGTAAATGGTGTTGGCTTTTACGTCCATTATTTTTTAGTATTAGCGATCGTCGCTCAGTTTTTCGCGCTGTTGGTGCTGCAAATTCGATTGAAATCGAGGCAACCCTTAACGTTCTGGTGGCAGACTTGGGGTGCGATCGTCCTTGCAGGCTTAGGAATAGTTGCAATCTGCTTTCCCTGGCTCCCAACTTTTATCAGTCATATCAGTCGTCCTGAAACAGATTGGCTAGAAACCTCTACTGCTGCATGGTGGAGCTTTCTAGTTCCGCTATATCAGTTTGTCGCAGGTTGGCTTGTCATGGTGGTAGCGTTTCCGGTGGAGTATCAGCCAGTTTGGATGATTGTGCTATGCGCGATCGCAATGCTGTTGTTGGCAGGCTGGATTGTTTGGTGCATTGTAAAAGGACTAAAGCTCCTGTGGCACGATCCACAAACGCATTGGCAAACATTAGTGCTTGCAAGTTTTGTCATTGCCGTCATTCTTGAATTTGTGGCGATCGTCTACATTCTTGGCAAAGACATTACTCAAGTGCCCCGATACAATTTCATCTACTATCCAGCCGTCTGTGCATTGATCGGAGCAAGCTTTTGGAAGTTGCAGCCTTCTAAGTATGAAAAACCATTGCTGCTGTATTTTGTCGGCGGTTTAAGCTGCGTTTTCGTGGTGTCTAACTTAGTGTTTCTCAAGCCGTTTACGCCTGATCGTGTTGCTAACAATATCTTGTCTAAAGACTGTAGCGCGATCGTCATGAGCTACAACGATTTTCAAGACATTGCTTTAGGATTAGGCTTTGCTTTAGCGATTCAAACTGAGGAGAAACAGCATCCCCAACACTGTCAACCTTCAAGATTTGCATTCGTTTCGCGATCGCAAGGCCATAACACCTTTTGGCAAAAGTTAGCAACACTGAAGGTCGAGACTCCTCCCATTCAAAAATTTTGGGCGATCGCGCCTGGTTTAAGGATGCGTGATTTTCCGGATCAAGTCACCGTTCAGAAGCGGAGATGCGATCGGAATCCAAACCAGCAATACCGCATTGGTATTCCTTATGTTGGCTACGATTGTCGCTAGACTCGCGCTAAATCTGGAAACACTTCTTGTACGGCTGAATGGAACAAATGATGATTCTGCACGTTTAAGCCCTTTGCTAACGCAGAATCAAGATCGAGCGCTGTCATTCCATTGTTCGCTAGCTTTATCACGTAGGGCAATGTACTGTTGTTTAGCGCCTGAGTTGCACTCCAGGGAACAGCTCCGGGCATATTCGGCACCCCATAATGCACGACACCTTCCTCTACATAGGTTGGCGCTGTATGTGAAGTTGGATGCAATGTTTCGATACAGCCGCCTTGATCCACAGCTACATCCACGATGACTGAACCCGATCGCATCTGACTGACCAATTCCCGCGATACTAAAATCGGAGCTTTTCGTCCTGGAATGAGCACAGACCCGATCAGCAAATCCGCCTGCGGTACGAGTTCTTCAATGTGGCTCGAATTGCTATACAGTAGCTCTGCTCGTGAACCGAAAATCGTTTCAAGATAAGACAATCGATCGACATTCACATCCAAAATTGTCACCTGTGCGCCCATCCCGATCGCCATTCTCGCCGCTTCGGTTCCAACAATTCCCCCACCCAGAATCACCACTCGTCCCGGCTTCACTCCCGGAACTCCACCGAGTAACACACCGCGCCCGCCCTGTTGCCGCTCTAAATATCGCGCGCCAAATTGCACCGATAGTCGCCCCGCGATAATGCTCATCGGCGTTAACAACGGCAAGCGTCTATCTGGAAGTTCAACCGTTTCGTAAGCGATCGCACTTACACCAGAATCAAGCAAATGTTCGGTTAAGCGGCGATTGGCAGCTAAATGCAAATACGTAAACAGAATTTTGCCTTTCTGAAGGTAATGATATTCGGAAACTAACGGCTCTTTCACCTTGATCACAAGCTCTCGATCCCAAGCCTCCTGGGTATGCGTCACGATCGTCGCGCCTGCCTGTGTATAATCTGCATCGCTAAATCCCGATCCGATTCCCGCATGCGACTCTACAAACACCGAGTGCCCTTGTTCAACTAGCACTCGGACACTGCTTGGACTTAATCCCACGCGAAACTCTTGATCCTTCGTTTCCTTCGGCACACCAATTTCCATGATCAACCTCGATCGACAAGCTATCTATAGCTTAATCGGCAATCTCCATGTGAATCGTAGTCCAATGCAGGACGAGTTTAGAATAAGATGAAGAACTGTTTAGATCCGCTTTCTAAACGGGTTTGCACTCCACGTTAAGCAGAGGCTTTTTGATCATGACTCAAATTCAACCCACCACAACTCCTAAGCTAGAGAATCCAAAGTTCGGCTTCAATGATTACGCAGAACGCTTGAACGGACGTGCAGCAATGATTGGATTTGTCGCGACGCTGATTGTAGAATACGTCACCGGACAAGGGCTGTTGACCTGGTTAGGTCTGATTTAGAAATTTCGGAGTTTTGCTGAAATCTCAGCCAAAATTCAGCCTCTTAAGAATAAATTCAGAGCAAGACTGAGAGACTCTACCGTCTCTCAGTCGATCACTTTAAAATAAGATAAAGCGCAAGCCGGAAAACGCTATGAACGCTCTATGGTTCCACGTTCTAAGAACGATTTATCGTAAAGAACCCATTTCTGCCTTTATTCTCACCGCAGGCATGATGAACGTTGCGATCGGCGGCATTGACCACAGCACTTCGCTCGCCGTGTTCGGATTCAGCACCGTAACGATCGCGCTCATTCTCCGCTGGTGGTCGCTGTCTCGACGACCTGAACCCATTCGAGTCACCCCCTCTGCTCGATCCGGACAAGTCCCCGTTCGCGCTCTACCTGAAACCTCATCCGCGCGATCACTCCCCCCTTTATCGATGCCTAAAAAGCCACGCTAAACAATGAATTCTGTTCTGAAAATCGGTGAAGCTGCTGCAAAAAGCGGTCTACCTGTAAAAACAATTCGCTACTACGACGATATCGGACTGCTCACACCGACTGTCGAGCGATCGCAGTCCGGCTACCGCTTATTTATGCCTCAAGTGATTGAGCGTCTTGCTTTTATCAAAAGAGCGCAGTCTCTAGGATTGAGCTTGATTGAGGTGAAAGAAATTTTGGCGGTACACGATCAGGGAATTTTGCCCTGCGAAAAAGTCAAAGAACAAATCGAAGACAAAGTGGCTCAAATCACCGCGCAAATCGAACAACTCCATACGCTCCGGGCTGAACTGCAAAGCGTTCTTTCTCAATGGCAAGAGCAGCCCGCACCAGAACTAATCCACACCAAAATTTGCCCCAACCTTGAAGCAGATATGAATTAATTGATAGATCGTTCTAGAGAGAGTCGTTAAGCCTACTCCTCTTGCCTAGCGTGTGAACTAGAAGCAAGTCAAAGGAGCGCAAAATGCACCCCACCACACAACCCCCTACGATCGAGGACAATGATCATAAGTTAAGGCAGATTGGTAAAGTCCTACGCTTAATTGGATGGCTCGGCGTGATCACGCAGCTTGGATTGGCGATCGTCGCCGCAGTTCTGCTGCTATTTGCGATCGCAGGACGAAGTTTTAATCAAGCCGCAGCGAATTTTATCGCTCCGGGCGCACCCGTTGATAACTTCGGCAGCGTCACGACACCAGGACTCGGAATCGGCATCTTCTGGGCAGTCTGCGGCATTGCCACGTTACTATTCACGGCTTTTCTGGCGTTTCGGCACACTTTATTTGCGCGGCGACTTCGCCATCCGAGCACAGAGCGCCATCCCAAAAAAAGCGACGTGATGCAAGTGCTACGACTTGGCATCATCGCTGGATTTCTCGGCATGGCGTTCACCATCTTAGGCAGCGGCACAACTTTAGGAGTCCTGCTGTCGAAAGCAATTTCCCAACCCCAAGGAGTCGCCATCTATGACCCCGCCCGGATTATTCGTCCACTAGATGTCTTTGTGGCGATGTCAAACATCATCGGAGTTACGGCGCACTTTCTGGGCACGATCGCCTCAGTTGCCACCGTCAATTGGCTGCATCGCCAGTAGCAAGCTTTACCTTTTCTTCAGATCTCGTCTGCATCGAAGTGGTTTTCCTTGGGTACTCTGAACCAGACAGAACTCGAAATTTGGCGCTCAATAAGATCTGTCACTCTTATAAAGCGCAACGACTTTTAGATTCCCTGGGGTTTCTACTCGGCTTGCTCATCCATCTGGCAGCTTTAGTATGCAGAGCATCTCTCCTACCATTCCATTCGTCGATCTCACGCTTCAACACCAACCGATCCAGTCTCAAATCGAACAAGCCATTCATACAGTGCTTGAGCGAGGAGACTACATTGTGGGACAAGCGGTAAAAGAATTTGAGCAGGCGTTTGCAAAAGCTTGCCGAGTCGCGCATGGGATTGGAGTTGCCTGTGGCACCGATGCGATCGCGTTGGGACTGCAAGCCTGTGGCATTCGACAGGGCGATGAGGTGCTTCTGCCTGCGAATACCTTTGTCGCGACGCTGATCGGAGTGTTGCGCTGTGGGGCGACACCCGTTCTGGTCGATTGCGATCCAAGAACGGCGCTGATCGATTTAGCTGCGGCAGAGCGAGCCGTTACACCTCGGACTAGAGCGATCGTTCCTGTTCACCTTTATGGGCAGATGGTCTCCCCCAGTCGGTTAAGAGATTTAGCCGATACCTACGAATTAGTGATTTTTGAAGATGCGGCACAGGCACATTTGGCAGAATGCGAGGGGGTTCGAGCTGGATCGATCGGGCTTGCGGCTGCCTTTAGCTTTTATCCCAGCAAGAATTTAGGCGCATTGGGCGACGGCGGCATGGTCGTCACAAAAGACGAAGTGATCGCGACAAAGGTACGATCGCTGAGAAACTATGGCGCTCCCCGCAAGTATTTTCATACAGACTTTGGCACGAACAGCCGTTTAGACTCGATTCAAGCTGCGGTTTTGAACGTAAAGCTGCCTTATCTCCAGCATTGGAACCGCGATCGATTTCAGATTGCGGAACAATATAACGCGCTGCTCTATCCCCTGCATTCACGCGGACTGGTTCCGATCCAAAACCAGAGCGGTAAAGGTCATGTATATCACCTCTATGTCCTGCGCGTGTTGCAGTCGGAAGCGGGATTGATCGATCGCACAGCTCTACAAGAGCGCCTTGAGCTTCGAGGCGTTCAGGCTGGAATTCACTATCCCTTGCCCTGTCATTTGCAGCCTGCATTCAAACACTTGGGCTATCGAGAAGGAGATTTCCCGGTTTCTGAAAGGTTATGTCAAGAAATCCTTTCGCTACCGATGTATCCCGGCCTAACCGAAGCGCAAGTGATCCAAGTCGTCGGCACGATCGAAGAGAGCCTCGCGGCTCCCAATGTTGTTCAGATTTCAGCTTAAGCTATGCAAATTCGGCGCTTGTCATTTCTCGATCGCTACTGGAGCGATATTGTCCTGTTGGGATTAATTGCGGCGTTATATGCTCCGTTGCTGGTTCATTGGTATGACGGCTGGATCAGAAAATCAATCAGCACTGAACACGAATACTTCAGTCATGGTGTAATCGGCCTGCCGTTTGCCGCCAATATTGCTTGGTATAACCGCAAGCGCTGGATACGGCTTGCGGATGAAGTGGGATCAGCTAGGCTTGTCGGTCTTGGATTATTGCTGGTCGCAGGATTGTTTTATCTCAGTGGGCTGCCTGAGCCGGTTAATTTGTCGTTTCCAATTCTGCTAACTGGCGTTTGCCTCTGGCTCAAAGGAGTGTCTGGCTTAAGATTGCAGGCTTTCGCCCTCCTGCTTGTTTTTCTCGCAACGCCGAACGAGATTCCTTACCTACTTGCCCCTTACACAATGCCGCTTCAGAGCTTTATCGCAGGGACAGCAGGATTTATCTTGAATCAGTTCGGTATGGCTGTGCGAGTAGAAAATATTTATCTGTTCGTAAACAATCGTCTCGTCGAAGTTGCACCTTATTGTGCCGGATTAAAGATGCTGTTCACTAGCTTATATGTGGGGCTGATGCTGCTGTATTGGACAAACAATCTTCGATCGCGTTCTTTCTGTATTACTTTCATGATTGGAACTGTTCTCATCAGCGTCACCGCTAACATTATCCGCAATACATTGCTGACGTTCTTCCACGGCACAGGACAAGAATCAGCGTTTCATTTCCTGCATGACGGTTGGGGTGGAGATGTCTACTCTGCGGCAATGCTGGGCTTACTAATAGTGCTGTCAAACCAGATGGAAAAGTTTTTCGCACCATCCAGCCCCGAATCCTGATGCTGTCTTCTTTGTCTAAATCGCTCCGGCTCAATCTGCCAAAAGTTGTTTTGCTGCTGATGTTGAGCGGATTTGTTGGTGTAGGCGCATTACCTGGATATCTCTCAAATGGGCAATGGCGCTGGACAGCCCCACCCCCGGTTGCCGTACTCGACAACTTGAAAGCGCTGAAAAAAGTCGGCATCGAGTTTCCAGGCTGGCAAACGATCGCCAAACAAGCGACCGAAATCGGTGAACACAAGTGGATGCGCCAGGAAATTCAGGACGCAACCCAAACGATCGCAACCGTTCTATTTCTGCCACAGACGAAATCGATCGCGCAGCCGCAAGTCGAATGGACAGATCTCGACGGCTTCCAACGCTGGAAAACCGATTCCCATCGCCCAATCCAAACCCATTCGATCACCGTTGAATTTCTGCGGGCGTGGACACCGAGACAAACCTATGCCGTCATGCGTTGGTATGCCTGGGAAGACGGTGGACACCCAGCTCCGATTCAGTGGTTTATCCGCGATCGTCTCGCCCAATGGCAGAACCAGAGAGCGGCTTGGGTGGCAGTCAGCGTGATATTACCGATCGAGCCGCTCGAAGACATCGAACCCCATCGCAGCAAGCTCGAATCGCTGGTACAAACCGTACAATCCACCTTGACGAATCAGATTTTGCGCTCAAACCGATCAATTTAGGCAGCAATTTAGGCAGACTGAAGCGGAAAACTCGGATGTCAGAGGGGTGCATCTCACTACAATGAGCACGATCGCAACACGAATGGCTGTCCCATGCCTCTAGTTCAATTCCACCTCCCGAATGCACGCGGCTGGATCACTTCGCTACTGATGACGGGTGTATACTCTGTTACTCCTGCTCTGTCAATTTGGCTGAGCGCCCGAAGCGCGGTTGCGTCTGATCTCGCTGTGCCTGTTCAACCCTCTGCTCCTTTGCCGACACGCCCATCCCCGCTTGAAATCATTGAGCAGGCGCGGCAAAAACTTCGAGAATCGGCAATGCCCTCTGTTCCGAACGTACAAGCTCCGAATGCACAAGCGCCAGTCGTTCCGCCTGTCAAAACGTTTAGTCTTTACCGTTTGGGGGCGGGCGATACCGTTTCTGTGCAGGTGCAGCGATTTACCGACCTGAATTTTCAAGCGACGATCGACCAAGAGGGCAATATTACCGCCCCATTGCTCGGTAAAGTGCCGCTGCAAGGGTTGACGATCGCTCAAGCTCAAGAACGCATCCGGGAAGGGGTGAATCGTTTTGTGATTAATCCGGTTGTCTTTGTGGCACTCACCAATCAACGCCCCGTTCTCGTCACCGTAACAGGCGAGATTGCACGTCCGGGTCTTTATACGCTTACCCTACCGCGTGCGTCCGCCGCTTTATTACTTGCAGGCGGCGCGACTGGACAGGCAGATTTACGATCGGTACAGGTCAAACGGCTTTTATCCGATGGATCGGTTCTCGAAGAGAAGCTAGATTTAGTCACTCCTTTACAAGACGGAGCGGCGCTACCGGATTTGAAGCTACAGGACGGCGATGTTGTGGTCATCCCCAAGCTTGCAGAACAGGATCAGACCTACGATCGCACCCTGATGGCACGATCAACGTTAGCCAAACCGCAAATCAACATCCGGCTATTGAGCTACGCGAACAATGGTCTCGGAACGCTAACGCTGCCCAACGGCAGCACTTTTCTAGATGCCCTCACTGCCGCAAGACCGGGGCCGGACACCGCAAATCTACGTCGAGTAGCGCTGATTCGGTTTGATCCGGTTCAGAAAAAAGCAGTGACTCGCGAGATTGATGCTCGCAGCATTCTGAGCGGCAATATGGCTCAAAACGTTGCCCTCGAAGATAATGACGTGATTGTTCTCGGGCGCAACCTCGTTGGCAGAATCACTTATGCGCTCAATACCTTTACCCAGCCGTTCCGCGACGTTTTAGGCTTCTTGCTCTTTTTCCGGGAGCTGAGAAACGGTGCCGATACGCTGTTTGGCCCAACCGGGGTCAACGGGGATCGATAACTTTTGAATCGATAACTTCTAGTGTTAACAGGACTTTGTTATGGTTCCACCGATCGTCAAACGGTATTTACTTGCCGTAAATCGCTATAAATGGGTGATTCCTGCCAGTGTGGTTGCGGGTCTAAGTGCGGGCGGAATCGTTGCCGTTCAGCCCGATCCGCCGATCGATTTCTTGGGCGAGGCTCGACTCGTGGCAAACGCACCGCCTATTACTTTTTCGACGATCGGCTCCCAGGTGCGTCAACCCGTCGAAACCTTTACAAAAGACACTTTATTAACGCCAGCAGTGATCGAAGGAGTCGCGAAAGAGGTCGGCATCAAGCCCGATCGGTTGGAAAAAGCAGCGACGATTCAGATCAAAGGGGGTGGTGATCCAAAAGATCCAAATGCGGCAAAAGCAGAAATTCAGCTCACCTACAAAGATGGGGACCAAAAGCGGGTCGGCGACGTGATGGCGCTGCTCGCTAGTCGATTGATTGAGCAGAGCCGATTGAACAATTCAGCTCGACTCAGAGCAATTATCAGCGCGATCGAACAGCGATTGCCCAGTGTCCGGCAAGATCTAGCAAAAGCTGAGAGCATCTTGATGCGATACGATCGCACCGAAGGGCCGCAACTCTTTGCCGCTCAAGATGGCAACATCATTAAGTCGATCGCCAGCAGCCAGCAACAACAGCAACAACTGAGACTCCAGCTAGACGGCATTAACGCCCAAATTAACAGCATTCAGCGAAAATTAGGACTTGATCCAAACCAAGCTTATGTGTCTTCAGCACTGAGCGCTGATCCGATCATTGCAAGTTTACGCGCTCAGCTTCAGCAAATCGAGTCGCAAATGACGGTCTTACTCAAAGATTTGCGCCCTGAGCATCCTCAAGTAGTCACGCTCCAAAAACAACAGCAAGCCTACGAAGAAGAAATCCGCAAGCGAGCCGCAGAAGTGGTTGGCGGTAATGGTCAGGTCACTCCGTTTGTCGCCAACGTGCGCCAAGATAGCAATCTTGATCCAGCCAGACAGCAACTGGCAAATACGCTGGTCAATCTCAAAACTCAGCAGGAATCGCTACAGCAGCAGGTTGCATCGAGTCTGCGATCGGAGCAAGCGCTGCGACAACAGTTTTCCACCATTCCCAACAAGCAGCTAGAGCGCACCAGGCTGGAAGATCAAGTCAAACGCCAAAAGAGTCTCTATGACCAGATGCAGCAGAAGCTAGTTGATGCGAAAGCAGCCGAGGTCGAAATCGTCAGTAGCTTGGGTGTGGCGCAAGCGCCGTCTGTTGCTCCTGCAAGTGTAAAAGCACCGAAAAGCATTCCGATTACGCTGGCAGTCGGTGCGATCGTTGGGTTAGTTGCGGGAGCAGGGGTGATCTTCTTGCTCGATATGCTTGAGGGCACAGTCTACACGGATGAAGATTTGCGCGAGGTAATTCGGCAGCGCGATGTGGCAATTTTAGGCATTCTGCCGCAAGTCAAATCTTTTATTCCGGGACAGTCTCCAATTTTAGTGAAGCCCAATTCGCCTTATGCAGAATATTACGAGCGGTTCCGCAGCAATCTTCGACTAACTGAAACCAAAGATCTGCGCGTCATCATGACCATCAGCACGATCGAGAATGAAGGAAAGACAGTCACGGCGTATAACTTAGCGATCGCTTCGGCACGGGCAGGAAAGCGGACATTGCTCGTTGAAGCGGATTTGCGATCGCCTTCTGCGGCTCACCAAGTGAATCTCACGCCTGATCCCGATAGCCAGCTAGAGCCGCTGCGGTATTTTGGCGACATCAGCGATTGTATTCGCCTCGCTCCCGATGTCGAAAACCTGTATGTTGTGACCAGTCCGGGGCCGCAAGCGTCTGCCGCATCGTTATTAGAATCCAGCGAACTCCGTCGTTTACTCGAAGATGCAAGGGGGCGATTTGACCTGGTAATTTTAGATTCGCCACCCTTGAGCCAATGTAATGATGCGCTTTTGCTAGAGCCATTGACCGATGGCATGGTGTTGGTGACTCGTCCCGGTGTGACGCAACAAAGCTTACTCGAAGAAGCGATCGACCAACTGACTGAAACCGCGAATTTACGCTTACTTGGTGCAGTGGTGAATGGCGTTGAGGTGCAATTACCTCGTGCCGTGGAGGACGCTTTGATGAATGATGCCAAAGAGTGGCTGTTTACTTCATCTGCGCCGGAAACAGTGGTAATGAGCGATCGCAATTGAAATCATGTGCAGCATTTCAAATGGGAATGAGAAGATAATCAGCGCGATCGTAAGGGTTCTTTGAGAAACCGGAGCATATACAAACCTGCATACGTTAGGCTGAATAAGCTGAATATCTATCAATCTAAAGAAATGGCAGAGCAGGTCTACGATGTCGTGGTGATTGGCGGTGGGGTTACAGGAACCGCTTTACTTTATTCGCTTGCAAAATTTACCGATCTAAAGCGCATCGCTCTGGTCGAGAAGTATTCGCAAATTGCAACTGTGAATTCCAAATCTAGCAATAACAGCCAGACAATTCACTGCGGCGACATCGAGACGAATTACAGCCTGGAAAAAGCACTGAAGGTGCGGCGATCGGCAGATATGATCGTGCGCTATTCGACTGCACTACCTCCAGCCATTCGCGATCAAGTCATCTACCGCTATCCCAAGATGGTTCTAGGCGTGGGAGCCGAAGAAAGTCAAATTTTGCGGCAACGGTACGAGGAATTTAAGCCGCACTTTGGGGGAATGCAGCTTTTAGAAAAGGCGCAAATTGCTGAGGTTGAACCGAACGTTGTTAAGCTCAACCAACACGATCGACCCGAAGAACTGGTAGCGCTTGCAGTGCTTGATGACTATACTGCCGTGAACTATGGTGCTTTGGCTCAGTCCCTGGTGGAGCAAGCACAAGAAGTGGCAGATAAGACAGTGGATTTGATGTTAGGCAGTCCGGTCAAGTCGATCGAACCGGTCGGACAGAACTACCGCATTACGATCGCAGACACCTCCATTACGGCGCGATTTGTTGTAGTCTCGGCCGGAGGACATAGCCTGCTCTTTGCTCACCGCATGGGAATTGGGCTGGAATATTCTTGCTTGCCGGTCGCGGGGAATTTCTACTTTACACCCCAAGTCCTCAACGGCAAGGTTTACACCGTGCAGAATGATAAACTTCCGTTCGCAGCAATTCATGGCGATCCGGATGTGACTGTGCCTGGAAAGACTCGGTTTGGGCCAACGGCGCTACCACTGCCCTTGTTAGAGCGCTACAACCTGAAGACGTTTGTGGATTATCTGGAAGTGTTGCGCTTTGATCAGCGTGTCAGCGCTGTTCTTTGGGATTTGTTTAAGGTGCGGGACATTCGCAACTACATTTTGAAGAACTTTGCATTTGAAGTGCCGATCGTCAGTCGTCGCCTGTTTCTAAAAGATGCACAGAAGATTGTGCCATCTTTGCAGCTAGAGGATTTAGAGTTTGCTCATGGAGTGGGTGGAATTCGTCCTCAGCTAATTGACAAAACTCAGGGCAAGCTCATTTTGGGGCAGGCAGAGATTGATCCAGGCAATGGCATCCGGTTTAACGTGACACCTTCACCCGGTGCTACAACTTGCTTGGGTAATGCAGAACAGGACTTATTACGAATTCAGCAGCATCTAGGTTGTGAGGTCGATCGCACTTGGTTCAATGCAAACATCGCAATTCTGAATTAGTTGTGAAGTGGGAAGTGGGGTGTCGTTCTGTTTAACCCCCTACTCCTTGCCAACGCAAAATAAAGAAGCGCAATTTTTTTGCTAACCGCGTGCGATTAATACGTTCTAGAAAATAGCAAATGCGGTCTCGTCTGAAAATTAGTCATACTCACCCAGGCTAATCCCTCACTGGTTCCCACCCACAACTTATTCCCAGTATCAGGCGCAAGCGACAACACACGATTTGAAGGCAAATTCGGTACTTCACCGACGATCGCGCCATTGTAGGGATTCACGCGCAGCAATCCGCGATTGGTTCCCACCCAAATGCTGCCCACGGCATCGAATCCCGCAGACAGAATCTCACGCCCCCGCAGCGATGTGATCGATCGCTCCCGTCGCCGATTTGCCGGATCAATTTTCACCAGACCGCTCGTTGTGCCCGCCCAGAGGGAGCCATGTCGATCGAGCGCTAAAGCCTGAACCGCTCCTTCCTCCAAGTTGGTCGTATGAAGAATCTTGGCGGTTGCTGTATCGACCTGCACCAAGCTATCGAGCGTTCCCGCCCAAAGCTGACCTTGTGGATCGAGGCTGAGCGCGTTGGCACTCACACCTGGTAAGTTCTTCAGCGTCGTCATTAGTAGCCCTTCATGCGGGCTGACCAGCGCCAATCCCGAATCAGTCCCGACCCAAAGAAAGCCTCGTTGATCGACAAGCAAAGCTAACACCCGATTCGATGGCAAAAAGAGATTGAGCGCAGTCACTTGATTCGTTTTTGGATCGATGCGCCAAAGTCCCTCACTGGTGCCGACCCAAATTCGACCCACCCGATCTTGAGCCAGCGCCCCGATCGTCAGATTCGGCAATGGCACTCGTGCCAGCACTCTTCCGGTATTAGGATCAATTTTTGCAACGCTGCGTGAAGTTGCCACCCAGAGATTGCCTTGAAAATCGCGCTGAAGTCCTGCCACTCGAAAATCGGGCTGATTCTCCTGCGGTAAAGATGGCGCAACCGGAGGCGGCGCGATCGGCGCAAATGGGGGTACAGCGGTCGCACTTGGTGCGGCAATGGTCAAACCCAGCAACAGCGAAGCAAATCCGAATCGGCGGCGCACGAAAGACATAGCCCATCTCAGTAAAATCTGGTTTATTGTGCCTCCAAATCGGACGATCGCAACGCGAGGAAACCCGGAATTCCACTCGAATCACCGTCGTCTTATCCGCTACGATCGACAAAAATTGTTAGAGTGAGAAATACTTCACGCCATCGGAACCGGGCAACTCGTAGAGACATTCTTTCAATGCAAACTGATTCGATCGTGCAATGCCCCAACTGTTTTTGTCAGGCGCTCAATTCTGAAAGCCAGCCGTTTTGCCACAACTGTCACACCCGAATTCCAAAGCGTTACCTGTGGGCACTCGGATCAACTGCTTCACCTGGGGAATTGATCGACGATCGCTTTTTGATTAAGTCCGGTCAAATCGCATTAGACACAAAACCAGGGCTGCCGACGAGCGCGATCGAAGTCCCCCCACCGCTCGAACCTTATTTGCACCTGATGACCGAACGCCCTGCAATTCCACAGCCCTATGCCGTGGTTGGCGAGATCGTCTTTCTAGAATCGGCTCCGCTCTATCCCAGTGGGGCGCGTTCTGAACAGGGAGAAGATTTATCCGGGCAATTGATGCCGCGATTAGAGCAAGTGTGGAATGCAAGTCGCGGATTTCGTCAGCTTCACTTTTTGCGGCAACTGGCACAACTTTGGCGCAGTTTGAGTGTAGAAAAAGCTGCCTCTACGCTGCTGAATTCTGATCTTATCTTTGCAGATGGGGATACCGTTAGAGTCTTAGAGCTAGAGCTAGATCGAGGCACGGTTCCACTTGCAGAACTGGGAAAATTTTGGTCAAGTTGGCAAGTCCAGCCTGCGATCGCAGAATTCTTGAATCAAGTCTGTCAGAATTTAATTCAAGGACAGATTACCAACGCAGAAGGCTTGATCGAAGTGCTAGATGCTGCGATCGCGTCTCAAAGCACCCAACAAACTCGACAGATTCAACTCGCCACGCTCAGCGATCAGGGCCCAAGTCGTTCAAGTAACGAAGATGCCTGTTATCCAGTGAGCGGAACTAGCGGTGCGAATCATTCCCTCCTGATTGTCTGCGATGGCGTGGGTGGGCATGAAGGGGGAGAAGTTGCCTCAAACCTGGCAATTCAAACGATCGTGCAGCACACGCAAACGCTAACCCAGAATCTGGAGTGGGGACTCGAAGAAGCAGTGCTGAGGGCCAATGACGCGATCGCCGCAAAGAACGATGCAGAACGGCGACAAGAGCGGCAACGTATGGGAACTACAGTCGTTATGGGACTGGTACGATCGCACGAACTGTATCTGACGCACGTTGGCGATAGTCGCGCTTATCGTATTACTCGACGCGGCTGTTATCAGGTCACGCTTGATGATGATGTTGCCTCCCGCCAAGCGCGATCGGGCTACACCTTATACCGGGAAGCGGTACAACGCTCCTCGGCGGGCTCACTCGTACAAGCTCTGGGCATGGGAAGTTCAAACACTTTGCATCCCTCTACTCAACGATTTATTCTCGATGAAGACTGCGTTTTCCTATTGTGTTCGGATGGCTTGAGCGATAACGATCTCGTCGAAGAATACTGGCAAAGCGAAATTGTTCCAATGCTTGACGGTAAAACCGATCTTGCTACCGTTGCCCGCAGATTAGTGGAAATCGCCAACACGCAGAACGGTCACGATAACGTCACCGTCGGTTTAATTCATTGTCAAATCCGTGAAACGGGGCAATCCTCCACCGTGCAACTCAGTGAGCTACCAGAACGGACAAAACCAACTCAAATGTTTGCGCCTTCCACCTCGCCGCCCGGACTGCGAACCGAACTGCAACCGCGCCGATCGTCCTGGCTCAAAACGTTGCTGATGCTTCTGGGATTATTCAGCGTAGCAGGCGCGATCGCGGCACTATTTGTCCCAGAACTCATTCCCACCCTGAGCAATCGTCGTCCCACCGTTGTAGAATCGCCGCTCGTTCCGCCTGTACCCGATCCTCCCCGCGCTCTGGACACAGGCGCACTCATTCGTCTCGATCGCCCTGCAAGCGACGTAGGACTTCCACTCTTGAGAACATCTGGGTCGCCGGTTGATCCTGCTCGCGAACTCGTCGGACAAATCCCACCGGGAACCGTTTTACAAGTCCTGGGACGACAGCAGAACACGACAGATCGATCGACTTGGATACGCCTAAAAGTTTGCACCCCAAATCCAGATGCGAAACTGCCAAATGCCGTTAAAGCCGGAGACATCGGTTTGCAGAAAGAAAGCGCGATCGCGCCCTTCTCCATCGCTGATTCCAACCAACTCGGAGTCTGTACTGCTTCAACAGAACTGCCAAAACCGAACGTTCCTTCCACCCCATAGAATATTAATATTGAAGTTCTGGAGTTAACCAGCTTTTGCCAATTCATGTCACCGTCTGAACTTCCCTGTTTAAGTCTTGCGATCGAGCGATTACGCGCTTCCCAAGCCCAGCACTTCGCAATCCATGTGATTGAAGCTCCTTATCGGGGAGGATATTTGCTGCGAGATTGTCTATGGACAGACGAGTTGATGCACCACTGGCGATCGTGGCAGGAAATGTTTTCCTCGCGTGGAGTTCCGGACGTGCCGCACGTCTCGCAGGTCAGCACACCGCCAATCCGAGCCGCAGAACTGCCGATCGGTCAACCGATTCCGCGCAGCGCCCGCTTAATGCAAGATCTGGGAATTAATCTGTGGCAATGGCTGTTTGATGGCGTGATTCAGAGCAGTCTAAATCGCAGCCAGGGAATCGCTCAGGGCAAAGGAAAAGCGCTCCGGGTACGATTAGATGTACGCGATCCCGATCTGATCTCGCTGCCTTGGGAGATCATGCAAAGCGATGCGGGAAAGCAGGCAATCTCGCTCAGTCAGCAGCTTTTATTTAGTCGCACCACCACCGATGTCGATGCACTCCCGGAACTGCGATCGGAAACCAGCCTGAATGTACTCTTGGTTCTAGGACAAAATGCCGCGCCCGACTTGCCTAACGTTGGATTTGAAGGCAGACAGCGCGACGAGTTGAAGCGACTGAAGTTAGAGCAAGAAGCAACCGCGCTCTCGAGAATTCTACGAGAGCGACCGGGAATGGGTCGGCTTGCGGCTCCTTGTTTCGTCGATACGCTGCTGCAACCGACTTCAGCAGACCTGATCGATCGGCTGGAGAACGGTCATTATAATGTCCTGTTTTATGCGGGTCACGGCGTTCCTGCGCCCGATGGTGGCTTGCTATTTCTGCGCCCCAATCAGCCGATGAATGGGACAGAACTAGCACAGGTGCTCACTCGCTGTCAGGTCAAACTAGCCGTGTTTAATGCGTGTTGGGGAGCGCAACCAGAGGAACAACATCACCAGACGATTCCGAGAAGTAGCTTAGCGGAGGTGTTGCTGCATCACGGAGTGCCCGCAGTGTTAGCGATGCGAGATTCGATTACCGATCAAGAAGCGCTGAGTTTTATCGCAGCCTTTGCTCAAGCGTTGAGCGATCGAATGCCGATCGATCAATCCGTTGCCGTTGCGCGTCAACATTTGCTGACTTTGTTTCGATTCAATCACCAGGCCTGGACATTGCCTGTGTTGTATATGCACCCGGAATTCAACGGGGAATTGATTAAACCGATCGAAGAAGGATTAACGCAAATTCCCCACACACCGAGCCAGCTAGGGGGGCAGCATCCGATCGCATCGCTGCGATCGCTGGAAAACGCCAAGATTTGGACGATTCGCGGTGGCTTGATGCGCGTGGGCATGAGCACCGAGAATGATTTGGTCTTAGCGAACGAACCCGGTGTTTCGCGCAAACACGCGGAAATTTTTTCCCGCAGCGCTGATTCGATGCAGCCGACCTATTTTCTGCGGGATTTTTCACGCTATGGCACCTGGATTTCGACGGTGAACGGGTGGCAGAAAGTCCATAATTACGAGGTGCCCTTATATTCAGGGGCGCAGATTAAGTTTGGTGGCTCTCAGAACTCTGTTTTAGAGTTCTTGGTCTCGCCTGCGGATGGAAGAAACTAAAATCTGCCCTTAGAGTTACGGAGGTCGATCGTAAAGGTTTGGAGATTTTAAGTAATTTAGCGTAAATTGATAGGTCAGTTACGGAACTGGTAACACTGGGCTTGAAGCTATAGCCATCAAACACACCAACCCTTAGTTCAATTACAGATGCGGATTATTGTCATGGCACACGAAGCAAGTCCTTCTAACTCTCATGAACTTCAGCAAGCATTCGTCGATGCCTTACTTGATTCGGAAGCAGTGACGGTGCGGTGGAATCAGCCGGACAATGCTGACACTGTAGAAGTTGAGGTCGCGGAAGTTCCCGATAGCGCGATCGCTTATCCTTGGAATCCGGCTGATCCGGAGGCAGAATCGTTTTTCAACAGCTTAGAGCAGAAATTCTCACTCGATGCGCTCTCTGATGCTGAAGTTGCCGATCGTGCCGATGCCTTTTTCTCTCATTTAGATTCGCTGTTCGCGGCTCCCACGCTTGAAACCTCTCTGGCGCAAAAATTTGCAACCGTGCCACAATCGATTTTGAACACGATCGCTCAGCAAGCGCAGAAACTAGCGAATTCCTCCGCAACTCTGGCAGATCAGTTGGTTCAGTGTGTACAAGAAGCGCTGCCGCAGTGGGCAGAAGAAGATTTACAAGTGTTAGCGCGTCCCTTGGCTTACTCGATGCGCGGTGAAGAACAAGCGGTAAAGGCGACCGACTGGGCGAGACTGTCGGAAACGGAGCAGGCGAAATTGACGCTGGCGATCGCTCGGTATGCACTGAACGAAGCTCAAGATTAATCCTGCGAAAAGATCTTAAAAACTCTGGATTCTGTTATAATCCAGAGTTTTCGCATTTACCGGTCTGATTTCTGCAGCTTTGTTCTACAGCAGATTGAAGCGCTGGAGTTGGGATTCGATCGTTTTCGGTAATAGCTTCCGCAGTTGTGTTTTATCTTTGAACACCAATCGATTCTGGCTCGGTAGATCAAATGGAAACTGCCCTGGCATATCGGAGCGTTCCATCTGCACCAGTAGAACTTGCTCCGATCGCTTACTTTGCAGCGCGTAGCCCGTTTCGACACACACTTTAGGGCTGGGAATCAGGAGCGGAGGCGTATCGGAAATTTGAGCGATCGAAGTGCCATCGCCGATAAATAAAAGACATTGACGAATTGATCGCATCAGGGAGCTATTCAATCGAATGGCTCCTTCGCTGAGGCGGTGGGATTCTCGCAGGGTGATGGGGAGGCGCGATCGACGATTCAAGCTATCAATGACGGATTCGAGTTCATCTCGGAGTAGATCGCCGGATTCCGTAAACTCGGTCTGATAGGAAAAGAAGATTTCAGGCTCTAGATTTGCCATCACTTCTTGTTTTGAGAAGTAGATTTCGTGGCTGGAGAGATCAATATTAGAAATTGCGTAGCCGCCGCTTCCTTCGATGTAAAACTCAACCGTTTCGCCTTGGAGATACCGTTGAAACCAGGTCGATTTCTTCACCTCAGCGCTATCCTCAAGAAAGTCAGCCCTTAAGCCCGATTTCAGCAGACTATTTTTGCTTAGTCTTAAATCATGGGGACGTTTCTCTAGCTCCCGAATGGGTTCATACTGCTCCAAATACCACGCCTTCAGCGCAATGATCGCCATGCTGCAATCTGCCTTCTATTTAAAACTACAACAGCACCCAGCTACTACTCTCCGAGTGACTTCCTCAAGTAAATCCATTTTAGATAGAGTTGAACAAATTGGACACTAAATTAATATTTAAGCGCCAGTTTGTTTAGAAACTCCCCAAAGTGCCAGAAGAGGAAATATCAGATTTCGAGCTTGGTGCTGTTGCCGTTGAGCGAGACAGATGTAGAGTTAAACAGCGTCTTGACCTCTTGAATTTAACTAGATTTGGCTGTTTGATCTGCCAGGGAAGCTGTTAGTTGCTTCAATTTCAAAGATACCATTTTGTCCCCAACAGACAAGCGATAGAGATGAAAGTTTACGCCTATGCAAGCGCTTGATTGCAGTTAGTTTTCTAGATGTAAATTGAAGGGTTTAGAAATATAAATTGCAACCTATGGCTTGCGGAGTTTATCGCACGAAAAAAGCGGTCTGAACCCACAATCGTTTCAAAACCGCCACTGTGCAAAACTAGGTTGATTTATGTTTAGCAATATTGACTGATATCTTCGCCGCATTCATCTGCTAAATAGCACAATGCCCGGAAGCGGAGGGCAATAACCTCTTCATAAAGCGGATTGAGTTTGCACATGGGAGGAATGTGCAGGAGTGTGCGGCCGAATAGCTTAACATCGCGCTCGAATGGGCACTGAGCGGGAATATGATCTGCTAGAAAATGAGCAAATTTGGGATTGTGAACCTGAATGCTGTCTAGCTTACGACGCAGCGGAGCGAGGAGAGCAAAAGGCTTAGGTAACGAATGAGAGACAGGGGGTGCAGAGGTGACAGGGGCGAATGGGTGAGAGACCCAGCCGGAGATGGCAATGCTGCTGTGACGATCGCGCTCTTGCGCGGAGCCACCGAGTTTCTGAAAGCTCATGCTGAAACGTTCCTCGAACTGGTGAGATGTGTAGAGAGTCGTCCGTGAAGTGTCTACAACGATCGATGAAGCAAATACGGGCGATGAAGTGAAATTCTGGAGAGACGATTCCAGAGTTTGTTGTGTATCCAATCTGCTTTACTTATCTTAACAAAGCTCACGAAATTACGTCCATCTTTTAAGACTTTCTCGTAATTTAGTTAAGCTCTGCTGGCTGGTTTTGTGAAGCAAACTTGACATTCAATATTCTAGTCCTTCTTCCTATAGATAGACGTAGATCTTTGACAGATTTGCAGGTTCTTTATTTATTTCTTGAATGCGATTGATGCAGTTCCCGAATGTCGGGAAACTGAGCCGAAAAAGTAGGACGAGCGTGGGTAGTTTCTGTAGCAAAGGCCACTAAAGTATTTGTTTTTTGAAGACGATTTCCTGAGTGAAGAACTGCCGCTTCTATCCCAAAGTCATCACGAAGCAAAGCAGTTTGAATTAAGCAATTTTTCTTCATGAACAAGCTTTACGGAATAAACTTCCACGTCGAAAATGTCGCTGCCTGTCCAGAGGGTTGGTTGAATTCATCTAACACTGTCCAAAGGATCACATCTTCGATCCAGAACCGTTTACCCGCGCTAGAAATGCGGACTCCACGATAGTCGCTGATATAACCCTGCGCTTTTGCTTGAGCGAGCAGCCGCGATCGTTCCTCTTGGCTGACAGGCTCAGCAGATTTTCTTGAAGGCAATTGCGTGAAGGCTTCCCAGTCCATTTCCCACAGCGTTAGCGCCTGCCGATTGCCGTAGTTGAAGATCGGATCAGGGTCAGTGCCATGAGAAACGACGACAAACGGAGCCTCAAATAAAGCTTCGGGCGTTTGAATCAGCGTTTTTCCTGTCCAGTGATGAAAGCTATCAATTAAACGCTGAGCCTGTTGAAGTTGCCAGGGAGAATTCATTTCGAGAAATACTGGTTGCAAGCTGTGTCACAAGCAGGATAAGCGGTTTGATAGGGACTCGATCGCCGACCAAATAAAGCATATCGATTATCGCGCACCTGCTCGTACACGCGATCGCCCACCCATTTCATGCCAGGTAGATTTCGGTAAACGGTGACAAATACATTTCCCACCGGAAGCAGTCGCCCAATTTCTTCGGCAGCATCGCTTCCTTGCCATCGGCGATCGGGTGTCACATTATCAATTAGGATCATGCCCATTTCGCAATCTTGAGCGGTAATGCCGAATTGAGCTAATCCCGCTTCATCCTGCATTGGCAGATATTGAAAGCGATCGCCCTTATCAATCTGTTCCAGAACTTGAACCAAATTCGAGCAAAGATTACAGTGCCCGTCATAAATCACAGTGTAGGGTTTCATCGGCGGAGGCGTTGACGAATACGATCGGTAAATAGGTCTACTTCTGGTAATCTTAGCTGACTTGCAATCAGAGCGAAGAGTCCAAGCCCGACCGAACCCGCGATCGTCATCTGCGCTAATGCAAGCCAGAAGCCGTTAAGACTGGAAAAATTCGCGATCGCATTCGAGATAAACCAGCTTGCGGTTCCGGCAATAAAACTGCCAATCGTCAGCCCCAAAATCGGATAGCTCCATTCCAGCAGGGGTAATCGATTGAGTCTACGATCGAGAAAATATAGCAGTGCGAAGACTGAGAGAATATTCACGCTCACCGTTGCTAAAACAATTCCAACGATGCCAAAGGGTCGGTAAAGTAGAAAGTCAAACAACGCATTGAGAAAGATATTGACAATACTAATTCTGAATGGAGTATCGCCATCTCCAAGCGCGTAGAATACTCTCACTAAAACATCTCGACTCAGGTAAACGAACATTCCCGCAGCATAGGCCATCAATACCGACGCGACTAATTGAGTTGCTTCCGGTTGAAAGGCTCCCCGTTCGTAAACCACTCGCACGATCGGAGTTGAAAGCGCGATCGTTAAGGCACTTAGAGGCAACATCGCGATCGCGGTAATCAAAAGTCCCTGCCGAATTCGCGCCTTCAGTTCATCTGCCTGACTCGGATCAGCCAACCGAGAAAAGATCGGTAGAAATGGCACCAGGATCATATTTGAAAGCAGTCCTAGCGGAGTCTGAACCAAAAGATTGGCGTAATCCAAGCTAGAGATCGCCGCAACCGCATTTGGCAGATAGGCAGCAAACGTCAAATCCGTGATCACATTAATTTGCAGCATTCCCGACGAGAACAGCGCAGGCCCCATGACGCGAAACACTTCCCGTACACCCGGATCATTCCACACAAAGCGAACTCGAAATCGTCCTAATCCTGATTGTCGCTGCGCCCAGAATTGCGCGAGCCACTGTAAAACCGTTCCCAACAGTGTGCCGGTCGCGAGAACCATTCCCCCAATCAGCGCATAGTTCGGATTAGTCACTTGAGTTCCCGCAGTCAGGATAAAGATTCCAATGCCGATGATTAATGTCAGGCTAGAAAGCAGTGGACTAATTGACGGTAGCCAATATTGATCGGCTGCGTTTAACGTACCAAAGCCAATTCCGATCATGCCGGCAAACCAAGCGATCGGAGCCATGATTTGCAGTTGTTGAATTGCGATCGTTCTAGTCTCTAACCCTTGCGCAGTCTGCCTTAATCCACTTGCCAGCAAATCAATAAAGAACGGTGCAAAGAAAAAAACAATCAGTGACACTACTAGAAAAACAAGCCCGATCAGTGTCGAAATTGCTTCGACGAGCGGGGCGGATTCTTCTTTTCGACGTTTTGCTAAAGCGCTGACCATCGCACTGTGGAACGGGCCGTTAATCCCACCGAGCAAAATCAAAAAGAAGCTTGGAATAATGACAGAAATATCGTAAGCGGCTTTTGCTGTCCCGACTCCAAACGCAAACGCGATCGCTAGCTGTCGAATCAGTCCTACCACTTTGCTGATCAGCGTTGCGATCGCGACAATTCCCGCGATGCCTGCAAGGGAGCGTTTAGGTTTCGGAGTTTCAGTCACAACAGGGTACGGCAAAAAGACTTCACCTATTTAATCATCTTGTGTTCTTCCCAAACATTCAGACTGAAAGATTAAGATAGATTCACTCCTATTCTTTGATTGTCCGATGCCCGTTACGCCACAACACCTGATTCAGTGGAAACAACAACAGCGATCGATTGCCATTCTTACCGCTTGGGATTACGCGATCGCGTCGATTCTCGATCGTGCGGGAATTGATGCCATTTTGGTCGGAGATTCACTGGCAATGGTGGCACTCGGACACGATACAACGCTGCCGCTCACGCTTGATGAAATGATTTACCACGCAAAAGCGGTGCGACGTGGAGTAAAAGAAGCACTTCTGATCGTAGATTTGCCGTTTCTGACATATCAAGAAAGTGTGCAGCAAGCTCTGCACTCCGCAGGTCGCATTCTCAAAGAAACGGGTGCGGGTGCCGTGAAGCTAGAAGGCGGCTATCCAGTAATGGCGGAAACGGTTTCGCGGTTAGTGCAAGCGGGAATTCCGGTGATGGGTCATGTGGGATTAACGCCGCAATCGGTTCGGCAAACGGGATTTCGGCAACAAGGACGATCGACTGAAGCGGGAGAGCGAATTTTGTCTGAAGCGATCGCGCTCGAACAAGCGGGAGCCTTTGCGATTGTACTCGAACACATCCCCGCAGAATTAGCGCGAACGATTACGCAAAAGCTGACGATTCCGACCATCGGCATCGGGGCGGGAGCGGGTTGTGATGGTCAAGTGCTGGTGACTTCCGATGTGTTGGGGTTGGGAACGTGGAAGCCAAAGTTTGCGAAAGCGTATCTGGATTTGAATACGTTGATTACGCGATCGGTGCAGGAATATTGTGAAGAGGTGCGATCGGGCAAATTCCCGGTGGAGTAATCAAGTGCTACCAGATACTTAGAGAGGCGTTTCGCCGAAACGCCTCTCTCCACGTTGATCTACACCTTCATTGCTTTCGCCAATTCCGTCGCGACCTCTGGACGTGAAAACTCAGGCGGCGGTAATTCTCCTCGACGCAGCATTTCTCTCACCTTCGTCCCTGACAAATGCACGCGCTCTTCTGCTGAACTCGGACTGGTTTTCGTCGTTGCCATTCCTTGGGTGCGCTTGCAGTAGAAAGCGTGTTCAAACTTCAGAGGCTGAATGCCTAGTGCTGCTGGGTCAAACTCATCAAAGATGTATTGAGCATCATAGGTGCCGTAGTAATCACCCACTCCAGCGTGATCACGTCCCACGATAAAGTGAGTACAGCCATAGTTTTTCCGCACTAGCGCATGGAAAATGGCTTCACGCGGCCCGGCATAGCGCATTGCTGCTGGATTAATCGCCAGAATCACGCGATCGTTCGGAAAATAATGCTCCAGCATAATCTCGTAACAGCGCATCCGAATGTCTGCCGAGATATCATCTTCTTTTGTCGCACCAACCAAGGGATGCAGAAACAGTCCATCTACGGTTTCGAGCGCACATTTAATGATGTACTCATGAGCGCGGTGAATCGGGTTGCGGGTTTGGAAGCCGACGACCGTTTTCCAGCCTTTTTCTTGGAATGCAGCCCGTGATACTGCCGGATCAATCTGATAAGTCGGAAACAACGGATGCGGGTCGCGCTCCAACAGCCATACATCTCCTGCCAAATTCACATTGCCCTGACGGTAAACAACTGCCACGCCCGGATGCTTTTCCTCATCGGTGCGGTACACTTTCACCGCTTCTCGCGCTTTGTCGTAGGTGTATTTCTCGCTCAACTGCAACACGCCGATATAGCGTCCAGTCGGATCATCCAACCGCACCAAACTACCTTCCTTGAGCGGTGCGGCAACCTCTTCCGTTACCGAGAGCGTCACCGGAATCGACCAGGGCAACCCGTTCGCCAAGTGCATTTCTTCGACGACACGATCGTAGTCTGCTTTGCCCATAAATCCGGTCAGGGGACTAAAGCCACCGATCGCAATCAGTTGCAGATCAGAAACGGCTCGTTCGTCAAGTTGAACACGCGGGAGAAAGTCCGCTTTAGAGAGAAATTCTTCGCGCTGAGCGCCCGTGACAATGCGATCGATTAGCTGTCCGCCGTGCGGTGCGATTCCGTTAGGATGACTCATGTGGTGTAGAGAGATGAAAGGGTGGAATTACCACTTTCCCGATCAGAAAAGCGGTCTTTAATAAACTTAGCAGGATGTGGAACGATTAGGCGTTACTTGATAGAAAGGGAATCGGATCAGCAATGGGGTCGCGTACTGTTTCGCCCTGAAGCTTTGCCCAATACTGGCTGAGAAAATGAATTTGCCGCAGCCCCACGATTAGGTTTAATCCGGGAACGAAGATCCACCAGATGACCAAGGGCGGCTTGAGTCCGTCTCGCTCATACAATTCATTCACTGTGTGATACAGCCGAAACTGCACAATATAAATCCAAGCAATTCCAAGTAACGAGAACCATCCAAACCAACCGGGGACATCCGGGTCAAACAAGGTCAATGCTTGCGGCACTGCAACTCCAAGCACAAATGGTAATAAGCAAACCGTACCTGACCAGCCTTTGCCGTTGTAGGTGCGTAATTCTTCCTGAATGATCCATTTGTAATAGCCGTAATATAGTAGTCCGGTTAAGCCTGAGAATAAAATGACTTGCCAAAGAGGACGCGGTTTGCCGAGGATAGACATAGTGCGATCGCTTAAGGGTGCGCTGAAGGCACCGCAGAATGCTTTACCTTTCTTAATCTATTCTGTTTCCGGGTCAAACACAATCTGATGCACCGTTTCAGGCAGTAATCGTCGCATGATTTTGAAATATTCTTCGGCTTGGGTGCGGGTGCGAAATCGCTGAACAACGATTCGCTGCATTTAGGGCAAGAGGCGAACGATACACCAGGGATGTAATCGTGCCCAGTAATTTTGAGTAGCCGAATCAGGAACCGCATCGTTCGGAGGATGAGCTGGTATCTTAAGTGCCGTCTCCAGTTATGAGATCGGCGATAGCTCTTCCGTTTTCCAGGCTGAAAGAGCTACCACGTTTAAGCTAAAGCAATTAAAGGCTACCCAGTCAGCCTCTTTGTCTCCAGAAATCATCATTTGATTGCTGCCTCATTCCCACTTTCAGCCGCTAATTGCTCTAACCGCTCCTGCTGATCCTGGGAAATACAAGTCTCTATCACATCCTCTAGATCGCCTTCTAACACCGGATTCAATGCGAAGTTCTGCCCCAATCGGTGATCCGTTACGCGATTGTCTTTGTAGTTGTAGGTGCGAATCTTCTCCGATCGCTCTCCCGTCCCAACTTGCGATCGACGCATCGAAGTGATCGCATCTTGCTGCTCTCGCAACTTAATGTCATACAACTTCGCCCGGAGAATCTGCATCGCTCGTTCTCGGTTTTGAAGCTGCGATCGCTCCTCGGTACAGAACACCCGAATTCCCGTCGGCTTGTGGATCAAATCCACTGCCGTCTCAACTTTGTTGACGTTCTGACCACCTGCACCGCCTGATCGCGCGGTCTTCATTTCAATATCTTTCGGATCAATGTGAACTTCCACATCATCCACTTCAGGCATCACAGCAACGGTCGCGGTCGAAGTGTGAACCCGCCCGGATGCTTCTGTCACCGGAACGCGCTGAACTCGGTGAACGCCTGCTTCAAATTTCAGCTTGCTGTAAACGCGATCGCCCTGAATTTCCATCACGGCTTCCTTAAATCCGCCCAAGCCCTCTGCTAGTGATTCACTCGCCATTTTGACGCGCCATCCTTGACGTTCGGCAAAACGTGAATACATTCTGACCAAATCACCCGCCCAAATGCTGGCTTCATCGCCCCCGGTTCCCGCCCGAATTTCTAACATGATGTTCTTGTCATCATTCGGATCGCTCGGTAGCAGGAGAATTTTCAATCGCTTTTCTAATTCTTGCAGCTTGGATTGGAGTTCTTCCACTTCCATCGCTGCCATTTCTTGCATTTCCAGATCGCCGCCCGATTCTTTTAAGAGCTGACGCGCTCCAGCAAGGTCTTTTTCCGTCTTGCGCCAAAGCTCATACGTATTGACCGTTTCTTCTAACGACGATCGCGATTTTGCCACGCGCTGGAACTCACCCGGATCTTTAGCAATATCCGGGTCAGCCATGCGGCGCGTCAATTCGTTAAAGGTTTGCTCAACCGAATTTAGTTTGTCAATCAAGTATGCTTCAGCCATCGGACTCGCCTCAAAAAATAGAAAATTTCGGTGAAAAGACAATCGCGGCAACTCAAAACGCGATCGTCGAGTGAGTTTTCAACCGAATTATCCTATTTTTGTTCTTCGCTCATGCCGTACTTCCGCAAGAATCGCTCGACTCGTCCCTCAGTATCAATGATCTTCTGAGTTCCAGTGAAAAACGGATGATTGCCCGACCACACATCAACGTGCAGTTCCGGCCTGGTCGAACCTACCGTCGCAACATGTTCACCGTTACAGTAAACCTTTGCTTCGGGATACCAGTTCGGATGGATGCCTTTTTTTGCCATTGCCTTATCTCCAGTGTCCTATACCGATTGTAACAATTAGCGCTTCGAGAACTGAGGAGCCTTCCGGGCTTTGCGAAGACCGTATTTCTTCCGTTCTTTTGCTCTCGGATCACGGGTTAAATACCCTTCGACTTTGAGCGGCTTCCGGTTTTCGGGATCAAGCTGGCATAACGCACGCGCCACACCGAGTTTAATCGCGTCCGCTTGTCCGGTCAAACCGCCACCGTGAGCCGTCACCAAGACATCGTATTCACTTTCCAAACCTAGGGTTTCTAAGGGTGCTTTCGCGCCAGAAAGGTACTCAGCGTTGAATTGCAGGTAAAGATCACCGGGCTTGCCGTTGATCGTGATGGTGCCATCTCCTGGAACCAATCGGACACGAGCGATCGCGTTTTTACGGCGACCGGTGCCTTGATACATCACTCTTCCTTCAGTAGCTTGCATCGATTACTTCTCTCCCGGAATCGTCTTGATTTCTAAAACTTTGGGTTGCTGTGCTGCATGAGGATGATCTGCACCCGCATACACTTTCATCTTGGTGAACAGTTGGCGACCCAGCGAATTTTTTGGCAGCATTCCTTTGACTGCTTGCTCGATAATGCGCTCTGGCAATCGCGCTTGCAGCTTTTCAAAAGATTCGGTCTTCATTCCACCCGGACGACCGGAGTGACGGCGATACACTTTCTGACTGGCTTTTTTGCCCGTCACGGCGACTTTATCGGCATTGATCACGACGACAAAATCGCCTGTGTCTAGATGCGGTGTGTAGGTCGGCTTGTTCTTACCGCGAAGAATCATCGCGATTTCAGTCGCTAAACGACCCAGGCGTTGATTCGTTGCGTCTACAACGTACCAATCGCGCTGGATCTCGGCGATCGGAGGTAGATAGGTTTTGTTTTCCATGAGCTTGAGGTTTGGTTAAAAAGGAGTCAGTTCGGAAGCAGTCGATCGCGGCAAAACCAGTTTCGGCTGCGAATCAAACCAGAGTTCCGGGGGAAATGGCATATCCGGATAGCCCACTCTTAGCAAGCAGAGTCCTTGAGGCGGAGCCGCATACCGAACTTCATCGCGCCGTTCTTCTGTCCACAAGCGCGTAAAGTCTTGCACTGATCGATCCCCCCGTCCCACTTCTACCAGCAGTCCGACTAGAAGCCGCATCATGCCATACAGAAATCCACTTGCCTGAACTTCAATATAGAGAAACGGGTCTTGTCTCACGCATTCCGCCGCTTGAATATCGACCCAAGCATGAGGACGGCTCGAATTTGCCCTCTGAAACGCTGCCATGTGATGGCGACCGATCATCGGATCAAGCGCTTTCTGAATTTTTGATTCATCAAGCGGGGCGTGGTAGTAGTGCCAGGACAGCGATCGAGCGAATAAATTCGGTCGCGCCTCGGTATAGATCGTATAGCGGTATCGTCTCCAGGAAGCCGAGAATCGAGCGTGCCAATCCGGAGAAACGGCTGCCGATGCTCGAATCAACACATCATCGGGAAGTCGAGCATTGATCACGTCTGCCCATCGGTGTGGCGGGATCAGGGAAACCACATCGAAATGTGCCACCTGAGCCGCCGCATGAACGCCCGTATCGGTACGTCCTGCCGCATGAATCACCACCCGATGCCCTACTACAGAAGCGATCGCGGTTTCAATCTCTTCTTGAACTGAGCGATGATTCGGTTGCCGTTGCCACCCATAAAATCGAGTGCCCAAATACTGAATCAGTAGAGCGACTCGTTGGGGGGACGGCTGAACAGTTGCCATTTTAGGTCAATTCGATAATTGCCATTTCAGCATTGTCACCACGACGACGAATCGTTCTCAAAATGCGGGTATATCCGCCTTTGCGATCGGCGTATCGTTCCGGAGCTTGCTCGAATAAAGCATGAACAAGCTGCTTGTCGTAGATATATCCCATCGCTTGACGACGAGCCGCAAGGGAGCCGTCTTTTGCGAGGGTGATCATTTTTTCAGCTTCCGATCGCACTGCTTGAGCGCGAACTTTGGTCGTTTGGATTCGACCGTTGCGGATTAGTTCAGTCGTGAGCGCTCTCAGGAGTGCTTTTCGCTGATCCGCAGGTTTGCCCAGCATGGGGACTTTGCAACCGTGACGCATAGCTTGTTACTAGGATTTAGATTTTTCTTGCGGCAGGGTAATCCCCAACCGTTGTTGCAGTGCTTCGACCACTTCTTCCGCAGACTTAGCACCGAAGTTTTTGATTTCGAGCAGGTCTTCTTGGCTGTAGTCGAGCAAGTCCGCGACCGAATTGATTTGAGCACGTTTCAGGCAGTTATAGGCTCTGACTGAGAGTTGCAGTTCTTCGATCGGGATTTGATTTTCGATCCGCTCATCGTTGAGATCGTCACCATCCGAAGGCTCGAACGTGATGTCTTTCAATGGATTAAACAGATCGACCAGGATATTTGCCGCTTGACTCAGCGCTTCTTGCGGAGTCAAACTGCCATTTGTCCAGATTTCCATGATCAAACGGTCTTTTTCAGCCGTTCCACCCTGGCGAGCATCCTCAACGCTGTATTGCACCTTCCGCACGGGCATGAATACAGAGTCGATTTGCAAAAAGTCGAGCGCGGTATCATCAGTGAACTTTCCAGCTCCCCGATAGCCTTTACCCTTCTCGATTTTGAACTCCATCTCTAACGTTGCGTTCGGAGCAAGCGTTGCAATGTACTGATCCGGATCAACCAGTTCAACTTCCGAAGGCAAATCAAAGCTTTCAGCCGTTACCGTCGCTGCACCTTGAACCAGAAGCCGACCGATCTGAGGCTGGGACGAATATGTTCTGAATACCAGCTTCTTCATGTTCAGCATGATATCCAGCACGTCTTCTCGCACTCCCGGAATCGTCGCAAACTCATGCGTTACGCCTGCGAGTCTCACGGCGGTTACGGCTGCGCCCTCTAAGTTCGACAGCAACACGCGACGAAGGGCATTCCCCACCGTCGTTCCTTGTCCCCGATCTAGCGGCTCCAAGATGAACTTGCTGTATTGGCTTTGATCCTTATCCGTCGTGGTATCAATACATTCGACCTGAAACTGTGCCACGGATTAGCCTCCCTTTCTCCTTGCTTGTGAGGGTTATCCCTCGATTTGACATCCAACCCGTTTCGTGCAGTCCATTATAGACAGCAAAATCGCGCATTAGACGCGACGGCGCTTGGGTGGGCGACAACCGTTATGAGGAATCGGGGTCACGTCTCGGATCAGGGTGATTTCGATGCCAGTCCCTTGTAAGGCTCGAATCGCGGTTTCACGTCCCGCACCGGGACCGCTCACCATGACTTCAAGTTGGCGCATTCCTTGATCCATTGCCCGACGTGCGGCTGCTTCGGCAGCGGTTTGTGCCGCAAAGGGAGTTCCCTTCTTTGCACCTTTGAAGCCGCTCGATCCGGCAGATGCCCAGGAAATCACCTCGCCTTGAGTATCTGAGATCGTGACGATCGTGTTGTTGAAGGTCGATTGAATATGGGCGACTCCACTAGGGATATTCTTTTTCGCCTTGCGCGGGCCCGTTTTCCGCTGCGGTTGTCTTGCCATGTCAACTCTCTTAAATTTACGCTGCTACGTTCCTACAAGCTGTGATTGCCCGGAGGCAATGCACATTATTTTTTACCAGGGGCTTTTTTCTTCCCGGCAACCGTCCGACGACCGCCTCGCCGAGTCCGCGCGTTGGTCCGAGTCCGCTGACCCCGCACAGGTAATCCCATCCGATGCCGCCGACCGCGATAGCAACCAATATCCATCAATCGCTTGATCGACATCGATTCAAACCGCCGCAAGTCTCCTTCAATCTGATAGCCGCCTTCCACTGCTTCCCGCAGGGCTGCGACATCCGCTTCGCTCAGGTCTTTCACTCGCGTATCAGGATTGACTCCTGTTTTCGCGATGATTTCTTTCGATCGGGTAGGCCCGATTCCATAGATATATCGAAGACCAATTTCCACTCGCTTATCGCGAGGCAGGTCTACGCCCGCAATCCGCGCCACGCTGATTCTCCCTAAAACATAGATAAACAGTCGAAAATGTCTGCCGCGATCGAGGGCTTTCCCCGCTTCGGCAGACTTGCACACGCAGTCTTGTTAACCCTGGCGTTGTTTGTGCTTCGGGTTTTCACAGATCACCATGACGCGCCCCTTCCGACGAATGACGCGGCATTTTTCGCAAATTCGTTTCACTGACGCTCGTACTTTCATGCCCTATCTCGGCAACATTACAAACACAATATCCTATCAATTTTATATAGCGCTTGTCAAAGAGATCTTTTAATGCCGACTAACGACCACCTTTATTTTTCAGTCGGTAGGTGATGCGTCCTTTGGTAAGGTCATAGGGGGTGAGTTCGACCTTGACACGATCGCCCGGCAGGATCTTGATATAGTTGCGCCGAATTTTTCCAGAGATGTGTGCGAGTACGTTGAAGCCGTTGTCGAGGTCTACCCGGAACATGGCGTTCGGGAGTGAATCGACGACAGTTCCTTCCATTTCAATTAGGTCTTGTTTAGACAAGCGGCAATTTCCTCCAAATAGAACAGGTCGGGGTTGAATTTTACCCTATACGAGTGTAGATCATTCAACCCCCTTTCGACATTTTTTGGAGGAAGGGAGCAATCAATACACTTCATCGTGAGTGCCGACATCGACAAAAACTGCGTTTCCGTCTTCTGTGAAGTAAAACACGACTCGCTCATCGTATTCGAGACTGAAGCTGTAAAGATCTTTGAGCTTGCCAGATAGCTTGTGTGTTCTCAAACTCGGATCGAATGGATTAGCGATAAATATTTCTAGCTTTGCCAAAAATCGAGCCTCTAAATCCGTCTTGCCTTTGACTCGTTTCTTGAAGGCAAGTCGAAATGATGGACTAAAACTGACTTCCAGCTTTACTCTTCAAGCAATTGCTTTAGTTCATTGAGATTTGAAGAGAATTTCAGTTCACTGCGCTGCTCCTCAAGTCGGCTTTGTTGATAATTCGCGTAAATTTTCTCGCGCCGCTCTTCCCGCAAATACTGAGCTAGCAGGGCTTGAATCTCCTGTTTTTCCTCAAAAGATAGGGTTTTAATCGTTTCTACTACATCATTGAGGCTCATAGCTCGAATCATACTTTTGCTATCACGTCAAATATAATTCGATTTTGGTTGGGTAGATTGAAGAACTGCGATCGTGATTACAGCGAAGATGAGTTTTATGCCTAATTATCCTAAGTACCACAACAAACAAAAGGGTTAGAATTCCCAGCACCAGAAATCCGAATGAGAAGACGAAGCTATTCGGGGACGATCGTCTATTCCTTTCAGCTAGGCACATCTCCTGAAGGCATTGTGCAGGCGTTTCCGTTGCTCGCGCTCGAACAAGTTAGTAAAGCGATCGCTCCCTAAGTTTTACTTGCCTTCGCCTGTCGCGCATGAAGATCAAGCTTTGCCCGTAGTTCGTCCTTAATCCGATTCATAATCGAGTCCTCATCGAGTGAGGCAAGAATTCTCGTGACAACTGCTTTCGGGCTTTCTGTCCCCCAAGACGCATCATTGGCAAGATAAGCTTTGGTCACTTGAGCGATCGCATAAGTCGAAACCCCTGCAACCGCTCCTTGAGTAAGCGCGACCGAAATGTAAGGCGCGATCGACAGTCCCCCAGTCGCCGGAATTGATAGCCCTAGCAATCCCTTCAGCGAATTTAATCCCAAATTCGCAAGCAGTTCACTTGCTGAAATTCCACCCATCGCTACTGCAATGCGCTGAAGCAATTTCACCGCGCCTTGCTGCGTCATATGAATGCCGTAGAGCTTCGACAAGCTCATAATCATTGCTACATCGATCGCAGCACTGCCAATCAAGTCGAGAACCATAATCGGATTGACGGCAGTGGCGATCGCTTTTGTCATTACGCCGTTCCAAATCACACGACTGGCGTTTTGTTCTCGAATGGCGAGTTTGCGCTGAAGTAAGCGATCGTGAACATCATCTGCAAACAGCATCGAATTCAGTGCAACCAAAGATTTTCCTTCTCGATGCAGCACTTCGAGAATTTTCAATTTGAGATCTTCAACTTGCGGTCCTGCTTTAATCATCTGGGCAGACATTCGTCCATCAGGGCGTTTCACCGCTCTTGCAATCAATGGAGAAGCTGCCGCCATCACAATTTCATCTGGTGAAAGCAGTTCCTTAACTCGTTCATCCCGAATTTTTTGATAAATGCTCATGCGATCGGCATCGGGATACTGATCAATTTTGTTAAACACCAGAATGATCGGTTTCCCAACTTCTCGCAGTTCCGAAAGCGCTTGAAACTCAACCTTCGTAATGTCACCTGAAACGATGAACAGCAGCAGATCCGCCTGTTGAGCCACTTGACGCGCTAAAGCTTCTCGCGTCTCTCCGTTGACCTCATCGATTCCAGGTGTGTCGATTAATTCGATTTGAGAGTGACTGGTACTCGGCAACTTCACGCGCAACACTGCTTGATCGCTGCCTGCGATCGCTTCACTCGCAACGCTCCATTGAGCCGACTGCTGCGATCGCGTCACGCCATGAATTGCACCTGTCTCAAAAATTTGTTGACCTAAGAGCGCATTTAAGAGCGAAGATTTTCCGCGCCCCACCATCCCAAATGCCGCAATCTGAACTACAAGACGATCGAGTTTCTCTAGCATCGTCCCTAGTCCGCGAATTTCTGACTCCAACCCCGATCGCTCCTGAGCCGTTAAATCTAGATTCTCAACTAGCTCTCGTAGCGTCGTTTGCGCCTGTCGATAATTTAGCTCAGCTTGGATCTCACCAAACCCAGAAATCGCTTCGTCTAGTTCCTGATCCAAGGGTTTGCCAACGTCGGAAATGGAGTCAGTCATAAATTCACGGAAAGAAGAGCAGCGTACTTCTCACATCCTAGCAATGCTCCCAGTCAACCGTTTTTAATAAAAAATCGATTCTTAATCTAAGAATCGACTGTCACCGTTAGCGGTAGCGGCGATTGCGTCGAGCGACGATCGCTTTACGCTTGCGCTTTTCGAGCGGGGTTTCAAAATGACGGTGCGATCGCAGGTCTGCTAAGATTCCAGCCTTTGAAACTTGACGCTTAAATCGACGCAGCGCTGAATCGATTCCTTCGTTTTCTCCGAGAACCACTTGGGTCATGCTGTATCCTCCAATTGAATCAAAAGTTTTGGGTTTCTCATCGGACTAAAAATGGCTGTCCATACATGAGTATGCACAGCATTCTAGAGAATGAGCATCCTACCATCGTGTAGATTAACATAAATCCCAACCGCTAACGCACAAGCTGATGCACAAAACACAAATTTAAAGTGCTGAAGTTCGTAGTTAAAGCAAGCTGTAGATTTTCCATTGCCGCAATTAGCCACTGAACGCCATCGCGACTGTAGCTTTCGTAGTGATGAAACAAAATCGAAAATCGCTTCTCTAAGTAAGGCTTAATTCGTTGACAGAGCAAAACGATTTGCAGCAGAAGTCGCGTGGTTGAGGTCGCACCCAAGTTAGATAGCAAATCAACGAGTACAAAATGCTGCGGATTTTGAGCGCTTTCGACGACAAGAAAATTCAGCAGTTGGCTACAAGTCCGCAGCATCAGAAAGTCTGTCAGCGGCTGTGATTCGCTCTCTGAATGAATGTCATTCAGCAAATTAGCAAACTGCCGATTGAAGTGCCGCTTGCCGTAAGCTGGGTTCACAACATCGGTGAGATAGCCATACAGATCTCTTTTGAATTCCCGATACGATCGCACTTCCTGACAATGAGCAGAAAATCGCTGCGCTACTTCGCGACAGGTATCATTCCCGTTCACTTTTCCGGTGAATTCGTGTAGGGCGGCGCTGAGCGATCGTTCATCTAATAGCGTTGGATTTTGCACCGGATAAATGACGCGATCGCGTCCCGGTGTAGCAGTATCACTCACAGCGCAACGAACTTGGTAAGTTACATACTTGGAAAGGTCGATTTCAAATTGCTTTTGTCGTTCCACCTGAAGCTGGCGAATTGAAGCTTGTTGACTCGCGGGTGTTCCCTCAGTCACAAGGCAATGTTCATATAGATAGGGGTAACGGCGGATTAGTGTTCCGAAGCGCTCGGTTTCGATCGAGAACTCCGCAGGCTGCAAAACAGTTGCCAAGCGCTTAAGCGTGAGGTACTGCTCGGTGCTTCGGAATGCTTGAATCAAATGACGCTGTTGCTTGATAATGCGCGATCGATAAAGGTCTGATGTAACTGGACGAGTCGGAGCTAATTCAAACAGGGCGATGAGTTCTGCGATCGCGCTGTAGCACTGGGGTCGCGATTGCCAGCGATTGATTAGAATATGGCAGCAACGATTGAGAATAAAACGAAAGTCTTCGCTGGAGTTCTTGGACTGCACAAGGCGATCGAGGTCTTGTTGCAGAGTAGCATTCGGATGGCCAGTTGCTTCAATGAATAGAAGGCGAAACCGTTCCGTCAATGCTTGCGGCGATTCGTTTTGAACCAGGTATAAAAGGTGATCATAGAGCCGCTGTTCCTCCGGCAGAATTCCCCGACTTTGATAAATAGACTCAGCAATCATGGCTCTAGCACCTCTTAACCCCAGACTTCAGGAACATAGATTTAATCAGCGGATTCAATCGACTTCAAGCAAGCTTGACCGGGGCAAGGTCAAAATACGGGCAATCATAATCGAACCCACGCAGGCTCGGTGTAATCTGCGTCACTCACCAAATCTTTACACAAATATCCGCAAGAATCCTGCGTATCTTTTACTACTGCTTATGGTCACTATTTTCCAGATTTTATCCTGCAATCCGGGAAAAACTGGAAATTTACGTAGACTTTAAAAACGCAAATTTTACAAGCTCTCTGATTCGAGGATCGTAGCGACCACGAAAATGGTTGAATTTGGCGGAGTATCGCGATCGCAGCGTTCAAGTTCTTTGGGTAGCTGTCGGGCAGAAAGTGCGATCGCGTCCTCAGTAATACACTTAGCTATGCCATTACTGGATGAAAATAAAAGGCGAGTCCTAGCACTGTGTAGGCTGCTAATAATAATGTTCCTTCTAACCAATTCGATCGACCATCAGAGCTGATCGAATTCGTGATTAACACCGCAACCGCCACTGCAACCAACTCAAACGGATTAAAATTCAAATCCATCGGTTGTCCAATTAACCAGCCCACAATCACCAACACCGGAGCGACAAACAGCGCAATCTGCAAGCTTGAGCCTACAGCAACCGAAAGCGATAGATCCATTTTGTCCTTCATAGCTACCGTGACAGCAGTAGCGTGTTCAGCGGCATTTCCAATGATCGGCAGCAAAATTACTCCTGTAAAAAGTGCGGTCAATCCCAGCTTCTCTGTAGCAATTTCTAAACTATCGACCAGTAATTCCGATTCAACTGCAACCAGCACTGTACAAACGAGTAAAACAACAGACCACAACACAAGATTCGGCTTTTTGGTTTCATGGGCTAAGCTCGCCGCCGCAAGTTCTTCTTCTGCTACACCCGCATCATAGAGATAAGTATGAGTTTTCATCGAGAACAGAAGGGTGAGGGTATAGACGCTAATTAACACGATCGCAACTGCAACCGACAAAACTTGCAGCGTTGATGGCTCGATTCCTGATGAAGTGATATTTACTGCTGTCGGCAACAAAAGTGCAATCACCGCCAAATTCATTGATGAAGCATTCACTCGTGCCACGATCGGCTGAAATTCCTGCTCTTTATAGCGCAAGCCGCCTAGCAGCATTGCTAAGCCCATAACCAAGAGCAGATTGCCGATAATCGAACCTGTGAGACTAGCTTTTACAACATCAATTAGACCTGCATTTAGAGCAACTAGGGCAATAATTAGCTCAGTTGCATTGCCGAACGTTGCATTCATCAAACCGCCCAACGTTGGACCGACAACAACCGCAATTTCCTCGGTTGCAGTTCCCATCCAGGCTGCTAGAGGTAAAATTGCCAATGCTGCCGTGGCGAAAACAACGAGTGATCCCCAATGGAGATAGTGAGCCGCGATCGACACCGGGATCATCACGAGCAATGCTGTAAAAACTATATTCTTGAATGACATTCGCGTTTCTAGATGAGAAAATCGTCCTCAATAGGATACTCACGATCGGCGCTGACGGCAGCATAATTCTTTGTGTTTTGCTCAACGCTTTACATCACAAAGAATGAACTTTGGTGGCACGATCGTAAAATTCTATATAAAGATCTTAAAGAACTTTAGGAACAGGTCTAAAGTGCGATTCAATCAGAAGAGATGATCGCAGAACGATGAATCTCGCATTTTATTCGTCATCCTGCTTTCACATCAGCGTTGTCACAATCTAACTCAACTTATTGATTCCCATTCCAATAGAATCAATCTTGAGTTAGGTTGTGGTTTTTTTCGCGCTTGCTAAGGTCAGACACAGCATCATCTCCGCTCTGTGCGATCGAGAAACCTCCGACTGATTTTAGTTTTGAGAAAACCGCTTCTACTGCGATTTTTTTAAGTTTGATACGTTCTGCTTACACTCCGATGTGCTGCTGTTGCGAGTGTGAGTGTCTTCTTATGTGGAACTTAACCCATGACCTCATCCCGCTTGTCTGCTGCCGATCTCAATACTCCAAACCCCGCTGCGGTAAGCGATCCTGTTGAAACTGCGATCGGTGTTTATGTCGCAGTACATGGACATTTCTATCAGCCTCCTCGTGAAAATCCTTACTTGGATGCCATTGAGCGACAACCCAGCGCCGCTCCATTTCACGACTGGAATGAGCGAATTCATCACGAATGTTATCGTCCGAATGCGTTCGCTAGAGTGCTAGATGAGCAAGGACGACTGTTGGGGCTCGTTAACAACTTTGAGTATCTAAGCTTCAATATTGGCGCAACATTGATGAGTTGGATCGAGCGGCATGACGTGGAGGTATATCAACGCATCGTTGATGCCGATCGTAAAAGTTGCGATCGTTTAAACGGGCATGGCAATGCGATCGCTCAAGTCTATAACCACATCATCATGCCGTTGGCGAACGATCGCGATAAGCGGACACAGATTCGCTGGGGAAAAGCAGATTTTCGATCGCACTTCGGACGCGATCCCGAAGGAATGTGGCTCGCTGAAACCGCAGTTGATTATCCAACCCTGAAGATTTTGATCGAAGAGGGGATCAAGTTTATTGTTCTGGCTCCATCGCAGGCAGAACGCTGTCGAGCTGAGAATGATTCTACCTGGATGGAAGTGGGCGGAGGTCAAATTGATCCCACTCGCCCCTATCGCTGTTATCTGCAATCAGGTGATCCTGATTCTTCTTATCTAGATATTTTCTTCTACGACGGTCCGATTTCTCGTGACATGGGCTTTGATTCAGCCTTGAGCAGCTCTCATCATCTCGCGAGTCGTTTGAGCCAAGCGGTACGCGGGGATCATCGTCCCACTCAGCTAATCTCAGTCGCAACCGATGGTGAAACTTTCGGGCATCACAAAGGTGGCACTGAGAAATGCTTGGCATATGCTTTTATTGAAGAGTTTCCAAGACGCGATTGGACAGTCACTAATTTCGCGCACTACCTTAGCCTTAATCCACCGACGTGGGAGGTGGTGTTGAAGCCCGTTACCGCTTGGAGTTGTGCGCATGGAGTTGATCGCTGGCAGGATGACTGTGGCTGTGGAGGCGGCGGTCTATGGCACCAAAAATGGCGACGACCGCTGAGAGAAGCACTGGATTGGCTGCGGGATCAGTTGATTCGCGTGTACGAAGAGGAAGGGAAAAAGCTGTTTGATGATCCTTGGCAAGCGCGAGATGAGTATATCGAAGTCATTCGCGATCGGGCTTCGGTACCAAAGTTTCTTGCTCGGCATCAGTCGCATAAATTGAGCAGTGACGATCGTTTAGATGCGTTACGCCTGCTAGAAATGCAGCGTCATGCGTTGTTGATGTACACAAGTTGCGGCTGGTTTTTTGAAGAGCTTTCTCGACCAGAGGGGGTGCAAATTCTGCGGTATGCCTCACGAGCGCTTGAACTTGCTGGAGATGTAGCAGGGCTTCAGCTTGAAAAAAGTTTTATTAAACGACTGGCATTGTCTCCGAGCAATGTTGATTGCTTCGAAAATGGTGCGGAAGTGTATCGTCAACTCGTGATTCCCGCTCAAATCACGTTCGAGCAGGTTGCAGCCCACTACGCAATCTCTTCTCTGTTTACAACTTATGCACGAGAACAGCGCGTTTACTGCTACAGCACGTCTCAGTTGGACTATCAGATTCAGCGCTTGGGATCGGTAACGCTTGCAGTCGGTCAGCTACAACTCACGTCTGAGATTACTCGCGAGAGTCAGCATTTCGTCTTTGCAGTGCTGCATTTATGCGGCTGGGATTTTCAGTGTTGTATTCAACCCTTTGCGGGACGGCGGAACTATACGCAGGTGAAAGAGCAGCTTTTTGAAAAGCTTGCACAAGGTAGCGCCGCTCAAGTCATCCTGAAAATGAATCAACTGTTTGGGGATGTGGCTTACAGTTTGCAGGATTTGTTTGCAGAGGAGCGACATCGAATGATGAGGTTGCTCACTCAAGAGACCCTAACGCGCTTAGACCAACTTTACACACAAGTCTATCGCGACAACTATGGGGTTTTAATGGCGTTTCATCGCGATGAATTGCCTGTACCCCAGGAGCTACAAGTCGCGGCTGAAATAGCACTCGGACATCGGCTGCTGCTAACGCTGCGATCGTTCGAGCAAGATGCAGAGGATCTGGACTCAACTTTGATAATTTTGGCGCAGTTGGAAGCGATCGCAACTGAAGCAGTTCATCTGCACTGTCAGCTTCAACAGCCAGAGGCGCGTGAAATTTTGCAGCGATTGATCGAACGAGCGTTGTGGACACTCTTTAACGAACGTGAAATAGAAAATTCAGACCCTCAAGTTCATGTCTTAGAGCGGTTGATCACGCTCAGTGGACAGTTTGGACTAAACGTTTCTTTCACCAAGAGTCAAGAGCTATTTCACCAGTGGTTGCATCGATCGCCCACAATAACCCCTGCAATCGTCAATTTAGGACGCAAGCTAGCGATCGTAATTTAATGGATGGGTTCGCAACCTCGTTACGGATTGAAACAAGAGAGCGGATGTCGTTCTCTCGGTTTTAGTTCGTATTATTCGTTTACAATTGCTTCTGCCTCTTCTCAGTCTTGACTAAAGAGTGTCTTCGGATGCTCAGAAGCCGCTCTGGGACGGGGCAGAGCATTTGAAGCCAGATACTTTTTGTACTCTTGATCTACTCCTTCAGATGGAGAATCTGAGAAACGATCGTTAAAACGCTTTACAAATCGAAATTTTTTCTCTACTATGTAAAGTGTGGTTAACACCACTTACATCATTCTTCAAATTGTAATTATCCAACCATGACAACGACCTTACAGAGACGCGAAAGCGCCAACCTGTGGGCGCAGTTCTGCAACTGGGTGACCTCGACCGACAACCGCCTGTACGTAGGCTGGTTCGGCGTGTTGATGA